>JANOVZ010000041.1:0-88673 GCA_031417655.1 Sphingomonas sp. | reverse complement strand
CAAGCATACCACCGCTGTTGATGCCAAGCAGCGAAGCCAATAGCCATTTGTATGTATCCTGATGCGCTTCCAGAAGCACGTTTCGCGAATGAGTGGCGGCAGCGAGTTCCTGTTCGGCTACCCGTTGCCATACTTCGGGATCAACTCCGCTACCGTCGTCAGTCATCGCGCCACCTTCTTCAAGGCCCGCCGTGCGTTTTGCGCGTGGTGGATGATACGAATGATCAGAATGAGGTCGCCGTCCACGCGATAGAAAATCCGGTGTTGCCGGTGAACGAAGCAGCGGATGGCATTTCCCAATTCGCGCTTTTCCGCGCCAGCCATGGGGTGACGGCGCAGCAGGTCGAATACCTCGTGAAAGCCGCGCGAATAGACATCGGCCACGTCATCGCCAAACTGTTCCGCGCTATATTCATCAATGCTGGCCAGATCGGCGCGCGCCGTCGGGCTGAGCCTGATTTCAGCCACGCCGCGCGTGACGTTCGGCAATAATGCTTTCGATAACAGCTTCGGGCTCTTCGTCGATCATGCCCGATGTAAGCCCCTCGTCAATCAAACCGCGCAGCCAGCGGGTCTCGTTCTCGGCGCTGTCCTGATCGCGCCGAACAAGATCGCGCACATAGTCGCTCGCGCTGCTGTATCGCCCTTCGGCGACACGTGTGTCCACCCAGCTTTTGAGCGCAGGCGGGACGGAAACATTCAATTGTGACATAGGAATGGTATAGTGATTTGCGCAGATATGTCGAGCGGTATCGGGATCGCAAAGACAGCGTCAGCATTCCGGCTTTTGGCCATGATCACCGCGCCACCTTCTTCAACGCCACCCGCACAAGCGCATCGAGCCCTGCGCCGCTACCCAGTTCCTCGTCGGCTTTGGCCACCGCGACGCTGGCCTCTGCGGGCCTAAAGCCTAGGTTGATCAGCGCCGACACCGCGTCTTGCGCTGCACCTGCGACGGCCACCACGCCGGGGGCACCCAGCGCAATCCCGCCGACTTTACCTTTCAGCTCGTTGACGATCCGCGCGGCCAGTTTCGGGCCGACGCCATTCGCGCGCGTGACCATTGTTGCGTCGGCGCTGGCGATGGCGCGGGCAAGTTCGGCGGCGTCGAGGACGGACAGGATCGCCAGTGCGACCCGCCCGCCGACGCCTTGAACGCCGGTGAGCAAGCGGAACCATTCGCGTTCCTCGCTGCTCGCAAAGCCGAACAGCGTCATCGAATCCTCGCGGACCTGCATGTCGGTGTAGAGCATGACTGTCCCGCCGATTGGCCCGATGGCGGTCATCGTCCGTGTCGAGGCCTGGACGAGGTAGCCAACGCCGCCGACATCGAGCACGGCATGGTCCGACGCGGTTTCGCACAAGGTTCCGGTGAGACGGGCAATCAAGCGACGTTTATCCGAGTGCGATTTGATGTCATTTTTTGTGTATTGGAGGCATTACGCAAAGGTCGCAACGTCGCAATGCTGCCGAGCCGTTAAAAATATGCCGCCGCCCGACCCGTAAAAGGGCAAGGCGACGGCTGAGTTAATTTAGAAAAACGACAAGGACTGGATCAGCAACCGGCCCTTGATTTGGTCTGCGGCTGCGGGGGCTGCCATATCCGTACCCGGATTTGGGTTTGGAAAATAACCAACCATATAGGCGTTGCCGGTCCAATTCGCGAGCCATTCTGCGACGGGAGCACACACATATTTTATCGACTGATTAAACGGTTGCCGCCCCTGCTTTGTGGGCAGGCCGCCCAGCGCTTGCCATTTCGATTCATCGGCAATCAAGGGAATGTCGATGTCGACCCATCCGCTATCAGCAACAAAATCGACAAGGTTGCGTGCAAACACGCCGCCATTACCAAAGCCCAGCTTATCCGAAATGCATGTCGCCGTATTGATCGCGTTAACGAACGCAGGCGCATCGACCACAGCCGAACTCGTCGGCGATGTGGGGATCCGGGGAACGCGCGTTTGATAATGCTGCACGATTTTAGTCATCGGCCCCATCTCCATATTTTGTGCGCGCACCCGCCAGCGCATTGTCGCGCCCCGCAAGTCTCGGATATCAGGATAGCCGAGCTTGTCAGTAATGCCGCCAGGGCCGTCGGCAGCGGCAAAGGGATCACCCGCTTTGGACCAACTTGAAAAAAGCAAATGAAGCTGAGCAACGCGGCGGTGATTTTCATCGGTCCACATCGCTGGCGCGACTGAACCCGTCCGCGTTCCCCAGCTTCCGGTTCCGCTGGCCCCTGTCTTTACATAACGACCGTGCTTGCTGCTGTCCTCGTCGTAGCAATATGCCACGGCTCCGGCGGGAAAGTTCAAGTTGGCAGTCATCTTTGCATAACCGGTCCCGTAAACGCCGCTGCCGTCTCGTTCGCTAAGAAAGCTGACTGTCGGGACTTCGTTTCCGATGTTGATCTCAGCACAACTGACGCCACTTTCGGTTACGCGGCGAACGGCGCCAATGGCGCCGGCGTTCGGGGTTATTGGAATTGAGAACCATTCGGCCAATTTGGCGTCAGTGTCGAAATTGATTTGAACAGGTGTAATCGGCATTTTTCTTCTCCAAAATTACAGCCCTCAACGAAACGGTTCAGCCGCTAAGCTGAGCCAAAACTTTCGTTTGAAAGCCATGACCATCGCGACAATTCGCAATGTTCATTATATGTTCTGAAGAATGCGACTGTAGGAAAGAAAAAAGTGCCAATTAGGTTAAATTTGCACAGCCCTTTGGAAGTGATGTGCATGGCAAATCGCCACGGCCAGCGCGTCTGCGGCATCGGGGCCGACAATTTTCACGCCGGGCAACAGGATTTTGAGCATGGCCTGAACCTGCGTCTTTTCGGCAGCGCCTGTGCCAACCACCGCTTTTTTCACCAGTCGCGCGGCATATTCGCCGACGACGATCCCGCGCCGCGCGGCCGCCAGCAGGATGACGCCGCGGGCGTGCGCCAGTTTCAATGTTGATTGCGCGTTGGTGTTGACGAACACCTCCTCAACTGCGGCGCTATCAGGATTATGTTCGATGAGCAGGTCGGCCAGCAGCGTGTCGATGACATAGAGCCTTTCGGCGAGCGGCATTTTGGGATCGGTCTTGATCTGGCCATTGGCGATATGGCTCAAGCGGTTGCCTTTTGCGACAATCACGCCCCAGCCGGTCGTGCCAAGTCCGGGGTCGAGGCCGAGGATCATCATGATCCGAAAACCCTCTCTCCTGAAGGGAGAGAAGGGTTAACGGTCATCAACCCAACCGCTCCATAACTTCGTCCGAGACATCGTAATTGCCCCAGACGGTCTGCACATCATCGTCATCGTCGAGCGCATCGAGCAATTTCATCAGCGTTCCCGCGTCCTTCTCGTCAACGCTGACCATGACTTGCGGACGCCATGCGAGTTTGACGCCTTCGGGTTCACCGAGCGCACCTTCGAGGCCCTTGGCAACTTCGTGCAAGTCGCCTTGCGCGGTCCAGATTTCGTGTCCGTCTTCGGTGGACGACACGTCTTCGGCACCCGCTTCGAGAGCGGCGTCGAATACGGTGTCAGCGTCGCCCGCTTTTGCAGGATAGGTAATCTGCCCCAGCCTGTCGAACGCGTGGCTGACAGCACCCGGCGCGCCGATGTTGCCGCCGTTCTTGGACACGGCCGTCTTCACATTGGTCGCGGTACGGTTGCGGTTGTCGGTCAGGGTTTCGATGATGAGCGAGACGCCCCCGGGGCCAAAGCCCTCGTAGCGGATTTCCTCATAATTCGCGCCGTCGTTTTTGGACGCGTTGTTGATCGCGCGTTCGATATTATCCTTGGGCATACCGCCCGCGCGTGCTGTGATGACGGCGGAGCGGAGGCGGGCGTTCATCGCAGGATCGGGCAGGCCGGATTTCGCCGCGACCGTGATTTCACGGCTGAGCTTCGAAAAGGCTGCCGCGCGCTTTTTATCCTGCGCACCCTTGCGGTGCATGATGTTTTTAAATTTGGAATGACCTGCCATTGGGCGTTTTTCTTCTTGTAAATCGCTAGTGGTGGAGTGCTCGGCCCTAGCTTACGGTCTGCATCGAAACAAGCCGATGAGGTTGGATGCGATGGGGGACAAATCAGAACCGGCCAACGCGGAAAAACTGCGCGTAACCTTCTTGGGTATCGTTACTCGTGATGTATTGGTCGCGCATAAGCGCCTCGAACACGATGAAAGTCAGACTTCGCGTCGGGATTTCATTCGAACTTTGTTTGCTGCAGTGGAAGGCATCGTTTGGCAGTTTCGCGAGAATATTCGGGGAGCTGCCGAAGACTTGGGCGAACTTTCTCCGCAGTTGGCGATGGCCCTTACAGAAACGTCCTATTCGGTTGGCGAAAATGGCAAACTGATCGAGCAGCAGCGATTTATCCCTCTTCCGACAATGATCAGGCTTGTTACCAATGTTGCAAAAGAACTGGCCCCTGCCCTTGAAATTGAGATCAACGGAGAGGGTTGGGGCGATCTGAAACGAACCATAGTGATCAGGAACAGGGTAACGCACCCCAAAGGTATTTCGGACTTAAACATTTCTTCCGACGACACGAAAGCGGCTTGGTCGGGTCTGTTTTGGCTGCTTTCTTATGTCGAGCGCGTTATGGAAGCTGTTTGCACTGCCCAAGCCGATTACCTGCATCACCTCAAAACGCTGGTGAAAGAACTTAAAGCTGGCGACCCTGCCGCGCTTGAAGCGTATCGCAAGGCCTTTACCGAGCGAAACGAGTAAATCGCTAGCTGCTAAGCCAGCCCAAGCGCTGCTTTGTAAAGCTCCAAGATCGTTTCCATTTCCTGCCGATCCTGCTGTGACATCTTACGAAGCCTTACAATCTGACGCATAATTTTCGTGTCGTAGCCTTGCCCCTTAGCTTCCGAATAGATGTCACGTACATCGTCTGCGATGCCCTTTTTTTCCTCTTCCAAACGCTCAACGCGCTCGATGAACAGGCGCAATTGATCGTCTGAAACGGTGGCTTCTGCCATAAATTCTCCTGCGATGTTTTGACGGGTGCGGGGCAATCCGCGAGTCGATGAGTGCGGCCTAATCCCCCGACGCATTCTTCGCAACGCTTTCCGCCATGCGCGCCAATTGTTCGGGGGTGGCGTCGGGCTGGCCAACTTTCGACTCGGCGTAGGGCATGCCGTATATCGCTGCACGCGCTTCGTCTTTTGTCATATTACCCGCTTCGGCAACCCAGTCGCTCAGGCAATTGCGGCAAAAGCCTGCCAGTCCCATCAGGTCGATGTTGGCCGCATCCTGCCGGTGTCGGAGATGCGCGACCAGGCGGCGGAACGCGGCTGCCGCTACGGCATCGGAAATCTCCTGCATACGAATACCCTCGCTTGAAGTGTCACGTTTAGGCTCTATTCGGGGAACCGACCAGTCCGGGAGAGACAAACTTGGTTCAAACATTGCCGCCACGTGCCCGCAAAGTCCGCATTCTTGCAACGCTTGGTCCCGCTAGCAAGACGCCGGAAATGATCGAGAAACTGATGCGTGCCGGGGCCGATGCGTTCCGCGTCAACATGAGCCACGGGACGCAGGACGATCATAAGGCGACGATTGCGGCGATTCGGGGACTGGAGAAAGTGCTGGAGCGGCCGACGACGATTTTGGCTGATTTGCAGGGACCAAAGCTGCGGGTCGGCACTTTTGCCGAAGGCAAAGTCGAGTTGAAAACAGGCGCAGCGTTCCGGCTGGATCGCGACCCGACAGCGGGCGATGCGACGCGGGCCTGCCTGCCGCACCGCGAGATTTTTGCCGCGCTTGAGATAGGCGCGCGGCTTTTGCTCGACGATGGCAAACTCGTGCTGCGCGTGACGGATATGGCCGATGATCATGTCATGACGCGGGTCGAAGTTGGCGGGATGCTGTCCGATCGCAAGGGGCTGAATGTCCCCGATGTCGTCATCCCGATGGCAGCGCTGACCGAAAAAGACCGGAGTGATCTGGCGTTCGCGCTCGACCAGAATGTTGATTGGGTGGCGCTGTCCTTCGTTCAGCGGCCCGAAGACCTGGCCGAAGCGCGCAAGCTCATCCAGGGCCGCGCCGCCTTGCTGGCGAAGATCGAGAAACCGGCGGCGCTCGACCGGCTCGAGGATATTATCGAGATGGCCGACGCGGTGATGGTCGCGCGCGGTGACCTTGGCGTCGAACTTCCGCCCGAAGCGGTCCCGCCAGCGCAGAAACGCATTGTCGAGACGGCGCGGCGTTACGGACGCCCTGTCGTGGTAGCGACGCAAATGCTCGAATCGATGATCACATCGCCCACGCCTACGCGTGCCGAAGTCTCCGATGTGGCGACCGCCATGTATGACGGGGCGGACGCGGTGATGCTCTCGGCGGAAAGCGCGGCGGGCGCGTGGCCGGTTGAATCGGTCAGCATGATGGACCGGATTGCGATGACGGTGGAGGCTGACCCCGGCTATGGCGCGCGGCTGCACTTCACCGAGACTAAGGCCGATCCGACCACTGCCGATGCGCTGGCGGGCGCCGCGCGTGAGATTGCGATTACGGTGGGCGCGAAAGCGATCATCTGCTTCACGTCGTCGGGATCAACGGCGCGGCGCATATCGCGTGAGCGGCCCTCGGTGCCGCTGCTGGTGCTGACGCCCAAAGCCGAAACCGCACGGCGCTCGGGGCTGCTGTGGGGTGTTCATGCCGTGCACACGCGCGACGTCGACAGTTTTGAGGACATGGTCGCGAAGTCGAAGCGTATGGTCTTGCGTCACAAGTTGGCCGAAGGCGGCGACCGCGTGATCGTCATGGCAGGCGTACCGTTCGGGACGCCGGGGTCGACCAATGTGCTACATGTCGTTCGGCTTACCGGCGATGAGTTGAAGGGGCATAAGGATTAGAGCAGCGCCAATCGCTCAAGTTCTGACCGTAATTTTCCCGCATCTATGAAATGATGCCCGACAAAGCCGTTCGCCTGCCCAGCCTCGGCGTTTTCAAGTCGGTCATCGACGAAGAGCCCCTCCCCAGGTGCCAGGTCGAAACGGCGCAGGGCGAGCGCATAGATCGCCGCATCGGGCTTCACTATTTTCTCGTCACCCGAAACAACGATATCTTGAAAATGATCAAAGAGAGGTTTGGTCGGGCGGAAATCGGCCCAGAATTCAGCGCCGAAATTGGTGATGCCGAAGATCGGCACGCCGCGCGCAGCCAAGTCGTGGACGATTTCGGCCATGCCGGGCACCGGCGCGTGGATGGATTCGTTGAAGCGTTCGACATAAACGTCGATCAGATGGGCATAATTGGGAAATTCGGTTTTGCGCTCGCGCACCATGTCGACAAGGGGACGCCCGGCGTCATGCTGGAAATGCCATTTTTCGGTGACCACGTTTGCAAGAAACCAGTCGCATTCCTGCGGATCGCTGATCAGCTTTTCGAAGAGAACACGGAGCGACCAGAAAAACAGGACATTGCCGACGTCGAAAACGACTGCGCGTATGGGTTTGGGAGGGGTGACATGGGCAAAGCCCATGTTTTCGTCGGTCGTCACGGGGTGACGCCGTCCAGGCTGATCGGTGTCGCGCTTAGCTCCGCTAAGCGTCGCATCGATTCAGCCTTGCCGCGCCTTAAACCGGCGATTCGTCTTGTTGATCACATAGGTGCGTCCGCGACGGCGAATCACGCGGTTGTCGCGATGGCGATCCTTGAGGGACTTCAACGAGTTACGAATCTTCATGGCGGCGGTCTTTATGCAGGAGAAATTGCGAACGCCGCGCCTAGGCAAGCAGGCTGGCGAAGTCAAGACGAATGCGGCACTATGTCCCTCGTCGCTTGTTATACCCGCAACGACTTGTCAGGAGTAGATGATGATGATCCGCGCTTTGCTTTTATCCACTGCCCTCGCGCTGAGCGGATGCGCCGCAAGCATTCCGCCGGTACAAGTCACACGCTTCCATCTGGGCCGCGAGATCGTACGCGGCGCCGTGGCCCCTGTGGTTGTGGAGAACAGTCTGGAGCGGGCGGCCTATGATACCGCCGTTGCGCGCGAACTGGCGCGTCTAGGTTTTGCGGCAGGCGGCACCGAAGCGCGCTATACTTATTCCAGCGAAGTCACGCGCGATGCCCGCGCCGCCGCCTCCAAGCGCTCGCCAATCAGCATCGGTATCGGTGGCGGGACGGGCGGTTATGGCGGTGGCGTTGGTGCGGGGGTCAGCTTTGGCCTTGGCGGCAACAAAAGCAGCGAAGTCATCGTCACGCGGCTCTCAGTCCAGTTGCGTGAGCGCGGCGGCAAAGGCGTTGTTTGGGAAGGACGCGCCGAAACCGAAGCACCGTCTAGCGCGCCCGCGTCGCAACCTGGATTGGCTGCTGATAAATTGGCCACGGCATTATTCAAAGACTTCCCCGGCGAGAGCGGTCACACTATCAGCGTGCCATGAGCATCAGCATCCATAGCGACTTCGATAGCGGTAATATCGAAGTAACGGAGATCGACGGCACGCGGGCAAACCTCGCCATCCGCCGTGACAAGGATTCGCAGTTTTACCAATGGTTCTATTTCCGTGTTGATGGCGCGGGCGGGCAAGCACTTGAATTGCGAATCACAAATTGCGCGGGGTCGGCCTATCCAACGGGCTGGCCCGGCTATCGCGCCTGCGTGAGCATCGACAACAGCGACTGGCTGCGCGCGGATACTAACTATGCCAACGGCGTGCTGACCATCCGCCATATGGCCGACAGCGACAGCATTTGGTTTGCCTATTTCGCGCCCTACCCGATGGAGCGGCACGCCGCGCTGGTCGATCGGATCGCGGCAGTCCCGCATGTCGGGCATCGGGTTCTTGGCGAAACGAAAGAGGGTCGCCCGCTCGACTTGCTGACGATCGGCAACGGGCCGCTTCAGATATGGCTCTACGCCCGCCAGCATCCCGGCGAAACGATGGCCGAATGGTGGATGGAGGGGGCCCTTGACCTCCTTGTGTCAAACGATGCGGTCGCGGCGCAGCTTCGTGACGCCGCAATATTCCATGTCGTTCCCAATATGAACCCAGACGGCAGCGCGCGCGGGCATTTGCGGACAAATTCGGTGGGTGTGAACCTGAACCGCGAGTGGGCCTCGCCAACGCCCGAACGCAGCCCCGAAGTCCTGCATGTTCGGGGTGCGATGGATGAAACCGGCGTTGATTTCGCGATGGATGTGCACGGCGATGAATCAATCCCGCATGCTTTCATGGCAGGATTTCACGGTATCCCGTCATGGACGCAACGACAGGGCGATTTATATAACATGTTCCTCGCTCGCCTTGCCGCGCGCACACCCGATTTCCAAACGACGCATGGTTATCCAACAGCGGGCGCAGGCAAGGCCAATTTGACGATGTCGACCAACCAGCTTGCCGAACGCTTTGGCGCGGTGTCGATGACGCTCGAAATGCCGTTCAAGGACAATGCCGATGCGCCCGATGCGGAGCGTGGGTGGTCGCCCGAACGGTCGCGGCAACTCGCGCGCGATTGCCTTGCCGTGCTGGCGGGCATGATCGACGAATTGTGAGGGCTAGCCCCGCCGGATAACGCCCGCTAAGGCTGCCCGCCAGATTTACACAGCGAAAGCACGACCCCTTGGCCGTACCGCCCACCACCAACGAAGAATTTATCCGCGAAGTCGATGACGAACTTCGCCGCGAACAGGCGCTGACGATCTGGAAACGCTATGGTCGCTGGATCATTGCGCTGGTCGTTGGTGGGCTTGCGTTGTTTGCGGGTTATCTTTGGTGGCAGAATGACCGCGAAACCAAGCTGGGCGTCGAGGGCGAGCAGTTGAGCACGGCGCTTGACGAGTTGAGCGCGGGCAAATCTGATATGGTCAAGCCCCAACTCGACGCGCTGGCGGCATCGAAGAGCGACGGTGTGGCGGTTGCGGCCAAGCTCGCCAATGCTGCGCTGCTGTTGAACAAGGGCGACAACAAAGGTGCGGCAGCTGCGTTCGGCTCAATTGCGGCGGATACCAATCTTGACCAGCCCTATCGCGATCTTGCGCTGGTGCGACAGACCGCTGCCGAGTTTGACAGCATGACGCCCGATGCCGTGATCGCGCGGTTGAAACCGCTCGCGGCAAAAGGCAATCCATGGTTTGGGAGCGCGGGCGAGATGGTCGGCATATCCTATATGCGAAAAGGTCAGAATGACCTTGCGGGCGCGATGTTTGGCGCGGTGGCCAAAGATGAGACAGTGCCCGAAACGATCCGTTCGCGCGTCGTTCAGCTGGCAGGGATATTGGGAGTCGATGCAGCTCCGGCAAAGGGTAACAAGTGACTATGTTGAAACCAAATAAAGCGCTGATCGCGCTCGCGGCGCTAACGCTGGTTGGCGGATGCGCCGGCGGATTGTTCAAAGGCTCAAAACCAAAGAGTGCATTGCTCGGCGATCGCATTTCGATTTTGACAGCCGAAAGCGGCGTTGAGATTGATCCGGCGCTTGCCGATGTTGCGGTGACATTACCCGTTGCGGCGGCGAACGACAGCTGGACACAGCCGGGCGGCAATGCGGCCAAGTCGATGGGACATCCAGCACTTGGCGCGACGCTTGGCACAGCATGGACGGGCAAGATAGTGGGCGCATCAAAGGAAGCGCGGCTCGCTTCGGCACCGGTCATTGCTGATGGCAAGCTTTATGTCATGGGGACCGATGCGGTGATTTCGGCTTATGATGCAAATTCGGGTGCGAAGCTGTGGTCGGTTCAATTTGGCGATGGTGGCAAGAATAGTGCGTCGCTATTCGGTGGCGGGGTCAGTGTTGAAGGCGCGTTTCTTTACGCGACAAATGGCCTTGGCGATGTCGGTGCGCTGAATGTGGCGAACGGGTCGGTTGTCTGGAAGAAGCGCCCTGGCGGACCCTTGCGCGGCGCACCGACGGTGGCGAACGGCAATATTTTTGCCATGAGCCAAGATAATCAGTTGATCGCGCTCAAGGCGAGCGACGGCAATGTCGAATGGACCGAAGCGGCGGCGGTTCAGCTTGCCGGCGTTTTCGGCGTAGCAGCACCTGCGGTTGCCCAAGGCACTGTTGTGGCGGGTTTCTCGTCGGGCGACTTGAATGCTTATCGGTATGAGAACGGTCGTACCGTCTGGCAGGAAGCGCTATCCCGGACGAGTATCAATACATCGGTGGGCACGTTGTCGGACATTGATGCCGCGCCGGTCGTCGATCAAGGTCGCGTGTTCGCCGTTGGGCAGGGCGGACGTATGGTGAGCCTCGAACTCGTTACGGGCCAGCGTCTGTGGGAAATGAACATTGCGGGCATTTCGACACCATGGGTTGCGGGCGAATGGCTGTTTGTCGTGACGGACGAAGCCAAGCTGCTCTGTGTTGCGCGCGCGACCGGTAAAGTTCGGTGGTCGACCGCGCTGCAACGCTATCGCAAGGAAAAGTCGAAAAATGGTCCGGTGACGTGGAGCGGGCCGGTGCTTGCGGGGGATCGTTTGGTATTGGCATCGTCCGAAGGCGCGATGATCAGCGTGGGCGCGGGCGACGGCAAGGTGCAGTCTACTACCAAGATCGGTGCGCCGGTTTTCCTGTCGCCGGTCGTTGCCAATTCGACACTGTATATTCTCGATAACTCTGGGAAGATCACGGCGTTTCGTTGAACGAATGGCTCCCTTCCAGCCCTTGCTGGAGGGGTTGGGGGTGGCCCCTTTGTCATATCGCGTTGCTCTTTTGATGAAGAAGGGGCCACCCCCGGCCCCTCCACGAAGGCGTGGAGGGGAGCTAGGATTGCTTTGATGCCCCTGCCCGTTGTTGCCATTATCGGACGCCCCAATGTGGGCAAATCGACGCTGTTCAACCGGCTGGTCGGCAAGCGGATTGCGCTGGTCGATGACCGGCCGGGCGTGACGCGCGACCGGCGCGAGGGTGACGCGCATTTGCTCGGGCTTGATTTCCGGCTGGTCGATACAGCGGGTTTCGAGGACGAGGATGCGGCCACGCTGCCCGGGCGGATGCGCGCGCAGACACAGGCCGCAGTTGATATGGCCGACGTCGCGCTGTTCGTGATCGATGCACGTGCGGGGATTGTGCCGCTCGATGAAGAGATTGCGCGCTGGCTGCGGGGATCGAAAACGCCCGTGGTGCTGGTCGCGAACAAGGCCGAGGGGTCGAGCGGTGACGGCGGTTTTTATGAGGCATTCTCGCTGGGCTTTGGCAATCCGGTGGCGCTATCGGCGGAGCATGGCGAAGGGCTCGCTGATTTGTTCGAAGGACTGTTGCCCCATCTCGACCGCGAAGGTGTCGAGGAGGAAGAGGAAGAAGAGGTGGCCGAGGGTGGCCCGCTGAAATTGGCCATTGTCGGACGCCCGAATGCGGGCAAATCGACGCTCGTCAACAAGATGCTCGGCGAAGACCGTATGATCACTGGCCCTGAAGCCGGGATCACGCGTGATTCGATCAGCATCGAGTGGGAATTCGAGGGGAAACCCGTTCGATTGATCGACACTGCAGGGCTGCGGCGCAAGGCGAAGGTCGAGGATAAACTCGAACGATTGTCCGCCGCCGACACGGCGCATGCGATTGATTTCGCCGAAGTCGTCGTCCTGCTGCTCGACGCGACGCGCGGGCTCGAGGCGCAGGATCTGCGTATCGCTGATCAGATTTTTACCGAAGGCCGCGCGATGGTGATCGCACTCAACAAATGGGACGTTGCGGAGGGGCAGTCGGCGCTATTCAACGGCGTGCGCGCGGCACTTGACGATGGCTTTGCGCAAGTGAAAGGCGTTCCGCTGCTGACGGTGTCGGCCGCAACGGGCAAGGGGCTCGACGTCCTGCTCAAGGTTGCATTCGAAACGCGCGATGCGTGGAGTAAGCGGGTGCCGACGGGTGAACTCAACCGCTGGTTCGAACGCGCGCTGGAGGCCAATCCGCCGCCGGCACCGGGCGGCAAACGGATCAAGCTGCGTTATGTGACGCAGATCAAATCGCGCCCGCCGAGCTTCGTGATTTTCGGGACACGCGTCGATCAATTGCCCGAGAGTTATCGGCGGTATCTGGTCAATGGCATTCGCCGTGATTTGGGATTTGGCGCCGTGCCGGTACGGCTGACATTCCGTGCCCCGAAAAATCCCTTCGCGTCGACGTCGTGAGATGCGCGAAGGTAACACTGCCTTAACTTTGCGGCGCTAATTTCCCTTCGGGACATTCGGGGTCGTGCGCGGCCCCCGGGAGCGCATCGTGGACGAAACGCCGGAAGAAATTATTGATTGGGTGGCTTTTCAGACGGCGCGCGGCGAGCTGGGCGGTGATTTCATTCGTATCCTTGGCTATTTTCGAGAAGATGGTGCGAAGTCAGTTGATGCGCTTGAAACGGCAGTGCGCGCGAACAATGCCGTCGCCATGGTGATGCCTGCCCACACGCTAAAAGGCGAAGCGCGGCAGTTTGGCGCCGATGCACTTGGTGATTTGGCCGAAACCATAGAGACCGAAGCGCGCCAGTGTGTCGAATGGGGTCATGCCCCGGATGGCGCCATCCAACATGTCGTGAAATTGCGCCCACTGTTCGCGCAAACGATGGATGCGTTTGACAGGGACACCAATCCGCTGGTCGAGCGCCGCGGATTTGGTCGTAAAGATACCGGTGCCAATAATCAGGGCTTTGGCCGGATTTAGGGGCGCTCTCTAAGCTTTACTTCGGCTCTAAGCTTTATCTGGGCGGGAACGCCAACCGCAAGCGCACCCGCCGGTACGTCCATAAGAACCACGGCATTCGCGCCGATCATGGCACCGTCACCCAAATGAACTCGCCCGAGGACAACTGCGCCTGCGCCGACATCAACATTTTTACCCAGAACCGGCGCCGCGTCGAGGTCTTCGACGGTGCGAATGCCAAACGTGCAATTCTGGCGAATGACGCAACCTTCGCCGATCACGGTACAGCCATGAACGACAATGCCGCCCTGATGCTCAATAATCACACCGCGCCCGATCACGGCACTATAGGGCAACTCGATGCCATAGACGTTCCGGCAAAAGCGAAATCCGGCGCGGTAGAGGACACTGAGCGGTGCGCGGAGCAGTTTGGTTTGGACTGTCATCCGCCACACACCGAACCGGTAAATCGCCAACGCACGAAAGCCGGGCTTTGTCCAATCGCGACCGTGAGCGCGGTAATCCTCGCCAATCTGCGCCAGCATGTCGCCGAATTTGCTCATGCGGGTTGCTTATACTCAATCAGTTTGGGCGCATATCCCCGAGCGTGGTTTAGATAGAAGCGCACCGCACCGCCCAATTCGGCAAATTTCCCGACGACGATTAATGCGGCATATCCCAAAGTCTTTTGAGTGCGCGCTGATATGCGCAGGATCTGGATCGGATAGACAGATAGGAGGAGCGCCGCGGCCCACAATGTCGGCGCACCCAAAGCCCACGCTGATAGCAACGCCAGCCCGCACAACGGGATCACCAAGCCCCAGAGCGCGATGCTCCAAACCTGTCGCCGCCAACTTGGAAGCGCCGATGCGCCGTGCCGCCAGACATGTTCGGCATAGGCATGGCCCGAGCGGCGTGCCCGTCGCCACCACTGCGAAAAAAGACGTAGGTCGGCATCGTGCAGGGTCATTTCGGCGTCGATCCGTTTGATCTTCCAGCCGTGTTGCGCGAGGCGGAGGCAAAGGTCGGGTTCTTCGCCTGCGATTAAATCAGCCGAATAATCGCCCACGACGGACAGCGCCGAAAGCCGGAACATCGCATCGCCGCCGCAAGACGCCGCATACCCGATGGGCACATTCCATTCGTCATCGCATTGCCGATTATACAAGCTGCGTTCGGGATATCGCTCACGCCGCCGCCCGAAAACTGTCGCGAGGTCAGGTTCGGCATACAGAACTGCAAGCGCGGTAGGAATCCAATCCGTATCAAGTTCGCAATCGCCGTCGATCATCTGGACAAAGTCGGGGACGTTGGTCGCTTGCCGGATCATCCGTAAACCGGCGTTGCGCGCGCGCGCGGCCGTAAACCCTTGGGTGGAATCGAGATCGACGACGGCGAATCCCAAACCACGCGCAAAATCCTGACTGCCGTCGGTCGATCCTGAATCAACATAAACCCGAGCAGGCCCCGTTGGCAGCGACCGCAGGCAGCGTTTGAGTCGCTCGCCTTCATTGCGGCCAATGATCACGAGGGCGCAGGTCAAGGTCTCGCGATCCATGGTGCGCAGATTTAGCGCGTGATCGCGTTGGCGCAAGGCGCTGTTCGTGCGCCGAAAATACATCGTTCTGTTTGCCGTCGCGAAATGACGCCGCTACGCTTGGACTGATGACGATCGTATCGAAACCGCTCGCGCTTATCGGCAACACGCCGCTGGTCCGTTTGAATGGGCCATCGGCGGCAACCGGGTGCGAAATTCTCGGCAAGTGCGAATTTGCCAATCCCGGTGCGTCGGTGAAGGACCGTGCGGCGCTCTACATCGTCGAGGATGCCGAAGCGAATGGCACGCTGAAACCCGGGGGAACGATTGTCGAGGGGACAGCGGGGAACACCGGGATCGGCCTCGCGCTCGTTGCCAATGCCAAGGGTTACAAGACGATCATCGTGATGCCCGAAACGCAGAGCCGCGAGAAAATGGACACGTTGCGCGCGCTGGGGGCCGAACTGGTGCTAGTCCCTGCGGCGCCATTTTCAAACCCCGGGCATTTTGTGCACACGTCGCGTCGGATTGCCGAGGAAACGCGGGGTGCCGTTTGGGCAAACCAGTTCGACAATATCGCCAATCGCCGCGCGCATATTTGCGGCACGGCGGAGGAAATCTGGGCGCAAACCGGCGGAAAGGTTGATGGCTTTACCTGTGCGGTCGGCACCGGGGGAACGCTGGCCGGCGTTGGGCTTGGACTCAAAGCGAAGAACGAGAAAGTTGTTATCGCGCTGTCCGATCCGCACGGCGCGGCGCTGTTCAACTATTATGAGCATGGCGAGTTAAAAGCCGAAGGTGTTTCCGTCGCCGAGGGGATCGGGCAGGGCCGCGTGACCGCCAATCTCGAAGGCGCGCCGATTGACCGGCAATACCGGGTTTCGGATGAAGAGGGGCTGGTGCAAGTCGCTGCGTTGCTGCGTGATGAAGGGCTGTGTCTGGGCCTGTCCTCAGGCATCAATGTAGCGGGCGCGATGATGCTCGCGCGCGATCTGGGGCCGGGACACATGATCGTAACGATCCTGTGTGACACGGGTTTTCGTTATTTATCATCGCTTTACAATCCCGAATGGTTGCGTGCGAAGAGGTTGCCCGTGTTCCCTTGGCTTGCCGCTGATTGAGCCCTATATTTAGGGCATGCCGATGGGATTTCCTGGTCGCCCCCCGACTGCGGGTGAAACGCGCGAGCGGATGCAACGCATTCGCGTGGGCATGACCGGGCTGGCGGCGGTCGGCCTGATCGTCATGGTCGCGACAGCGGTGGCGACGGGCGTGCGGCGCAGCGCGACCGAAAATGCCGCTGCTGCCGGTCCGCCCGCTGTTGTGGCGACCGTGCCGGTGCCGGTTGATGCAAAGACCGAACCGCTTGCGCAACTGGGGGTCGCGCCGGATGCGAAAAATATTAGCGCACCGACCGCAAAGCGCCCCAACTGAGGCTCCTTGCTGCATGGATGATGGCGTTCGCGCTGATTGGTGCAGCCGAACGTCCGCGCGTCACGCTGATGACGGCGCTGCCACTGATGTGGGGGGAAGGGACGCCCGCTGATATGCTGGCGGGGCGGAGCGGGAAGTCGGACACGCTGCGGATTATCGAAACTCAATTTAACATCCGCGCAATCGATACGATCACTGCAAAGACTTTGGGCCGCGATATTGCGATCATTGCGCAGCCGCGCCGCTTGACGCCGCAGGAACTGGTGGCATTCGACAAATGGCTGCTTGGCGGTGGGCGAGCGATGATCTTTGCCGATCCCGAGCTCGTCTGGCCGAGTATTTATGCGCTTGGTGACAATCGCCGCGCGCCGCCGGTCGAGCTTCTTGATCCGCTGTTCACGCATTGGGGCGTGACACTGGGCGACAGTGATCAACGGGCTCAGACAATGTCGATCAATGGTGTCCGGGTGAAGATGGTGGCGTCGGGGGCGTGGCAAGGGCCAAAGACCTGTACCGTGGTTGTGCGTGAAGTGATCGAGTGCCGTATCGGTCGGGGGCGGGTGGTGCTCGTGGGCGATGCCGATCTGCTTGATGCGCGCATGTGGGCAGCGAACGGCAGCGACAATGTCGCGTGGATCATGGACCGACTTACAATGTTCAACGCGGGCAATACCGCTGATTCGTCTCGCCTTTCGGGTACGGTGATTGGCGGCATGGCCGAGGGTTCAATTGTCGTTGCCACCTATATTTGCCGCCGTTTCAGAAGAACATAGGCGGAACCTTTTGGAAATAACGACAAAATCCCCTTTTCGCCCGTTAAAAACCGTTGTGAACCACTATATCCCCTGATACGCCTTGATCCCGATAAGAGGCGGGATCATCTCGACGCGATTCGTTTTCGAAACGCCGGATCAATGCGATCCGGCGCGCGCTGGTGCTTTGCCTTAATGGGGACAGAGGCAAGACAGTGGCGGATCGTGCGGTTTTCAAAGGCTATGCGCTTCAGAGCATCGACGGCAAAGGCCGCGTTGCTCTCCCCGCGTCGATGCGCCTGATCGTCGAGGGGCAAAAGGGCGAGCGGACGCTGCTGCTTTCCGATGATGACAAGCGCGGCTGCTTGCGCGCGGCGGACCAGCATTGGTCTGATCGGCTTTATGACCGGCTGACGGCGGATGCGGCGCGCGCGCTTGATGCCGGGGTCGAGATTGACCGCGAAGATATTGCCGCCAGCGCCTTTGGCCGGTTCGACGAAGTGCCCTTCGACGCTTCGGGCCGCTTCATCCTGCCGGCCTTTCTGCGCAACAAGGGCGCACTGACCGGTCTCGCATTTTTTTGGGGGGCGGGCGATACGATCGAAGTTTGGTCGCCCGAAAAGCTGCTTGCCGATCCCAATGCCGATGCGGCGAAGAAAGAACGCTGCGCTTGGCTGATGACCGAGCGAGGGGCGGCATGACCGCGCCGCACATCCCCGTGCTCCTCGACGAAGTGTTGGCGGCGCTGAACATCGTCCCTGGTGAAAAGCATGTCGACGGCACGTACGGTGGCGGTGGTTATTCGCGAGCGATGATGGGTGCGGGGGCAGATGTGGTCGCGTTCGACCGTGATCCCGATGCGATTGCCGCCGCAGAGCCGCATGATCGTCTAACCCTCATCGAAGACTGCTTCTCACGGCTCGACCGCGCCGCACCCGCGGATGGCGTGGTGCTCGACATCGGCGTGTCTTCGATGCAACTTGACCGCACCGAACGCGGGTTTTCGTTCCAGTCGGACGGCCCGCTCGACATGCGCATGGAGCAGGCGGGGCCGAGCGCTGCCGATTTCGTCAACACAGCGGACGAGGCCGAGATTGCTGATGTGATCTATGCGCTGGGCGATGAACCAAAGTCGCGGCGCATTGCCCGCGCGATCGTTGCGGCGCGCCCCCTGTCGACGACCGGGCAACTTGCGCATGTTGTCCGCCGCGCCCTGGGGCATAAAGCGCATGAGAAAAAAGACCCGGCGACACGGACGTTTCAGGCGATCCGGATGCACATCAACCGCGAATTGGGCGAGCTCGAAGACGGCCTTAACGCCGCCGAACGCGCGCTAAAGCCGGGCGGGCGGCTTGCTGTTGTGACCTTCCACAGTCTTGAAGACCGGTTGGTCAAGAATTTCATGCGCGCACGTTCAGGCAGCGAACCGGCTGGATCGCGCCACTTGCCGATGCGCGCGGATGGACCCAAGCCGACGTTTGACCGCGTCGCCAAGCCCGTGCGCGCGACTGAGGCTGAAATTGTCCGCAATCCCCGTTCGCGCTCCGCCACCTTGCGCTCCGCCCAACGCACCACCGCCCCAAGTTGGACGTCAATCGAAAGTGCTGCCTCATGATTGTGCAACGGTTCAAAGCTGTCGGTTGGGTTGCGATGGTCGCGATTGCAGCGACGTTTCTGTACTTGATTTCGCTGCAAGTCGCCGTCGAACGTGGCAAGCTTGAGGCCGTCGAAGCACAGATCAACGCCGCGCAACGCGAAGTGCGCCAGTTGCAGACCGAAATGGGTACACGCGCCTCGCTGCGTCAACTTGAGCGCTGGAACGGTGAAGTCCTCGCGCTTTCGGCACCCAAGGCAACACAGTTCGTTAACAACGGTGCGCAGTTGGTGGCGCTCGACCTTGATGCAAAGCGCAGTGCGCCGAATACCCCACCGCCGATGATGGCCTCGGTCGCCGTGCCAAAACCGGTCGATGTGACCGTGCCATCGATTCCCGACGATCCCTTCATCAAGCCGCTCGCCGCCGCAGCCGCAAAGGCCAAAACCGCCAAGCAGAGCGCCCAGCGCGTGGCGATGGTGATCCCCGTTACCAAGCGTGACTCCGCGATTATCACCAAGCCGGAGAGCCGCAAACGCCCGTGACAACGCTGATCGCTCAACCGCCACGGATCCGCGCCCAAGGCCAGCGACAGGCGTCGCTGGTCGTCGCACATCAGCGGCTAATGGTCCTCATGCTATTATTTATGGCAGCGGTGACGATGATATCGGTTCGGTTGCTGTGGCTGTCGGTTTCGACCGATGCGAACGCTGCGACGCGTGCGACGAGCTTGATTTCCAAGCGCGGCGATATTGTTGACCGCAACGGACAAGTGCTGGCGCGGACAATCGATGCGTGGTCGATTGGCATTCATGCCAATAAGCTGCTGAATGATCCCGAAGATTTGGCACCAAAACTCGCCGCGCTGATGCCCGAGCGGAGCGAAGCTGAATATCTCGCGATCCTCCAATCAAAAGTGCCGTTCACTTATTTGCGCCGCCGCGCGCTGCCCGATCTCGTGGCCAAGATCAACGCGCTGGGTGAGCCGGCGATGGGTTATGCCCGCGAGCCCGAGCGGTTGTATCCGCAGACAACGCTGGCCGCGCATGCGCTGGGTTTTACCGATTTTGACGGACGCGGCGTGACCGGCATGGAGCGAGTGCTTGAAGAACGGCTCACCAATCCGCTGACGCGCGGCAAACCAGTGGCACTTTCCATCGACGCGCGCGTTCAGGCGGCAATGGAAAGTGAACTCTCTGCGGCGATGGTGGACCAGCAAGCCAAGGGGGCAACCGGCCTTGTTCTCGACGTCCGCACCGGCGAGTTGATCGCAATGGTCTCGCTGCCCGTTTTCAATCCGAATAAGCCGGGCGAAACGACCGATGACTCACGCCGCAACAATGTAACCCAGAGTGTTTATGAACTCGGTTCGACGTTTAAGGCAATCACCTACGCGCTGGCGCTTGATACCGGGCAAGTGCCGCTCGGGAAGCGTTTCAATGCAACGGTTCCCGTTTCGATTGGACGTTTCAAGATCAAGGACGATCATCCGACCGGTCGTTGGCTCAACATGCCCGAAGCGCTGGTGCATTCGTCGAACGTCGTCACAGCGCAAATCGCGGATCAGATGGGTCAGGCGCGGATGGAAGCAATTTTCCGCAAGCTGCATTTCGACACGGCGCCCGATATTGAATTGAAGGAACGCGGTCGTTCGATTTGGCCCTATTCGTGGAGCCGCGCGACGACGATGACAGTTGGCTACGGACACGGCATTGCGGTCACGCCACTGCACCTTGCCAGTGCCTACGCTGCGCTCGTCAATGGTGGCATCTGGCGCCCCGCGACGCTGATGAAAATCGAACCCGGCAAAGCGCCCAAGGGCTCGCGCGCGTTTCGCCAAACCACCAGCGACACGATTCGCGGGATGCTGCGCCTTGTCGTGCTCGACGGCACCGGCAAGAAAGCCGATGCCGACGGACTGCGCGTCGGCGGAAAGACAGGAACGGGCGAAAAGCCGGGCGTTGGCGGCTATGCGAAGCATTCGAATATTTCGACCTTCGTCGGCGCCTTTCCGATGGATGCGCCACGCTATGTCGTGCTCGCGATGCTCGACGATCCGAAGGGCAGTGCCCAAAGTGCCGGGCAGCGGACAGCCGGGTGGACAGTGGCGCCTGTGGTCAACAAGGTTGTTATGCGGATCGGTCCGTTGCTGGACGTGACGCCGGATCAAAATCGAGAAGTTGATCTGTCCCGATTCAATGGGATGCTCTGGAAACCCAAGGGTGAGCGCTGATGCGATTGGGTGCGCTCCTCGGCACTGATGCGATGGCCGAAGTGACGGGGTTTGCCATCGACCATCGTAAGGTTGCACCCGGGACAGTATTCGGCGCGTTCCGCGGCGCGCGGTTTAATGGCGAAGATTTTATCGGGGACGCGGTGAAGGCCGGGGCGGTGGCGATCGTGTCGTGTCACGGTCCGCATGTCGACGGTGCGGTGCATTTCACTTCGTACGATCCGCGCCGCGACTTTGCCTTGCTCGCGGCGAAGTTTTTTTCACCGTACCCGCAGACGACCGTCGCCGTCACAGGTACCAACGGTAAAACGTCGACAGTCGAATTGACTCGTCAGTTGTGGCGGATGGCGGGGCATCATGCCGCGAGCATCGGGACGCTGGGCGTGACGACGGCAGACGAGCGCGTCGTCACGGGCCTGACCACGCCGGACATCGTGACGTTTCTGTCGAACATGGCCGGGTTGCGGCGCGAGGGCGTGACGCATGCCGCGTTCGAAGCATCAAGCCACGGGCTGGATCAATATCGTACCGAAGGGCTGCCGGTTGCGGCCGCGGCGTTCACCAATCTCAGCCGTGACCACCTTGATTATCATGGCGATATGGCAGCCTATTTCACCGCCAAATTGCGACTTTTTTCCGAAGTCGTCGATGCCGACGGGACTGTCGTGGTGTGGCAGGATGACGAAGCTTCGGATCGGGTGATTGATCTGGCGAGAGAGCGCGGGCTACGGCTGGTCGGCGTCGGCACGCGCGGCGGAACGCTCCGTCTCCAGTCGCGTGTGCCCACGCAACTCGGGCAGAAACTGGTCGTTGTGCACGAGGGCGTCGAGTATAAAATCAACCTGCCACTGATCGGGGCGTATCAATGCGCCAATGCACTGGTGGCCGCTGGATTGGTGATCGCAACGGGGGGCGATGTAAAAACGACGCTGGCGAATCTGGGCCGGGTTCAGGGGGTGCGCGGGCGGCTCGAGCGCGCTGTCATCACGCGCACCGGCGCGCCGGTCTATGTCGACTATGCGCACACACCCGACGCGCTCGCCGCTGCGATTTCCGCGCTGAAGCCGCATGCCGTGGGGCGGCTCATCCTGGTGATGGGTGCCGGCGGTGACCGCGATGTCGGCAAGCGCCCCGAAATGGGTTTGATCGCCGAAGCCATGGCCGACCGGGTCATCGTGACCGACGACAATCCGCGCGGCGAAGATCCTGCTGTGATCCGCGCGGGAATTATGTCGAAAGCACCCGAAGCCACCGAAATCGGTGACCGGCGCGCGGCCATTGCTGCAGCCATTGCCGAAGCCGGCGCCGACGACATTGTCCTGATTGCGGGCAAAGGGCACGAGACGGGGCAAACGGTCGGAGCCAAAGGCGAGGAACGCGTCTTGCCGTTCGACGATGTTCAGGTCGCAAGGGAATGCGCGGCATGAGCGTGCTCTGGTCCGCCGCCGACATCGCCACTGCAACTGGCGGCACGGCATCGGCTGACTTTGCCGTCAATGGCATCGCTTTCGATAGCCGTGAGATCGGCGCGGGCGATTTGTTCGTCGCGTTGACGGGCGAAAATGATGACGGGCACCGCTTTATCGACGGTGCGTTTGCACGGGGTGCGGCGGGAGCGATCGTTTCGCAACCTGTTCCGCACCCGCATGTCTTGGTCGCTGATACAGCGGTCGCACTGAATGCCCTCGGTGTCGCAAGTAGGGCGCGTACGGCGGCAAGAGTTGCCGGGGTTACTGGGTCTGTCGGAAAGACCGGAACCAAGGAAGCTCTTGCCGCTGCACTCTCGCGGATACCAGACACCAAAGTTCATCGCTCGGTCAAAAGCTATAACAACCATACCGGCGTGCCGCTCAGTCTCGCCCGAATGCCTGCTGACAGCGACTATGGCGTGTTCGAAATGGGCATGAACCATGCCGGAGAGATTGCGGCGCTGACGGCGATGGTGCGGCCCCATGTTGCCGTCGTAACGGCGATTGCGCCCGCCCATATCGAGTTCTTCCCGAACGGGATCGACGGCATTGCGGATGCCAAGGGCGAAGTTTTTTCGGGGCTGGAACCCGGCGGCACCGCGATCATTCCCTTCGATAGCCCGCAGCGTGATCGATTGATTGCCCATGCCGAGCCGCACGCCGCACGCATCCTGACTTTTGGTCTGGGCGAGGGCGCCGATGTTCGTGCGCATCAGGCAGTGGCGACGGCGCGGGGGAGCCTCATCACCGCGACGCTGCCTGATGCCGAGCTGTGCTTCACTGTCGGCCAGCATGGCGCGCATTGGGTTTCGAATGCGCTCGCTGTGATCGCAGCAGTGTCGGCGCTGGGCGGTGACTTGGCGGTGGCTGGACTGGCGCTGGCCGAACTCGAAGAACTTACGGGGCGCGGCGCACGCTATACATTGGCAAACGGTGCGCTGCTAATCGACGAGAGTTATAATGCCAACGCCGCATCGATGGCAGCGACATTACAAGTGCTTGCCGACGAACGCGCTACGCGCCGCATCGCTGTGCTCGGTGAAATGGGTGAACTAGGTGCCGCCAGTGAGGCGTTGCATCGCAGTCTGGCGAGTCCGTTGCTTGATGCAAAGGTCGATTTTGCCTTGCTTGTAGGACCGGCAATGCGTCCTCTTGCAGCGGCGCTTGAAGGGCAGGTCGAGCTGCGCCATGTGCCAGATGCTGTGGCCGCGGCTGAAATAATACGATCGTTGATCGCGCCCGGTGATGCCGTTCTCGTCAAGGGGTCGAACTATGTTGGCATGTCCGCCGTCGTGACCGCCCTGAGGAACGCCTGATGCTTGATTGCGCAACAGTCACCGCTCTCCCTGAGCTTGTCGAAGCCTGTCCTGAGCTTCGTCGAAGGGGGTTGCCCTTTTTCTCCCGCAGGCCAAGAGCAAGTACAGGGCTTCGACAAGCTCAGCCCAAACGGGGAGGAGTGGCGTAGTGCTCTACCTCATCGCCGAATATCTCGGCTTTCCCGGCGTCACCAACCTGCTGCGCTACCTCAGCTTTCGCACGGGCGGGGCGGTGGCGACGGCATTGTTCCTCGGTCTGCTCATCGGGCCGAAATTTATTGGCTGGCTGCGGTTGCGGCAGGGCAAGGGCCAACCGATCCGCGAGGATGGCCCACAATCGCACCTCGCCAAACGCGGAACGCCGACAATGGGCGGGTTGCTGATATTGACGTCGCTGGGTGTATCGAGCCTGTTGTGGATGGACTTGCGCAATCCCTATGTCTGGGGCTGCATCATTGTGACGTTCGGTTTTGCGTTGATCGGCTTTCTCGATGATCTCGATAAAGTTCGCAAGGCGAGCCATAAGGGCGTTTCCGGGCGTGTGCGGCTGCTCGGCGAGTTCATTATTGCGGGCTTCGTTTCGTGGCTGATCACATCGTATAACGGCACTGAACTCTATCTGCCGTTTTTGAGCAATTACCGGATTGAGCTGGGACCGTTGTATATCGCCTTTGCCGCGTTCACGATTGTCGCGTTTGGTAATGCGGTGAACCTGACCGACGGGCTTGATGGCTTGGCGACGATGCCCGTTATCATCGCCAGCGTCGCGTTCATGATCATCGTTTATCTGGTGGGTAACGCAAAATTCTCGGCCTATCTCGGCATTCCGTATGTCGCTGGCGCGGGCGATCTCGCGATATTCTGTGGCGCAATTGTCGGCGCGGGGCTCGCGTTCCTGTGGTTCAACGCGCCGCCCGCCGCCGTGTTTATGGGTGATACCGGGAGCCTTGCGCTTGGGGGCGCGCTCGGCGCGATTGCGGTGACAGCGCATCATGAAATCGTGCTCGGGATTATCGGCGGGTTGTTCGTCGTCGAGGCGCTGAGCGTCATCATTCAAGTCGGCTATTATAAGCGCACCGGCAAGCGCGTATTCAAAATGGCGCCGATCCACCATCATTTTGAACAGCTCGGCTGGGCAGAATCGACGGTGGTGATCCGCTTTTGGATTATCGCCATTGTGCTGGCGCTGGCGGGCCTTTCGACGTTGAAAATCCGTTGATTGTTTCCTCGACTTGGGCCGGCAAACGCTATGCGGTGCTTGGGCTGGCGCGGTCCGGGCAAGCGACAGTGCGCGCGCTGCTGGCGAGCGGGGCGGAGGTTGTGGCGTGGGACGCGAGTGAAGGGGCGCGAGCTGCGTTGACTCCCCTCCACGCCTTCGTGGAGGGGGCGGGGGTGGCCCCTTCCTCGTCGAGGGAAGATAAGTCGGGCAAAGGGAGCCACCCCCAGCCCCTCCAGCAAGGGCTGGAGGGGGGCGGATTGTCTTTCGCCGACCCCACCACCATCGACCTCACCGGCTTTACTGCGGTCATCGTTTCCCCCGGAGTCCCCCTCAACCGACACCCGATTGCCGCGCATGCAGCGAAATACGGCGTGCCCATCATCGGTGACATCGAACTCTTTGCCCAAGCGCGGCCTGAACTACCGCCGCACAAGGTGGTTGGGATTACCGGCACGAACGGCAAGTCGACGACGACGGCGCTGGTGCACCACATCCTCAAGACGGCGGGTGTACCGGTGACGATGGGCGGCAACATCGGCCTGCCAATACTGGGGCAGGAGCCATTGACGCCAAATGAGCGGGGGGTCGGCGTCTATGTCCTCGAACTGTCAAGCTATCAGATCGACCTGACCTTCACGCTCGATTGTGATGTGGCGATTTTGACCAACATCACGCCCGATCATCTGGATCGTTATGCTGGCTTTGACGCCTACGCCGCGAGCAAACGGCGATTGTTCGAGATGCAATCGCAGGATCATCCCATTGCCGTTTCAACGAGCACCGAGACGGCGCTCAAACAGGTCGAAGGGTTCGACAAAGCCATCTGGAAAATGTCGCCCGATGCCAAAGAGCCTTTGCAGGCAACATGGCCATCGCTGCCCGGACCCCATAATCTGGAGAATGCCCAGCTAGCCCGCATTTCCTGCTGGTGCCTCGGCCTCAATCATCTTCAGATCAATAATGCTTTAGCCACTTTCCCGGGCCTCCCACACCGCATGGAGCGTATCCGGGTTAAGGACGGCATTATCTATATCAACGACAGCAAGGCGACGAACGCGACGTCGACGGCACCCGCGCTTGCTTCGTTTTCGGGCATACACTGGGTTCTCGGCGGGCAAGCAAAAACCGATGACCTGAACGCCTGTGAACCCTATTTCTGCCACTGCCGCGCGGCGTATGTGATCGGCGATGCCGCGCCGCTATTTTATTCGCTATTGCGCGAGAATATGCCGGTGTTCCTCTGCGGGACGCTCGATGTGGCCGTGCAGCAAGCGACCGACAACGCAACGGCAGAGGAGATTGTTTTGCTCTCTCCGGCCTGTGCATCGTTCGACCAATTTCGGAATTACGAAGACCGGGGTGATCAGTTCAGGGCGTTGGTGGCGGCATTATGATGGTGTTGTTTGCAGGAGCATATCTTGCTCCCCTCCACGCCTTTGTGGAGGGGCTGGGGGTGGCTCCTTCTTTCGCGAACAAGGATGCAAGACGGACGGAGAACCCCACCCCTAGCCCCTCCCGGAAGGCCGGGAAGGGAATCAGAATAGTGGAGGCATTATGAACACCGCAATCGCACGCGGCACCGCGCGGGTGAAGAATTCGGTCGCGGGTCGGCTCGGTCGCTCGGACCGCAGCGCCTTTGGCCTTTGGTTCTGGGAAATCGACCGCGTGTTGCTGTTGCTTGTCTTCGTCCTGATTTCGGTCGGGCTGATCGCGGTCGCCGCTGCCAGCCCTTCGGCGGCAGAGCGCTATTCGGGGGGCAATATCACCGTTGCGCCGCTCTATTATTTTTGGCGCCAACTCGGCTGGGTGACGGTCGGTTTACCGTTCATGCTGGCGGTATCGATGTTGCCAGTTCAACTGGCGCGCCGGTTCGCGATGTTTGGCGCCGGGGTGTTCAGCGTCTTGCTCGCGCTCGTGCCGTTAATCGGCTACGAAAAAAACGGCGCACAGCGTTGGATCGGACTTGGCATTGCCGGGATCGAGCCGTCGGAGTTCCTGAAACCCCTTTTCGTCGTTAGCCTGGCCTGGCTTTTGAGCTTGAAAGCGCATGACAAGTCTTTGCCGGTCGTGCCCGTATCGTTCGTGCTCGTGGCGCTGATTTCGTTTTTTCTGATGAAGCAGCCCGATTTTGGCCAGACGATCATTTTCTGTTCGGTCTGGCTGGCGATGCTGATGCTGACGGGAATTTCATACCGGCTGATAAGCTTTCTGGCGGGTAGCGGTGCCGTTGGAATCCTTGCCGCCTATCTTTTTTATCCGGTCGCGACGCAGCGGATCAACAATTTCCTGTTTCAGGCAGGCGATACGTATCAGGTCGATAGCGCTCATGCGACGCTGACCGCAGGCGGGTTTTTCGGGACGGGACCGGGCGGGGGCCAGGCCAAGTTCCACCTGCCCGAGGGACACACTGATTATATATTCTCAGTGATTGGCGAGGAATTCGGCCTGTTTGCGTGCATCGCCATCGCGTGCCTGTTCCTTGCCATCGTCGTGCGGGTTTTCGTCAAACTGCTCGACGAGGAAGACCCGTTCATCGTGCTTGCCGCCGCCGGGCTCGCAACCCAATTTGCGGTGCAGGCCCTGATCAACATGGCAGTCAATGTGAATCTTGTCCCGTCAAAGGGGATGACCCTGCCGTTCATCAGCTATGGCGGATCGTCGATGCTCGCGCTGTCGATGGGCTTTGGCCTGTTGCTGGCGTTTACGCGGCGAAATCCGTATCTCCGGCGTTCGCCCTATGTGGTGCGGTGGAGCAAGCGGTGAGCATTTCGAAACATTTTGTTCTGGCAGCGGGAGGCACCGGCGGGCACATGGTTCCGGCGCATGCGCTGGCGGCGGAACTGATCCGGCGCGGGCATCATGTCGCGTTGATCACTGACGCGCGCGGTGCGAAGATTCCGGGCCTGTTCGAGGGCGTCGAGGTGCATCCGCTGCCCGCCGGTCGCATCACCAAAAACCCGCTGTCGTGGTTCTCCGGCTGGCGCGCGATCCAGCGCGGGCGGATGATGAGCTATGACATCTTCAAAGAATTTGGACCTTCGGCGGTGGTTGGATTTGGTGGATATCCCGCATTTCCGGCGCTGCTTGGCGCAAAGCGGGGTGGTGTTTCCACCGTAGTGCATGAACAAAATGCCGTGCTGGGTCGCGTCAATCGGATGGTCGGGGGATGGGTCAATGCGATTGCAACCAGCTATCCCGATACCCAGCGGATGAAAGACAGCTGGGGTCACAAGGCGCATCTTATCGGCAATCCCGTCCGTGAAGAAATCATCAAGATTCGCGAACAGGATTTTCCGCCACTCGACGATAATGGCATTTTCCGCATTCTGGTGACCGGCGGATCGCAGGGGGCAAGCGTGTTGTCGCGGGTTGTGCCCGATGGGCTGGGGCTGCTGCCCCTGAACTTCAGGCGGCGGCTGCAAGTGACGCAGCAATGCCGCGCCGAGGATATCGACGGGGTGCGGAGGCGATATGCCGAGCTCGGTATCCCGGCCGATCTTGCAACTTATATGCCCGATCTGCCCGAGCGGCTGAGTTGGTCGCATCTGGTGATTGCCCGCGCCGGAGCTTCGACGATTGCGGAACTAACGGCGGCAGGCAGGCCGGCGATTCTGATCCCCTTGCCCAGCGCGCTGGACGATCACCAGACCGCGAATGTCCGCGAGATGGTCGAGGCGGGGGGTGCGCGCGCGATCGCTGAACGTGACTTCACGCCGGTCGAACTTGCAAAGCAGATGCAGAAACTGGGTCTTGATGCGGTCGGGCTCGCCAATGCGGCCAAGCGCGCGTGGGATTGCGGTCGGCCCGATGCAACGCGGCATCTCGCCGATCTCGTCGAGAGCATGGGGGCTGCGCCAATCGGCATGCAGCCGGCCAGTTTCAAACCAGCTTACGCGTCATGAGGGGCGT
The DNA here is from genome assembly GCA_031417655.1 of Sphingomonas sp. Classification (GTDB taxonomy): domain Bacteria; phylum Pseudomonadota; class Alphaproteobacteria; order Sphingomonadales; family Sphingomonadaceae; genus Sphingomonas_O. The sequence goes on along the minus strand of JANOVZ010000041.1, from coordinate 59,625 downwards.
CGCAACTGACATCGGGGTCATCCATTTCGTCGGCATTGGCGGCATCGGCATGTCGGGCATTGCCGAAGTCATGCATAACCTCGGCTACAAGGTTCAAGGGTCGGACGTCGCCGAAGGCTATGTGATCGAGGGGCTGCGCAAGCGCGGGATTGCGGTTGCCATTGGGCATGATGCCGACAATCTTGGCGATGCGGCGGTGGTCGTGACATCGACCGCCATCAAGCGTGCGAACCCCGAAGTGGCATCGGCTTATGAGCGGCGCATCCCGGTTGTGCGGCGGGCGGAAATGCTTGCCGAATTGATGCGGCTGAAATCGACCGTCGCGGTTGCGGGCACGCACGGGAAAACGACGACAACGAGCATGATTGCCGCGATGCTCGACGCGGGTGGGGTTGACCCGACAGTGATCAATGGCGGGATCATCAACAGCTATGGGTCGAACGCGCGGCTTGGTGCGAGCGACTGGATGGTGGTGGAGGCCGACGAAAGCGACGGCAGTTTCCTGCGTCTTGATGGCACGGTGGCAGTGGTGACCAATATCGATCCCGAACATCTCGATCATTACGGATCGTTCGATGCGGTGAAGGATGCATTTGTCGAGTTTATCGAGAATGTGCCGTTTTACGGCGCAGCGGTTTTGTGCCTCGATCATCCCGAAGTGCAAGCGCTGCTCCCGCGGGTCCGCGACCGGCGAATCGTGACTTATGGCTTTAGCGCGCAAGCCGATGTGCGTGGCGTCAATGTCGTGCCTGGCGCGGGCGGCAACCGCTTCGAAGTCATCATCCGCCACCGCGACGGGTCAACGCGGAGCATCGAGGACATACTGTTGCCAATGGCAGGCCGCCACAATGTCCAGAATGCGTTGGCGGCAATTGCGGTGGCGATTGAACTGGGTCTTGATGACGCGACGATCCAGAAAGGGTTCGGGGCGTTCGGCGGAGTCAAGCGGCGCTTCACCAAGGTCGGCGAGGTGTCTTTTGGGGATTCCGGCGGTGTCACGATCATCGATGATTATGGCCATCACCCGGTCGAGATCAAAGCCGTCCTGTCGGCAGCGCGTGAAGGTGTGGTTTCAGGTTCGGGGGGGCGCGTGATCGCGGTTGTTCAGCCGCACCGTTATTCGCGTCTTGGCAATCTGATGGATGAATTTGCCCAGGCCTTTAACGACGCCGATATGGTCTACGTCGCGCCAGTTTATGCAGCGGGTGAAGCGCCGGTTGAAGGAGTCAGCGCGGCGGCACTGGTGGATCGGCTGAAAGCGCGCGGACACCGGGCTGCAGCGACGATTGCCGATGCCGATACGCTGGCGGAAGTGCTGGCGGGGGAGGCCGTGGCAGGCGACACGGTGGTGTGCCTCGGCGCGGGAGACATTACGAAATGGGCGGCGGGGCTTGCTGCGGCGATTGAGAAGGTGCGGGAATGAGTGCCGCGCAACCTGTCCCCCTTCCAGCCCTTGCTGGAGGGGCTGGGAGTGGTCCCTCCGATCAACCAGCGCTTAATCCGGACAAAGGGAGCCACCCCCAGCCCCTCCACGAAGGCGTGGAGGGGGGCAAGGTCAGAGGCCGTCTCACCCCCAACGCCCCGCTCGCGCCGCTGGTGTGGTTCAAATCGGGTGGCGCGGCGGAGATATTGTTCGAACCCGCCGACATGTCCGACCTTCAGGACTTCCTTCGTGCCAACCCCAAATCTCCCTTATGGCCGCTCGGCCTTGGTTCAAACCTTATCGTCCGCGACGGAGGGGTGCACGGCGTTACGGTGCGACTGGGCAAAGCATTTGCGGGCATTATGGTATCTGGAAATACCCTGACCTGTGGGGCGGGCGCTCCCGGCATTTCGGTGGCGAGCACGGCGCGCGACGCAGGCGTGGCGGGACTTGAGTTCCTGCGCGGTATTCCGGGCACCGTCGGCGGCGCGGTGCGGATGAACGCGGGGGCTTATGGCCGCGAAGTGGCTGACATTCTCGTCAGTGCCGATGTCGTCTTGTGGTCGGGCGAGGTGCAGACCTTGGCTGTTGAAGAATTGCAATACACTTACCGACATTCCGAATTGTCTGAAGGCGCGATTGTGGTCGCGGCAACATTTTCCGGGGTGCCCGGTGCCCCCGGGATCATCGGCGCGGAGATGGATCGGATTGCCGCCGAACGCGAAGCGTCGCAACCGTTGCGATCGCGGACAGGTGGATCGACGTTCAAGAATCCTGAGGGGCATAAGGCTTGGGCCTTGGTCGATGCCGCGGGGTGCCGTGGCCTCAGGCGCGGGGATGCGCAGGTTTCTGAAAAGCATTGCAATTTCCTCCTCAACCTTGGGTCGGCGACGAGTGCCGACATCGAAGCGCTGGGCGAAGAAGTGCGAAGCAGAGTGAAAGCGCATTCGGGCGTGGCGCTTGACTGGGAAATCCAGAGGGTGGGTGACCCCTCTCCCCTGAAGGGACAGGGAAGATGAAAGTCGCGGTTCTGATGGGTGGGTGGTCCGCCGAACGCGAAGTCTCACTGACCAGCGGCGCGGGCGTGGCGGATGCGTGCGAGCGACTGGGGCATGAGGTGGTGCGGGTCGATATGGACCGCAATGTCGCGCAAGTGATCGCCGCGATCCGGCCCGATGTCGTGTTCAACGCGCTGCACGGAACGCCGGGCGAGGATGGTTCGGTGCAGGGGATGCTTGACCTGATGGATGTGAAATACACCCATTCGGGCATGGCCACGTCCGTGATCGCGATCGACAAGCAGTTGTCGAAGCAAGCACTGGTTCCACATGGGATTCGGATGCCGGGTGGCCATATTGTGAAATCAGAGAGTGTTTTTCTCGGCGACCCGTTGCCGCGCCCCTACGTCTTGAAGCCCGTCAATGAAGGGTCATCGGTCGGCGTTGCGATTGTCACCGCCGATAGCAACTATGGAACACCAATTGGCCGTGATGTCGCCGGACCTTGGCAGGAATTTGATGAGCTACTGGCTGAACCATTCATTCGCGGGCGCGAACTGACGACAGCCGTGCTTGGTGACAAGGCGCTAGGCGTCACTGAGCTTCAGCCAAAAAGCGGCTTTTATAATTACGAAGCCAAATATACTGCAGGCATGACCGAGCACATATTTCCTGCGAACATCCCGGATGACATTGCCCACGCCTGTCTCGACATGGCGTTGAAAGCCCACCGCGTGCTGGGCTGCAAAGGCACGTCGCGGTCCGATTTTCGCTGGGATGATGAAAAGAGCGTCGAAGGATTGTTCCTTCTCGAAGTCAACACGCAGCCGGGGATGACGCCGCTCAGCCTAGTTCCGGAACAAGCGAGATATCTTGGCATTTCTTACGACCAGTTGGTCCAGACAATATTGGAAGACGCATTATGAGCGCAGGGGCAACGATCAAACGCGGGAAACGGCCCGTTGCGAAGCGCGGCACGCGGGGCAAGAAGCCGCCCTCGATGCTGACGCGCGCGATTGGTGCGATCCCGATCAGCGCAGCGATGTGGCAGCGGATGGCGACGTGGACGATATTGGCCACGGCAGGTGGCGCGGTTATCGCGATTGCGGTGATGCTTGGACTGCCAAACTATGTCGGTGGCCAGATGGCGGAAGCTGTCGGGCGCGCTGGCTTTGCGGTCAAGCGCGTCGAAGTGACCGGGATTGACCGGATGGAGCGGCTGACGGTTTATGCCGTCGCGCTGGACCAGAACTCGCGCGCGATGCCGCTGGTCGACTTAGACAAAGTGCGCGCGCAGCTGTTGCAATATGGCTGGATTGCCGACGCGCGGGTGTCTCGGCGGCTGCCTGATACGCTCGTCGTGGACATCGTCGAGCGCAAGCCTGCGGCTGTCTGGCAAAATGGCGGGCGACTATCGCTGATCGATGCTGGCGGGATTGTGCTTGAGCCCGTTGCGCTTAATGCCATGCCCGATTTGCCGCTGGTCATCGGTCCCGATGCCAATGTGCAAGCAACTGCACTGACCGAACTCATGACGCATGCACCGCGTTTGAAGCCGATGCTGGCGGGGGCAACTTGGGTTGGCGGGCGGCGCTGGGATTTGAAATTCCAGTCGGGTGAAGTGCTGGCGCTGCCCGAGGGTGACAAGCCATCTGCGACGGCGCTTAATAAATTTGCGGCAATGGACGGGGTCGACCGGTTGCTGGGTCGCGGGTTCGTGCGTTTCGACATGCGCGACCCGGCCAAGATGTTTGTGCGGGTGGGCAAAAACAAGCCGGCGATCGACAAGCCGACCGAGAATGCCGAAAATGAAAATGGGGGGGATGCGTGACATATCCTTACGCCGCCTTCCCGAGCGAAGCCGAGGGACGCCACCGAGCGAAGTCGAGGTGTGTTGACGCGATCGCGCTGTTCTCGGCTGCGCTCGAACATGCCCCTCGGCTACGCTCGGGGATGCGGTATTATACGAATAGGGGGATCATCTAATGCCAGCACCAAGGCGCGAGAATTTGATTACAGCGCTCGATATCGGGTCATGGAAAGTGTCCGCACTAATTGCCGAACGCGGGGATCAGGGTGAGCTCAACGTACTCGGCACCGGCCAGCGCGAGAGTAAGGGGGTGCGGCGCGGCTACATCGCCGACATGGATCTGACCGAAAAAGCGGTGCGTGAAGCCGTTGAACAGGCCGAACGGATTGCGGGCATCAATATCGAAGATGTCTGGGTTTCGTTCTCGGCGGGCAGCCTGATCAGCGACATTGCGTCAGTCGAGGTCGAACTCGGCGGGCACCGGATCGAGCAGGAAGATATCGATGAACTGCTCGCGGCGGGGCGCGGGTCGATTGATCCCGAAGGGCGGATGGTGCTGCATGCGCAGCCGACGCTCTATACACTCGATGGGTTGCGGGGGGTGAAGAAACCGCTGGGCCTGCACGCCGATACCTTGGGCGTCGACATTCATGTCGTCGCAGCGGACGGGTCGCCAGTGCGCAATCTTGATCTATGCGTGCGCTCGGCGCACCTCGAAGTGAAGTCGATTGTCGCGTCGCCAGTGGCGACAGGTATGGCGTGCCTATCCGACGAGGAGCGCGAACTGGGCGTAGCTCTGGTCGAAATTGGGGCGGGCGTGACCAATGTATCGTTGTTCGCGGGGGGCTTGCTCGTCGGGCTGACGTCGATCCCGTTCGGCAGCGCCGACATTACCGATGACATCGCCAGCGCGTTCGGCACGCGCCGCGCGCAGGCCGAGCGGATGAAATGCTATTCAGGGTCAGCAACGGCTTCTCCGCGCGACAACCACGACATGATCGAAGTTGCGCCCCTGTCGACCGAGGACGAACCCGGCGAAACGGCGCGGATCACACGCGCGGCGCTGATCGCGGTCATTCGCCAACGGCTCGAGCATTTGATGGGCGAAGTCGGCAAGGCGCTGAAGGAACTTGGGTTTACGGGGCCGGTCGGGCGACAAGTCGTCCTGACGGGGGGCGGCGCGGAGCTCAAAGGCTTGGCCGATTATGCACAGGGAATCCTTGGACGCGCCGTCCGCATCGGGCGACCGCGTAATATGGTCGGTTTGCCCGATGCGCATAGCGGACCGGGTTTCGCAACGCTTGCAGGTCTGGTCCACTATGCTGCGTCGGATCCCGTCGACCTGCGTGCGATTGTGGCGGATGGACAGATGGTGACGCGGATGCCGGTGAGTGGATTTATGTCGCGGATGATGGCCGCATTCCGGTCGGGATATTAGTATTGAGTTCCCCTCCACGCCTTCGTGGAGGGGTTAGGGGTGGTTTTTCTTTGACCTCGTCCTTTGTGACGGAGGAAAAAGGGGCCACCCCCGACCCCTCCAGCAAGGGCTGAAGGGGAGAAAGATGAAGAAAATTGCCGAGTCGTTAATTTTTATAGTGAATCGGCGAATCGAATAGTGCACAAGAGTCAAGGGGACCGTTTGAGTGTCCGCTTGCAATGTCGAAGGGGACATGAGGATGAGCATCGAATTTCTTGCACCAGAGGTGGACGAATTGCGGCCGCGGATCAGCGTGATCGGCGTCGGCGGCGCGGGCGGAAACGCCATCGCCAACATGATTGCATCGAATGTGCAGGGGGTCGACTTCATCGTCGCCAACACTGACGCACAGGCGCTGAACACGAGTTCGGCGGAACGGCGCATCCAGCTTGGCCTGAAGATCACGCAAGGCCTGGGTGCCGGATCGCGTCCCGAAATCGGGAAGGCAGCGGCCGAGGAAACGATCGACCAGGTCGAACGTGCGCTTGAAGGCGCACATATGTGCTTCATCGCGGCCGGCATGGGCGGCGGCACGGGCACGGGGGCGGCACCGGTTATTGCCAAGGCGGCGCGCGATCGCGGTATATTGACCGTGGGTGTTGTGACCAAGCCATTCAGTTTTGAAGGGTCACGTCGGCAGAAAGCGGCAGACGCGGGCATTGCCGAACTGCAGAAGCATGTCGACACGCTGATCGTCATTCCGAACCAGAACCTGTTCCTGATCGCCAATCCGTCGACGACGTTCAAGGAAGCGTTCCAGATGGCGGACGAAGTCCTGCAACAGGGCGTTCGCGGGATTACCGACTTGATGGTCATGCCGGGTCTCATCAACCTCGACTTCGCCGACGTCCGGTCGGTGATGAGCGAAATGGGCAAGGCAATGATGGGCACTGGTGAAGCGTCGGGTGACAACCGCGCCATCGAAGCCGCCGAAAAGGCGATTGCCAATCCGTTGCTCGACGGTGTTTCGATGAAGGGTGCCAAGGGCGTTATCGTTTCCATTGTCGGCGGCGAGGACATGCGCCTGATGGAAGTCGACGAAGCGGCCAGCCACATCAAGGAACTGGTCGATCCCGATGCGAACATCATCTGGGGGTCAGCGTTCAACAATGACCTTGAAGGGCGAATCCGCGTTTCGGTTGTCGCCACGGGCATCGAAGCCGAAGAATCGACAATGCCCGAACCGGCCCGCGTGTTTGCTTTCCCGGGTTTCAAGGCGAAGACCGTCGAAACGCCCGCACCTGTTGCAGCGGTTGTTGAAGAAGCGCCGCTGGTGCTGACGCCGCCCGAGCCGGTTGCCGAGCTTGAAGTCGCCGGGATTGCCGACGCGGTGGTAGAAGACGACCTGATCCTCGATACGCCCGTTGAGGCTGAAGAACTGGTCGCAGAAAGCGTCGACGAACTGTTACTCGAAGCCGAAGCCGAACCTGCGCCAACGGTTTCGTTCGACGACACCAATCCGTCGGTTGGCAGCCGCTGGCTCGCGCCTGATCCAGCACCGACTGCCGAAGAAGCCAAGCCGGTGACACCCGGCGGTGGCACCTTGTTCGAGCGTATGTCGAACATCGCGCGCGGCGCAGCGAAGGTCGAGCCCGATACCGAAGCGAAAGATCCGCTCGATATTCCGCGTTTCCTTAATCGTCAGAATAACCAGTAGTGATGTGGCCTCGGTGAAAGCCGGGGCCATTTTCGTCGAAGCCCAATTTTGTCGAAACAACGTGTCGTTTTGCCTCGTGCGACGTCCATTGCGCTTGCCCAACGGTTTTGCGGCCCTATTTTAACGGGACATGAATTTGCATCACAAGTTCTCGTTGGTATTTGGCGTGGCCATTGGCGCGCTTTGGTTGCCTGCCGCTGCCCAGATGGTGCAGCCGATCCCCGGCGTCACTGCGCCCGATCCGGTCAATACATTGTCAGTCCACTTGCGCACGCTGGCGGCAAACCCGCGCAACCTTTTTGCGCTCCTGGGCGCGGGACAGGCAGCGATTGATGTGGGCGACCCGAATGCGGCGCTGGGTTTCTTTGCGCGCGCCGAGGAAATCGATCCGCGTAGCGCCAAGGCAAAGGCGGGGCTGGCGTCAGCGCTAGTGATGCTCGAAAAGCCTGATGATGCGTTACGTGTGTTCGGCGAAGCAATGTCGCTGGGCATGGTTGAGACAGCAATTGCGAAAGACCGCGGCCTTGCCTATGATCTGCGCGGCGACAATCGCCGGGCGCAGCGGGACTATCTTGTGGCGCTCAAGCAAGGTCCGGACGACGAAGTGACGCGTCGCTATGCGCTTTCGCTGGGCATCTCGGGGGATCGGTCACAGGCGTTGACCGTGCTCGATCCGCTGCTCCGTAAGCAGGATCAGGGGGCATGGCGCGCGCGGGCGTTCATTCTTGCCATGAACAATGATGTATCCGGCGCGAACAGCATTGCGCGGCAAGTGATGCCAGCGAGCCTTGCGGGCACGATGTCGCCGTTTTTGTCACGGCTGGCGAAGCTTAATCCGGCCGAGCGCGCGCACGCGGTGAATTTCGGGACGATGCCGTCCGATGGACAAACCTTTGCATCGGTTCAGATGGGTGATCCCTTTCGTCCGATCGGGAGCGCGCCGAGCGGCGCCAATGTCGGCGACGGCCTGATCCCGTCGGGTGCACCGCTGGGCCGGACGACCATCGTGGCGGCTGCGCCTGTTGTTATCAAGCCTGTTTCCGTTGCTGTGGCAAAGCCGCTCATACCTGCCACACCAATGCCAGGACCCGGATTTACGACGCCTGCGCCAATCGACAGTTCAGCGCGATTGGGCACGCGAATTGGTACCCGGATTGCGGCAGTCGATCCCACCAAGCTGCCACCCGAAGCGCGCGGTGAATTAAGCGGCGCGACGCGCATGACGACGATGACGTCAATGCCGCCGCCGGATAATGTGCGGCCGCCCGTTGCAATTGCCGCAGCGCCACTTCAGGTAACAAAGCCTTCGCCGATCCCGGCCCCTTTCATTGAGGCTCCTGTCGTCGTTACGCCGGTGCCAACGCCAACGCCAACGCCGGTTCAGGTCGCGCAGGCGACCCCGACGCCGTTGATATTAGCATCACCAGCAGTGACAACCAATTCGCCATTGCCGCCCGCTCCGGTGATGGAAACCGATCCGGGGCTTGCCCAGCCTGCGCCGGGGTTCGTCGGGCCGCCGCGGGATGCTGTGGTAGCGCCACCTGCTGTTTTTGAGGTTGCGCCGAAGCCGGTCCCCCCGGTGGCGATCGCGGCGGTTGAAACGCCGACACCGCCGGCAGCCCCCGCCGGTCGACTGGCATCGATTTTGTCGGGGATAGAGCCCGAGGCCGAGAGCGCTCCCGTGGCGTTGCCGACGGCAGCTGAAGTTCGCGCCACCCAGCGCGCAGCGGCACGTAAAGTGACAGCGGCAGCAGAAGCAGCAGCTGCCGCTCAAGTGGCAAAGGATGAAAAGGCAAAGCTGGCGGCAGCGGCAAAGGCAAACCCAGCACGGCTGTGGGTACAAGTCGCCACGGGCAGCAATGCGCGGGGGCTGGGTGTCACTTGGCGCAAGATCCGCGATGGCAACGAAAAGCTCTTGAAGCCTTACAGCGGCTACAGCGTTGCTTATAAAACGACCAATCGTGTCCTTGCAGGGCCGGTAAAATCGTCGGCGGATGCGCGGGCGCTGGTCAATGCGCTCGGCAAGGCGGGTGTGCCTGCAACGACGTATAGTAGCGAGGCCGGACAGGAGGTCGAAAAGCTTAGCGGAAAATGATGCCGCGTGCTTCCTATGCCTGCGATCCCGCGCTGAGCCGGGGTCGCCTTCATTTTGAAACGCTGGGCGAATTGCGCGGGCCACGCACCGCGTTTCAGCGCGACCGCGACCGGATCATCCATTCGATCAGTTTTCGCCGCCTCCGCCACAAGACGCAGGTGTTTGTGGCGCCCGACGGCGATCATTTCCGCGTCCGCCTGACCCACAGCCTCGAGGTGGCCCAGATCGCACGGACGATGGCGCGTGCCTTGGGGTTGGACGAAGATCTGACCGAGGCCCTGGCGCTGGCGCATGACATTGGCCATCCGCCGTTCGGCCATGCGGGCGAGGATGCTTTGCAGACGGCGATGTCGGAGGTTGGCGGATTCGATCATAATGCGCAGACGTTGCGGGCGCTGATGATGATCGATTCACCCTATCCGCGCTGGGCGGGATTGAACCTGAGTTGGGAAATGCTGGAGGGGCTGGCCAAGCACAATGGGCCGGTTGTCAAGCCAAGTTGGGCAATGGCCGCGGCAGATGCGGCTTATCCCCTCGATCTGTCGAGCCATGCATCGTTAGAAGCGCAGATCGCGGCGGTCTCGGATGACATTGCGTATGACAATCATGACATTGATGATGGTTTGCGGTCGGGGATATTGGAGCGCGATGCGCTGCTGGCGCTGCCGTTTGTCGCCGCGCGTTGGGACGAAGTAAAGCGGCGATATCCCGATGTGTCCGAGGTCCGATTGTTACCTGAACTGATCCGTGCGCAGATCGGGGTGATGGTCAACGATGTGCTCGTCGAAACGCGGGCACGGGTGGCGGCAGCGCGCGTCGTACGGGTCGACGACGTTCGTGCCGCAGGACGGCCGCTCGCCGGCTTTTCGGATGCGATGCAAGCAGACGAGCGCGCCTTGAAACAGTTCATGTATGACAATCTCTATCACCATCCGCGCCAGATGGCCGTGGCGGAACTTGCCAGTGTGATCGTTGGCGGGTTGTTCGCGGCCTATGTCGCCGATCCCTCGACCTTACCCGAAAGTTGGCGCGCGAATTTACCCGAAGAAGACCCTGCGCGTTGCCGCCATATCGGGGATTTCATAGCCGGAATGACCGACCGTTATGCTGCGGCACGCTACCGCGAACTCGTCGGTCCGGTTGATTTGCCAGAGGGGTTCTAAACAGGGCGCTCACCAAAACGATGTCGCTTCTATCCAATCGACGACTCGAAGTGTCATGATATTCCCCATTTTCCAATTGAGAGGGTGCGGATCATGGGCAGCGAAATCGAAGATGTCGGATTATCGCTGTTGAGCGAAATCGTTGGCTCGAAAGGCTGGCTGAACGAGGAAGCCAATGAGCTGCTGATCGGCAAGATGGCGAGCGGTGGACGCAATCGCCCGCATCCCTGGTCGACGCGCTATGATTACATCTGCTGGAGCGGGCTGACCGACCGAACATATAATGCGCGGCTGTTACCCGCATCGCCCTATCCGCCGACCGATGCCATCGGGACCAAGCGCCCGCCGCTTGCCGACCTCGTCAAGCTGTTCGTGCCCCCCGAAACAGGTCAACGGCTGTGCCCGAAATCAACCTGCCTCTTCCCGGCCTTCGCGCAATATCTGACCGATGGCTTCATCCGCACGCAAGTGGCCAACAACGACATATTGGAGGATCGTCGGCGGACGACATCGAACCATGAGATTGATCAGAGCCCGCTGTATGGCCGCACCGAAGTGCAGACCGATATCCTCCGCCTAAAATCCGAAGTTGCGGGCAAGAAAGGGCGGCTGAAAACGCAAGTGATCCACGGCGAGGATTTCTCGCCTTTCCTTTACGGGGCCGATGGCAAGGTAAAGCCCGAATTTGCCAAGCTCGATCTGCCGCTGGGCATTGATAACCCGTGGGTGAAGAGAGAAACCTTGTTCGCCGTGGGTGGTGACCGCGTGAATTCGACGCCGCAGGTTGCCATGATGAACACGCTGTTCCTGCGCGAGCACAACCGGCTGGCCGGGCTGCTCGAGGCCGCCAAACCGGCGTGGGATGACGAGCGCGTGTTCCAAACTGCGCGCAACATCAGCATTGTGATGTTCATCAAGATCGTGATCGAGGAGTATATCAACCACATCAATACGTCAGTCTTCAAATTCCGCGCGTTGCCCGAAGCGGCGTGGCGCGCGCGGTGGAACCGGCCGAACTGGATGACAGCGGAGTTCAGCCTTCTCTATCGCTGGCACTCGCTCGTCCCCGAAGCGATGGTCTGGGACGGCGTAAAAGTCCGCGGCATGGACCAGCTTTCGGACAACACACTGTTGTTGCAACTCGGGCTGGCCGGATCGTTCGTGAATGTGTCGGCCAACATCGCGAGCGAGCTTGGCATCGGCAATTCGCCCAGCTTTCTGCAGCGGATCGAAGGCATGGCAATCCTTCAGGGGCGGACGAATAATATCGCGAGCTTCAATGATTACCGCGAGGCGATGGGCAAGGACCGGGTGGAATCGTTCGCAGAGCTTGTCGGCACATCGAAAAATCCAACGGAAAATGCTAGGCGCACGGCAGTCGCGGCGGCGTTGAAAACGCTGTACGAATCAGTCGAGAATGTCGAATTCTATGTCGGCCTGTTCGCCGAGGCGCGCGGACGCAACGGGCCGCTGCCTGATCTGCTTTTGTCGATGGTCGCGATGGACGCCTTTTCGCAGGCGATGACCAATCCGCTGCTAAGCGAGCACGTCTGGGGCAACAAGGACAACCGCAAGCTGGCTTTTACCGATCTCGGTTTGGCGGCAATCGAGCAGACGCGGACGCTGGCGGACATATTGGCGCGTAATTCACAAGGGCTTGCGGGACGGTTTGTCGGCATGACGCGCAAGGATTTCAAGCGCGAGTAGCGAAGGGTTGGTGGGTCGTAGGCGTTGAACGGCTATGACTATGACTGCCATTGCCAGCAACCGCTTCGGCCTCGGTGCGCGCGCCGATGACCGCGCCGCACCTGATATCAAGCGCGGATTGGTTGCGCAGTTTGATCGGTTCGAGCCGAAGCCCAGTGCTTTTGCAGCAGCGCCGACGCGGGCCGTCGTTGCCAATGAGCTGGCCGATTATCTGGAAACGGTGCGCGGGCTGCGGGCTAACACGGATGGCAAGGATGATTCGGCCAAGCCCGCCATGCAGGCCGCGCGCAAAATGGCGCGGGTGGCTGGGCGCGAAGCCTATCTCAGCCTAGTGGGCGCGCGGATGAATGCGGCGCTCACCACGTCCGCGCCGTTTGTCGAACGGCTGGTGCATTTCTGGGCGAACCATTTTGCGGTGTCCGCCGACAAGTTGACTGTTGTCGGGATGGGCGGTTTGCTCGAAATCGAGGCGATCCGGCCGCATGTGCTCGGCACGTTTTCCGATATGCTCATGGCAGTCGAGCAGCATCCGGCGATGTTGCTGTATCTCGATCAGGCACAGTCGGTCGGGCCGGACAGTGCAATTGGTGCGCGGGTTGCTGCGCGCGGTGTGCGCAAGATCGGGCTGAACGAGAATCTGGCGCGCGAAATCATGGAACTGCACACGCTGGGCGTGCGGACCGGATATACGCAAGCGGACGTCACCGAATTTGCCCGCGCAATGACGGGTTGGACGGTCGCGGGGGTGACGCGCGGGCCCATGCAGCGGTTTCTGACCGACGCCGCACCGGGTGATTTCGCCTTTGTGCGACAGCTGCATCAGCCGGGCGAGCGCACCATCATGGGGCGGCGCTATGCGGCGACGGGTGAGGGGCAGGCGAAGGCCGTGCTGCTCGATCTGGCGGCGCATCCCGCTACGGCCACGCATATCGCGACCAAGCTGGCGCGGCATTTCACGGGTGATGAGCCGCCGCCTGTGCTGGTCGAGCGGTTGGCAAATGCTTTTCGTTTGTCGGGCGGTGATTTGCCGAGCGTCTATCGCGTGTTGATCGATGCGCCCGAAGTTTGGGCTGCGAAACCCAAGTTCAAATCGCCGTGGGACTGGTCCGTATCAGCCTTGCGCGCGGTCGGTGTGACGGCGATGGAAGGGCAGCAGGCTGCGAATATGCTCAATCAGTTGGGTCAGCCTGTTTGGCGGCCGGGGTCGCCCGCAGGGTTCGATGATGTCGATGCAACCTGGGCGGGGCCGGATGCGCTGTTCCGGCGTGTCGAGACGGCCGGTCGATTGGCCACGCGCGGCGGACAAACAGATGCGCGCAAAACGGCGGAGACTGTGCTGGCGGGTGCGCTGACGCCAGCGACGGCGAGCGCCATATCGCGGTGCGAAAGTCCGGCGGAGGGGTTGGCACTGATGCTCGTGTCGCCTGAATTTTTGCGGAGATGATCATGCTCGATCGGCGACAATTGTTGATGCGCGGGGCAATGGGCGCAGGCGTGCTGAGCCTGCCCGGCATGGTGTTCGCCGCTGCGGATACCGAGCGGCGCTTTGTGTTTATCATTCAGCGTGGCGCTGCGGATGGGTTGAACATTGTCATGCCAACGGGCGATCCGGCGTTTGCGGCAGCGCGCGGCGTTCTCGCGACTGAGGGCGGCGTCAAGCTCGACAGCCTATTCACGCTGCATCCGGCGATGGCAGAGACGGCGAAACTTTATGCCGCGAAACAGGCCTTGTTCGCGCATGCGGTCGCTTCGCCCTATCGTGATCGCTCACATTTCGATGCGCAGAATGTGCTCGAAACGGGTGGGTCGTCGGCGTATCAACTAAAGGACGGCTGGCTCAACCGGCTGGTGGGGTTGCTGCCCAAAAGCGAGGGCGCGGCGATTGCGTTGGCGGCGACGATCCCGGCGGCATTGCGCGGGGCGCGTGAGGTATCGTCTTATGCGCCTTCCGCCCTCCCGCAAGCGTCGGACGATCTGCTCGCGCGCGTGACAGCGCTGTATCAGGGCGATACGGAGCTGCATCAGCTGTGGTCGTCGGCGATGGCGACGCGGATGCAAACGAGCGACCTGACGGGAGGCAACGGGCGCGATGCGGCAGCAAATGGTGCGTTGGCGGCGCGGCTGCTGACCGGCCCCGGAGCTGCGCGGATTGCAATGATCGAAACCGGCGGCTGGGACACGCACAGCGCGCAAAAAGGGCGCTTGGCGGGGCAATTGCGCGGGCTGGATGCGATGCTCGCCGCTTTGAAGACCGGGCTGGGTCCGGCGTGGGAAAAGACATTGGTGCTGGTCGCGACCGAATTCGGGCGGACGGTCGCGGTGAATGGCACCGGCGGGACCGACCACGGGACGGGATCAGTCGCGATGTTAATGGGTGGCGCGGTCGCGGGTGGCCGCGTGGTCGCGGACTGGCCGGGGCTGTCGGCGCGCGCGCTTTACGAAGGCCGCGACCTGAAGCCGACACTGGGACTCGATACGCTGATCGCAGGGGCGCTGGCACAGCACTATGCACTCGATCCGGCGCGGGTGGCGGGTGTGCTGTTTCCCGAGGTGAAGGGGGTCAGGTTTGGGGAGCGGTTGGTGGTTTAGTGCCGAGTGGCTTTGTGATTGCTTGTCAGTTCTCAAGAAATGTGATGATGCAAGAAGCAGCGCATTTGGGGACGATGCTTGTTACCACTTTTGATAAGTCATGTCGGCGTTGACTACGATCTTGGACATCTGCAGCAGGTATTTCGAACATTCTCGTGGGTCTGCGAAGATGGTGTAAAACGAAATTTTTCTGCTCGTGTTCGTTATACAAATCATTGTATTTCTGTCACGAGCGAGGTGCCAGCGGCAGTAGGCGAACACGCTTTTGGCGCAGCGGGAAATTTCAGAATTTTCGATATTGATCGATATCAATGGTCGCTAGAGCTGCCCACAATTATCGATGGTTTGTTCAATAAGCCAACGATGCCAATTCAAATGACGCCAAATCACAATGGGTATATTTTCAGGTTGTATATGAAGCATCCGCTCGGGGCAGCCGAAAAATATTATTGTTTTGTGCGATTGAAACTTCCCGCAGATTTTCAAGCGGGTCAAACCCCATTGAGGTTAGATCTATTTGTCGAGAGTGCCTATCCAAGGGATATTGAGCCGATCAAAATTAACGTGAGGCCAATGTTTGGCCGACTTGCGGAACGACTCGCAAAATAAAAAGGGCGACCGAAGCCGCCCTTTTGGTATTCCTCGACAAACCAAACCCAAAGGCCCACAGCCATAAGCAAGTGCGTAAGTTTCCTTACGGGATCAGCGCTTTGAGGTTTGCACCCGCAGTCGATCTATCGCTGATATCTGCTTTAGTGCCTTGCGAAAGTTAAAATGTCAATAAAAATGTGGCGTAGCGTACACTCATGATCCAATCCCCGCACATCATCATTGCTGGAGCCTCCGGCCTCGTCGGTGGCTTGCTCGTCGGTCGCCTCAAGGACCACAACCTCACCGCTATCGGTCGTCGCCATGTCCCCGGCATCGCCGATCAGCGCATCGCCCCTGTTGCGGAATGGCCTGCGCTAGTGGCGACCCTGCAACCCGACATCGCCATTTCTACCCTCGGCACGACGATCCGTGCGGCGGGGTCTCAGGGGGCGTTTGCGGCGATTGATCATGACGCGGTGGTTGCCTTTGCCCGCGCCGCGAAGGATGCGGGGGCGCGGCAGTTTCTGATGGTCTCGTCGGTCGGCGCGGGGGGTGCGAGTTTTTATCTGAAGACCAAGGGACGGGCCGAAGCGAGTGTGCGGGCGCTGGGCTTTGCGCGGGTCGATATTTTTCGGCCCGGACTGTTGCTCGGCGAACGGGCAGGGGAGGTGCGGCCGGTCGAGCGGTTGTTCGCGGCGCTGAGTCCGCTGACCAATGCGCTAACCCCGCGCGCGTTCGATCAATACAAAGCGATTGCGGCATATGATGTCGCCGCCGCGATGGCGCGGGTGATTGGCGCGCCCGAGGATGGCGTCTTCATCCACCATAATCGTCAGATTTTGTCTGTTTAGCGCAAATTGCGCTCCGGACTTGATCCGGAGCCCTGCTAGAACGAGAGCCGTTTTCGGTCGCAGGGCTCCGGGTCGAGCCCGGAGCACGGAGGAATATTTCTCCTTTTTGATCTAAAGTGTGACATCCGCGCCGCGCGTGATTATGCGCGGTGGACCATGCCCGAACAGACACCGCTCGAAGCCTTCAAGGCTGTCCTCACCGGCACTGCGCGGGCGATTGCGCATGAGCCCGAGGTCGAACTGGCGTTTACCGCCGACGCGCCGACGCAGGTGGGCAAGAATATCAAGGTGCCGATGCCGGGCCGCGCGCTGCCGCCCGAACAGGTGGCCGAAGCGCGCGGCTTTGCCGATGGCTTTGCGCTCCGCCTGCGCCATCATGATGCGGGGGTTCATGCCAAGCTTGCGCCGGTGCCGGTCATTGCGCGCGCGGTGTTTGATGCGGTTGAGTCCGCGCGCGTCGAGGCGCTGGGGTCGCGCGGGATGGCGGGGGTGCGCGCGAACCTGAACACGGCGCTCGAGATGCGGATGCGGTCGGACCCGATATCGCGGGCCAAAGCAAAGGATGAAGTGCCGCTGTCGACCGCAGTGTCGCTGCTGCTGCGCGAGCGGTTGACGGGGGAGGCGCCGCCGTCTGCGACTGAAGCCGGGCTGTCGCTGGTCCGTGACTGGATCGAGGACGCGGGCGGATCGGACATGGATGCGCTGGGGCTGGTGCTTGATGATCAGGCGGCCTTTGCGTCGCTGGCGACGAAATTGCTCGAGGATTTGCAGCTTATCGAAGGCGATATGGTTCCTGACGACGAGCAGGACGAAGGCGACGACGACGGCGAAGAGGATGGCAAGGACGACGCCGACGGTGCTGACGATGACAGCGACGGCGCGGGTCAGGTTGAACAGCGCGGTGAGAGTGAAACGTCTGAAGACTCCGAAGGCGAAGGCGAAACCGACGGGCAGGAATCCGCTGACGATGACATGGCCGATGGCGGCGACGGCGAGCAGGAAGGGATGCTCCCCGTCCGGCCGAACCGCCCGCCTGCCGATCTGACACCGGGGTTCGACTATAAGGCATGGACGACGGCGCATGACGAAGTGATCGCGGCGGATGAGCTGTGTGATCCCGATGAATTGGTGCGTCTGCGCCAGTATCTCGACCAGCAATTGATTCATTTGCAAGGCGCCGTGACCAAGCTCGCCAATCGCCTGCAACGCAAGCTGATGGCGCAGCAGAACCGGTCGTGGGATTTCGACCAGGAAGAAGGGATGCTCGATGCCGCGCGACTGGCGCGGATCGTGACGTCGCCGGGGCATTCGCTGAGCTACAAGGTCGAACGCGAGACCGAGTTCAAGGATACCGTCGTCTCGCTGCTGATCGACAATTCGGGGTCGATGCGCGGGCGGCCGATCTCGATTGCGGCGATCAGTGCCGACATCATGGCGCGGACGCTCGAACGGTGCGGGGTGAAGACCGAGATTTTGGGCTTTACGACGCGGGCGTGGAAGGGCGGGCAAGCACGCGAAAGCTGGCTTGCGGCGGGACGGCCTGCGTTGCCCGGACGGCTCAACGACTTGCGGCATATTGTCTATAAACCGGCGGATGCGCCGTGGCGGCGGGCGCGGACCTCGCTGGGCCTTATGATGCGCGAGGGGCTGCTCAAAGAAAATATCGACGGCGAAGCGCTGCTCTGGGCGCACAGCCGCCTGATCGCGCGGCCCGAAGAGCGCAAGATCCTGATGGTAATCTCGGACGGCGCGCCGGTCGATGATTCAACGCTGTCAGTGAACAGCGGGTCGTATCTCGAAAAGCATCTGCGCCAGGTGATCGGCTGGATTGAAAACAAATCGCCGGTGCAATTGGTCGCGATCGGCATCGGCCATGACGTGACGCGCTATTATGCGAAAGCCGTGACGATCATGGATGCCGACCAGCTTGGCGGGACGATGGTCGAGCAGCTGGCAGGGCTTTTTGATATTGGAGATTGAGCCAATCCTGTTCGACTTGCCGCTCGAAGAGGACCCGGAACCGGGCGTGCCTGATCGTGTCGAACATGGCTGTGATTATATGCTGGAACCCAGTGGGTCGGTCATGTTCCACTATAATTTTTTGATATATCACTGGGTCATTGACGCAGAGGCAATATCGGCGCGCGCTTACTTGGATACACCGCAACGCGTCGACGTGTTTGTGGGTAACCATCGGCTACGCACCGACCCGGCACTGCAATCGCTTGTCCGATATTTGCAACGTCGGTTTATGCACATCGGGACGTTTCATGCCGATGATGTTGGACTGTCGGAGACCGGCTATACTGGCGCGTTCCGGCATCGGCATGCGGTGGCGCTGGACTGAGCGTCGTCATTGCTTCTGGTGACCAGCGGTTAATCGCCTTCGCCGCACATCCTGCCGATGACGCTCAAAAGGTCTATGCTGATGCCGCGCCTCGCGCAGTTTCGGCAAATTCACTTTGCTAAACAGGATCAGCCCAGCGCCTCAGTGGATTCGCGTACGGCAAAGAAAAGCCCGCGCATCACGGGGACGCGCGGGCTAATTCTTGTTGGAATGCGATTAAGCGATTGCTTCAATGCTCGACCGGCGACGACGCTGTGCCGCACCGATCAAACCGAATCCCGCAAGCATCATCATCCATGTGCCGGGTTCAGGGACGGCGGCAACAGCCACCGAGCGCAGGTTCCAGCCGATCACGTCAAATGCCCGGCGATCATTGGCACCGATGTTCAGCGCTTCGCCAAGGCCCGCAGTCGGGTCCATGACGCCCAGGCCAAGATTGTCTTTCCAGTGGCTGGCCTGACGACCATCGCCCCATGTCTGCCCTGTCGAGAAACCAGCGCCAACAGTAACACCGCGGTCAATCGAAAAATATTTTCCGCGGGTGTCGGCAGTGAAATCGATCACGTCCGATGCCTTGCTGAGTGCCGAATACCGGAACAGATCGAGTGAATTGACGTAGATAAATTCATCATCATCATACACGTCAGGCAATGTGCTGTTGTAATCAAGGATATCGACTCCGCTGGTGAAACCAAGCGCATGGCCGAGTTCGTGGGTAGCAATGCCGATGAAATCATAAGCGTTTGCCGCGATGCCGTCAGTGGGGTCGTAATCCCAGTTGAAGCCGGTACCGAACTGGATACCCGCATCGCAGGCCGAAGCGCACAGCCCGAATGCGTTACCGGCGACCGTTGCAAGGCCCAGTGCCTTGGCGTTGGAATTGCTGATCGTGATCGTCTGGGTGTTTGCTCCCGTCGTATCAACATAAGCCGTGGCCGAACCTGCGCCGTTTGGATTGTTTGCTGTGCGATTAATGAGGACGCCAAACGAAGGGCCCGCCGTCAGGTTCGACACGGCCGTCGCGTCATCGGCAGACGTTGCGTCGGCAGCCAACGCCGCTTTGAACGCAGTGTAGCTATAGCTGGTGTCGCTCGATCCGGCTTGCGCAAGAATACCGGCGCCCAGAGCAATCTGACCGACGGTCATGTTGAGCGTGATGTTGTCGGTGAACAGGTTCGACCAGCGCGCAGCGGCGGCGTTAAAACCGGCCTGTGCCTGTGCGCTCGTACCAGCGAGGAAAGTGAAATTGAACGTGAGTGCAGCGTTTGCGGGTGTGGCTGCAGCGAGCATTGCGGCTGCGCCAACCAGCGCGCTCGCCATTTTGCGAAAACGTGAATTCGATACCATTAGTCGTAACTCCAAACCCTGAACCTGATAGTTCGTAGCCGCCCTCGATAGGTATGGGCAGTGCTCGGCGGATTAACGGAAAATTAACGGTGTGCAAGCAAATTCGGGGTTAATTTTCCTAGTTTATCGTCGCTTTTTGGGACGCGCCGAAATAAAGTTACGGCGTTTCGCCAACAAGGAGCTTGTCGATTTTGCGTCCATCCATATCGACGATCTCAAACCGGTATCCGCCCAGCACGAAATGGTCGCCAACACTGGGGAGGCGTTTGAATTCGGCCAATGCCAGCCCGGCCACCGTTGCGTAATCGCGATCTTCGGGAAGAGTCAGGCCGATTTTTTCGGCGAGCGTGTCCGCCGGGAGCCAGCCAGAGACGAGCAGGCTGCCGTCCTCGCGCTCGAACAGCGGAGGATCGCTGTCGTCGTCCTGGTCGGATACAAAATCACCGGCAATGGCGGCGAGGAGGTCGGCGGGAGTCACGATCCCTTCGAGATGGCCATATTCGTCATGAACCATCGCCATCGGTACGTCGGCGCGGCGCAGCGCCTCGAGCGCGTCCATCGCGTCGACTTGATCAGGGACAATGGGCGCTTGTTTCATCAGCGCGCGCAGGTCGATGTCGACACCATCGACGAGTTTGGCGACGATATCACGCGCCTGCACCACGCCAACGACTTTATCGACGGTTCCCTCGGCAACCAGCATGCGGCTGTGCGGCAGGGTGCGGAGCACGGCGAGCAGCGCGTCATGATCGGCATCGACATCGATCCAGTTGACTTCGGTACGCGGGGTCATGACTTCGCGAACCGGTCGGTCGGCAAGGCGGACGACGCCCGAAATAATCGCGCGTTCGGATTCTTCGATGACGCCCGATTTGCTCGCTTCGGCCACGATCAGATGCAGTTCTTCGGCAGTGACATGACTTTCGGATTCGCGGTTCATGCGCAGCAGCCGGAAAATGAGTGCGCTTGACTGGTCGAGCAGCCAGACCAACGGCGCCGTGGCTTTGGCGAGCCAGACCATCGGCAGCGCCATTGTCGCAGCAATCGGTTCAGGCGCGCGCAACGCAAATTGTTTGGGAACAAGTTCGCCGATGACGAGCGACAGAAAGGTCGTGATGCCGATGACGATGGCAAAGCCCAGCGCCGCTGCGGTCTCGGTCGCGACGCCGAGTAGGGCGATACGTTCGCCGGTCGGGCCGCCAAGGCTCGCCCCTGAATAAGCGCCAGCGATGATGCCGATGAGCGTGATACCGATCTGGACGGTCGACAGGAATCGTCCGGGATCTGCGCCAAGTTCGATAGCGATGCGCGCGCCGCTGCGTCCCCGGCGCGCCATAGCTTCAAGGCGGGGCTTGCGCGCCGACACGATGGCGAGTTCGGACATGGCGAACACGCCGTTCAGGGCGACCAGCGCGAGGATGATCGCAACATCGGACCAGGGATAGGGATGCAGAGGAAGTGGTGCCATGGCGCGCGGCCATGATTGAACAGTTTCTGTCGATTACACAACAGGCGGATCATGCGTGGTTCAAACCAGATTCGGAACAAGAAAGGCAAGTCGTCAGTTGGTCGGTCAAGGTCGCAAGGGAGAATGACATGATTTCAAAGATCACAAACGCAGTCCTTATCAGTGGATTGCTTGCCACAACCGCGTGCATCACCGATCCGAATACCGGCAATCGTCGTATTTCCAAGGCAGCGATCGGCGGCGTTGGCGGTGCGGCGGCGGGGCTGCTGCTTGGCGACATATTGGGCGGGCGCAATGACCGGACTGAAAAAATTGTTGGCGCAGGCATCGGGGCCATCGCGGGTGCCGGCATCGGCGCTTACATGGATGCGCAGGAAAAAAAGCTGCGCGCGCAAACGGCGGGCACTGATGTGCAGGTCATTCGAGACGGCGACAATTTGGTGCTGAATATGCCATCGGGCGTGACATTTGCGACCAACCAGTCGGCGATCCAGCCACAGTTCCGCGCGACGCTCGACCAAGTGGCGCAGACGCTGACGTCGTACGAGAAGACTTACATCGACGTTTACGGCCATACGGATTCGACGGGTAATGATGGGATCAATATTCCGCTGTCGCGTGATCGCGCCCGCTCGGTAGCAGATTATCTGACGACGCGCGGCGTGCAATCGGCGCGGATGGCGACACAGGGCTTTGGCGCGAGCCAGCCGGTTGCGGACAATAATAGCGAGATCGGCAAACAGGCGAACCGCCGGGTTGAAATCAAAATCGTGCCGGTGCGCGAAAGTGATGTGCGGAGCTAGAATTCCGTCATTGCGAGCTTAGCGAAGCAATCCAGTCGAACAGTGCCGCTGGATTGCTTCGTCGCTGCGCTCCTCGCAATGACGGCCTTTATCGGCGATCCTGAAAAAATGATTTGAGCAATGCCGCTGATTCGGCTTCACCCAAACCTGTGGTGATATCGGGTCGGTGATGGCACGTCGGACGCGCAAAGACGCGCGCGCCGTGTTCGACGCCGCCGCCTTTGGAATCGGGGGCGGCATAATAGAGGCGGGCGATGCGAGCGTGGGCGATGGCACCGGCGCACATTGCGCAGGGTTCGAGCGTCACCCACAGATCGCAGTCGATCAGACGATCTGTGTTGAGCGCAGCACAGGCAGCGCGGATCGCGACGATTTCGGCATGGGCGGTCGGATCATTACCGCTGCGGGTGGCATTTGCGCCGGTGGCGATGATCTCGCCATTGCGCGCAATGACCGCGCCCACCGGCACTTCACCAACCAATGCCGCTTGTTTGGCAATATCAAGCGCGCGGCGCATGGGATCGGGGAGCGGAAACGTCACCATCGTTGCTTACACACAGCACGGCGGTTGACGAAAGTGGCGATTATCGTTAGGCGCGCCACTTTCCGAACAACACCCAACATTCAGGACTCGATCACGATGGCGCGCATTTGCGAATTGACCGGTAAAGGTCGCATGGTTGGCAACAACGTCAGCCACGCCAACAATAAGACCAAGCGCACGTTCCTGCCCAACCTGCAGAATGTAACGTTGATGTCCGATACGCTAGGCGAATCAGTCAAGCTACGCGTTTCGACGCACGGCCTTCGTTCGGTCGAGCATGTTGGCGGCCTTGACAACTGGCTGACCAAGACGAGTGAGGACAAGCTGAGCCTGAAGGTCCAGCGGCTGAAGCGCAAGATCGCCAAGGCGCAGAAGATCGCGGCTTAATTCAGCGAGAATTTGAGCAGCAACGTCCGCTGCCAACGCATGAAATTATCGTCGGAGATGATCCACAAGATCGGTTTGCCGTTCTCGACCGACACTGACAGTCCTTCGAAATTGTCCGAAATCGTTGGCGATTCGAAGTCGGCAATAACGCGCCCTTGACGGATGCCGCGTGGATTTGCGGGCAGGGCGTTCATCAACACAAGCTTGCTCGTGAAAAGTGACCAGAGCGCAAAGCGCCGGTTGAGCACCAAGAGACGTCCGTCAGGAAGTTGCGCGACATCCGTGGGCTTGTAGCCAGCGGGCGGACGATAGCTGAGCGTTGTTGCAATCGCCGCAGGGTCCGTCGGATCGCGGTCGAATAGGACCATTTGATGGACCCCGCCATCATCAAGTGATTCTTCAGCAATAAGCAAATAGCGTCCATCGCTCAGACGCGTCATCGATTCAGCGCCGCCTTTGCGTCGCCAGTTTGTGATGGCGCGTGGTGCTGCCGTTGCTTCGCCGATGCTAAAGTTTGCATTGAGCCGACAGATTGAATTGCGCCATTCATAACCGACCCACCAGTGTCGCCGCGCTGCGTCATGTGCGAGTGATTCGGTGTCATTATCCATTTTGCGTACCACGCGGCCACATCCCGCTGGCAACCGCGTAATGGTGGCGTCCGAGGCATTGCCGAACCGCCCGAGGCGGAAACGAACGACCGTCCCGCCGTCGCCCAGCGCCGTGACGCGATTGGCGTTTACATCGAGCGCGGACAGCCCGCCGAACCCGCGCGTGTCGCTGGTCAAATGCCACGCGCCCATGAATTTTAAAGCACCAACGCGGCGACGTGTGGGATAGGAGGTATCAAGGGCGACCGGCTGGCTGGCGATGTTGATGCGTTGATTGGGTGCGGGTGTGATCAACGCCGGCATCGACCCGTCGACGCACTGGCCCAGCATCAGCGTAAACAAGATGGACGTCGCGCGGCGCATTACCGGCTTCTTTAGCCGATCATCGTCACCTGAACATTGCCTAACAGCGATGTTCAGCTTTGCGCCACCCGAATCATCCTAATGACGATCCATCGAAATTATGGGTCAGCAAGGAGACGTTCGATGATGAAGAATTTTCTAGGCGCATTCGCCGTCGCCAGTGTCACGCTGACGGGCGTTGCCGCAACTCCCGCGATGGCGCGCGACCATTATTCGCGTGGCGATTACTATCAGGGGCGGGGTTACGACCGTGGCTATGATGATCGCCGTTACGATGATCGCCGTTATAACGATCGTGGTTATGACAACCGTGGTTATGACCGTGGTTATCGCAACAGCGGCTATGACAATCGTCAGGAGTATCGCCAGGACTATCGCCAGTGTCGCCGCAGCAGTGGGACGACCGGCACGATCATCGGCGCGATTGCGGGTGGCCTTCTGGGTCGCGAGATTGGCCGGGGCGGACGCTTTAACGAGCCAAGCACGACAGGCTTGATCTTGGGCGCGGGTGCCGGTGCGCTCGCGGGTCGCGCCATCGATAAAAACGGCAACTGCCGCTAACGAGATACCCTTGGGTCGCTTATCGAGGGTTAGAGGCCGGGCCTGCGCAAAAGCGCGGGTCCGGCTTCGACGTTTAAGGGTGCTAGCGCGATACGAATCTGCTCCTTATCAGGCAGCCGATGGCGGACGACAATTTTCGGGGCATTTCACGGCGTAGTCTCCTAATTGGTGGTGGGGCGGGCGTGGGCCTGATCGTCGCCTGGGCGGCATGGCCGCGTGTTTTTCCCGATAATCTGATAGGCGTGCCCGGCGAACAAATTTTTAACAGCTTTGTGAAAATCGGCGTCGATGGGCATGTGACGGTTGTCGTGCCGCAGGTCGAAATGGGGCAAGGCGTTTATACGACCTTGCCGCAGATTTTGGCAGACGAGCTCGGTGCGGACTGGCGAACCGTTGGGGTCGAACCAGCACCAGCCAATCCGGTCTATGCCAACAAATTGCTCGCCGAAGAATGGTTCGGGAGCGCGCGCGGCGCCGAAATGGTGACCGGGGGCTCTACGTCAGTGCGCGCGTTCGAGGCTGTGTTGCGCGACGCGGGCGCAGCGGCGCGGGCATTGCTGTGCGTAGCGGCGGCCAAGCGTTGGGACGCTGACTGGGAAGCCTGTGACACCGAAGCGGGATTTGTCGTGCGGGGCAATGATCGGATGCGTTTCGGCGAGGTTGCAGCCGAAGCGGCGGGCCTGAAAGTCCCCGTCAATGTCGCGTGGCGCGTGGACAGGGACAATCGCCTGACAGGACATTCGGTGCCGCGTCTGGATTTGCCGGCGAAAGTTGATGGGTCGGCGAATTTTGCGGCGGACATTCGCTTGCCCGACATGGTTTTTGCAGCGATTGCTCAGGGGCCGCTGGGCGATACTCGATTGAAATCGGTAAACAAGGCAGCGGCGAACAGGGTTTTAGGTCTCTTGTCGGTGGTCGAGACCGAACGGTGGATCGCTGCGGTTGCGACAAACTGGTGGGCGGCGAACCGTGCGGTCGAGGTGATGCGGCCCAAGTTTGTGACGACGGGCGCGCTGGCGGGGAACCGGAGCATCGACAAAGCGCTGGACGTGGCATTCGATGAAGGCACACGGGTGGCCAGCGTCGGCGATGTTGGCGCGGCATTTCGCGGGGCGACGGTCGTGACGGCGGAATACCGGATCGGCCTTGCTGCGCATGCTGCAATCGAGCCGATGGCGGCGACCGCGCATATCGAAGGTGGGCGGATGCAGTTGTGGATCGGGACTCAGGTTCCCGGACTTGCGGCCAAAGCGGCGGCGAACGCCATCGGCATGGCCGAGGATATGGTGACGGTGCACCCGATGATGATTGGGGGATCATTCGGACGGAAATTCGAAGTTGAAATTGCCGCGCAGGTCGCAGTGTTGGCCGAGCGGCTGAAGCGTCCGGTGCAACTGATCTGGAGCCGTGCCGAGGATATGCGGCAGGACCGATTTCGTCCGGCGGCGGCAGCGCGGATGACGGGCAAGGTCGGACCTGCGGGTCAAGTCGAGGGCTGGCTGGCTAAGATTGCTGTGCCCGCGACGCTGGCTGAACTTAAAGCGCGGGTGTGGGATGGCAATCATGCCGATGCGGCGATGCGCGGGGCTTATGGAGAGAGTGCGCCGTCCGCCGTCGAGGGTGCGATCCCACCTTATGCCTTTGCCAGCTATGCGATTGACCATCATCCGGCAAAGATCGGCGTGCCGACGGGCGACTGGCGCGGGCGGGCGCATGGGCTGACGGCGTTTTTCACTGAAAGTTTTATCGATGAGTTGGCCGCGGTGAGCGGCGTTGATCCGTTTTCGGTCCGTATGGCGGCGCTGGGCAACAACCCGCGCCTTGCCCAGTGCCTGTCGCGTGTGGCGGCAATGGGCGGGTGGCAGGGCGGTGGCGTGGGTACGGCCCAAGGTCTGGCTTGCCACAGCATGGCCGATAGCCATATCGCGGTGTTTGCCGAGGCGGACCTTGGCGGCACTGGCGGCCGGGTGCGCGTTTCGCGGCTGGTCGCGGTGGTCGATTGCGGGCGGGTGATCAATCCCGATATTGTGAAGCAACAGATTGCGGGTGGATTGATGTTCGGAATGGCCGCGGCGACGGGTGCGCCGGTTGACGTGATACGCGGGCTGGCAGGACCCGTGCGGATGGGCGAACTCGGCCTTCCGCGCCTTGCCGATGCGCCGCGCATTCAGATCGAGCTGCTGAACAGCCCTGCACCGCCGGGTGGCGCGGGGGAACTTGCCGTGCCGCCGGTCGCGCCTGCAATTGCCAATGCGTTATATGCCGGGTCGGGCAAGCGGTATCGCACGTTGCCCTTGATGCGGCGATGATTGTTCCCGCAGACCATCCGCCAATTACGCCGCGCAAGATTGGCGTTCTTATCGTCAATCTGGGCACGCCCGACGCGCCGGATGCGAAGAGTGTGAAGCGCTATCTGAAAGAATTCCTGTCGGACCGACGCGTGGTCGAATTGCCGTCGTTTTTGTGGCAGCCGATCCTGCGCGGGGTTGTCCTCAACACACGGCCCAAGCAATCAGCCGAAGCCTATGAGCAAGTGTGGATGAAGGACGGATCCCCGCTCGAAGTCATAACCCGCGATCAGGCGACGGCGCTGGCGGGCGCATTTGGCCCGGGCGTCACGGTCGATTACGCGATGCGATATGGCACGCCGTCGATTGGCGAGCGGTTGAAAGCGATGAAGGAATTGGGGTGCGACCGCATCCTCGTCGCGCCGCTCTATCCGCAATACTCGAGCGCAACGACCGGCACGGTCAATGACAAGCTGTTCGAGCAGTTGCAGGACATGCGCTGGCAGCCGGCGCTGCGCACGCTGCCGCCCTATCATGACGATCCGGCGTATATTACCGCGCTCAAGACATCGATTGAAACGACGCTATCGGAAATTGACTTCACGCCCGACGCGATTGTGGCCAGTTTTCATTCGATGCCATTCAGCACGTTGATGAAAGGCGATCCCTATCATTGCCAGTGCCAGAAGTCGGCGCGACTGCTGGGCGAAGCGCTCGGGCGTGATCTTGTTGTCAGTTTTCAATCAAAGCTCGGCAAAGCGAAATGGCTCGAGCCTTCGACCGAAGCGACGCTCGCGCGGCTGGCGGCGGAGGGGATGAAGAACATTATCGTCGTCACGCCGGGGTTTTCCGCCGACAATCTTGAAACGCTCGAGGAAATCGCCATCCGGGGACGCGAGACGTTCGTCGAAGGCGGGGGCAAACAACTTGTTACCGTGCCATGTCTCAATGCCAGCGACGAAGGTGTCGCGATGTTGCGCATTATCCTCGCGCGGGAGCTTGAAGGCTGGGTTTTGCCTGCCTAAGCTGCCCCAAAACAAGGAGAGGGCATATGGCACGAATCGCAGTCGTCACCGGCGGCACGCGCGGCATTGGCGAGGCAATCAGCCTGTCGCTGAAAGGCATGGGGATCACCGTTGCCGCAAATTACGCGGGCAATGATGACAAGGCGCAGGCCTTTTCGAAAGAACATGGCATCGCCGTGTATAAATGGGATGTCGGCGATCATCAGGCCTGCATCGATGGCTGCGCGCGGATTGAGGCCGACCTGGGACCCATCGATATTGTCGTGAACAACGCCGGGATCACGCGCGACGGTGTGCTGGCGCGGATGAGTTTCGATGACTGGAACGACGTGATGCGCGTCAATCTGGGCGGATGTTTCAACATGGCGAAAGCGACGTTTGGGGGGATGACCGCGCGCGGATGGGGGCGGATTGTCAATATCGGATCGATCAATGGGCAGGCGGGGCAATATGGCCAAGTGAACTATGCCGCCGCGAAATCGGGCATCCACGGGTTTACGAAAGCGCTGGCCCAGGAAGGTGCGAAGAAAGGCGTGACCGTCAACGCCATCGCGCCGGGCTATATCGATACCGACATGGTTGCCGCCGTGCCGCCTGAAGTGCTGGCCAAGATCGTGGCCAAGATCCCCGTTGGGCGGTTGGGGCAAGCCAACGAAATCGCGCGCGGCGTCGCGTTTCTGGTGTCCGAGGACGGCGGATTCGTGACGGGGTCGACGTTGAGCCTGAACGGCGGGCAGCATATGTATTGAACGCGGCCGGTGGCGGAAGCAAAGTTTCGACCGTCCGCACGTTACTTATTTCTGCACCGCAGGTAGCAATAGCATCGAATAGTCGCTCGGCGCACCGTTGTCCCCAACACAAACAATAGCGTCGCGGCGGTTAACGATAGGCAAACCGCCAGCGCCAGCCGCAATTGTGCGCGTAAAAGTCATTTCCTTGAAAGTCGCTTTGCTGGTGACCGGCAACGTCAGTTGGACTGAAACACCTGGATTTGTAGGATCTCCCGAAATGGTGCAGGTTGTTTGCGCCGCAACATCGCCGTTAGGATGATGGTTTCGATCAGTTGTCGATACGATCACGACATCGATCATGTCCTTGTGACGACCGGCTTGCGCGGTAACATCGCCGTCAGATTGATGGTTTCGATCATTTGATCCTGCGCCATTAGTGCCGCTGACATCATCAACAGATGGTGACAGCTTTGCGCTGTCGCAGGTTGAAGGTGGTGCTATTGATCGGCCGGCGGTTCCCGTGCCTTTCGCATTGATCGCGTGCCATGTCACCGGCGGCACCATGCGGTCACTTGATGCGCCGACACTAATTTTGATGGGCTGACTGACGCTATCGAAGTTAAAATCGGCTACGGTCATGGCACCATTCTTTGATACCGAGCATCGACCAGTTGCTGGCGCTGCGTTAACGCTGTCAGTAGTGATCGCCCGCTGAGCATTCGCCGGACCTGATAGCGCCACAGCAACAAGAATTACGAATTGCGTTTTCATGTGATGTCCTCCCCTATAGGCACCATTGCTGATGCCAATGCACGGACAGTGAGCGAAAAATTGTGACTGGTCGATGAATGATACGATTGAGCTTCTTTCGGAAAGAAGGCGGTGACCCCCTATCATCCGCCCGTCAAACGGTCCGTCACGATTGCGGGGCATGAGACGTCGATCAGTCTCGAGCCTGTATTCTGGGTGGCGCTTGGCGAAGCGGCGGGAGCGGCGGGGTTGCCCCTCAATGCGTTGATTGCGCAAATCGACGTCGAGCGGATTGCTGCGTCGCGTCCGCCTAATCTTGCCAGTGCGCTCAGGGTTTGGTTATTGATGCAGCGATGACGACCTATGACGAACTTTCGATTGTCGAATATACCGACCAACACGCCGCAGCATTTCATGACATCAATGCGCAGTGGATCAAGTCCATGTTTGTGCTCGAGGATCATGACCGCCATGTCCTGACCCATCCGCGCGAAACGATCCTTGATCCGGGTGGTGCAATCCTGCTGGTGTCGTCCGTGACTCACGGCATCGTTGGCGCGTGCGCGCTGATGAAGACCAATGACGGCGTGTTCGAGCTGACCAAGATGGGTGTGCTCGAAACCGTCCGGGGATTGAAAGCGGGCGAGTTCCTGCTGCGCGCGGTGATCGACCGTGCGGCGGCGATTGGGATGACAACGCTTTACCTGCTCACCAGCAAGAAATGCGAAGCAGCGATCCATCTTTATGAAAAGATGGGTTTTGTGCATGATCCAGCGATCATGGGCGCTTACGGCACGACCTATGCCCGGTGCGATGTTGCAATGTCGTATCCGATAGAGCGCAAATAAATAAATTCGGCGGTTGCATGTTGCGCCGACTAACCCCCATCATGCTGCTATGCTTAGGCAATATGAACTTGTTGAGCGGGTCAAGAGCTATGACCCGGATGCGGACGAAGCGCTGCTCAACCGTGCCTATGTCTTTTCGATGCAGATGCACGGGTCGCAATTGCGCGCGTCGGGCGATCCGTATTTCAGCCATCCCATTGAAGTTGCCGGGATTTTGACCGATCTGCACCTCGATGATGAAACGATTGTGACAGCCATTCTGCATGACACCATCGAAGACACGTTGACGACGCAGGAAGAGATTGTCGCTAAGTTCGGCCCCTCAGTCGGGCGGCTGGTTGATGGGGTGACCAAACTCAGCAAGATCGAAGCGCAGACCGAGAACGAGCGCGCGGCGGAAAACCTGCGCAAGTTTCTGCTGGCGATGTCGGATGATATCCGCGTGCTGCTCGTCAAGCTGGCGGATCGGCTGCACAATATGCGGACGCTGCATTTCATCAGCGACCCCGTCAAGCGGCGGCGCATCGCCAAGGAAACGATGGATATTTATGCGCCGCTTGCCGAGCGGATCGGCATGTATGAATTCATGAACGAGATGCAGACGTTGGCATTCCGCGAGCTCGAGCCCGATGCTTATGCCTCCATTACCAAGCGGCTCGACCAGCTGCATGAGGGCGGCGGCGATCAGGTCGCGCGCATCGCATCGGGCCTGAAACTGCTGCTCAGCCGTGCGGGTGTGGAAGCCGATATTTCGGGCCGCGAAAAGCACCCTTATTCGATCTGGAAAAAGATGGCCGAACGCCACATCAGTTTCGAGCAATTATCCGACGTTATGGCGTTTCGCGCAATCGTGCCCGATGACGCGGCTTGCTACACGGCGCTGGGCGCGATTCACCAGCGCTGGCCGATGGTGCCAGGGCGGTTCAAGGATTACGTTTCGACGCCGAAGCGCAATGGTTATCGCTCGCTCCATACGTCGGTCATCCATTCGGAAAAAATGCGCATCGAAATCCAGATTCGGTCATCGGAAATGCATGCCCAGGCCGAATATGGGCTGGCGTCGCACTGGACGTACAAACAGGGCGCCAAACGTCCCGATGTGCCGTCGCGCTGGATCGATGATCTCGTCGAAATTCTCGACAATGCGGACACGGCCGAGGAGTTGCTCGAGCATACCCGCATGGCGATGTATCAGGACCGCATCTTTGCGTTCACGCCCAAGGGCGAGTTGTTCCAGTTGCCCAAAGGGTCGACGCCGGTTGATTTTGCTTATGCGGTGCACACCAAACTCGGCAATGAAGCGGTCGGTGCGAAGATCAATGGCCGCGTCGTACCCTTGCGCACGCAAATCGAAAATGGTGATCAGGTCGCGATCTTGAAATCGAAAGCGCAGGAGCCGCAGCCGGCGTGGCTCAATTTTGTCGCGACGGGCAAAGCGCGCTCGGCGATCCGGCGCTATGTCCGCAACAAGGAGCGCGGCGAGAATGTCGCGCTGGGGCGCAAGATTTATGATGAAATCGTAGCGCGTTTGCCCGCGACGCTGGCGAATGGCGCGATGGCGGCCGCCCTCAAGCGCTTGAAGCTGGCGGACGAAGGTACGCTGATGGAAGCTGTGGCGCGCCGGACCCTGACCGATGCGCAAGTCATGGAAGCATTGATGCCGGGTTCGGCGGGCGGCGATGTGGCGGGGCCCGCGCCGCAGCAGCGCGAGGCGATTTCTATCAAGGGACTGACGCCGGGGGTCGCGTTCAATCTGGCCGAATGCTGCCATCCCGTGCCGGGCGACCGCATCGTCGGCTTGCGTCGCGCCGATGAAGCGATTGTCGTGCACGCGATTGATTGTCCTCAATTGGCCGACGGGATTGATGCCGACTGGGTCGACCTGGCATGGGGCGACGGATCGGACGGCGGTGCGGCGCGGCTTGCGGTTGTGCTTAAAAACGAGCCGGGGTCATTGGGCGTGATGGCCGGGATTTTCGGGACGCACAAAGCCAATATCCTCAACCTGAAGCTCGAGAACCGCGACGCCAGTTTTCATAGTTTCCGTGTCGATCTCGAAGTGCACGACGTCCAGCACCTGATGCGCATCATCGCGACATTGCGCGCGACCGATGCCGTGAGTTCGGCGGAGCGGATATAGTCTTGGCGTTGCAACAATCGGGGCGCAGCGCACCGGTGAAGGAGTATCCACATGATCCGCGTTGACCGCCGCCAGCTGATAACGACCGCCGCTTTTGGACTGGGCGGGCTGATGTTCCCCGGCGGTGTGGCCATGGCGCAGATACTCGGCGGGGCGCGAGGATTTACGCATAACGTCGCGAGCGGTGAGCCGGACAATGAATCGGTCCTGTTATGGACGCGGTTTGTGGGCGATGGCGACCGTGCTCGTGTCAAAGCCGAAATCTCCGTCACGGCGGACTTTGCGAAAATTGTCGGCGGTGCCGAAGTCGTCACGGGGCCGTGGCGTGACTGGACGGCGAAGATCACTCTGGCGGGGCTCGCACCGGGGCAGCGGTATTTTTATCGCTTCATCGGGCCGGACGGCAGCATGTCGCCTATTGGGCAGACGAAGACATTAGGCGATGACGGTGTCCGCGCGGCGCGCATCGCGGTCTTTTCCTGTTCGAATATCGGTTTTGGCTATTTCAATGCTTACGGCCATGCGGCAGCGCGGGCAGACCTCGACCTGTGGGTGCATCTCGGCGATTATTTGTATGAAGCCAATCGCGGGACATATCCCGATCTGGAGGTTGCACTGCGCCCCAGCGAAATCGTGCCCGCCAACGAGCTTGTCAGCCTTGCCGATTACCGGATGCGCTATGCGTCCTATCGCAGCGATCCGGACTTACAGGCGCTTCATGCGCGGCACCCAATGATCGCATCCCCTGATGATCATGAAACGGCAAATGACAGCTGGGAAGGCGGTGCGGGGGCGCATCAAGCCGACGAAGGGCCGTGGGGCAGTCGCAAAGCCGCCGCAATGCAAGCTTATTACGAATGGCTACCGATTGATGAAACGCCTTGGAAAACTTACCAGATCGGAAGGCTCGCGACATTTTTCCGCACCGAAACGCGCACCGCGGCGCGTAGTAAGCAGGCATCGATGGGCAGCCTTATGATGGGGCCGGATCCGGAAGCGACATTGCGTGCGTTTGCCGCCGGACCTTGGCACGATCCCGCTATGACTATGATGGGGACGACGCAGGAACATTGGCTGGACCGCGCGGTGCGCCAATCCGTACGCGCGGGGACACGCTGGCAAGTGATCGGCGTTGGCGCGCCAATGGGAACGGCAATGCTGCCGCTCTCTGCCGAAAGCTGGCTGGCGCGCGATGCTCGGCCCATATGGCACTCGCGGTTCAAATCGTCCGCTATTGCAACCCGCGCCGGACTGCCTTCGAATTTCGATAATTGGGGCGGCTATCCGGCGGCACGCAAACGGTTCCTGAACATGGTGCAGGCGGCGGGCGCCAATGCGGTCGTGCTGTCGGGTGATAGCCATAATGGCTGGGCATTCGAACTGCCGGGTGAGCGCGGCACGGCGGCAGTCGAGTTCAGCGGGCTGAGCGTGACGCCGCCGGGGATCGACGAAGCAACGCGCGGCACGGACGCGCTGCGGGTGGCGCGCGATCTCGTTGCGGCCAACAGCGAACTGAAGTGGGCCGACACATCGCAGCGGGGATATATGACGCTAACGCTGACGCCGCAGGCTGCGACGAACGAGTGGGTTTTCATTAAAACAGTGGCGACGCGCTCACTGGAGTCGGCGGGGGTGCACCGGATGCGGGTGAAGCCGGGGCGGCGGAGATTGGAAAGCGTTTAATGATTTCCGTTCGCCCTGAGCTTGTCGAAGAGCTGTCTTTCTTCGTATGACGCAAGCAAAGAAGGACAAGGCTTCGACAAGCTCAGCCCAAACGGAATTTTTTATGAACGACCCCATCGTAATCTGCGCCTATGCCCGCACACCGATGGGTGGCTTCCAAGGGGCGCTCGGCAGCGTTTCAGCGACTGCTTTGGGCGCGACTGCCGTAAAGGCGGCGGTCGAACGCGCGGGTATTTCATCCGATGCCATCGACCAAATCATCATGGGTTGTGTGTTGCCCGCTGGCTTGGGACAAGCGCCCGCCCGACAAGCGGCACTGGGTGCCGGTCTGCCACAGTCGGTGGCCGCAACGACAGTCAACAAGATGTGCGGATCGGGCATGCAGGCCGCGATCATGGCGCATGATGCGCTGGTCGCCGGGACCGCTGATGTCATCATTGCAGGCGGCATGGAATCGATGTCGAACGCGCCTTATCTGCTGATGAAACACCGTGGCGGCGCGCGGATCGGGCATGATGCGGTCAAGGATTCAATGTATCTCGACGGACTTGAGGATGCCTATGCTCCCGGCAAGTTGATGGGGGCATTCGCCGAAGACAGCGCGCGCGATTATCAGTTCACGCGTGAAGCGCAGGACACCTATGCGCTGCGGTCGTTGTCGCGTGCGGTCGAGGCGATCAGCTCGGGCGCATTCGATGGCGAAGTCGTTGCCGTCGAAGTCTTCGGACGTGGTGGCACGACGTTGGTCGAGCGCGACGAGCAACCGGGCAATGCCAAGCCCGACAAAATACCCACGCTGAAGCCCGCTTTTGCCAAGGACGGAACGATCACGGCGGCGAATGCGTCGTCGATTTCGGACGGGGCGGCGGCGCTGGTTATGACGCGCGAAAGCATGGCGACGGCGAAGGGGATGCCGGTTGTGGCGCGCGTTATGGCCCATGCCGCCCATGCCCATGCCCCCGCGCTGTTCACGACCGCGCCGGTCCCCGCAATCCGCAAGCTGCTGGACAAGGTGGGCTGGAACATTGATGATGTTGACTTGTTCGAAATAAACGAAGCATTTGCGGTGGTTGCAATGATTGCGGCAAAGGAACTGGGCATCCCTGACGGCAAGCTGAACGTGAACGGCGGCGCGACCGCGCTGGGCCATCCCATCGGCGCATCGGGTGCGCGGATATTGACGACGCTGATCGCGGCGTTGCAGACACGCGGGCTGAAACGTGGCGTTGCGGCGCTGTGTATCGGCGGCGGCGAGGCCACGGCAATGGCTGTGGAACTCCCCTGAGCGAAGATGTCGCCTCGCATGAACGCGCGGCATTGGTCGCAGCGTTAAAGCGCGTGGCCGAAGGCGACCGCGCGGCGCTTCAGGACGTCTATCGCCGGACGTCGGCGAAACTATACGGGATTGCGCTGCGTATATTTCCTGACGGGGATGATGCCGAGGACGTGTTGCAGGACGCTTTTATCAATATCTGGCAGAAAGCGGGGTCGTTTGATCCGGCGCGGGCGAGCCCGATTACGTGGCTGGTAGCGCTGACGCGGAACCGCGCGATTGACCGGCTGCGCGCCAAGGGCAAGCGGGTGATGGCCCCGCTTGATTTGGCCGCAGAAGTGGCCGACGACCGGCCCGATGCCGAACAATGTCTGATCGCGCATGAAGCCGATGCGCGAATATTGGCGTGTATCGAAACGCTGGCCAAGGATGACGCGACGCTGATCCGCACCGCTTTCTTTGACGGCGCGACTTATGCCGATATTGCGGACCGTGCATCGACGCCGCTCGGCACGGTCAAAAGCCGCATCCGGCGTGCGCTGATCAAATTAAAGGCCTGTTTGGCGTGACCGAAGACGACGATATCCTTGCCGCCGAATATGCGCTGGGTCTGCTCGACGACGCAGAAGCGCTGGCCGTGCAGGCGCGCGCGCGAACGGATGGGCCGCTGTCCTTGCGCATTGCGTGGTGGCGTGATCAACTTGCGCCGCTGGCAGGGGAAGTGGCAACGCCCGCGCCCAAGGGTGTCTGGACGAAGATCGAAGCACAATTACCGGGCAACGACAACAGCGCGACCCTGATGCAGCGGTGGCGCGCGGCGGCGGTGGCAGCGACGGCGGTTGTGGCGGCGTTGCTGCTGTTTATCGCGGTGCAACCAGGCCCGCTTCCCGTCGTCATTCCGCCCGCTGCGCAACCGATGATGGCTGCGCTTTCGGGCGAAAAGGGTGCGATCATTGCCGTCAGCTATGATGGGACATCAGGCAAGTTGAC
Organism: Sphingomonas sp.; assembly: GCA_031417655.1. Lineage (GTDB taxonomy): Bacteria > Pseudomonadota > Alphaproteobacteria > Sphingomonadales > Sphingomonadaceae > Sphingomonas_O. Next base: position 23,105 of record JANOVZ010000041.1, on the reverse strand, counting down.
GATTGCGCCGACTGTGCTTGATGCTGGTAAGGGTGACGCGGAATTGTGGATTATTCCCGAGGGCGGCACGCCGCGGTCATTGGGCGTCGTCAACGCAAAACTGGCCGAGGTGCATAGGGTTCCCGAAGCCGACCGGGCCATTGTCCAGCCGGGTGCGACCTTTGCAATCACGCAGGAAGTCAAAGGTGGATCGCCAAGCGGTGCGCCGGCCGGTCCCATTGTTGCCGCTGGAAAAATAATCCGGACCTAAATGCATCCACGGAAGTTTTCGTTCCGTAGTTAAATCCAGCAACCGCCAGATGTGGTTGCGATTTTTTTCGGAGACTTCCCCCATGAAGAAATTTGCGCTCGTTGCGATGCTTGCCTTGACGGCCACCGCGACTCCCGTTTTCGCTGGTAAGCACAAGATGAAAACACCGATGGTTGGTGGTGCCGCAATGTATCCGACCAAGACGATCGTGCAGAATGCATCGGCGGCGAGCAACCTCACGACGCTTGTGGCTGCGGTAAAGGCGGCTGATCTAGTCGAAACATTGTCAGGCCCCGGCCCGTTCACGGTCTTCGCCCCGACCAATGCAGCGTTTGCCAAGCTCCCCGCAGGCACGGTTGAAACATTGGTGAAGCCCGAGAACAAGGCGACACTCGCGTCGATCCTGACTTATCATGTCGTGCCGGGTAAGCTGACCAGTGCGGCGATTGCCAGCGCCATCAAAGCGGGCGGCGGCAAGGCCGTGGTGACCACCGTCAACGGCGCGCAACTGACCGCATCAATGATGGGTGGCAAGCTGATGTTGACCGATGCCAAGGGCGGCATGTCAATGGTATCGATGGCTGACGTGATGCAATCAAACGGCGTTGTCCATGTGATTGACACTGTCGTATTGCCGTAACTTTGTGTTGGCCCTCTCCCGTTCGCGGGAGAGGGTTAAGACTTGAATTTTGCCGAATCCGCTGCTAACGGCACCAACTTCCGCCACCGCGAGCGCGCGTGTGGCGTTTATTTTTGATTTCGGAGCTGACGATTTTATGCAAATCATGGTGCGCGACAATAATGTCGACCAAGCGCTGCGCGCGCTCAAGAAAAAGCTGCAGCGCGAAGGCGTTTACCGTGAGATGAAGCTTCGCCGTCATTATGAAAAGCCGTCGGAAAAGCGCGCACGCGAACGTGCCGCCGCTGTCCGTCGTGCCCGCAAAATGGACCGCAAGCGCCTCGAGCGCGATGGCGTAAAATAAACGCATGTCCGACGTTACGGCTGTGCCCCTCCGCCCGATTAAAAAGGGTTCGTTGACTCGGCTGTGGTTGGGCGTTGGCGCGGCCTGTGTTGCGGCGGGTGCTATGGCATGGGCCGGAACATCGACAGTGTCGGGAAGCGGTTGCAGCGTTCGCGACTTCAACGGCGCAAAGCCGGTCACGACTGCATCGGGCCTGATGATCCAGACGGTCAAGGCAGGCGCCGGCAACAAGCCGACTGACACCGATGTTGCGCTGGTCGATTACAAGGGCACGTTGAAAGACGGCAAGACGTTTGACGCCAACGAACGCGCGCCGTTGCCCGTCGCGGGCATGATCCCGGGCTTTACCGAAGCACTGAAACTGATGCAGGTTGGCGGTAAATACCGTTTCTGCATCCCCTCGGCGCTTGGCTATGGCCCCGCTGGTCAGGGCCCAATTCCTGCGAACGCGATGCTGTTCTTCGACGTGACTCTGCTCGATTTCCGCAGCCAGGCCGAAATTCAGGCGATGCAGCAGCAAATGCAACAGATGCAGGCACAAGGGCAATTGCCGCCGGGTGCCGGTGCCCCGCCCGCACCGCCGCCGGGGCGTTGACACGCCGGTAGAAGTGCCCATATCTACATTGTAGATACTATGGGAATAAATTCATGAATATGCATGTGCGCCGCTGGGGCAATAGTGCAGCGGTACGCTTGCCTGCTGCTGCCTTGTCGGGTGCGGGTCTCAAGATCGACGACGCTGTGCGGATCGTTGAAGAGAATGGGCGGATCGTCATCGAGGCCGCGCGGCCTGCGCAAGTGACGCTCGAATGGCTTTTGGCCGGTAGCAAGTCCGGTGACTTTCATGGCGAGATCGATTTCGGCCCTGCGCAGGGCAACGAGATTTGGTAGCGCGCGATTGGGCGCCCGACGCTGGTGACATCATCTGGCTGAATTTCGATCCGCAAGCCGGGCATGAACAAGCGGGGCACCGTCCGGCGCTGGTCTTGTCGCCGGTTTGCTACAACCGGCTGACGGGCATGGCGATCATCGTGCCCATGACAACGCGCGTGCGTGGCAACCGGTTTGAGGTCGTAATTGGCAGCGGTCGCGACGGCGTGGCGCTATCCGACCACGTCAAATCACTCGACTGGCGCGCAAGAAAGGCAACCCGCAAGGGCAAGGCGAGTGTCGAGGAACTGGAAGCAGTCAGACAGCGGGTGCGGGTTTTGGTGGGGTGATACTATCACTGGTTTCGAGCGGGAGGTGGTTCGGACCGTTCAATCCGCTGCGGTGGTGGGGCCGTCGGCCTTTCTACTGGCCTAGGCGTCGGAGCCTGAACAGGTTGCTTTGGTTGCTCGGTCACGAGGCACCCTTTTTCCGCACTTCCACCTTTGCACTCAGTTTCCACATCTCCGCGCCCTGAATTACCACGTTTGCTTGCGGCGGCGTTGGGCGCATCAGTGGATAGTCTCTGTTTTGCTCTGGTGGCACCAGTCGTGGCGGCGGCGTTGACATCAGATTCTACTCCTACTTTCGTGTCATCAATACCATAAATTCGGTCATGGGCATAGATCGTGAATGTATTTGCCAATGCAAGAGCAAATCCGATCATCGCAAACTGCAGGCTTTGAGATCGGGCCTTCAAGCGCTCTTGTGCGTGCTTTCCATTTAATCGCGCGGCGTCTCCAAGTTGGGTCGCTTGTAGCAACATCAAATCCTAATTGATGAACTCAGCTCGTTCTTCGATTGATGGAGACTGCGATTCATGGAATGCCGCCAAAAGCCCGGCGTATTCGCGTAGCTCTCGTTCATCTGCCGGATATTCGAACGAACGAGGCCGCGTTATGATCGTAAACCAGCGGAAGGCCCACCCGAAACTGGCGACCGAGAGCACCAGAAGTCCATGTCCAAGAAGTGAATATAGTGACCAATCGAATGCTCTTAGACTCGGTAAAGTTGTACTAACGAGTGTGGCCGCAAGACCAAAAATTGCTGCAAAAAAGGGGAGTGAACGCCAGACAGACTCATCAAGATCGTTAAAGCGATCAAACGATGCGTTCGCAGATTTCAGCAAATATTCAATTGTCGCGCTGGGCAGCGCAACAGCCTTATCCGCTTTGGTAGATGTCTCGGGAGCATTGGTCGTCAAGCGCTAAACATCCAGGTTCGCCACATTGAGCGCGTTCTCCTGAATGAATTCACGGCGGGGCTCCACCACATCGCCCATCAGGCGCGTGAAGATTTCGTCGGCCATTTCGGCTTGGGTCACTTCGACGCGGAGCATTGCGCGGTTTTGGGGGTCGAGCGTTGTTTCCCAAAGCTGTTCGGCGTTCATTTCGCCGAGACCCTTGTAGCGCTGGATGCTCAACCCCTTGCGCCCTGCGGCGAGGATGGCGTCGAGGAGATCGCTGGGGCGAGTGATGAACGCGCCTTTGGTGGGGACGACTGGTTCTTCGGTGTCGTCAGTGGCTTCGTCCGGCAGGGCTCCTGCCTGCGCAGGAGCACTCTTCGCAACCGTTACCAGCCTTGCCGTGCCCGTATAACTCTCGGCCTGTTCAGCAACGAGCGTGTGCAGGCGGCGGGCTTCCTGGCTGAACAAGAAGGCACTTTCGATGATGTGGTGATCGGTGACGCCGCGCCACAGCCGTTCGAGGTGGTAGCCGCCTTCGGCCGCGATGTTGGCGGTCCATTTCGCTTCGGGATCAGCGCGGTCAAGCCATTCGGCGGCAAGTGCGGCGGCGGCCTGGCGCTGGTCGGCCTGCAAGTCAGGATCGAGCGCGCCCATCAGCGCGAACGCTTCGATGATCGTCGGATCATATTTGCGCGGGACATAACGCATCAGCGCGCGCATGCGGCGGGCATGTTCGACAAGCTGCATCAGGTCGGGGCCGAAGCGCGAACCATTCGGTCCTTCGAGCCGCGTCGACGCCACACCCGCTTCGACCAGATAAGTGTCGAGCTGGCTGTCATCCTTCAGATACATTTCGCTGCGGCCGCGCGACGCCTTGTAGAGCGGTGGCTGCGCGATGAAGAGGTGGCCGTTGTCGATGACGTGGCGCATATGGCGATAGAAGAACGTCAGCAAAAGCGTCCGGATATGTGCGCCGTCAACGTCGGCGTCGGTCATGATGACGATCTTGTGGTACCGCAGTTTCTCGATGTTGAAATCGTCGTGGATGCCGGTGCCCATCGCCTGGATGAGCGTGCCGATTTCCTTTGATGAAAGCATCCGGTCGAGCCGTGCGCGCTCGACGTTGAGGATCTTGCCGCGCAAGGGGAGGATCGCCTGAAAATGGCGGTCGCGGCCTTGTTTGGCCGAGCCACCGGCGCTGTCGCCTTCGACGAGGAACAGTTCGGATTTGGCCGGGTCTTTTTCCTGACAATCGGCAAGTTTGCCGGGCAGGCTGGCGATGCCCATGACTGACTTGCGGCTGGCTTCGCGTGCTTTCTTGGCAGCTTCGCGGGCGGCGGCAGCGTCGATGGTCTTCTGGATGATCGCGCGGGCGTGTGCGGGGTTTTCTTCGAGCCATTCGGCCATCTTGTCGGCCATCAGGCTTTCCAAAGGCTGGCGGACTTCGGAGCTGACCAGCTTGTCCTTGGTCTGTGACGAGAATTTGGGGTCGGGCAGTTTCACCGAGACAATCGCAGTTAGCCCCTCGCGCATGTCCTCGCCCGTTAGCGTGACCTTTTCCTTTTTCATCAAACCCGATTTTTCGGCGTAATTGTTGAGCGTGCGGGTCAGTGCCGCGCGGAAAGCGGACAAATGCGTGCCGCCGTCGCGCTGCGGGATGTTATTGGTGAACGGCAGGACGTTTTCATAATAGCTGTCGTTCCATTCGAGCGCCACGTCGATACCGACCCCGTCACGCTGGCCGTGCACGGCGATCGGATCGGGGAACAGCGGGTTTTTGGCGCGGTCGAGGAACTTCACGAACGCAGCGATCCCGCCTTCATAATACAGCTCGACTTCCTTGCGCTCGGCATGGCGCGCGTCGATCAGGAACAAGCGGACGCCCGAATTGAGGAAGGCCAGTTCGCGATACCGGTGTTCGAGTTTCTCGAAATCGAATTCGATGATCTTGAAGGTGGCCGGGCTGGGCAGGAACGTGACTTTGGTGCCCTTCTTCCCCTCGGGCGCAGGCCCAACGAGCTTCAATGGTGCGACGGCATCGCCAAAGGCAAAGCGCATATAATGCTCCTGCCCGTCGCGCCAGATCGTCAGGTCGAGAAATTCGGACAGTGCATTGACGACCGAGACGCCAACGCCGTGGAGCCCGCCCGAAACCTTGTAGGCATTGTCGTCCGACGTGTTCTCGAACTTCCCACCTGCGTGCAGCTGTGTCATGATCACTTCGGCGGCGGATACACCTTCTTCCGAATGCATACCGGTCGGAATACCGCGACCATTATCTTCGACCGAAACCGAGCCATCGGCGTTCAGCGTAATGAAAATCCGGTCGCAGTGGCCCGCCAGCGCTTCGTCGATGGCGTTGTCGCTGACTTCGAAGACCATGTGATGCAGGCCCGAGCCGTCATCGGTGTCGCCGATATACATGCCGGGGCGCTTGCGAACCGCGTCCAACCCCTTGAGAACCTTGATCGAATCGGCGTCATAGGCATTGGCGTTGGGGGTGTTGTCGGGAATGGTATCTTCGGGCGGTGTTTCGGGTGTGTCTGTCATGACAAGTCTATAGGGAAAGCGCCGTCAAAACCCAAGGGAAATGCACCTGAATCAAGGGGATTGCATCCGCGCGAAAAGCAGTGGATGAACAACATCAAGTCGCGTAAAAACCAGGAGTAAACTGCAAAATGTTGCAGTCTCGTAACTACGCGCCTTCATCCGATCTGGCGCCGTATGTCCGAAATCATTTCGTGTTCCGCGCAGCGCTGCCTGCGGACATGGAATTGATTGATCCGTTGCTGTCGGAAACGGCGATGCTGCGCGTAATCCTGCAGGGCGATTGGGCGGCCGAAATGACACCGGGGACGTGGCAGGTCGAAGGACCGGCGATTCTGTTCGGCAATAATGCGCGATGCTTCAACGTGCGCGTGCGCGGGCCATTTGTGGTTGTGGGGACGGCGATCCGGCCAAGCGGGTGGACAGCACTTTGTAACCAGAAAGCCGACGTGTTTGCCGATGGCATGTATCCGGCGCGAGTGGCGTGGGGCGACGACACCGACCACCTGTATCGCGACGCGGCGGCAACGGGCGAGGATGACATGGCGATTGTTGCTGCGCTCGAACGGTTCTGGCGCGCGCAGATTGAAAAGGTTGGTGTACCGGAATGTGATCCTGCCATGGCGGCGTTCGAAAACATTGCCAATACCGACAGCACCACGCGTGTTGCCGATGCTGCTGATGAGCTTGGCATGTCGCCGCGTGCGCTGGAGCGGCGGTGCTGCGCAACATTCGGACTGACACCCAAGGCAGTGCTGCGTCGCAGCCGGTTTCTCGACATGGCAACGGCAGTTCGCGGGATCAGTGATCCGGGTGAAGATGAGCGCGCGGCGCTGCGTTTTTCGGACCAGTCGCATCTCAACCGCGAGTTCCGATACTTCATCAACATGACACCGGGGGTGTTCGAAAAGACATCGACGCCGCTGCTGAATGCGGTGCTGCAGCTGCGACAGGATCGCAACGCCTGACGGTGCCACCGGCGACGGTGAAGTGCGTGGCGGAGATAGGCGTTTCAGTGAAGAGCGCGGGTTCGGTGCCGGTGAGCCAGATTTGCCCACCGCCATCGTGGAGGCGCGCGAAGAGGGCGGCGCGACGCGAGGGGTCAAGGTGCGCGGCGACTTCATCGAGGAGGAGGATCGGGCGCTGCTGACGCTGTTCGGTGACGAGATCGGCATGGGCGAGGATGATGCCAAGGAGAAGGGCTTTCTGTTCGCCGGTCGAGCTTTGCGCTGCGGGTTGGGCTTTGCTCAGGTGGGTGACGGCCAAGTCCTGGCGGTGTGGGCCGATGAGGGTTCGTCCGGCTGCGGCGTCGCGGGCGCGGGAGTGGGCAAGGTCTTTGGAAAGGTCGCCGCCGTCCCAGCCTGTGAGCGACAATCCGGCGCGGGCGAAAACGCTGTCGGGCTCGGCAACGATGCGGGTGGCGAGCGCGGTCACGAGGGCGGCGCGGGCTTGGGCGATGGCTTGGCCATGTTCGCCCATCGCTTGTTCGAGTGCCGTGAGCCAGTCGGGATCAGGGCGGTCTTCGGCGAGGAGGCGGTTGCGCTGGCGCATAGCAGCTTCGTAGCGCGTGCTGTGATGCGCGTGGCCGGGGTTCAGCGCGAGGACGAGGCGGTCGAGGAAGCGGCGACGTTCGCTTGGCACTTCGCTGAACAAGCGGTCCTGCGCAGGCGTGAGCCAGACGACGGAGAGCCATTCGGACAGCGCGGTGGCCGACGCGGTCGCGGCTTGCACGCGGACGATGCGGCGTTCGGGCGCGGTGGGGATGGTGCCAGTGCCGAGGTCGATGTCGCCGAGTTGCGCACTGACCGAAAAGCCGCCTGCGCCGCCCTTGCGCGCCATTTCGCTTAACGTCGCCCCGCGAAGCCCGCGGCCGGGAGCGAGGAGCGAGACGGCCTCCAATATGTTCGTCTTGCCCGCGCCATTGTCGCCGGTCAGCACGACGAAACCGGGGCCGGGATCGAGGGCGGCGGTGGCATAGGACCGGAAGTCGGTCAGGGTCAGGCGAGTGAGGGGCACCGCGCGGTCCTAACGCGGGGAAGTGCGCGTGTCGAAGGGGTGTTTACGTGGGCCCGAAGTTGACGAAGTTGACACTATGAGAGCCACTGAAACTTTCGCCTTAGATGTTGGTAATCCTCCTCGGAAATGTCGTCATCCTGCCGCGATTGCCTTGGTTTTCGTGGTTTTTTCGGGTCTGCTTTCTGCGCAAGTTCGGCGTGCATCGCGGTGGCGAGCGATTGTGCCTTTTTGCGCTCGTCGGGGGTCCAGACGATGGGGCCGGTCTGGACACGCTTCATTGTCGCATTCCAGTTCGCCAGCGTCACCGCGCGGACCGGGGCATCGCGCCGCCCGCTGGCGCGCGCATTCGGATTATCGAGCAGGAAACGGGTGAGCGTTTCATTGAACTGGCGGCGCTCGCCAATCTGCTCTCCGGCATAAAAGATCGGGACCGGCACCCCATTCATGGCGCGGTCGAGCGCTTCGTTGTGAAGTTGCTGCAAGCCGAACTCGAGCGCGGCATCCCATGCGAGATCAAACGGCTGGCCGATGAGGCGAGCACGCAAGCCATAAGCCGACTGGCGCGACATGCCGACCGATTTTGCCGCAATGCTAACCGATGCGGTTTCCACGAGCGCTTCGAGGAATGCGATCATGCGTTCGCGGGTCCAGCCGTCGTGGCGGGCGGTGTCGTGGGTAGTGATGCCGGTGTGCTTGGGGGTTGAGGGGACGACGGCGGTCGAGGCGGCGGTCGTGGTGGGGCGTTTGGTTTGGTTTGTCATTTGGTGGTGTATAACCAAATGGGTTTGTGTAGGAAAGGATTATCCGACCCTCTCCCCTCGCGGGAGAGGCGACTCGCGCCGCAGCGCGAGCGGGTGAGGGGGATAAGTGCGGTGGTTTTTAGGTAGCGTCTGAATCAGTGCTCCGGGCTCGACCCGGAGCGTTGCGTCGTGGTCAGCGCTTGTTCTCGCAAGGCTCCGGATCAAGTCCGGAGCACATACGGATGCAGGTTAATGGCTTTGGCGACAACCAACCCCTCACCCCGCTCAGCTTTGCTGAGTCGCCCTGTCCCGCAAGGGGAGATTGATGTATGTTAAATAGTTGACTTTGCACATTTGTTTTCCTACCAATGTCCTGCACATCGGATACACAGATACACTAGTTCAATCACTTAGCCGATATTGCTGCACAGGTTCTGCACAGAAAGATGGGGCGTATGGCATTTCTGGCCGACAAGGAAGAGCTGAAGCCCGGGCTGGTGATCTTCCGGCGTTTGGATGTCGCGCACCGGAATTGGTATTGCCGGGTCAAACTACCCCAGTCTGACCGCTACAAAACAATCTCGCTCAAAACGTCGGATGTCGGCGCAGCGCGAGAGCGCGCCTTTGATCAGGATTCAGAATTGCGGTTTCGGATCAAGCATGATGTGCCGATATTCAATCGCCCGTTCAGCCAGATAGCCAAGGAGTTTCTCGCGTTTCAGGTGAAGCGCGCCGGAGCCGGTCAGATCAAGATGGATAGGACGTTGAAGATTGCGTCGGTGATCCGCGCGCAGCTCGACCCTTATGTGGGGACAATGCAAATCAATCTCGTCGGTGCCGAGCGCTGGCAGAATTACCCCTTCTGGCGACAAGAGCACGGCAAGGGCCGAGTTCGCGCGACGGTCAGCGATTCAACGATCCGCTATGAGATGTCGATCTTCCGCGCGATCATGACCTATGCCGCCGGACGCAAATATATCCCGACCGCAGCGATTTTCGACGGCAAGCTGCAACTCGCCAAAGAGCGGCGCGAAGAGTTCAATCCTGATGAATATCGCAAGCTCCACACTTTTGCGCGCTCGTGGCTGAAACAGGCGAGTAAGCCGTCGAGCATCTGGTATCGGACGATCGCCTATAATTTCGTGCTGATCATGTGCAACACGGGGATGCGTCCCGGCGAAGCCAAGTCGTTGCGCTGGCGCGATGTCAGCATCAAGGTCGACCGCGAGGGCCGCAAGCTCATCGTGCTGCAGGTGCGAGGAAAGAAGAAGAATCGCAACCTGGTCGCCGCCAGCAACGTCAGCGACTATTTTGAGCGCGTGCGCGCAATCTCGAAATCAAGCGAACCCGACGGCTTCGTGTTCACAACCATTACCGGCAAACCGGCGGCAACGCTCTATTCGAGCCTGATCGGGGCCTTGCTCGAAGCGTCAGGCTTGCAGATCGGACCTGAAGGCACACCGCGAACAACCTACTCCTTCCGCCACACCTATGCGACTTTCCGGTTAAGCGAAGGCGTCGATGTATATATCCTCGCGCAACAAATGGGCACGTCGGTTCAGATGATCGAAGACCATTACGGGCATGTGAATTCAGTTAAGAATGCCGAGCGCATCTTGCAGGGCATGCCCGGATGGGAGCCTGTCTCGCCCGCCGAGATCCTTCCCCAGATTGGGGAATAGCGGCTGGGCTATCACAGGAACAACGCCGGGGTTGCCGAGGCGTACCCGTCCAAATTCTCGAAGCGTGATAAACGGCCGAACTTGTGCGGCGAGATTCGCTTAGCACCGGGCCATTGATACGCTGGACCTTCGCAGTCGATGCGCCGTCGGCGCAGCTTATCGAATGCTGCTTCACTTCGTCGTGCCAGAAACATTGCACTGAGTTCGGTGCTTCTGGCGGGATAATCAATTACGATAGCTTCGCACTTAATCTACACCGTACGGCGGCGCAGGTTTGGTTCTAAAAAACTGCCATTTGTTCACCCAGATGTTGACGGCTGCTACGCGCGATTCGCGACTACTCAAACTCCTATCAACCCTTCACAAAGATAATGCATGTCATCCCATACGCATAGGCAAAAGCCAGTCGCGTCCTTGCTATTGCAGCCTATCGGACTTCGCCTACGTCTCGACCTAGGGCGGGTTCGTCTATGTCGCGTTCGTGATCGACGTCTACGCCCTCTACATTGTTGGGTGGCGGGTCAGCCGGACGGCCCATGCCAGCTTCGTGCTCGATGCGCTCGAGCAGGCATTGCACGATCGCCGACCAGTCCATCGTGGTGGCCTTATTCACCACAGCGATCGCGGATCGCAATATTTATCCATAAAATACACCGAGCGCCTCGCCAAAGCCGGCATCGAGCCGTCGGTCGGCAGTGTCGGCGACGGCTATGACATCCTGTCCCGAGCGAAGTCGAGGGGGCCTTGGCCGAGACGATCAATGGCCTTTACAAGGCCGAAGTGATCCATCGGCGTGGGCCATGGCGCTCCTTTGAAGCCGTCGAGTTTGCCACGCCGGAATGGGTCGACTGGTTCAACCACAGGCGGTTGCTCGAGCCGATCGGCAACATCCCGCCCGCCGAAGCCGAACAACGATATTACGCCATGCTGGACGACGTCCCCATGGCCGCGTAACTTAAATCAAATGGCGTCCGGCAATCCCGGGGCGGTTCAGTCAGCAAACGGCCCATTTCTCGCATTATGATCGTAATTGAATTGGAGGGGAAAGCCTTCCCCTGACCCGGAGCCGCTGCGCTGTCTCCGGCTACCCCTTCTGCGGGGCTTCGCCCCGCCACGCCCCAAATAAGGAGCGGGGCTGATGACGCGCTCTTTCCCGCCCGTCCGATGGCGGGCTCTTGAGGGCGCGGCGTTTGACGAGGAGGGCCCCGCGCGCACTTGCGAACCGGCTCGGCAAGCGCCTGTGCGGGATCGGCCGGACGACAAGGTGCCGCCTTGGCCAATCCCGCACAGGCGCTTTTGCTGTCGCCTCTTTCGCAGGTGCGATTCTTTGGTTCCGGCGATCATCCGCTGGTCGCGGATGTTTCGACAGGCGCATTGTCGGTTTGCGGACGGCGCGGTGCACCGGCGTTTTTGTGGGCGATCCCCGAAGAGGGGGATGGGCGGCGCTTCCGGCTAGGCCCGCCGCGCTCACATGGAAGAAGTCTGGTCAAGGCCATTTATGCATGGGCACTCCTTTGCATCGTGATATCCAAGTCTGAGCCTATTCGATTGCGTGGTAAGCGATCTTACCACTCCAGCCTCACATACGGTCGCTGCACAGCGGCAGCTGCACCAAGACCCCGAATTCGTCGGGTAGGCTCAGGAAGACGGATCCATTCTTCCGGTCGGCATTTGAAGCCATGAGGGGTTGTCGGTCCGCCAACCTGGATCTGCCGGGCATGATCAAACCCGGCGGACAGGAAAAACTCGTTTTCGATTACGCCGTTTTCATGATCGCACCCTCGATCACCACGCCGTGCCGCACGAACTTCCAAAGTGCGATGAGCAATTTGCGGGCGAGTGCGATGATCGCCGATTTTCGGCGTCGGCCGCCGTCGAGCTTGACGCGTTCCTGAAACCATTTCGACAGTGCTGAGGTCGGCTGATGCAACAGCCAGAACCACGATATTTGCACCATCACCGTTCGCAGACGCGGATTGCCCGACAACGACACGCCCTGTTCGCGACTGATCGACCCGCTTTGCCACGGCGTCGGCGTCAGCCCGGCATAGGACGCCAATTGTCGTCGATTATCGAAGTGGCGATAAAGGCCTTCGGCCCAAAGCACCTCGGCAAAATCGGGGCCGATGCCCTTCAACTGCATCAGATTGGCGGCAGCGACAGGTATATCCTGATCGACCGGCGGCGATAAAACCAGTTCGTCGCGAGCTGCTTCGATGGCCTTCATCTGCGCGAGAATGAGCTCTATCCGGTCGAGCATACGGCTGATCTCGGCTTTGAGATGCGGCCCCAGCGGCAGCCCATCGCCCGTTCGCAACTCTTCGAAGTGTTTACGGCGATACCGCTTGAGCGGTTCAAATCCGACGACGCCCTGACAGAACAACAGCCCCTTGATGCGATTGACGATCTTGACCCGCTCGACCACCAGCGACTTGCGCTCGCGGCTGTTCTGACGACGATCCTCTTCTTCGGGACTCGGCGGACGCACCATTGCGCAGACGCGGGGATCGCCGCGTTTATAGGACAACAACGCGCGGAGCAGCATTTCGCCATCCATGCGATCGGTCTTGATCCGCCGCCGCCGTCGCAATGTTGCGATCGACGCGGAATCGACGACGTTGCTTTCGATACCATGCTGTTCGAGCATGCGGTGTATCCAAAATCCATCGAGGCCAGCCTCTTGGATTGCAACGAAGGGATACTCGTTGCCGGTTCGCTTCTGTGCCTTCGCGCGCAGCTGTGACAGTCGCTCCATCAGGCCCGCGACGTCGCCAGCACGCAACACATATCGCGACATCCGCTCACCACCACCCGGTGAAATCGATGTGATCATCCACACCGATCGGCTCAACTCCATGGAGAAAAATATCGCGTTCAACGTCGTTTGAACGGCAGGTGCGGGCTCGGTGTCACTATCGCACATGTTCATTGGTAGTCTCCTTTCTGAGTGGCGACGACGAAGATCGACTTCGCGTCAGTGGTTGCAGCATCGCCGCAATGGCCATCGCTGCGCGATGACGTTGTTTGAGCCTGATCCAGGTCGAGGGGTGGGCGGCGCTCCTTTCTAGGCCCGCTTCGGCGTGCTGCAACGATCGCTTCGCTCACGTCCTCCACTTCGTTTCGGCCCTTCGGGTGCAGCCCGCCTTACCAGCGGACCTTTCCAGTCGCTCCTTGCCGCCCACCCCCCTCCCTGGGTCAGGCCCGTGCTGGTTTTGGTTCAGCGCGCGGGTCTGACTTCCATGGGGTCTTCCGGGGAGCGGTGTGGTTTTTTGGGCAGTGCTTGGAGGCAGCGATGGCGCATCTTTCGGGAGTTGGTTCGGGTGGCGAGAGCGTCAAGCGGCGCGCTTCGCGCGCCCGCGTAGAAGCGCGGGTAGGAAGCGAAGCACCGCGCCTATCGCTCTATGACGAGGTCACAGCGCGCATCATCGCCGAACTGGAGGCGGGGCGGTTTCCGTGGGTGCAGCCGTGGAGCAATGCCGCCGCTGCGCCGGGATTGCCGCGCAATGCGACGACGGGCCGCGCCTATTCGGGCGTCAACGTGCTTATCCTATGGGGTGCGGTCATTGCGGGCGGTTATGCCAATCAGGGATGGCTGACCTTTCGCCAAGCCTTGGCCGCTGGCGGGTGCGTTCGCAAAGGCGAGCAGGGTGTGACGGTGTGCTTTGCCGACCGCTTCACGCCCGAGGCGGAGAAGCAGCGCGCGGGCGAGGCGGGCAACGATGCCCGTTCGGTGCCGTTCCTCAAAAGGTTCGTCGTGTTCAACGTCGCGCAGTGCGACGGCTTGCCCGACGCTTATAGCGCCGATGCACCGCCACTGCCCGAGCGTGAGTTGGCGCCGGTCGCGGAGCATCTGATTTCGGCAACGGGTGCCGATTTTCGCATTGGTGGGCCGCACGCTTTCTACAGCCCTTCGCAAGATTTCGTGCAGGTGCCGCCGCAACCGGCGTTCGCACAGCAAATCGACTATTACCGCACCGCGCTGCACGAACTCGGTCACTGGACCGGCCATAAGTCGCGGCTCGACCGCAGCTTTAGCGGGCGGTTCGGCGATACGGCTTATGCCCGCGAGGAACTGTGCGCCGAACTGGCATCGGCCTATTTGTGTGCGGCACTCGGTATCGTCCCAAGCGTCCGCCACGCCGATTATCTCGGTTCGTGGCTTGGCGTGTTGCGCGAAGACAGCCGCGCGATCTTCAAAGCCGCCAGTCAGGCCAGCAAGGCGGCAGACTATCTGTTGGCGTTCGCCGCCGCATCCGAAGTGGCGCGCGCGGCATGAGCACCGCCGTTGCTGTGGCGGCTTCGCCCGCATCCGCGCCGCCGGTGTTCGAGGTCGAGACGACACCTATCGGCATCCAGACCTTGGTCGCGGGCGTCCCCCCGATCACGCCCGCGCAGCGGCTGGCGCTGCGCGCCGACGCGCCCTTGCTCCCGAAAAAGCCGCAGCGGCCCGTCGACTTGGGTTTGTTCGACACCGCCGCGCGCAACCAGATCGAGATGTTTTGAGGAGGCGATGATGATGCTTGTTCCCGAACCCCTTCGTGCGCGGCTCCTCGCCAATGGCGCAGTGCGCGGCGATCATGCGCCGGTCGTTAAATTGTTCAACCCGCTCGGGGCCGCGACATGGCTGTTCAGCGAGTTGGACGCAGACGGCGATATAGTGTTCGGGCTGTGCGACCTTGGGTTCGGCTGTCCCGAACTCGGCTCGGCCAGCCTGTCCGAGATCGTCGCGGTCGATTTGCCGCTTGGCCTCAAGATCGAGCGCAACCTGTATTTTACCGCTGACTTCCCGCTGACCGTCTATGCCGAGGCGGCGCGCGCGCTTGGCCGCATCACCGAGGACAGCGCGCGGCTGCAAGCCGCTGCTGCCAGCCTCGCAGCCGACCGCCTTGCCGAACATCGCAACCGGATTCCTTCGCCCTTCGATGTGGAGAGCGACGGATAACGCGCGCGCCCGTTCGGCGCGCAAATCAGGCCCCACCCTCATAGCCCTTGGAAGATGCGCCGAGGGTGGGGCCACCCCAAAAAGGAGTGACTGACATGAAACTCGATTTTATCGCTTTGGACAAGCTGTCCATATCGCCCGCCAATATGCGCGTCGGCAAGAAGCCGCCCGACATCGCCAATATCCTGCCGTCGGTCCGCGCGCGCGGCGTCCTGCAAACGCTATTGGTGCGCCCCAATTGTGCCGAAGGCTGTTTCGAGATCGTCGCGGGCAAGCGCCGGTTCTACGCGGCAAAAGCGGTTGCAGAAGAAACCGGCACCGCCGAGCCGCTGCCGTGTGCGATCATCGAAGCGGGCGACGATGCCGCTGCCCTTGAAGCGTCGTTGATCGAAAATGTCGCGCGGCTCGATGCCGACGAAGTGACGCGGTGGGAGCAGTTCACGCGTTTGGTCAAGGAAGGGCGCAGCGTGGACGAGATCGCAACGACCTTTGGTCTGCCCGAACTGGCGGTCAAGCGGACCTTGGCGCTCGGCAATCTGGTTCCGCGCATCCGCGCGCTTTACCGCGCCGAGGAAATCGACGCGACGAGCATCCGCCATCTGACGATGGCAACCCCCGCCCAGCAAAAAGCGTGGCTGGCGCTGTTCGACGACCCCAATGCCTCCATCCCCAAGGGCTATCAGCTGAAGGCATGGCTGTTCGGCGGGGCGTCGATCTCGACCAGCGTGGCGCTGTTCGACGTCGCCACTTACGAGGGGCGCGTCGTTCAAGACCTGTTCGAGAAGGACGGTTATTTCGGCGATGTCGACCAGTTCCTCGCCGCGCAGATGGCGGCGGTCGAAGAAAAGAAAGCCGCCTATCTCGCGGACGGATGGAGCGATGTTGTCGTGCTGCCGGTCGGCGAGCGTTTCGACCGTTGGGAGCATGAGCCGACGCCCAAGCGCAAAGGCGGGCGCATCTATGTATCCATCGTCAATACCGGCGAAGCCGCGTTCCACGAGGGGTTTCTGACCAAGAAAGAAGCCAAGCGCGTCGCCAATGGCGAAGCGGCTGCGCTTCCCAAGGTGCAGCGGCCCGAGGTCACGTCCGCAATGACGACCTATATCGACCTGCACCGCCATGCGGCGGTGCGGTCGGCGCTGGCGACGCAGCCGTCGCTCGCGCTGCGCGTCATGTCGCCCACGCGATTTGCGGGTCGCCGCTGTGGCGGGTGGAGGTGCAGAGCCAGCGGTCGCGCAATGAAGCGATCACCGAGAGCATCGAGACGAGCGTGGCCGAAGCCCGTTTCGACGAGCGCCGCCGCGCGGTGCTGGCGGTGCTAGGCTTCGATCCCGAGGCCGCGACCGTCACCAAAGGCCATGAACCCGCGACCGGTATCGGCAGCTTGCTGGCGCGGTTGCTGGAGTTGCCCGACCCCGCCGTCATGGAGGTGCTCGGCATTGTCATGGCCGAAACCTTGGCGAGTGGCACCCCGCTGATCGAGACCATCGGTGTTCACCTTGGCCTCGATATGGCGGATTATTGGGTGGCGGATGAAGCGTTCTACAGCCTGATCCGCGACCGCGAGGTCTTGACCGAAATCCTCCGCGATGTGGGCGGCGATGCCGCCGCCAACGCCCATGCCGCCGAAAAGGGCAAGACGATCAAGGGCGTGATCGGCGACTTCATCACCGGCGAGGGGCGGACCAAGCGCGAGGCGTGGGTGCCGCGCTGGATGGCGTTCCCGCCATCGGCCTACACCCAGCGCGGCGGGGTGGCGACGGTTGCCGCCGCGACCCCGACCCAATGGGATGCCGAGGAGGATGCACCGCGCGACCCCGACCCGCAGGCATCGGCCTTGTCGCCGCCGTCCGAAGGGGACGCCGACGAAACGGCGGAAGCGTTCGAGGAGGTTGAGGACGAGCGGCTTGCCGCTTGACCTCTTGCCTTGGGGCGGCGGCGGGCAACCGCCGCCGCCTCTTGCCCTGTCGTTTATTGCCGCGCGCCATGGCACGCGGGTTCGAGGAGAATCATCATGGCCGACCGCGTATCCGCGAACATTGTCATCGGCGGCACCGTGTCGCTCGAACAGTTCGCCGTCTTGACCGACCTGATTGCGTCGCACGACCTCTCGACCGATTGGGACGGCCCTGCCTTCGCCCCCGACGCGCGGGTCGAAGGCGAACCGTTGCGGCTCTACGCGCACGAAACGCCGTGGGGCATGTTCGACGATCTGGAGCAATATTGTTGCGATCAGCATATTGCCTATGTCCGCTGGTCGGGCGCATGTCCGGGCAGTTTCGGGGCCGAGCGCATCGTGTTCGACGGCACGGTCGGCCCGCTCAATTATTCGGTCGATGATGACGATCATGTCGTCCTGCACGAACAGACCATCGACCAGCTGGGGACGATGCGCGCCATCCGCGCCTATCTCAAACCGGCATCGTTCGAGGTGCCACCATTGGCGATTGCCGAAGTCTGACCGCATCCATTCTGTTCGACGGTTGATTTGGTAAGGAATATCCCTTACATCGTGCGAACCAATGGAGGTCCGCATGGCTGTCACGCTCGAAGAAATCAGCACGATCACGGCCAAGGGCCAGACGACGGTGCCCAAAGCCGTGCGTCAGGCATTGGGGGTCGATTATGGCGGGCGCATAGCGTTCCGCGTCGATGGACGCGGCGTGACGCTGGCGCGCGCCGACGACGACGACCCCGCGATCGACACGTTTCTGGGATTTCTCGCAGGCGACATCAAAGCACGGCCCGAGGCAGTCAAGGCGCTGTCGCCCGACCTTGCCGCGCGGATTGCGGCACTGACGGCGGGTGTTCCCGACGATCTCGATGCCGATATCGTCGGCGACGTGTCGCTCTGACCCTCGTATACGCATGACCATCGTCAATCCTGCCCCGAGCGGGGTCGTAGGGGGCTGGACGCTCTACGCGCATCCGCTTTTCCTCGATCAGCTTGAACGCCTAACGACGGCGGTCGAACGCGCCGCGAAGAAGAACCCGGCTGGCTATGCTGCCAGTGCTGACGCCAAGCTGCTGGCGGCGATGCGAAAGCTCGTCTTCGAGGTCGTTCCGGTCGATCCGGCACGTCCCGAGTTCCGGCAGGGCGGAACGCTCGGTGGCAGCCGCAAGCACTGGTTCCGCGCAAAATTCGGCGGCGGACGTTTCCGGCTGTTCTTCCGCTATTCGACCAGCGCCAAGATCATCATCTATGCCTGGGTCAACGACCGCGACACGCTTCGCACCTATCGCGCGAAGAGCGATGCCTATGCGGTGTTCAAGGCGATGCTCGACAAGCCTGTCCTGAGCTTCGCCGAAGGGGGCAATCCGCCTGAGGACTGGGCCGTGTTGATGGCGCAAAGCGCCGAGCTGGGCAAAAGCTGACCAAGACAGCAAGAAGCCCCGCCCGTCAGAACCGGACGGGGCGGGGACATGGGACACTGGCCGCAGGTTCGGTTGCACATGCGGGACCAGCGTCGCGGGTGAGCATCTTCACCAACGAACAGGCCAAAGATCATCACGCGCCGGCATCGTATCCAGATGTGAGAGCGTCCCGATCACCGTGCTGGTTTGGCAGCGGACACCGATTTCCGCGCAACCAAACATGCCGGACCATGTGCAGCGATGTTTCCGATCGCGGCAGGCGAAGGCACCGAACGCGACGCCCATCTGCAAGCACAGGCGCGATTTCATGCCAGCAATCGTCAGCCGACCAGTTGAACGAAACATCCGAACCTTGCCGATCACCTTGGGCCGGACTGATGCGAAACCGCCCTCATACGCAGCCTCTTGAATGGCTTTGGTTGGCAGGGGATGGCTGCGCCGCTTGATCCCTTGCTGCAACGGTGCCGCCCGAAGTTTCTTCCCCTGGGCTGCGCCCATTCCTCGCGGAAACAAGAAACTTCGGTCGTCACCGTCTTCCACTCCGTTCCAGCCCTTCGGGTGCAGCGGGCGCAAGCCCCTGCCGGTCACCAGCCATCGAGGCCAGCGAATGAGCGCGAAGGTTCGATCAACGTGAAGGAGATACGACATGGCAAACATCGGTTCATTCAAAAAGTCCGGCAGCGACTACACCGGCGAAATCGTCACGATGAGCTTGCAGAAGAAGAACGTCACGATCGTGGCCGAGGAAGCCAGCGAGAACGAGAAAGCGCCTTCGCACCGGGTCTTCGTCGGTCGCGCGGAAATCGGTGCCGCCTGGCTCAAAACCAGCAAGGAAGATCGCGAATATCTCTCGATCAAGCTCGACGATCCCAGCTTCGCCGCACCGATCTTCGCCACCCTGTTCGCCGACGAAGATGGCAAGACGCACAACCTCATCTGGACCCGCGCGCGCACCTCGAACGGCGACTGATCCTAAGCACCCGCGCCCCGTCCGGTTCTGCCGGACGGGGCATTGTGCTGATAGGTTGCGGAAACAGGATGCAAGACAGGGCTCGCTATTCGCCACCCTCGGCCATTGCACGGCGCATAAAATCGCCGAACAGCGGCACCGTGAACGCGATGAAGCTATGTTCGGGGCTGTAGATCATGCCCTTACGAATAAGGCTGTCCCGCACCGGACCGCAGGCATTGGTCGAGCGCATCAAGCGCGCGGCGACGTCGGCCGAGCGTTGCGGTGTATCACCGAGCGCTGCCATTGCGCGAAGATACTGACGCTCGCGGGGTGTCAGCCGGTCGAAGCGCATCCGGAAGAAGCTGGCATCGAGTGCTGCAATGGCAGCAGGCGTTGCGGATTGGATGTCGGCCTTGGTGATTGGTGACGTGACGGCGACGTTCCACGCCTGAAACCCCCATTGCTGGAGGAAATAGGGATAGCGCTCAGTGACAGTGAGGATTTCATCGACGGCATCGTCGGCGAAGGTGACACCCTCGTCTCGCGCGGGGACGCTGACGGCCTCCCGCGCGAACGCCTCGCCGAGCTGGCCGATTTCGTTGAACAGGAACATCCGTTCGGCATAGGACTTGGCCCGCCCGAATAGCCCGACGAGTTGCGGCAGGCCGGCCCCGACAATGCCGACCGGATGTTTGCGCTGGTTAACACGGTGCAGCGCAGTAACGAGGGCGGCGAGATCGGCTTCGGGGACATATTGCAGTTCGTCGATAAACAGGATGAAAGCGGTTTTGCGTTCCGCTGCCGCTTCGCCCACCATCGTCAATATGTCGGACAGGTCGGATTCGAGATTGCCGCTATCCGCGATACCGGGTTCGGCGGGGGAGATTGACGCTTCAATTTCGCCGTAACTGAGCTTGAACGCGCTGGCAAAGTTCCGCAAACCACCCAACGCGCGTTTCGCCAGCGACATCGCTGCCTGACCACGATCAAGCTGCAACAGCGCCGCGCGCAAACCCGGAACAAAAAGGGCGGGCAGCGAACGGCTTTCGGGGGCTTCGAGTTTCAGACAAACAAATCCGCGATCTTCGCAACGCCGTTCGATATGATCGAGCAGCACGGTTTTGCCGACGCCGCGCAAGCCCACCAGCATATGATGTTGGGACGGTCGGCCACTTCGCAGCCTGTCGAGTGCGATCTCGATGTCCTCGATAATCTCGGCGCGACCGAAGAGCTCGTGGGGCGGCGGGGTTCCGGCACCGGGGGCATAGGGGTTGTTACGGCGATCCATATATAGGAATATAATGCTTGTATAAGGACTTTGTCTATACACGCATTAAAAGTCTGTATTTGAGACATGCGTTGCGGACTGGCGCTCGAATCTACGGGGACTCCAGCCGCCTCCCGACAGCGGCGGCAGCGGCAACGCCACTGCGTGCGCCACCGTCGATCACGGTGGCGTCGATGTACATCGCGCCGCTTTACTTCCTCTCTTCCTCAGAAATCCCAAACTTCGTAATAGTTCTGTTTTGAGACAATAATGGAGAAGTGTTTGGGGTTTATGCTATTGCAGGATAGGCTATACGGCGTGTGTTGTATTACGTTTTTTATGGTACCCATAGGAAAACGAATGACATGACCACAAACCCCGGCTCCAGAATGACAATGCTGACGGCACGGATTGACGCTGCGACACTCGCAGCGTTCGATGCGTTTGCCGAAGGACGGGGCGGTCGGAGTGCGGTTTTACGGCAGTTGGTCGAGCAGGCTGCCCGCGAGAAGGTGGATGCGCCGCGCGTCGAACGGCGCGAAAGCACGGCGAGCAATCGCGTGTCTTTGCGTTTCACCGATGTAGAAAACGCTGTCCTCAAACATCGCGCGTCGCAGCGATCGACCGACCGTTCTGGCTGGATCAAGGCACTGGTTCGCCGGCACCTTGGTCTTAAATCGCGCGTCGATGACGGCTTGATTGCCGAGCTTGCGCCCATCCGAATGCAGCTGCTGCGGATCGGCCGTAACCTCAATCAGGCAATGAAAGCCGCGAACGCGAGCATCTTGGAGGGTGGCGACAAGCAGATTGGCGGCGAGTTGCGGCGTATTGCCGATATGCGGATGGAGGTGTCCGAGCAGGTCGCTGCCGTCGGCGAAGCCATGCGCGGGGACGCACGTTATTGGGCGGTCGCCGACTGATGCCTTTGGAAAGCGCCCTTTGGGAGGCGACGCGACCGGCGTTTCGCGTTCGCTATATCCATGACCCCGATGCCGTGCCGCAACCGCCGCTCTATGCCAGCTTTGGTATCGCTGACGCAAAGACTGCGCGCGCCAAGCTCGCGCGGATCGTGCGCGGTACACCCGAAGTTGTCGTCAAAGTAACCGGACGGCAAAAGGGTGCTGCCCATGTCAAAGCCCATCTCGACTATATCGGACGCAAGGGTGAGATAGACATCGAAACTCGCGACGGTGAACTGCTGTCGAGTAAGGAGGACATTGCCGAGCGAGCCGAAGAATGGAGCGACACGTTGCAATGGCGATCACGGCCTACCGTCTCGTCGGTGTCGATGATCTTCTCGATGCCCGAGGGCACTGACCCCGATAAAGTCCTGAGCGCTGTCCGCACACTCGCGCACAGCGAGCTGAGCGACAATCACGATTATGTGCTGGTGCTGCATACCGATACGCCGCGACCTCATGTTCACCTGACGGTCCAGGCCGAAGGGCTCGACCGGACGCGGTTCAATCCGCGTCCGGTTCAGCTCAACCGCTTCCGTGAGCGGTTCGCTCAGGCATTGCGTGAACGCGGTGTTGCCGCTGAGGCGACACCGCGCAGGGCGCGTGGCCACGGCGTTGCGGGATCGAGCATGGCACTGGTCAAATTACGCGCGAGACTTCGCAACGAAGGCAGCCGACAGCTTACTGATTCTGACCGCCGCACCAACGAACAGGCGATTGCTGTCGCACGTGGCGAGCAGGCGCTACCGGCGTTCATCGGGAACGGGACGGTTCGGTGGCAAGAAATCCGCAAGGCTTACGGACAAGCCGCAGACGCACTCGATGCAACGGGCATGGCCGATGACCGGAAGCTGGCCGGAGATGTACGTGCGTTTCTTGGGATGCACCCAAGCATGAACGCAACGCCCGAGATTTTTGCGGCCCGCCATGCACAATTGATGAACCGGACGCGCCCATCGCCGGACGTCGAGCCGCCCGATCGCCCGCCGCGTGACAAAGGGCGAGGTCGATGATGGTCGTCGTGTGTCCCATCTTCGTCGTTCAAGTCGTTTATCGTGGTGTCGGAAAGCGGACCTGGATTTGGGGTTGATCTGCCCAACCACCGTGTCTCGGGTTTTGGACCTTTCTGCGGTTCTGTTTTCGGCGGCTTTGTTGGACGATCCGGACAGTCCGGTTTTGTTGGATAAATAGCGCTAAGCGGCCCTTCGTTCACGAAGACGGTTCTTCGCCGCTGCGCGCCCAATCTCAGTCGTCCGCCCGGCCTCGGCGAGATCCCAAA
>JANOVZ010000040.1:0-28565 GCA_031417655.1 Sphingomonas sp. | reverse complement strand
ATGCGCGGGAAATCGATTTTCAAAAATTGTGCATAGGTGCGGCGGTAATCGGGCGAATGCAGCACGCCATAGATATAGTCGAACACGCGCAGTTCGTCGGGCAAGCTTCCCCCCTCCCCTTCAGGGGAGGGGCCGGGGGTGGGGACTGTTCGCGAATCCCCAGCATCGGCTTGCGTGGACAGTCCCCGCCCCAACCCCTCCCCTGAAGGGGAGGGGCTTGCACCCCCCAGCCCCGCCCGCGCCCTGATCTCCGCATAGATTTTGGGATCGAAATTGACCCGCCGCTCGGCTTCGAGCGTGCCTTCTTCAGGGTAGAGGTAGAGGGGGAAAATGTAGTTCCGATTATATGCGCTGAAAGTTTTATGGCCTGTGACACAATCGGTGATTGTCGCGCCACCGCCTTCGTAGGCTTGTCGAGGAGCGACTAATGCTATGTTCTCACCAGCAATCATGTGTTGCATTATTTCTACACGAGCGCGTTGCAGCGCTTTGATGTCATAGTCGATGACCCTGTGATCTAGCGGCCGATACAGCATTCGCTGAATCCGCTCAGTTGGGGTATCGTTCTCATCACCAGTGAAACGAATAAAACGCTTATCGCTGCCCGATACTACGCCACTGAGATTGATGGACATCAGATCGCCAATCGTAAATCCGCTTCGATCATAATCGTTGAACTCATGTCCATAAGGGAAAAACAAATTGTAAGGTTCTACAATTTCCATTTCTTCGGTTTGAATTTGGGAACCAAGTCCATTCCACAGCACCTCATATTTGCCGTTTCGGCTTCCGTAAACGTCAGTCTTGTGCAGGCTTGCGAAACCTTCGGTTTTTGCTCCGGTCTTAATGAGCAGCACAATGGCAACGCCTTGCATGATGTCAAAGACGTTCTTGTCCGGTGAGCCGTCAGGTGACAATTCGCCTTTATTTGTGCTCCCATGCAAATCGATGACAACTATTTTGTCGAAATTACGAGCGAGTTCAGCACGCATCTGCCTATGAATGACACCGTCGATGTAACTGTTGTTAGTGATGAAGCCGACGACGCCCTTTCCATTTTTCGCCACATAATGCTGCGCGAGACGGATAAACTTTACGTAGTCATCAGAAAGTGGCTGAATATTCTTCTCGTTCAAATTCTGCTTATAATCAACCATTAGTCCTTCAATCCAAGGACTCTTATTGCTGCTACTCACAGAATAAGGCGGGTTCCCAACCACGCACATGATCGGCGTATCGCGCTTGATCGTGTTCGCGCCTTTGGCTTCTTCGGATAGCCACCGCGCAAAGGGCAAGGTCTGCTCGACCCGCTCGCCTTCTTCCAGACTGTTGGTCAGATACACGCCCAGCCTTGGCGGCGTCGCGCTGGGTTTATAGCCCATATCGGTCAGCATCATGTCCAGCTTCATATGGCACATGGCGTAACTCGCCATCAGCAGTTCGAACCCGTGCAGACGCGGGATCAGGTCGCGTTCGACATAGGATGACCACATGGCGGGGGCGACGTCCTTTACCTGCGCCGCAATCTGTTTAATCGCCTCGGCCAGAAACGTGCCGGTGCCAGTGGCGGGGTCGAGAATCTGGACGCGGTGGACGTCCTTCTTCACCATCACCGGTTTGCCTTTGGCATCATTTTGCCCGCTGTCCCAATCGATGCTGATCTTGCTGGTATCGGCCAGCCCCATCGGCAATCCGAATTCGGTTTTCAGCACATCATCCACCGCGCGCACGATGAAATTGACCACCGGTTCGGGCGTATACCAAACGCCGCGCGCCTTGCGCTTGGCCGGATTATATTCGGCGAGGAAGGTTTCGTAGAAATGCAGGAACGGATCGTTGCGCGCCGTGAATTTGCCGAAATCCTGCATCAGCGCCTTCACATCACAGGCGCGGAACACATCGCACAGATCGTCGATCATCCGGCGCAGGCGATCATCGAGGTTCGGGCCAGCGATATAAACGAACAGATTGCGCAGGAACGGATTTGATTTGGGGAGTAACTCGAGTGCTTCGGCCCGGTTGAAGCTGTCGAGGCTATTGTCGTGCAGCCGCGCGGCAAACAGCCCGTAAGCAATCGTTTCGGCATAAACGTCCGCGAAATCAGCAATCGTGATGTCGTGGATCAGGCTGGTTTTGAAGCCTTCATATTGGTCGGTCAGCTCGGTCGATATGCCCGCCGCCTTATCGGCCGTCAGGGCGTTACCCATGATATCCTTGATGATCACCGCTTTGCCCGCCATCATTTCGGCAAGCTGTTTCGCAGTATTGATGCTGATCGGCGTCTGGCTGGCAAAATCCTTCAGCAGCATTTCGAGACGCGGGAACTGGTCGGGCCGCGCGGGCAGAGTTGGGATCAGATCGGCGATGCTGACAAAGCCCGTCACTTCGCCTTTGCGGATAAATTCGAAATCAGTGCCGTTGGTATAAATCAGGTTCGGCAAACCCTTGGCGTAACGCGCCTTTTGTTCCTTCGAATAATCGCCGGTCTTGAATTTGGTGATTTCTTTGGTCAGGTCTTTGGCTTCGCACCAGCCGATTGAAATACCGCCCCGGTTAAAGACGAAATCGGGTGCTCCGACTTCCGTTAAGCGTCGGGGTTCGTTGATGACGGTGACTGCTGAGTCGATGGTGCTGAACAACCGTTCGAGCGCAGGACGATAACTATGTTCTGTCGCTTGACCGCTAGCCGCAAGCGCACGAATTTCATTGATGTAAGTGAGGATATCCACTCGTGCCCCTAGATCAATTGACCAAAATGATCGTCGGTGTCGTCCATCGCAAAGGGTTACGCAACCGCCGTCGATGATAGACAGGCAAAGACTGCCGACTGCACCTCAAAGTGGATTGGCATGGGTAGAGAGCAGCTTCGTATTCAAAGCGCCCCAAACCAGACCCAAACGGCATTCCCAACGCAAGGCACTTCCAGCTTATGTTTCTGATTTTCCCTTCTTAAAGGGCTGGTGCCGCCTAGGTGACTCGAACACCTGACCCCCGCATTACGAATGCGATGCTCTACCAGCTGAGCTAAGGCGGCTCGATTGGCGTGAGGCGCCGTTAACAGCGAACGCGGCGAACGGCAAGGCGCTCCCGCATTTCGGGACTTCTTAACGGCTTGGTAACCAAGGCGGGGTCATAACGGCTGCGATCAGGAATTACTTAGGACTGGCCGAATGGACCGGATGCGCGATTTCGCGAGTGAAAATGGGTATGACGCAGGCGACGATGATTACGCCGTCGATGCGCCCGCTGCGATTGGCACCGACGAACGGCGCATGCATGTTCGCGCCTACAACCACTGGGTATCGTTGCTCGATGGGCGTGCGTTACCGTCTATCGAAGACCTGAACCCCGAAGAACTGACCGATTTCGGTCCGAACAGCGTCCTGCTTGATTTCACGAGTGGTGCCGAAAATCCGGCGATTGCCTATCTCGGTGCTAAACTCAGCCATGAATGCGGCTTTGAAGAAGAGCCGCTAACGGTGTCCGATGTGCCGGCGCGTTCGCTATTGTCGCGCCTGACCGACCATTATCTTCAGATCATCGCCAATCGCGCACCGATCGGGTTCGAAGCTGAATTCGTCAGCTCTGCCGGTCACAACACAATGTATCGCGGCATCTTAATGCCATTGTCGTCGGACGATGACACGATTGATTTTGTCTATGGTGTCATCAACTGGAAGGAAGTTGTTGGCGGCGACGAAGCCAACATGCTCGAATCTGAACTAACCGGTGCCCTTGCCGCGCAATCGCGGCGCCCCACCATGCCCGTCTGGGCCGATGGGCCGAGCGCGGTCGAAGAGCCCAGCATTCCGCAAGCGCGGCCTGAAATTCTGGATCAAGACTTTGGCGTTGACGATGAGCCGTTCGAACCCGTGCCCGATGCGGTGGGCGTCGGACTTGCCGATTGGCTGGCAACCGCGCGCGCCAGTGCCCATCTGCTGCACCATGCCGACAGCCGGGGCCGCACGGCGTTGTATCACGCGCTCGGCCACGCCTATGATTTTGCGCTGCTCGCCGATGTCAGCAAGAATGATTATCTCGAACTTTTGAACGACAGCGGTATCGTAGGCCAAGAACGCGCGCCAATGACGCCCGTCGTCAAACTCGTTTTCGGTGTCGATTATGACAAAACCCGCCTCACCGAATTTGCCGCAGCTCTGTCCTATGGCAAGCGTCACGGCCTGCCCACTGGCGGGATGCGCGTGTTTCTTGAACAATATCCGGGTGGCTTAAAAGCCATCGTCGCAGCTGACCGTCGAGAGCGCCGCCCCGCCGACAAACCAGTTAAAGAAGACAATAGTCGCGAAGCCGCACGCGCGTTGGACACGCAAGCCGTGCTGACGTTGCCCGGTGATGATGAGTTCGTGGTACTGGTCGCCCGCCGTATTGATGGCGAACGAGTCGGCATTATCGGCGTTGTCCCCGATGACAAAGCAATGATGGACCGCGCGCTTCGCTCAATCACAGGTTAAGTTTCGGAACGAATTGCCGTTGAGCTTGTCACAAGGGGCGCGCATAGCTGCGTTCGAAGAGGATCAACGGAAGAGCGCATGGCCACCGCACGCATATCGAAACCCGCCCCCAAAGATTTAGCCAAAACCCTGATCAGTGGCGCCCTGCCCGGCGAAACCGATGGCTTTACCCGCGCCGACAAAGCCGCTGCCGCTGCGATTGCTAAAACCGCGCTTGATAATCCCAAGCGACCCGCCATCGCATCCGAAACCGGCAACGATGCGCGCGGTCGGCGGATCATGCGGATTGCGATTGCAAATGACGACATGCCGTTTCTGGTCGATTCGGTTGCGGCCACGGTGGCGGCGCACGGGATTGCGACAAACCGCATTCTTCATCCGGTTGTTGATACGGGCACACCGACGTCGTTGATTTACCTCGAAACCGACCGTCCCGATGCGAAGGGGCGAAAGGCATTGCTCGCCGACATCGACACAAATCTCGGTCATGTCCGTGCCGCCGTCGCTGACTGGCGAGCGATGCAGGCGGCGCTCGAGGGCGATGCCGAGCGGCTAGGCGACAGTGAGGGCGCGGCATTGCTGACGTGGCTGCTTGATCGCAACATGACGTTGCTGGGTTCATCGCATTTCGATAAAGCAGGCAAGATTTCAAAAGCGCTGGGCATTGCAAAACGCATCGGCGATGCGCTGCTTTCGCCCGAGGCGCGTGAGCGAGCGATGGTGTCGCTGACCGCCAATGACGGCCTTCTAATCGTCAAATCGAACTTCATTTCGACGGTGCACCGCCGCGCGCCACTTGATCTGTTTATTGTAGAAACCGACGCAGGGATGACGGTGCATGCGGGGCTTTGGACCAGTGCCGCGCTTGCGGCTGCACCCGAAGATATTCCGGTTCTGCGAGCACGGTTGGCAGCAATGCAGGGCAAATACGGGTTTGCACCTGACGGCCATGCCGGCAAGGCGCTGGCCCACGCAATGACAGCGCTCCCGCATGACCTCCTCGTCAGCATTGCGCCCGCCGCTCTCGAAAATCTCGCTTTGACGGCAATGTCGCTGGCCGACCGTCCCCGACCTGAAATGGTGCTGGCAGAAGATGCCCTCGACCGGCATTTGTTTGCCTTTGTTTGGCTTCCGCGTGACGACTTGTCGACCGCACGACGGGTTGCGATTGCCGAAATGCTCGGGGCAGCAGCGGATGCCGACTTACTCAGCTGGTCGGTTGATATGGGGGACAGTGGCGTCGCGCTAATCCGCTACACGTTCGACCGCCGTCAGTCCGCGCGCGACCCCGATGCCGACGCCTTGCGGCGCCAGATAGAGGCGATGGTGCGCGGCTGGGAACCTTCGGTCGAGGCCAGCCTTGGCAAACTCGGTGACTCCGGCCGCGCCGCACGCCTCGCCATCCGCTATGCCACCGCTTTCCCGATTCCCTATCGCACCGGCGCCGGACCCGACGAAGCCGCGCTCGATATTGTTCGGCTCCACGGTCTGCCTGACGAGGCTGCGCGCAATGTCCGCCTGTATCGCAATGCCGAGGATGGACCTCAGCGCCTGCGGTTGAAGCTTTATAGCCTTGCTTCCGTGATCCTGTCTGACGCGGTTCCTGCGCTGGAGAACTTCGGGTTTCGCGTTGTCGAGGAAATGTCCACCGCTTTGACTGATGAACTTGGGCACATGCACCGATTTGTCCTCGATTTGCCACTGGGGAACGCCACCGATGTGCTCGCCCGCGCCGATATTATCGAGGCTGCCATTGCCGCAACCGTGGCAGGCTCGGCCGAAGACGACCGCTTCAACGAGCTTCTGATTGCCGCCGATCTCGGCCCCCGTGACGTCATCCTGTTTCGGGCGCTGTTCCGCTATCTGCGTCAAGCCGGGATGGCCTATAGCTTGACGACAGTTGTTGATGCGCTGCACCGACAGCCTGTACTGGCCCGGGCTCTGGTGTCGCTATTCGCCGCCAACCATGACCCCGCGCACCGTAAGGGCGCGAACGAGGCAGAAAAACTAATCGAGCGTAGCCTCACCGCCGTTGCCGCTATTGACGATGACCGTATCCTGCGCCGCCTGCGCGGGGTGATCCGCGCAACGCTGCGCACGAACTTTTACGCGCCTGCTGCCAAGGAAGCGATTGCGCTCAAATTTGACAGTTCGTTGGTTCCCGGATTGCCCGCCCCCGTACCATGGCGCGAAATCTGGGTCTACTCGCCGCGTCTCGAAGGCATCCATTTGCGCGCGGGGCCCATTGCGCGCGGCGGGCTGCGCTGGTCGGACCGCCGCGATGATTTCCGCACCGAGATCCTTGGCCTGATGAAGGCACAGCGCGTCAAGAATGCGGTAATCGTGCCAACCGGAGCGAAGGGCGGTTTCTATCCCAAGTTTCTCCCCGATCCCGCCTCTGACCGCGCGGCATGGCTTGCAGAGGGCACCGAAAGCTACCGTATTTTCATCCGCACGCTCTTGTCGATCACCGACAACATCGTTGAGGGCAAAGTTGTACATCCAGCAGGGGTCGTCATCCATGACGGCGAAGACCCCTATTTCGTCGTCGCGGCGGACAAAGGGACAGCAACATTTTCGGACGTTGCAAATGCCATCGCACTCGAGCGCAATTTCTGGCTAGGCGATGCCTTCGCGAGTGGTGGCAGCGTTGGTTATGATCACAAGGCAATGGGAATTACGGCAAAAGGCGCATGGCTTTCAGTCCAGCGCCATTTCGCCGAAGCGGGCGTTGACGTGCAGACCGAGCCGGTCCGGGTCGTCGGCTGTGGCGACATGTCGGGCGATGTCTTTGGCAACGGCATGTTACTGTCGAAATCACTCAAGATTGTGGCGGCTTTTGACCATCGCCATATCTTCATCGATCCCGATCCCGATCTTGCAAAAAGCTGGGACGAGCGCGCGCGGATGTTTGTGCTCCCCCGCTCTTCATGGGCCGATTATGATGCAAAACTGATTTCAAAGGGGGGCGGCATCTTCGCGCGGTCGGAGAAATCGATAAAATTATCGAAAGAAGCCCGCGCCGTCCTCGGCATCGACGCGACCGACCTCGAACCGGCCGCGCTGATCACGGCGATCCTCAAAAGTCCCGCCGATCTCATCTGGTTTGGCGGCATCGGCACCTACGTAAAGGCGGCGAGCGAAGCCCATAGTGCGGTCGGCGACCCCGCCAATGACTTCTTGCGTGTTAATGCCGAGGAACTGCGCGCGAAGGTGATCGGCGAAGGGGCAAACCTGGGCGTCACCCAAGCCGCGCGCATTGCATTTGGCTTACGCGGCGGGCGCATCAACACTGATTTCATCGACAATTCGGCGGGCGTTGATTGCTCGGACAATGAAGTAAACATCAAGATTGCGCTGAACGCTGATGTCGCAGCGGGCGTGCTGACAATGCCGAACCGCAACAAGCTGCTTGCAAAAATGACCGATGCGGTGGCGGACTTGGTGCTCGAGGATAACAGACTCCAAACCCTCGCCCTGTCTATTGCTCAGCGTGGTGGCGCGAATGCGATGCCATCACACATCCGACTGATTGAGACATTCGAAGCGTCGAAGAAACTTGACCGCGTGGTTGAGGGGTTGGCCCCTAATGATATTCTCGTCCGCCGCGCGCAGGACGGGCTTGGCCTCACCCGCCCCGAACTTGCTGTGCTACTATCGACGGCCAAGCTGGCGCTACAGGACGCCATCGAGCACAGCGATGTCGCGCATGATCCCGCGATGGTCGATGACCTGCTCGCCGGATTCCCGCCTGCGATGGTCAAGGGTCATCGTTCAGCAATCGAAAACCACCAACTGCGCGGCGAAATCGTGGCGACGAAAACTGCCAATCGCCTGATCAACCGCCTTGGCCTTATCCACCCGTTTGAACTGGCAGAGGAAGAAGGCGCATCGCTGGGCGATATTGCCGCTTCGTTTGTCATCGTCGAACGACTCTACAAGCTGCGCCCGCTGTGGGACGCGATTGATATCGCCGAAATTACCGAAGGCGCGCGGCTCATGCTGTTCGAACAAGTCGCGATGGAAGCGCGCGCGCAGATGGCGGACCTGTTGCGCAATTCGGTCGTCGGGCGTTCGGTTGGCGACACGATTGCCGCGCTGACCCCCGGCGTGTCGCGGCTTGCGGCACAGCTGGACGGGCTGTTGCAAGACGAAGCACGTGCGCAGGCAAGTGATTTTGCCCGCCGCCTCGGCGAAGCAGGCGCACCTGCCAAGCTGGTCGATAGAGTCGTCCGCCTCGCCGAAATGGATGGTGCCATCGGCCTTGCAGCGCTCGGCAACAAGACCGGGACCGACGAACTTAAACTCACCCGCGCATTCGTAACATTGGGCGCTGCACTCGGCCTCGACTGGGCGCAAGGCGTGGCGATGCGCCAGTCACCGACCGACCCGTGGGAGCGCTTGCTCATCTCCGGCCTCGCGCGCGATTTTGAGACGATCCGGCTCGAGTTTCTGGCACGCGATGCCAAAGACCCCGAAGCGAATGTTGCGAAATGGCTCGAAGCCCAAGCCCCGCGCATCGCCCAGTTCCGCGCGCTGATCGACCGCGCGCGGATGGTCGCGGTGCCCTCAGGCGCGATGCTCGCCCAGATTGCGGGGCAAGCGCGGGTACTGCTGGGGCGCTAGCTAAAGAACGGCGCTGTTGCGGCAATCGCCCAGACAAGCGCACCCCCGCCGATCACACCGGCAAGCAAGCGCGACCCGTGGAGCCGCGTCCACAGCAGAAACCCCGTCAGGCTCATCATTATGAGCGCGCCTGTGATCGTATCGAGGAGCAACACCCAAGCGACGCCGACGCCGGTGCCCTTGTGCAAATTCTTCACGGTGCCGAGCAGGCCGACTGCCTCGGCTTTCATTGAGACATTTGGCGCACCGGGAACATAGGCCACCGTGATCTTTGCATCGGGCAGCGTGAAGACGCGCGTCCACATTTCGGCCTGCGGCAGCGCCGCCCCACGAAACCGCTTCTCGCCTTCGGGCTTGGCCTGTGGCGCTTTGCCATCGACGTGCAAATCAAGCCGCGCCTTGGCCCATTTCGCCAGCGCGTCGGCATCGGCAAACTGCCCCGCGCGGACCGCGACGTCCATTGCCGAGACCTCGATAGGTTTACCAGTGTCGATTTTCAGGACCGCCCTGTGATTGAGCAGAAACCCGCTAATGCCCATCATGAAAAACAGAAGTGCTCCCCAAAAACCCGTCCACGCATGAACACGCTTCAGCCAGCGCAGCAGGTTCGCACGCTGCCATCGCTGCGGCACGAACAACAAGCCGGATTGATTGAGCGACATTTAGAATCCCCGTGATGTGACAAAACGTGAATTCGATGTGTTGCAATTAAGAGTGATTATCAATACCAAAAATCTTAGATGCGAATGAGTCGCAGTTATTCAGGGATTTTTAATGCACCACTTACCCACGTTTATTTCGTTCCTCGCGCTTTCAACCGCAGGACTGGCGTACGCTGAAGAGGCCCCGATTGAGGGGCAGACAATCATCGTCACAGGCACGCGTGACGGCTACCGTGCGATCGATACGACCAGCGGGACGAAAACGAAGACACTGATCCTCGACGTACCACAGAGCATCGACGTCGTGACCGAGGAGCAGATCCGCGATCAGGCGATCCGGTCGGTGACTGATCTAGTCCGTTTGCTACCAGGGGTTTCATCGGGCCAGGGCGAAGGGCATCGTGACCAAATTACATTGCGTGGTAATCCGACAACTGCCGATTTTTTTGTCGATGGCATGCGCGATGACACGCAGTATTTCCGCAGCTTTTACAATGTCGACCGCGTCGAAGTGCACAAAGGGCCGAACGCAATGGTGTTTGGTCGTGGCGGTGGCGGCGGTATCGTCAACCGCATCATTAAGGGTGCTGTCATTGGTAAAAATGTCGGCGATGCAACCGCATCAGTTGACAGTTTTGGAAGCTGGTATGGCGCGGCGGACGCCAATTTTGCTCTTGGCAACACGGCGGCATTGCGACTGAATGCATTTTACGAAACGCTGAACAACCATCGCGACGTATTTCGTGGAGACCGTTTGGGCGTGAACCCCGTAATCGGATTCGACATTGGCGGGCGGACGCGCGTTCAAATCGGCTATGAATATGTGCATGATGATCGCGGTATTGATCGCGGTATTCCGTCAGTCGGAACGGGTATGCTTGCATCACCGGTCGGGCCGTTAGGCGGATATCGCGATATTTTCTTTGGCGCGCGGCGGGCGAACCAAGCAAAATTCGACGGACATATGATCCGGTATCGCAGCGAGACCGATCTGGCCGAAGGGCTGACACTGAGCACGCAAGCTCTCTACGCTGATACCGACAAAATCTACACAAACGCCTATCCCGCCACGGCTGTTGTTGCCGGGTCAGTTGGCATCGAAGCGTATCGCGATGTTACCAAACGCCAGTCGCTGATTGGGCAGACCAACCTCGAATGGCGCGTTGATACCGGTGGCATCAAACATGTTGTGCTTCTTGGCGCCGAATTTACCGCTCAGGACACTTTTTCCGAACGCGCGAATGGCTTTTTTCCGAATGGTGCCAATCCGCTCAATCGTCGCGTAACACTGCCGCTGTCGCCGACCATCGTCATCCCTGAACCTACAATCATTGCAGGCAATGTCGGCGGTGCAGGCAATCGACAAGTCGATGGTGACGTTTCGCAATTCTCATTTTACGTGCAGGATCAAGTCACGCTAATTCCGGAGCTTCAACTCATAGTCGGCATTCGATATGACAAATTGCGCAACGATGTTTTCAGCCGGTTTATAGTCACGAACGTGCGCCGGACCGATGACTTATTGAGCCCACGGGCCGGAGTCGTCGTCAAACCGATACCGAATGCATCAATTTACGTCAGCTGGGCTAAATCGTTTTTGCCGCAGTCTGGCGACCAATTCGTCAGCTTCGATCCGACATTTGCGGCGCTCGAACCCGAATCTTTCAACAATTACGAGCTCGGGGCAAAATGGGATGTCAAACCGGGGCTAACATTTGCGACCGCTATTTACCGGCTTGATCGTAGCAACACGCGCGCCACAAACCCCGTGGCAGGCGGCCCACCGCTTTTGACGGGCGGGCAACGCACGGAAGGATTTGAGGCATCATTGACGGGCCGGATCACGCCCAAATGGCAAATCGCTGCCGCCTACGCGCATACTGTTGCAAACATCCGCAGCACAACCACAGCGGCACCAGCTGGTCGTAACATAGCGCAAGTGCCGCGCGATCAAGTCTCGCTTTGGAACCGTTATGATGTGAACAGTCGAATTGGCGTTGGACTGGGCCTATTTCACCAGGCAGGGCAGTTCACGACAATCAGCAATCTTGTCCGCCTACCCGGTTACACCCGCGTCGATGCAGCGTTGTTCGTAAAGCTAACTAACGACATCAGCGCGCAGATGAATGTCGAAAACGTCGGTAACATAACCTATTTTCCGACAGCGCACGCCGACAATAATATTTCAACTGGTGCGCCGCAGAATATACGCTTTACTCTTACGTCAAAATTCTAACAAAACAGACCCGGACACTTTTCGCGTCCGGGTCCGATTGTTAACCGGGGTAGAGGGAGCAAGCCCCGGTCAGGGCGTTGGTAAGTTCAGCTTTTGGCTTTCGCATTGCACTTGGCAAGTGCCGCTTCGTCGAACGGCTGCGTGCCGACGGTAAAGCTGGTCAGCTTGCCGACTTTGCGTGCCGCTTGGGCACACACGATTGCGGGACGCGATGTGGCGTTGGTGGCGACGCAGCCTTCGCTGCCGCAACGCCACAGGACGCCATCGGAAATGACGTTGTCGTTCGAAGCAAGCGCCGTGGCAGGCACGGCACGATAGGCGGGCGACTGCGCCTGTGCGGGTTCAATGGCTGCGCCCAGCGAAAGCGTGAGTGCGGTGGCGAGAAATATCGATGTAATCCGAACCATGGGGAGGCTCCTTGTTATTAGGTTGCGAATCACTACCTAGGTGAATAGGTTTCAAGTTGCAACACAAAACTTATATCGCATTTGCATGACGGTAAAATTACGATAGATTGTGAGTCGGATGGGTATGCTTAAAGAAAATCTCCGCGAACTGGCGGATTGCGCGCTTCCGGCAGCGTTGGAAGCCATGGGCGAACGCTGGTCGTTCCTCATTTTGCGCGCCGCGTTCAATGGTTTGCACCATTTTGAAGAATTTCAGTCGACGCTGGGCATCGCCCGCAATATCCTTGCGAATCGTCTCGGTCGCCTTGTTGATCACGGTATATTGTCGCGCGAAGCGATGGCCGATGACCGCCGCAAAGTGGAATATCGCTTAACCCAGAAGGGCGCTGAACTCCTGCCCGCAATGCTTGCGTTGCGCCAATGGGGCGAACGCTGGGAATCGGGGGTGCCGTCAACGCCGGTGTTGGTCGACGAACGCGATCACCAGCCGATCCGTGCCATCGAAATTCTGTCGCACGACGGCCGCGCGCTCAACCTGATGGACCTGTGCTGGGCACATGCCGAGGATATTTGCCCGCTGGAGCCTGTCAAACTTCACGCCGTCGCCTAACGCGCGGCGCTGACCCGCCAAATCCTGTTGCCGACATCGTCCGCGACCAGCAAACCGCCTGCCTTATCGATGATCACGCCCACCGGCCGACCCTGTGCCTTGCCATCCTTATCAAGAAAACCCGTCAGAACGTCGCGCATCGGGCCATTTGGATAGCCGTTGTCGCCGAACGGCACGAACACGACTTTGTACCCCGATACTGGCACCCGGTTCCATGATCCATGCTGACCGATAAACATACCATTTGCGAAACCGCCGAGTGACCCGAAAGCGAGCCCCAGCGATGCAGTATGCGCCCCCAACGCGTAATCAGGCCGCTTGGTATATTGCAGCAAGTCAGGACGCGGCTCGACGCGGCGGTCCTCATAACCGCCCCAATAGCTATAGGGCCAGCCATAGAACGCCCCGAACTCCACCCGCGTCATATAATCGGGCGCAAGGTCTGACCCGAGCATGTCGCGTTCGTTGACGACCGTCCACAGGGCTTGCGATTTCGGCTCCCACGCCATGCCGACAGGATTGCGCAGGCCCGCTGCGTAAATCCGCATCGTCTTCGCCTTGATCGACACTTCGAGGACGTTGGCCCGGTGATCCTCGGCCTCCATGCCGCGCTCGCCAATATTCGATGCCGAACCGACGCCAACATAAAGCAGCTGCCCGTCAGGACTGGCGACAATGTTCTTGGCCCAGTGATTGCCGCCGCCGGGAAGTTTCACAAGCTCGGTCGGCTTCGCGGTGATCTGCGTCTGGCCCGTCGTGTAGGGAAATTCCCACACCGCGTCGTGGTTGCCGATAAACAAGCGGTCTCCGACCAGCGCCATTCCGAACGGCGAGTTAAGCCCTTTCAGAAACACCGAGTGCACATCGGCGACGCCGTCGGCATCGGTATCGCGCAGCAATGTAATGCGGTTGGCGGATGGCACACCCGCCCCTGCCCGGCTCATCAGCCAGCCCATAACAACATCGGTTATGCCTTCGGGCTTGGTCGGCGGCTTGTTGCTCTCGGCTACAAGCACATCACCGTTCGGCAATTCATACAGCCAGCGTGGATGGTCGAGTTTTCCAGCATATTCGGTGACCGCCATGCCCCCCGCGGCCACGGGCTTCGCACCGCCCTGCCAACCGACGACCTCCGCGATCTTGATTGTTGGCAGCGTCTGGATGCGCGGATCGGTGATCTTCGGCTTGGCACCGCTCACCGCTTCAACCGGCAGCTTCGCAATATCGGCACGACCAAAGAAATACCAAAAACCACCACTGAGCAGCACCAATATGCCAAGCATGGTCAATATCTTTACGCGCACGTCTATGACTCCACTTGCATCTCGACTGGCGGATGAAGGCGAACCCGCGTTGCCCGCCGCGTATCGCCTTCGGTCACTTCAATTTGCCAACCACTGGCGTGCGTCAATGTTTCCCCCGGCTGCGGAACATGTCCGGCCAGCACGAACGCAAGGCCGCCAATGGTATCAACATCTTCGTCGATCTCGTCAAAGCGCGGATCGATGGCATCTGCGACATCCTCAAGCTCGGCGCGAGCGTCGACATCCCACATGCCGTCTTCAAGCGAGACCATCATCGGGGCGACGGTATCATCGGTTTCATCCTCGATGTCGCCGACGATTTCCTCGATCAGGTCTTCGATTGTGACCAGCCCTTCGGTACCCGAATATTCGTCGATCACGATAGCGAGATGGACGCGCTTGGCCTTCATCTCCTGAAGCAGGTCGAGTATCGCCATCGACTGCGGCACATAAAGCGGCTGGCGGATCAGCGGCTCAATCGTGTCGGGATAAGGAGGGCCGCCCGCAAGCATCGCAAACGCATCCTTGATGTGGACCATGCCCACGACAGAATCGAGGCTCTCGCGATACACCGGCAAACGGCTGTGCGGGGCATCCGCCAAGGTCGCGACAAGTTCAAGAAACGTCAGCGTCTCGGGGATCGCCACCATATCGGCGCGCGGCACACCGACATCATCGACGGTGCGCTCACCGAAATCGAGCAGGTTCTTGACCATCTGCCGCTCGACCGGCGAGAGATCGCCTTCACTGTCGGGCGCGGGGTCATCTTCGTGATCGTCGATGGCCTCGGCAATCTGGTCGCGCAGCGTCGGCTCGCGGTCGCCGCCAAAGAGTATCGCCCGCAGGTTCCCGAGCAAACCCGAACGCTCGGCCCGACTATCGCCTTCTTTCATAATATGTGGTCAGTCCTCGACGGGGTAGGGATCGTGCAGGCCAAGCGCGGCCATCACGTCATGTTCGATGGCTTCCATCGTATCGGCGTCTGCATCAGTCATGTGATCATAGCCTAGCAGATGGAGAACGCCGTGCACAATGAGGTGCGTGGCATGATCTTCAAGCGGGACATCGCGGTCAGCCGCCTCGCGCGCGCAGGTTTCATAAGCGAGCACGATGTCGCCAAGCAGGACTTCGCCATCATCGGTGTTGCTAAGCGTATCGATCAGGTCAGGCTGGACCATCGGGAACGACAGGACATTGGTCGGCTTGTCGTGCTGGCGATAACTGTGGTTAAGCGTTTGGATCTCGGCGTCCGAGGTGAGCCGGATAGATATTTCGATGTTTGCAGTCGTGGTGGAGAGATCGGCGTGAGGGGTGGCGGCGATGGTGCTGATGACAGCGCGGGTGGCGAGTGGTTGCCAGTCGAAGGCGGGCCAATTTTCGGCGCTCAAGCTGGCTTCGATCATTCGCTGTCACCAAAATAGGCGATCAAATCTTGCGCTGCACGAAGGACATTGACGATTTCGAGTGCATCGTCATGATAGCGAAAAAATATTACATAGCCTTGAAATGGCGTTGACCGAAGGTCGTTTCGAACGTCGGGTCGCGGTGTTCCCATTAATCCCGGTAAGCCAGCCAAATGTTCAAACTTCATTTCGATCCGTTTGACAAAACGACGGGCTACGGTCCTGCTACCGCTTGCCTCGGCGATATAAACGGTAATTGCTGTCAGATCGTCTCGCGCCTGTGAAGTAACCGAAAGACGCCAGCTCAAAGCGAGATCTTCGACTGTTCCCAACGATCAAGCGCATCGTCAACACTGGCCCGAACTTCCGCCATTGTGTGCGATCCGCCCCGCTCGATTGACGCATTGATTGTGTCGCGCAGCGCCTGAAGTTTGGACTCGCGTTCCTCCACGAGCCGCAAACCCTCCCGCACGACTTCACTCGCCGAGCCATAGCGTCCCGCTTTTACAACACTCTCTACATAGCCTTCCCAGCGTTCGCCAATTGACACGTTCATTGCTGATCTCCTTGAGGATATCATAGCTTGATAACATAAATTGCGCAATTTATGTTATCCGTCTCCCTCATACGCCTGAACAATTCGCCCGACGACCGGATGGCGAACGACATCGCCGACGCCGAAGCGGACCATTTCGATGCCTTCGACACCTTCGAGCTTGCTGACCGCATCGTTCAACCCCGACACATGGCCCTGCGGCAAATCGCTCTGTTTGGGGTCACCGCACACAACCATGCGGCTGTTTTGGCCAAAGCGGGTCAGGAACATCTTCATCTGCGCGGGCGTCGTATTCTGTGCTTCGTCCAAAATAATGAACGATTCCGCCAGCGTCCGTCCGCGCATGAACGCAATCGGCGCGATTTCGATCTCGCCGGACGCAATCCGCCGCTCGACCTGTTCGGCGGGCAGGCAGTCGTACAGCGCATCGTAAATCGGGCGAAGGTACGGATCGACCTTTTCCTTCATGTCGCCCGGCAAGAACCCCAGTCGCTCGCCCGCTTCGACCGCTGGTCGCGACAGGATCAGCCGGTCAACCGATCCCGTGATCAGCTGCGCCACGGCTTGCGCCACGGCAAGATAAGTCTTCCCCGTCCCTGCCGGCCCCAGCGCGAAGATAATATCGTTGCGGTTCAGCGCTTCCATATAACGGATCTGCGTCGCCGAGCGCGGCACGATGGTTTTCTTGCGCGTGCGGATCATCACGCTCGGCGGCTCGGCCACATCATGTCGTATGATCCCGTCGAGCGTCGGTTCGGACGACATGGCAATCACCGCATCGACTGCGCCTGCATCAATATCTTGCCCCTGCACGATCCGGTTATACAGCCCGGTTAAAACGTCACGCGCCCGCCCCGTCGCTCCAGCTTCGCCCTCAATCTGCAACTTGTTGCCGCGCGCCGCA
Source organism: Sphingomonas sp. (assembly GCA_031417655.1). GTDB lineage: Bacteria > Pseudomonadota > Alphaproteobacteria > Sphingomonadales > Sphingomonadaceae > Sphingomonas_O. The sequence continues at coordinate 11,385 of JANOVZ010000040.1, read as the reverse complement.
ATGTAAACGCCCAGCCGGTTTTCGATGGCGACCAGATTCTGGTCAAATTCGCCGAACAAGCGCCCCAGCAATTGCGGCTTATCGAAAACCACTTCGAGGCGGCTGCGATCACCCTTTTGGGCGGGGACAGGCTTACGCGGCATTCAGCACAGGCGTCGTCAAAGGCGTTCCTTTCAAGCTATTGGGTCCGGCGGCGGCAAGTTCGACATCGACAACATCGCCGATCGCAAACTGATCCCCGACGACATGCACCGATTGCAGCCACGGCGATTTGCCAATGAACTGGTCAGCGAGTTTGCCGCTCCGTTCGAGCAGGAGCTGTGTTTTCGTCCCCACGCTCGCCGCATTGAACGCCATTTGCTGCACATTGATGGCAGCCTGCAGCGCTTGCAGGCGCGCGTCCATTACCGCTTTGGGAATTTGTGCGTCCATCGTCGCAGCAGGCGTGCCCGGGCGCGGCGAATAGGCAAAGCTATACGCCTGCGCATAGCCGACTTCGCCGATCAGACTGAGCGTCGCTTCAAAATCGGTATCGGTTTCCCCGGGAAAGCCCACGATAAAATCGCCAGACAGCGCAATGTCGGGTCGCGCTTTCCGCACCCGGTCGAGCAAACGCAAATAGCTGTCGCGCGAATGGCTACGGTTCATGGCCTTTAATATCGGATCACTTCCCGACTGAACCGGCAGGTGGAGATAGGGCATCAGCTTTTCGACATCGCGGTGCGCGTCGATCAACCCCTGCTGCATGTCGTTCGGATGGCTCGTCGTATAGCGAATGCGGTGCAGCCCGGGCAACGCATCGAGCGCCGCGATCACATCGTGCAACCCGTGCGAACCGTCGCCCCACGCATTCACATTTTGCCCGAGCAGGGTAATTTCCTTCGCCCCGCCCGTGATGAGTGCTTTTGCTTCATCAATGATCGCATCAAATGGCCGCGAGACTTCGGCCCCGCGTGTATAGGGCACCACGCAATAAGTGCAGAACTTGTCACATCCTTCCTGCACCGTCAGGAACGCTGAAGGCCGCTGGCGCCCCCGCGCCGGAAGCACCCCGAACTTGGTCTCGATCGGCATATCCGTATCGATGGCACGCTGCCCCGCCGCTGCTTTCGCCACCAATTGCGGCAAGCGATGATAGGCTTGCGGTCCCACGACGATATCCACGTTGCGGGCGCGCCGTGAAACCTCGGCGCCTTCCGCTTGCGCCACGCACCCCGCGACCGCGATCATCGGGCGCGATCCATCCTCGCGCTTCAGCGTTCCGATTTCCGAATACATGCGGTGCACTGCGCGCTCGCGGATGTGACAGGTGTTAAGCACCACAAGATCGGCCTTGGCCTCGCTGGTCGCGGCCATGCCCTCGGCACTCAGCAATTCACCCATCCGCTCACCATCATAGACGTTCATCTGGCAACCGAAGGATTTGACATGATAGGTTTTAGGTTGCGTCATTCGAGACACTATAGCGCGACCCCGCCGTTGGCCCAATGGTCATGCCCCACAAATTCGGTGACTGTGGCCCCCGTGACACGCTCCAGCGCTGCAGCGATCCTGTTGCGACTTTCGGCGGCAATCGCTTTGCGCCCTGGAAAATTAGCGGGCTCGAACGCCTCAAGGAAATGAACGCTCAAAGGAAATGTCCCCCGTCGTGCCATCACGCGCAAGGCATTGTCCTTGCCCCGCTCCGCGCCGAGCCAACTGATCTCTGGTCCCACATCACCATAATCGAGCATCAGCGGTTGCACGACGACGCGTTCGGGCGGTGGCTCCAATATTTTCAGCAACGAGGATTTGAACGGCAGGAGCGTCTTGCCGTCATTGGTCGTGCCTTCGGGGAAAATCGTCACTGACCATGCTTCGGCTAACGCGTCACGCAGTCGATCAATCTGCTCCGCCACCCCGCCCCTGTCCTCGCGCGAAACATAAATCGTGCGGTTCAGGCTTGCCAACCAACCCACGACGGGTGCGCGCTCGATTTCAGATTTGGCGACAAACGCGCTGCCACTCTGCCCCGCAATCGCCAATATGTCGATCCAGCTGACGTGGTTCGAAATATAAACGACATCGCGGCGCTCCGGCGTGCCTGTCCGCCTCACCCGCGCGCCCGCTATCCTTGCCACGCTCCCTAAGAAAAACCGGGGCCACGGCGATCCGAGCCGTAGTAAACGCCATAATCCATGTCCCACAAGGCATGGTAACAGCACGCCGATCATGCCGCTTGCGCGAACATAAATCCGTATCCAGCCCCGAAAGCTTATAGGCGGCGGACGTCCCGCTGCGGCCTCCGCTCTTGCGTCAGTTTTTGCGTTCAAGGACGACGCCATAGAGCTCCATGCGGTGATCGACGAGGCGATAGCCAAGCTTTTCGGCAATGACTTTCTGCAACGCTTCCAATTCGGGATCGACAAATTCGATCACTTCGCCGGTCTCCACATTGATCAGATGATCATGATGCGCTTCGGCTGCGGCTTCATAACGCGAACGCCCATCACCGAAATCATGCCGCTCGAGTATACCGGCTTCTTCGAATAGGCGGACGGTGCGATAGACCGTCGCAATCGAAATCCCCGGATCAATGGCAGAGGACCGCGCGTGAAGTGCCTCGACATCCGGATGGTCTTCGGCTTCGGACAGCACGCGTGCAATAACGCGACGCTGCTCGGTAATCCGCAAGCCTTTTTCAGCGCACAGGGCTTCAATATCAATGGGTCGATGCATCACGGTGACGCTAGCGCAAAGCCAGCGTCACCGCAAAGCGAAGTTTGTTACTTGGCAATCCGCTTGCGCTTCGTGCCCAGGCCAATGGCCTTGGCCAGCGTCCGGCGCTGTTCAGCATAGTTCGGCGCAACCATCGGATAATCGTTGGGTAGCCCCCATTTCGCGCGATACTGATCAGGGGTCATGCCATAATGCGTCATCAAGTGGCGCTTGAGCATCTTCAACTTCTTGCCGTCTTCAAGGCAGACAACATAGTCGGGCTTGATCGACGAACGGATCGACACCGCTGGCTCTTGCTTTTCGACAATTGCCAAAACCGGCGAACCGAGGGCCGCCAGCGCGCCGTGCACATTCGAGATCAGCGTCGGCAGGTCGTTGACGGCAACACTGTTGTTGCTGACATGCGCTGCGACAATATCGGCAGTCAGTGTGATGAATGTTTCCTGCATTTCAGATGAGTCTGTCATTTTATCTTTCCACTATAGCTTTTGAAACGGTGTCGATGCTGTAAAGCATTTAAGATGCCGTATTGACAGCATTAGCTGAACCGAAACGGAACAAGCTATGCAAATTTTAAGACAGTACCAATCGATAGGTTAACGCATCGAAGGTTTCACCAGAAGGCCCACGATAATAGCCACGCCGTCGCCCCACTTCGACAAATCCCGCCGACGAATAAAGCGTAATCGCTGAATTTCCGCTGCGGACTTCAAGAAAAACGCTTTTCGCCTTTGCCGCGCGTGCATCGGCAATAATGCCAGCAAGTAAATCTTGACCAATGCCTGCGCGTTGTGACCCAGCGTTTACCGCAAGTAACATCAACTCACATTCATCCATGATGACACGCGACAACGCAAACCCCACCGCCGAGTCGCGCCGGGCGATTACGAGATAACTACCGGGCATTGAGACCACGCCAAGGCACTGCGATTCGGTCCACGCCTCGCCGAATTGATTGCCGAATGCGCTCGCCATCACTGGCATGATCTCGGGCAGATCCGCCACGCCGCCTTTCGTGATCATAACCTCACTCACGGCGTTTTTATAGAAATTTGAGGCTTTGCGTCGGGGGCTCTCCCATAGATCGGGCGAGCGACCAGCGGGGCCTCAGTAAGCAAGATCGCATTGCGCGCATCCGGCGAAACGTCGCCCGCACAGGGTCCATCCACGCCAACATCGGCGGCGAGGGCCGAAAACAAAGGCGAGATAGCCCGCAATGGGTTTGCCAAAAATGGCTGGACGAATTTCTCGCCATGCCCGCCGTCGATAACGACGGTCACCGCATTGCCGTGATGCCGGGCAAACCAATCTGCAGCGATCAGCGCCATTGATGAAAAGCCATGCACTGGCACACCCCAGCCAAATCCCAGCCCGCGCGCCGCCGCAATGCCCACGCGAATGCCGGTAAAGCTGCCCGGACCACAATCGACCCAGATTTCGTCGGCTCGTCCGCCGTCTGGCAACCCCGCAATCATCGGCATCAGCCGTTCAGCATGGCCCCGCCCAACGACTGCTGCATCAGACACAATTACGGCGCCATCCTCAATCAACGCAACCGAACAGGCAGAGGTTGCCGTTTCGATCACGAGCCGCCGCACGTCCTCAGACGATGGTATTAAAGCGGTCGAAACCGGGGCGCGGCAAACGGCCAAAGATCGTTGACGGGTCACCGACGCCTAGAGTCGAAATGAAGTTCGACTTGAACGTCGTGCCGCCAAAGAACGCCGCATCGACCCCGACATTGTCAAACCCCGACATTGGCCCGGTATCCAGCCCAAGTGCGCGCGCTGCCATGATGAAATAGCCACCCTGCAACGAAGAATTGCGCATTGCGGTCGCGTCGATCATCGCCTGATTGCCGACAAACCAGCTTTTCGCATCCGCCGGTGGGAACAGTTCGGGCAACTGTTCATAAAATTCCATGTCCATGCCGATGATGACGGTCACGGGCGCCTTGCGGATCTTGTCCTGATTATTCGCCGTCGAAAGCACGGCCAGTTTTTCCTTCGCGTCGGCGCTCTCGACCCACACCAGCCGCGCGGGCAGGCAGTTCGCCGATGTCGGCCCCCATTTCATGACTTCCCAGATGGCGTCCATCTGGTCGCGCGTTACCGGTGCATCGGTATAGCCATTGTAGCTGCGTGCTTCGCGAAAGAGCTGGTTGATCGCGGCATCGTTGAGCGGTGCGGTCATCGGAGATCCTTAAACGGCGAGAACTTCGGTCACTTCGGGCACATAATGTTTGAGCAGCGATTCGATACCGTGCTTCAAGGTCGCGGTCGATGACGGACAGCCCGCGCACGCGCCCTGCATTTTCAGATACACCGTGCCCTTGTTGAACCCTTGATAAATAATGTCGCCGCCATCATTCGCCACCGCCGGGCGCACGCGCGTCTCGATCAAATCCTTGATCTGGTCGATAATGTCGGCATCTGCGGGGTCGTCATTGAACGACGCTTCGGGCGCAATCGATATGCCCGCCGCGCTAGCAGGCTTGAACAGCGGCATCCCGCCGCTGAAATGGTCAAGCATGATCGACAGCACGTCAGGCTTCGCATCGGCCCAGTTGGTTCCTGGCCCGACCGTCACCGACACGAAATCATGGCCGAAGAACACACCCTCGACATCGCCCAGCGTGAACAGCGCTTCGGCCAGCGGTGAGGCCTCGGCTTCTTCGGGCGTGGCAAAATCGCGCGTGCCCATATCCATGACCTTAAGTCCGGGCATGAATTTCAGCGTCGACGGGTTCGGCGTAGTTTCGGTTTCGATCAGCATGAGGTGTATGTGGGGCGTGGGCAGGGCGGGGTCAACCGCTCCGTCATTGCGAGCGCAGCGAAGCAATCCAGACGGCACTATTCGACTGGATTGCTTCGCTGCGCTCGCAACGACGACGACGACATAATTCGGACTGGCTCCCCAAATACCTTTCTGCCATCGTCCGGCCATGATCAAACGCTTTGCATTCCTCGCCGCTCTCCTCCTCGCGAAACCTGCCCTCGCAGAAGGCTGGGTCGATAACGTCAACGGCATCACGCTCGACGCCGCCGGAAAAGTCGTCCGCTTCACCGGCCTGACGATCACCTCCGACGGTAAGGTCGGCAAAATCTTGCAGCGCGGCGACAAGGTTCCCAAGCCCAACTGGAAATTCGACGGCAAGGGGCAAACGCTCCTCCCCGGTCTGATCGATGCGCACGGCCACGTCATGGGCCTAGGCTACAGCGCACTGACGCTCGACCTCACGACCGCGACGAGCCTTGCCGACGCCAAAGCAAAAATCGCCGCCTATGCCGCCGCGCATCCGGATCGCCCGTGGATCATCGGACGCGGCTGGAATCAGGAGCAATGGGGCCTCGGCCGCTTCCCCACATCTGCCGATCTTGATGGCTTGGCAGACCGGCCAATCTGGCTCGAGCGTGTCGATGGCCATGCCGGTTGGGCCAACACGGCCGCGATGAAAGCAGCAGGTGTTACCTCAGCGACCAAGTCGCCACCCGGCGGCAGCATCGACAACGGCATATTCGTCGATGCCGCGAAGCGTTTGATCGACAAGGCCGTCCCAGCCCCGCTGTCCAAAGACAATGACATCGCTTTCCTAAAGGCACAGGAAATCCTGAAAGAATTCGGGATCACTGCCATCGCCGACATGGGCACAAGCGTTGCCGACTGGAACACCTATCGTCGCGCGGGCGACGGGAGCCGCCTGCAAATCCGCATTTTCAGCTATTCGGCCAGCATCGAACCGATGCTCAGCATCGCTGGCGGTGAACCGACGCCGTGGCTCTATGGCGACCGCCTCCGCATGGCTGGCGTCAAACTCTACAGCGATGGCGCGCTCGGTTCGCGCGGGGCGTGCCTCAAGAAGCCCTATGCCGACGCACCGACGCAGACCGGCCTGTGTTTCCTCGACGACGCCAAGCTCCGCAACCTCATGACGCGCGCGTCGATGGACGGGTTTCAACTCGCCATCCACGCCATCGGCGACAAGGCCGACGCGCAGGTTCTCGACGCCATCGAAGACCTCGCCCCGACCTTCAAGGGCGACCGCCGCTGGCGCATCGAACATGCACAGATTGTCGATCCGGTCGATCTCGCGCGCTTCGGCAAGAACGGCATCATCGCCTCGATGCAGCCGGTTCACCAGACCAGCGACCGGACAATGGCCGAAGCGCGCCTTGGCCCCGAGCGGCTCGGCGGCGCTTACGCCTGGGCGAGTATGCTCAAGAACGGCAGCCGCCTTGCGTTCGGTTCCGACGTCCCCGTTGAAAGCGCCAACCCCTTCCCCGGCCTTGCCGCTGCCATCACTAGAGAAGATGACAAGGGCCAACCCTTCGGCGGCTGGCAACCCCAAGAGCGCGTCACCCGCGAACAGGCACTGGCTGGGTTCACCACAGGCGCGGCCTACGCCTCGTTCGCCGAAGATAAAGTCGGTCGTCTCGCCTCCGGTTTCCGCGCTGACTTCATCCTCGTCGACAAAGATCCGTTGATGAGCGCCCCCGCCGAACTCCGCGCGACGAAGGTCGAGGAAACTTGGATTGGTGGGATCAGGGTGTTCAAACGCAAAGCACCGTAATCCTTCGTCATTGCGAGCGCAGCGAAGCAATCCAGTCGAACAGTGCATTCTGGATTACTTCGCTATGCTCGCAATGACGGCGCTGGGCTTAGGACTGCGGCAGCCCCGCCAGTAGCCCCGGCGTCAAAATCTGCGGCAACTGCTTCGGCTCGCCCCCGCCCTTGGGATAATAAAGATACAGCGGCACGCCCGATGCCCCCTGCTCACTTAAAAACCGCGTGATCACTGGATCGCCATTGGTCCAGTCGCCGACGACCACCGTCACGCCCGCTGCCTTGAACGCCGCCTGCGCGACCCGCGTGTCGATCGCGCTCTTTTCATTGACCTTGCACGTCAGGCACCAGTCAGCGGTGAAATAAAGGAACACCGGCTTGCCCTCCGCTCGCAACGCCGCAAGTTTTTTACTTGAAAATGGCACGCCTGCACCCGCCGACACGGCATTGCCGGTGATCCGGTCAGCCTTGATCGCGATTCCCCCCGTGACGAGCATAACACCCAACACCGCCACAATACCCAGCCCTTCGCCCTTACGCTGGCGAACCCCTGTGCCCAGCGCGACCGCACCAATGACCGCGACCATCAGCAATGCGAAGTCACCCGCGACATTGCCCTGCTGTTGATAGACAAGCCACAGCAACGCCACGACCGTCAGCGCCATTGGGATGGCCAGAAACCGCTGGAATTTGCCCATCCACGCGCCCGGCTTCGGCATCAAGCGGCGCAACGCGGGGACGAATCCAATCGCCAGAAACGGCAGCGCCAGTCCAAGCCCCAGTCCCGCAAACACGGCCAGCGCCGCCGCCACCGGCAACACCAATGCCGCGCCCAATGCTGCCGCCATGAACGGCCCCGTGCACGGCGTCGCGACGAATGCGGCCAGCACACCCGTCCAGAAAGATCCCTGCACACCACCTTTGCCCGCCAGCGTCTCACCGCCACCGAACGCCCGCAATTCGAATGCACCCGCCAGATTGAGCGTGATCGCCGTCGCCAGCAGTAACAGCACAAACACAATCCACGGCGATTGTAACTGGAACGCCCACCCCACTTGCGTCCCCGCCGCGCGCAAACCGAGGACGACCGCGCCCAACGCAACACACGTCGCCATCACCCCTGCGGTATACGCCAATGCCTCGCGCTTCGCCGCCATTTCATCCCCACCCGCGCGCGCAAGGCTCAGCGCTTTCAAACTCACAATCGGAAAGACGCACGGCATTACGTTCAGGATCAACCCGCCGAGCACCGCCCCGCCAATCGCCAGCAGGATAGCCGTCAGTCCTGATGCCCTTTCACCCAAGACCTTCCCATCGGGCGGCACCACGCCCGCCTGCGCCGCAATCTGCAATCCACGTCCACCGCCCAGCGACAAAATACCACGCACCGCACCCCCAGCATCCTTTGGCGCAACCATTGTTAGGATCAACTGATCGCCCGAACGACTGAACCGCTGCGGCGCGGCATCGACGATCAAGCCCGATGCGGCAGGAAAGAAATGCGGTGTTTCGATCTTGGCACCCGCCGGAAACGGTATCGCCAGCCGCAATTGCCCGCTGGTTTGCGCAAATGTTACACTCGATCCCAGTGGCACCGGCAGCTTGGTTCGGAACGCATCAAACGCCAACTGAGCATCGCGCGCACCGTCGCCAACCTTCAGGTCAAGCGAATATGTCCCTCTCTCGGGCACGCAAACTTCATCGGTGCAGACCAGCCATTCGGCATCGACGCGGATCGGCAGCGGCGTTCCCTTCGCCAGCCCCGGCGCAATGTCGAACCGCATCACCAGCGCATGGTCGCCCTCGAACACATAGTTCATCAGGTCGGCCACGATCAGCGTCTGTGGCACAGGATATTGCGGATCCCCGACCAGCGTAACGCCCTTTGGCAACGTCCATTTCAGGCGCGGTGCAAAGCCTGCCTCGCCGGGATTCGACCAGTATCCGTGCCATCCCTTGTCGGTGCGCATGTCGAGCGCAATAGCCACGGCTGCATTGGCCGCAGGCGCGCTGCTTTCCGCCACCAGCTGCGGCTGGATATGCGTCTGTGCAACCGCAGGTATTGCAATCAGCGCCAAAAACGCTGTCACCATCCTGAAATACCGTGCGACCATGCGAGACTCCGTTGCGCGAATGTGCCTAATACGCGCAGGTTACTTCTTTCGATACGGAGATGTTGATGATCCGCCGCCTGATTGGTTTTGCAGCGCTCGCTGCTGCAACCACCGTGCATGCCCAACCCGCTAAGCCGAAACTCCTCGTCGTCGTTTCCGTCGATCAATTCTCCGCTGATCTTTTCGCCGAATACCGGGCACATTTCACCGGCGGGCTGAAGCGGATGAGCCAAGGTGTCGTCTTTCCCAACGGTTTTCAAAGCCATGCCGCAACCGAAACCTGCCCTGGCCACGCGACCATCCTGACGGGCGTCCATTCGGGCCGTGCCGGGATCGTCGCCAACAACTGGATCGACCAGGGCATCAGGCGCGAGGACAAGGGTGTTTATTGCGCCGAGAACGAAATGCTCGGCAAATCGAGCCGGTCGGCGGATTATGTGCCATCCCCGATCCACTTGAAAGTGCCAACACTGGGCGACCGGATGAAAAACGCGAACCCGGCGTCGCGTGTGGTTGCGGTGGCTGGCAAGGACCGCGCTGCGATCATGATGGGCGGGCACAAGACCGACTCACTCTGGTTTCTCAATCCGCGCGACACGACAAGTTTTGAAACGCTGGCGGGCCGTCCGCTGGTTCCTGTTGTCGAACGCGCCAATGCGGTAATCGCTGCCGCGCTCGCCAAACCCATGCGCCCGATGAAACTTTCCGCGGTCTGCGCGGCACGATCACGCGCTGTGGTCATTTCACCGACAAAATCAGTCGGCGATGGGCGTTTTGCCCGAGACGCGGGCGCGAAACCCCGTTTCCGTGCTTCGCCTGAAGCCGATGCTGCGGTCATCGCTCTGGCGGGCGACCTCATTACCGACATGAAACTGGGCAGGGGGACCGCGACCGACCTCATTGCCATCGGCGCGTCGGCAACCGATTTTGTCGGCCATACCTATGGCACGGGCGGCAGCGAAATGTGCCTTCAGCTCATGGCACTTGACGCGCGCCTTGGTGCGTTGTTCGCCCGCCTTGATGCCGCGAAGATCGACTATGCTGTTGCGCTGACCGCCGATCATGGTGGCCAAGACGCACCCGAACGGACGGATGAAAACGGGGTGCCAGATGCGATGCGCATGACGTTCGATCCCCGAAAAATCGGTGATGACGTGGCTCGCGCGCTCGGTCTGCCCGGCTCGGTGCTCGCGGCAAGCGAAGCCGCAGGTGATGTGTGGGTGGCCAACACCGTGCCCGCTTCCTTGCGCGGACAAGCGATCGCGCGTGTGAAAGCAGCCTATCTCGCCTATCCGCAAGTCGCCGCCGTGTTCACTGCCGACGACTTGAAAGCAACGCCGCTGGCCACCACGCCGCCCGATACCTGGTCACTCGCCGAGCGTGCCCGCGCGTCGTTCGATCCCGACCGGTCGGGGGATTTGATCGTCATGCTCAAACCGCGTGTCACGCCTATTCCAGCTGCCGTTGCCACAGCGAGCTATATCGCGACGCATGGCAGCCCGTGGGATTATGATCGCCGCGTGCCGATCTTGTTCTGGCGCAAAGGGATAGCAGGTTTCGAACAGCCAAACAGCATTGACACGGTCGACATTGCGCCAACGCTGGCAGCGATCATCGGGCTGACGGTTGCTGCGGGTGAATTTGACGGGACATGCCGCGATCTTGTGGTCGGTGCGGCCAGTAGCTGTCCGCCCGAGCGCAAGTGGTACATCGGTCTCGACGGCAAGCCTACCCCCGAACAACCCCGACCGCACTGAATGCCAGCGGCTCATCGGGCGGCGTGTTTGGTTCACTCAACGTTTTCTGCCAAAGGCCGACATCAATCCACTGACCATTCTTGAACGCGACTTCGCGATATACGCCCGCGCGCTTGAAACCGATGGCTTCGTGCAGGACGATGGCCTTGTCATTGGGCATGGTCAGGTTTGACACGGCCTGAGTGTAATTTTGTTCGGTGAGCGTCGCGAGAAGACTCTGATACAGCGTCCGG
>JANOVZ010000039.1:0-35671 GCA_031417655.1 Sphingomonas sp. | reverse complement strand
ATTGCCTGACTACTCTGGTGGCGTGAGCGCCGTTGTTATAAAACGCCGTCGTTTCGAGCGCCTCGAAGCAATCCACTGTGAACTGTTCGATTGGATTGGATTGCTTCGCTACGCTCGCAATGACGAATCAAGCGGAGGCATTGCGCGCCGTAAACAACTGCCCGCCTTCGGTGATGAACACGATGACCAACGCCGCCGTCGCCACAATCAGGAACCCCGCCGTAACAGGCAATGTCGTTCCATCGAATGCCTGGCCAATGATGATCCCGATGGTCGCGCCGCCGACGGTTGAAATGAACCCTTGAACCGACGATGCCGTCCCTGCGATATGGCCGACGGGCTCCATCGCCATTGCCGAGAAGTTCGATCCGGTTAGTCCAAAGCACGCCATCGTCATCGCTTGCAGGACAAGATAGTTGGTCAGCGTCTGATACCCCGCGAGCTCGACGGCAAGATGCACCGCCGAAATCGCGATGAGCACAATCAACGCGCTATGCGACAACCGCCGCGTGCCGAAGCGTTCGACCAGCTGCGCATTGGCAAAGGTCATGACACCCATCGCCCCTGCGGTAATCCCAAAGGCAAGCGGGAAAATATCAGGGCGCTTGAACACATCCGCAAACAATTGCTGCGACGAATTCACATAGCCGAGGATCGCGCCGAACATTGCCGTCGAAGCAAGCGCATAGCCCAGCGAAAAGCGATTGCTCAACGTCTGCGCCCATGCCGAGGTGAGCAGAGCAAATGAGATTTCGCGCTTTTGTTCGGGCTTCAGCGTTTCGGGCATCCGCATCGCCGCCCATGTCGCAACGACGGTTGCGAAGACCGCGAGAAACCAGAATATCCAACGCCACGGCCCGAACAGAAGGATCGCCGAACCGACTGTGGGCGCAAGGATTGGCACAACAAAGAACAGCATCTGTGCCAGACTCATAATCCGCGCCATCGTCCGCCCTGAATAACAATCACGGACAATCGACGTGGTCAGCACGCGCGTCGACGCCGCCATCGTTCCCTGCAAAACGCGCGCAGCGAGCAGCAGCGGGAACGTCGCGGCGACGCTCGCAATCACACTGGCGAGGACAAAGCCGATCATCGTAAAAATCAAGATCGGCCGTCGTCCGAACCGATCCGCCAGCGGGCCATAGAACAATTGCATCGCCCCAAAACCAAAGACGTAGGACGCGATTACCCACTGCGTCGTGTTTTCGCCGACAACATGCAGCGACCGCCCGATGGCCGGAAGCGCAGGCAACATTGCATCGATGCCCAGCGCCTGTAACGACATTAATGCGGCGATCAGCACAATGAATTCGCGCTGGCCAAGCGGCGCGTGGGGGTTTGTGGCGGGGGCAGTCATAACTCCCGCCTAGCGTCTAATGCTGCACTGCGATAGAACCGCAATCACCTAAATTCGTCATTGCGAGCGCAGCGCGGCAATCCAATCGAAAAGTGCGTCTGGATTGCCGCGCTGCGCTCGCAATGACGGCGTTTAGGCCGGAATACCAACCACCGACTTGACTTCCATAAAGTCCTTCAGCCCGAACAGACCGGCTTCGCGGCCATTGCCCGATTGCTTGTAACCGCCGAACGGCGCGCCCGGCGCGGGGGCCCAGCTGTTTACCGTGACCATTCCGGCGCGAAGGCGCGGCGCGATTTTCGCCGCTTCGGCGGGGTCGCCCGAGACAACGGCTGAAAGCCCATAAACCGTGTCATTGGCAATCTCGACCGCTTCGTCGATACTGTCATAGATGATAACAGTTGCGACCGGACCAAAGATTTCTTCGCGCGCAATCCGCATATCCGGGGTGACGCCGGAGAACACGGTGGGCTTCACATAATAGCCGCGATTGACGTTCGTGGGCAGGCCTGTGCCGCCAGTTTCGAGCACTGCGCCTTCATCGATGGCCGACTGAATCAGCGCCTGAATCTTGTCATATTGCGATTTGTTGACAACCGGCCCCATGTGACTGCCCTCGGTCAGTGGATCGCCGACAGCGGTCCCTTCATACATGCCCTTGATGATCGCCGTCGCGGCAACGGCATCATCCTTTTGCACAAGAATGCGCGTCGGCGAGATGCAGCTTTGCCCGGCGTTCACCAGCGGGCCGCTCGCGGTTGGCGGCAAAACTGCGGCAAGGTCAGCGCCCGGCAGGACGACGTTCGGCGCTTTGCCCCCCAGTTCCTGATGCACGCGCTTGACGGTGTCAGCGGCTGCTTTTGCCACCATGATGCCGGCGCGGGTCGATCCGGTGAAACTGACCATATCAATGCCGGGATGCGCCGAGATTGCGGCCCCGACGACTGATCCTTCACCCTGCACCAGATTGAACACACCCGCCGGAACACCCGCTGCGTGCATGATTTCGGCCAGGATCGCCGCACAGCCGGGGCATTCCTCCGACGGCTTCAGAATCATCGTATTGCCCCCCGCAAGTGCTGGTGCAACTTTCAGCGCGATTTGGTTGAGCGGCCAGTTCCACGGCGTGATCATGCCGACCACGCCAATCGGTTCATAGACCGCGAGACCGCCGCCGACTTGTTCGCTGAATTTGAAATCCTTCAACGCGGCAATCGTGCCCATGAAAGCACCGATTCCCGCACCAACTTGCGCCGTCGAAGCAAAGCTCAGCGGTGCGCCCATTTCGGTCGCCATGGAGCGCGCCAGATCCGGAATGCGCTTTTTATATTCGGCAACGATGTTTTCCATCAGTGCCACGCGGGCTTCACGGCTGGTTTGCGACCAGGTTTTGAACGCGGCCTTTGCTGCCACGACGGCGGCATCGACATCGGCCACCGTGCCGAGTGTGATTTCAGTGCAGGCTTCTTCGGTCGACGGGCTGATAACCTCGTGCCGCGTGCCGCCAATGCTATCGACCCATGCGCCGTTAATGTAGTTTTTCAAATAGCTGTCCATGGGGTCTCTCCGGTGGTGTGTCTCGGCAACCATGTGGCGCACGTTGCGCACGATACAAGGTCGTTTCCGATGGTAATATCTCTATCGAGACATTCGATCCACATTGTGGCAAAGAAATCGTGATGAAGCCACGCCATGTCTTTGGGTAGTCGCTGCCTTTGTCTGGCGCTGGCTCTGCTGGGCGTTTCGGCCTGCACGCCCGCCGATGACCCCAATCGGGTGGACATCAGCATCATTGGCCAACCGCCCAGACTTGGCGATCCCGACCGCGAAACACTCGATTTTTCGCGACAGACGCTGATGCGCGAAACCGCAATGGGACTGGTCGCGTTCGATGCGAACGGCCAGATCGAGCCTGCGCTTGCCGAAAGCTGGATCCTGACCGACGACGGGCGCAGCATCGTTTTCCGCATCCATCGGATGAAATGGCCCGATGGCAACGACGTCACCGGCGATGATGTCGCCGCCAGTCTGAACCGCGCCATTGCGACGAATAGCGAGAATCGCTTCAAACCCATGCTCAGCGCGATTGACGCCGTCGTCGGCATGACCGGTCGTGTCGTCGAAATCCGGCTAAAAACGCCGCGCCCGACGCTCCTGCAACTCCTCGCCCAGCCCGAATTGGGCATCCGGCGACGCGGCGTTGGTCTCGGTCCGTGGCGGATCACCGGACGAGCGGGCAACGCGCTTGTGCTGCGCCCTGTGCCCGACAAGATGATTGAGGCCGTCGAGGACGCGCCCGAGGATCAGCGCCAAGTCCTTGTCAAAGGGGGCCGGGCGGCGCTTGCGGTGGCGCGCTTTGTCGAAGGGACGAGCGATCTTGTGCTCGGCGGGACGCTGACCGATTGGCCGATTGTGACGGCGGCGGGACTGGACGACAGCAACCGCCTGCGCCGCGACCCGGTCGATGGGCTGTTCGGCCTGGCGATCATCCCAAACCGTGCTTTTATGAAAGAACGCAGCTTGCGCGAAGCGATGGCGATGGCGATTGACCGGCAGGCACTGGTCGACGGACTGTCGCTCCCGCGCTGGACGGTCATCGAACAGCTGTTGCCGATACAAATGGATAGTGGCCTGGCGCCGGTCAGGCCCGATTGGACCGGCAACAATATGGACGAACGCCGCGCCATCGCGCGCCAGCGGATCGCCGCCTGGAAAAGCGCACGCGGATCCATTGATCCAGTGCGCGTGGCGCTTCCCAAAGGACCGGGCATGCGTGTTCTGTTTGCGCGGATCGCAGCGGATTGGCGGCGGATTGGTGTGGCCGCTGTCATGGTCCCCTTTGCCGATGAGGAAGCCGACCTTCGCCTGATTGACGAAGTCGCGCCCAACAGCAGCGCCAATTGGTACCTGACGCGGACCGGTTGCGACTATGGCTTGGCGTGCAGCACGGCGGGCGATTTCGCCCTTTCGGAAGCACGCGCCGCGCCCAGCCTTGGCCAGCGATCCGCCGCAATTGCCCGCGCTGATGCGGCCTATGCCACTAATGCTGGCTATATCCCGCTGGGCAAACCGTTGCGCTGGTCGCTCGTCAGTCCGGTGTTGACGCGTTATCGCGACAATGGCTTTGGCGTGCACCCCTTTGCCGATCTGCGCGCGATGCCCCGCCCCTAGCGCTGCGGATATTGCTCCCCATATACCGGGCACAGGAGACGCGAATGGCCAAGATCAATACCCCCGATTTTGATGCACTGACCCGCACCGTTGGCTTGGGCGGCAGTGACCCCGCGTCGGTGCGGCGGCGGATCGAAGCGATGGAAAAGCTGCTCGAAGGGCTGTTCGTCATTCCGGGCACCAACAAGCGTTTTGGCCTCGACGTGATCTTTGACATCGTGCCCGTCGGCGGCAGTGTGATCGCGGCAATCATGGGGAGCTGGTTGGCATGGGAAGCACGCAATCTGGGCATGCCCCGTCACGTCTATGTCCGCATGGCCGGCAACATCGGCGTTGACGCGTTGCTTGGGGCGATCCCGTTCGTGGGTGCGATCCCCGATTTTTTCTTCCGGTCGAACACGCGCAATTTGAAGATCATCAAGAAGCATCTCGACAAGCATCATCCGGGCACTGCCGTTATCGAAGGCTAACGCGCCCGCCATATCCGCAGTTTGCCGGTATCACGTGCGCCGCGCGACCGGTTGCGCGGGCAGGCCTCGGGCCGCAATTTGACGTTGAGACACAGGCGGACTTCGCGGAGCCAGCCACCGCTCGCTTCGATGGTGATCGCGTCCAGCGGCATGGCGGGATTATACGTCACCAGCATCTGCCTGAAATCACCCACAGTCAGCGACTGGCGCGACAGGGTGTCCATATCGGGAAAGCGCACACTCGCGAACAATTTGCGCGAGGCGGCGAAATATTGTGCCGGATCGCGCGAGGCACAGCTGCCATGCTTGGCCCATTCATGCGCGATCAGGCGGGGCGAGGGCATCGTGCAAAACTGATCGCGGATAACTTGTTGCGGGATTGGCGCGGCAGGGCACCAAGCGGGGGCATCGCGCCCCTCACCTTCGGGCCACAGTCCGTGAATGATGAATCCGAACCGGCCATTGGCGGGATCGCACTGCACATCATCGCCCCGGCTGCGACAGAACTCGGGCGACCAGCTGAGCGCCAGCGTGTAGCCACGCACTGGCACTGCCCGCAGCGGCTCGTCATAAGGCTTGCGCACGTCAGGCAGGTCAAGCCGTGCGGGAATGCGACAGACGTTGGCTTGTGCCATCACTTGCCCCGACAGCATCAGCGCCAGGGCGGCGGCGACGATCCTCAAGAAAAGATATTTTCGAGATTTTCCTTGTTGGGCGCAAACCACGGCTTTGCGTCGGGCCGATAGAGCAGGAAAACGCCATAAGCTTGCAGCGCAAAGCTGATCAGCGGGACGATCTTCATGCTGACCGGCGTCGGTTGGATGAACACGGCAATGACGCCAAAGACGCCAAAGGCAAAAAGCACTGTCCAGATAATCCGTGCGACATTCGAACCGCGCCGGGCGATGAAATACCACAGCAGCAAATTGATCACGATGCCAATCGCCATCGTGCCGATCAGCACACCGCCGCCAAACATCGACGCACCGGGCGTTGCCGCAATCTGTGCGGTCATCGACGACCAAGTGAAGATGCTATTCAACAGGCCGAGCAACAGACTGCCCAGAAAAACCCGTTCAAACCAGATGATCGAATGTGGTCGTGTCATGCCGCGATCCCTCCCTCTTTGTGTGCAAGCTATGCCGCAGCCAGCGCAAAGTCGAGACCGATGTCTGCGGCAGGGGCGCTTTGCGTCAGGCGACCGACGCTGACGAAGGTCACACCGGTTTCCGCAATGGCACGGATCGTGTCGAGGCGGACGCCGCCCGAGGCTTCGGTAACGGCGCGAGTGCCGATCAGCGCGACCGCTTCGCGCAACATCGGCGGGGCCATATTGTCGAGCAGAATGTGTGTCGCGCCCGCGTCCAATGCTTCGACAATCTGGTCGATCCGGTCGACTTCGACGATGATCTTCGCAATCCCCGCCGCCACCGCACGCCGCGTCGCCTCACCCACTGATCCCGCGACGGCGACGTGATTGTCCTTGATCATCGCTGCATCCTCCAATCGCATCCGGTGATTGGTCGCTCCGCCCATCCGCGTCGCATATTTCTCGAGCACGCGCAGGCCGGGGATCGTCTTGCGCGTGTCGAGCAGAGTGCAGCCCGTGCCCGTGATCGCCTCCACATATTGCCGGGTCATCGTGGCAATGCCCGAGAGATGCTGGACCGTATTGAGCGCCGATCGCTCCGCCGTGAGCAATGCACGGGCATTACCGGAGAGGCATATGAGATCGGTCCCGGCGGGGACGTGCTGGCCTTCTTGGACCAGCATCTGGATTTCGACGGTCGGATCGAGCGCGCGAAAAAACGCTTCCGCCAACGGCAGCCCCGCAACGGTGATCGCATCGCGGCTGTCCATCACACCATCAAACCGCGCATCGGCGGGGATGACAGCGGCAGCGGTGATGTCACCATGATCGCCCAAATCCTCGGCCAGCGTGGCAGCGATGAAGGCGTCGAGATCGAAACGGTCGAGGGTGAAGGGCATTGACATTATGGCCATGTTTTCTATATTATGGCCATAATCTGGAGATACGACATGGCCCGCTACAGCGTTGCCACCACCAAGGATAATCTGTCCAGCCTGATCGACAAAGCGCTGGCCGGCGAGGAAGTGATTATCACCAACCGGGGTCAGCCGAAGGCGCGGATCGTGGCCGAGTCGGACCCTGTTGATGTCGCTGCGGCAACGGCCCGCCTTCGTGCGCGGGTTTCCGGCAAGAAGTCGCTCGCCATTCCCGTCCGGCACTTTCGCGAATGGATGTATGGGGACGATGACTATTGAGCATCTACCTTGACGCCAGTGTGCTGGTGGCACTTATTCAGGACGAGGAAGATAGTGATGCGGCGATCCGTTTCGTCGACAGTGCGCCGGGCACATTGTTTGTAAGCGATTATGCACGCGGCGAGGTTGCATCGGCGATCTCGCGGCGGTTTCGGATGGGCAAAATCGAACGCGACGTCGCCCGCGATCGACTTCAGGCGTTCGACGAGTGGATCGCATCTGCCGCTCAGTCGGTAACCACTGAAACCACCGACATCCGCATGGCCGAACAATTCGTGCGGCGTATTGTGATGGGCGTCCGCATGCCAGATGCAATACACCTTGCGGCGGCGCAGGCGCGCGGAATGACGCTGGCAACGCTCGACAACAAGATGGCGATGGTTGCCGAAATGCTCGAGATCGAGACAATCGAGCCTAGGTGATTGCGCGCCTCTTTGGCGCTTTTCCCTGTTCTTTACGCCTTTGCGCGAAACGTCCTTTTTCTTCATGCGTGCGCTGATTGTGAGCGGGTGAAGGGGTTCACACGAAGGCGCGAAGGGATTACCCCTCATCGTCACCCCGGACTTGATCCGGGGTTTGGCTGAGTTGCGCAGGCCAAGGCGATTAGTTGATTTTCTCAACCTTAAATAACTCAACCTTGACAATATGGATCAATTTTCCTACCATGCGATTCGCTAGGTTGAAAAGTTAAGCAAAATGCCAGGACGATTTGACGAATTTGAAAAGACACCGCTGGGACAGGCGTTGAAGGCGCTCGTCGATGGGCATGATCGACCTATAGAATTCAAGGCGTTTTCACGTGAGGGGTTTCCGGCAGTGACCGCGCTGGTGTCCGAGGTCGCCCAAGTCTTTCTGGAATTCAATGTCACCGACACCAAGGTGCGCAATTTTGCAAAACAGAGTGTAGGCGACTGGGTTGGGAAAGTGATGAAAGATGCAGGTTATGAGAATGTGCGCCAGCGAACAGTGCCGGGGAAGACATTCTCGACGGGCGCTTTGTGGAAACCCGTTAGCGACTAGTCCCCAGACACCTTCACCGCCCCCAAATCCCCCTGCCCAACGGTGCTCCCCGCCATTTCGAGCATCCGGTCGAGCGACTTCTTCGCTGCCAGCCGCAGGCCTTCCTCGATCTCGATCCGTGGCTGCAAATCGCGGAGCGCCACGTACAATTTTTCCATCGTGTTGAGCGCCATATAGGGGCAGATGTTGCAGTTGCAGTTACCGTCCGCGCCCGGCGCACCGATGAAGGTCTTTTCAGGCAGTGCCTTTTCCATCTGGTGCATGATGTGCGGTTCGGTGGCAACGATCAGGGTATCACCGGGGAAGTCCTTGGCGAACGCGAGGATGCCGCTGGTCGAGCCGACATAATCGGCGTGGTCGAGGATGTGCGCGGGGCATTCGGGGTGCGCGGCTACGGGTGCGTTCGGGTGTTTGGCTTTCAGCTTGACCAGTTCGGTTTCGCTGAATGCCTCATGCACGATGCACACACCCGGCCAGAGCAGCATGTCGCGCCCGGTCTTGCGCGCGAGATAGCCGCCGAGATGCTTGTCGGGGCCGAAAATGATCTTCTGGTCCATCGGGATTTGCGACAGGATTCTGTCCGCCGACGACGACGTCACGATGATGTCGGAGAGCGCTTTCACTTCGGTCGAGCAGTTGATGTAGGTCAGCGCGATGTGATCGGGGTGCGCCGCGCGGAAGGCAGCGAACTTGTCGGGCGGGCATGAGTCCTCAAGGCTGCATCCGGCGTCCATATCGGGCAGGACAACAATCTTGTCGGGCGACAGGATTTTCGCGGTGTCGGCCATGAACTTGACGCCGCAAAAGGCAATGACATCGGCGTTCGTGGCGGCCGCCTTGCGCGACAGGTCGAGGCTGTCGCCGACGAAATCGGCAATGTCCTGAATTTCGGGCTTTTGGTAATAATGCGCGAGGATGACGGCATTGCGCTCCTTGCGCAGCCGGTCGATTTCTGCGCGGATGTCGAGGCCGGTCAATGATTTAGACTGAAAGGTCACAAAAACTCCGTTCACCCTGAGCTTGTCGAAGGGTTGTCCTTACTTACGCTCAGCGCCCGAAGAAGGACAGTCCTTCGACAGGCTCAGGACGAGCGGTTTTTGAGGGCATTCGGTTTACCTCGCTGCCTCTGCTAGCACTTCTCTAAGCGCGCGACTTTCGTCCCATCTGCTGTCCGCCGTTCGGTCCGAGGCAAAGCGTGCCACGATGCGGACATTTGACATGCCCGCTGCTTTCAGCGGCGCAGTCGTCAGGTCCGAGACTGTCTCGATGGCACTGCGACGCGCCGCTTCCAAATTGGCCGGCTTGTTCGCCTCATTCGTCGCGCCGTTGACGAGTTGAAGTGCAGCACGCTTTTGCAGTCGCTGCCCCGCTTCGCGAGAGACCCAAAAACCACTCTGCTGCACCTGTGCACGTTGCCAGTCGATATTGGGTCGCCCTGCAACAACATTCGGGATCGTAACAAACATGGTGCGCGTTCGTTCGTCCCACCGATAGCTGTCCTCGGACAACTTCTGAAGATCGAGTTGATAGTCCACAACAAAAGGCGCGCGGGTCGTCTGGCCTGATCCAATTCCGACTGCATTCGTATCACCAGTCTTGGCTATCAACTTCCCTTCCGCCTTGTAAACGGTAAGTATCTTTGTTTGTTTGAATGAAACCGAAATTACTGCCGCAGAATTAGTTGCAAGCAGCGCCATTTTTTCTTGCTCGTTTTGCGAATACCACCGGTAGCCAAATACCGCCGCAGCAAACAAAATGATCGCGACGATCGCAATGTTCCAGTTACGCATTTATCCATGTCCCCTTAACTTCCAATACCAATCCTCTTTGTTTCAAATCAATGAGATGCGCAAGGACCGAGCGTCCCGCTGCGCCGTAAAGCCGCTCGTCGATCCCGGCATACATTTTGGGGACCATGTCGGCGATGACGCCTTCGCCGCTTTCGAGCATCCGCAAAATCTGGCGCTCGCGCTGCTTGCGGTGCCCGGCGAGGCCACGGACGAATTGCTGCGGTTTGGTCACCGGCTCGCCGTGGGCGGGGTAATAAACGGCGTCGGTGCGCGCCATGAGTTTGTCGAGGCTGCGCATATAGTCGGCCATGTCGCCATCGGGCGGCGAAACGACGGTGGTCGACCAGCCCATGACATGATCGCCGGTGAACAGGGCATTCTCCTCGATCAGATGATAGCACAGGTGATTGGATGTGTGGCCGGGCGTCGCGACCACTTCGAGCGTCCAGCCGGGGCCGCTAAGCCGTTCGCCGTCGGTCAGGACGCGGTCGGGGGCATAAGTGCTGTCAAACGCCACATCGGCACGGGGGCCGTCATCCTTCAGCACGAGCGGCGCGCATCCGATAATCTGTGCCCCCGTTGCGGCTTTCAACGGCGCAGCTGCGGGCGAATGGTCGCGGTGCGTGTGCGTGCATATGATTGCAGTTATCCGTTTGCCCTTTGTGGCGGCAAGGATGCCGTCGATATGCGCGGGATCGGCGGGACCGGGGTCGATCACCGCGACCGCACCTGCACCGACGATGTAGGTCTGGGTGCCGGTAAACGTGAATGGCGACGGGTTCGGCGCGAGCACCCGGCGGACAAGCGGCGTCAGCGTCTGTGCGATATCGGGGCCTTGGTCGTCCATGAGATTGATGTGGCGGTTGGACAACAAGTGCGCAAGGACTCCCCTCCAGCCCTTGCTGGAGGGGTTGGGGGTGGCCCCTCTGCCCGTTCGGTCGAATGTCCCAATAAGAAGAACCACCCCCGACCCCTCCAAGAAGGCTTGGAGGGGAAAAGAAGCGTCCGAAACGTCGAAATTTCTTACAATCCGCGCGACGGTTAATTTCGGTGAACCATCGTCACCCGCGCAAATCCGCGATTGGCCGAAATTGGCACGGCCCCTGCATCATGTTGAGTGTCCCAACGGCGGTGTCCCCCGCCAGATAGAGTGGCGGGTCAGTTTCAGCTTCCCCTGGTCTCGCAAACTGACCCGCCCTCGCCCGGACCTTCCACTCAAAACCTATTTGGAAATCGCGTCCTGAAGCTCGCCGGCTTCGTACATTTCCATCATGATGTCGCTACCGCCGAGGAATTCGCCCTTCACATAAAGCTGTGGGACGGTTGGCCAGTCGCTATATTCCTTGATGCCCTGGCGGATTTCCATATCTTGCAGCACGTCGACCGTCGCATATTCCACGTTTAGATGATCGAGGATCGAAATCGCTTTCGACGAAAAGCCGCATTGCGGGAACAACGGTGTGCCTTTCATGAACAGCACGACATTATTTGTCGTAACAAGTTCGACAATGCGGGCGTGGGTGGTATCGGTCATAGTTTTGGTCCTTCAAAAACAACACCGTTTGGGCTGAGCTTGTCGAAGCCTTGTCCTTCTTTCTGGCCATAGCGAAGACAAGGGCAGCCCTTCGACAGGCTCAGGGTAGACGGAGAAAAAATCATTCCGCAGCAGTGGTCAGTTGGAGCGCGTGGAGCACGCCGCCCATGCGCCCGCCGAGCGCATTATAGACGGCCTGATGCTGGCGGATCCGCGGTTGTCCCCGAAAACTCTCTGAAACAACCCGCGCGGCATAATGATTTTCGTCGCCGGCCAGATCCGTGATCTCAACCTGCGCGCCGGGAATGGCAGCAAGGATCATGGCTTCAATCTCGGCAGCGGGCATGCCCATTATTGCGATTCCATCAACTGGCGGCGCGCTTCGACCGTCTTTTCGGCAAGGATCGCCGAGATGGCAGCGGCATCGGTTTCGACACCGGCGGCACTCAAGTCACCAACGATCTTTCGTACGACGTCATCATCGCCCGCTTCTTCGAAATCGGCTTGCACCACCGATGTTGCGTAGGGCGCGGCTTCCGCAGCCGTCAGCCCCATTTTCTCGGCCGCCCACAAGCCCACAAGCTTGTTGCGGCGCGCATGGATGCGGAATTGCATTTCCTCGTCACGCGCAAACTTGGTTTCGAATGCTTGTTCGCGGCTATCAAAAGTCGTCATGTCTGCCTCGCATTTGGCTCTTATCTTCAGATAGGCGGCATGCGCCTAATCGGCAACCTTCACGACGAGCTTTCCGATCGCTGACCGGTTGCCCAGCGCCGCAATCGCATCGCCACCGCGTTCGAACGGATAGACATGCGTGACGAGCGGCTTAATCTTGCCATCGGCCCATAACCGGAACAAGCGCGCGACATGCGCCGCATTGGCCGATGGATTGCGCGCAGCAAAGGCGCCCCAGAAGACGCCGCAAACATCGCAGCTCTTGAGCAGCGTCAGATTGAGCGGCAATTTGGGGATGCCCGCCGGAAAGCCAACGACCAGATAGCGCCCTTCCCATGCCATGCACCGAACGGCCGGTTCGGCATAATCACCGCCGACGGCGTCATAAACGACGTCCGCGCCGTCGGGGCCGACTTTCGCCTTGAACGCATCGGCCAGCGCTTTGGAAGCGTCTTTGTCAAACGGTGCACGCCCATAAATGATCGTGTCGTGCGCACCCGCGGCCAGTGCCGCTGCTGCTTTTTCTTCGCTCGACACGGCCGCAATGACTCGCGCGCCAAACGCAACGCCAAGTTCGACGGCGGCCAGACCGACACCGCCTGCGGCCCCCAGCACCAAAAGGACATCGCCTTCTTTCAACTTGCCGCGATCCGCCAACGCATGGATCGACGTCGCATAAGTCATCAGCAGCGCAGCACCATCTTCGAAACTGCGCTCCGGCGGCAGCTTGTAAGCCGACGCCGCAGGCACCGCGATATGGTCGACAAAGCCGCCGTGTCCGGTCACCGCAATCACCCGGTCGCCGACTTTGAAGCCCGTCACCCCCGGCCCCAGCGCCTCAACCACACCGGCAATCTCGCTGCCCGGCGCGAAGGGGCGCGCGGGTTTGAACTGATATTTATCTTCGATGATCAATACGTCGGGATAATTAACCGCGCAGGCTTTCACCGCGACAAGCAATTGCCCCGGCCCGGCAACGGGCGCGTCGATCTCGCTCATGACCAGTGTTTCGGGGCCGCCTGTCGCGACCGATAGCAATGCCTTCACGCTGCAACCCCTTTGTTCAACCAAGGCCGAGCCGACCCCATCGCCTTTTCATACGAGTCGATCTTTGATCCGGATGCAAGCGTCAGGCCGATTTCATCGGTGCCATTCAACAGGCATTGCTTCCGGAATGGATCAATATCGAATGCGAAGCGATCCTGAAACTGCGTCGTCACCGTCTGCGCTTCGAGATCAATGTGGATCGGGTCCGTTTTGGCAACCACCATCAAGCGATCAATGGCGGCCTGCGGCAGGACGACGGTCAGGATGCCGTTCTTATAAGCGTTACCCGAAAAGATATCCGAAAAACTGGGCGCGATCACGGCCTTCACGCCCATGTCGCCGAGCGCCCACGCGGCATGTTCGCGGCTTGACCCGCAACCGAAATTATCGCCCGCGATGAGGATCGACGCACCCGCATAGCCGGGATCATCGAACACGTTCCCCACTTCGGCACGCACCGTTTCGAACGCGCCCTCGGCCAGCCCCGCACGCGTCACGGTTTTCAACCATTTCGCCGGAATAATCACATCAGTATCAACATTCTTGCGCCCAAATGGATAAGCGCGCCCTTCGATGGTGGTGACGGGTTGCATCATGGTGCTCCGATGATTTCGATACCAACCGACCGCGCGGCCGCCGCCAGCTCGGCATCGAAAGTCGCCAACGGCATACCGCGCCGTTCGGCAAGCTCCAAATAAAGCGCGTCGTAGATCGTCAGACGGTGCGCGCGGGCCAGTGGCAGGATGACCGACAGCGCCACATCGGCACCGTGGCAGTCTGTTTCGAGGTCGAGATCGCCGAGCCGGGTCGCCCATTCGCTCGTCTGCGCCGTGGCTATTCGTTTTCGACGTTCGCCAACCAGAGCGCCATTTGCAATTTCCGCCATCCAGTGCCCGGGCACGACAACGCTGTCCAGACGAGCGCGACGAAACAAGGCGGTGGAATCCGTACCGAGTTCGTCGATGAACAACCATGACAATGTGACCGATGCATCGAGGATGAGCGGCATCAGTATTTGCGGCCCTCGTTGATCAATTGTTTGAGCGTCAGATCAGGTCCAAGTGTCGCGCCTTCACGACGAACATATTCGAGATAGGCTTCGCCCCTGGCACGTCGTTCCTCGACGGTCAGCTTGGCACGAACCGGCACCAGTTTCGCGACCGGCGCGCCATGACGGCTGATGATGATTTCCTCACCCGCTTCGGCACGCGACAGCAGTTGTGAAAAATGCGCCTTGGCATCGGCAGCGGCAAATTTGGTTACGCGGGCATCCATCCGATTTTGACCTAATTAAAATGATTATTGGTCATATCGCATCGATCGAGAACCGCGTCAACGACGACCATCGACCCGCCCGCCGCTCTCCACTATCGGCATGTCCACGACGCAGAATCACCGGGAACATCATGTCCAGCGACAGCACCATCGGCATCCGAATCAACGGCGAGCACCGGCGCATCTTTGCGGGATCGAGCTTTGCCGATCTTGCGAGCGAACTCGGACTTGATCCGGCCAAGGTTGCGGTCGAACGCAATCTGGAAATTGTCCCGCGTTCGAGGCTGGCCGATGTGATCGTCGTGGATGGCGACGAGATCGAAATCGTAACTTTCGTGGGTGGCGGCGATCATCAAGATAGGTGGACCGTGGCGGGGCGGACATTTACCTCGCGCCTGATTGTCGGGACGGGCAAGTATAAGGACTTCGAGCAAAACGCTGCTGCCGTCGCGGCATCGGGTGCAGAGATCGTGACGGTCGCGGTGCGGCGGGTGAACATCAGCGACCGAAATGCGCCTATCCTGATGGACTATATCGACCCCGCAAAGATCACGTATCTGCCTAACACAGCAGGCTGCTTCACCGGCGAGGATGCCATCCGCACGCTACGGCTCGCGCGTGAGGCGGGGGGCTGGGATTTGGTCAAACTCGAAGTGCTTGGCGAGGCCAAGACGCTGTATCCCGACATGGTTGAAACGCTGCGCGCGACCGAGATATTGGCGAACGAAGGCTTTCACCCGATGGTCTATTGCTCGGATGATCCGATCATGGCGAAGCGATTGGAGGATGCAGGCGCGGTCGCGATTATGCCGCTTGGCGCGCCGATTGGCTCAGGACTGGGCATCCAGAACCGCGTGATGATCCGGCTGATCGTCGAAGGTGCAAACGTGCCGGTGCTGGTCGATGCCGGGGTCGGCACGGCATCGGACGCCAGCGTGGCAATGGAACTGGGTTGCGACGGCGTCCTCATGAATACCGCCATTGCCGAAGCCAAGGACCCGGTCCTGATGGCACACGCGATGAAGCTGTCGGTCGAAAGCGGGCGGATGGCCTACCGCGCGGGGCGAATGGGACTGCGGCGCTATGCCGACCCGAGTTCGCCGCTTGCGGGGTTGATTTGACGGAACCCGAAGGCCGGTTTGCAGTTACCCCATCTCAATTCAAGGAGAATGACGATGGGTGAACTCACCGACAAGATCAAAGGCAATGTCAACGAAGCAATGGGCAAGGCCAAGCAGCATTCAAATGATGCCGACACCAAGGCCGAAGGCGCTGCCCAGGAACTGAAGGGCAAGGCCCAACAGGTTGCCGGTGCGGTCAAGGGCGCGCTCGGCGACAAAATCTAGACTTTTGGGTCGCATCCGAAAGAGCCGCTCCGGGAAACCGGGGCGGTTTTTTGTTATCGCGCCCGCAGGGCGCTGATCGTTGTTCCTGCCGAGATTCGCTCCACATCGGTTTTCAGATGGAGCAGTTTCAGGCCTTTCTGCTTCAACGCGCGATCGAGCGCAGGCGCAAAATCCTTCGTTGCCTCGACCGTTTCCGCCCAGCCGCCATAGGCGCGCGCGAGTGCCGCAAAGTCGGGATTGCTGAGCATGGTGCCGCTGACCCGCGTCGGATATTCGCGCTCCTGGTGCATGCGGATCGTGCCGTAAGCGCCATTGTCAACGACGATCACGAGCATGTCCGCGCCATATTGCATGGCGGTCGCCAGCTCCTGTCCGTTCATCAGGAAATCGCCGTCGCCTGCGAGTGCGACGACCTTGCGATCGGGATAGCGGATCGCGGCGGCAACGGCGGCGGGAACGCCATAACCCATTGCCCCCGCAGTCGGGGCGAGCTGGCACACCGGACCGCCATAGCGCCAATACCGATGCCACCAACCGCTGAAATTGCCCGCGCCGTTGCAGATGAACGTATCGGCGGGCAGCCGCTCGCGCATTGCTGCGACGCATAGCCCGAGATCGAGTTTGGTATCGAACGGCGCAGGTGTCGACCACGCCAGCCATTCCTTATGCGCCTCGCGCCCGTCCTTGAACGGGATCACATCATCGGTCCACAATGCCGCCATCTCGGCGAATTCGTGGGGGTAGGCACAGATCGGCAGGTCGGCGCGATAGACGCGGTTGAGCTCGGTCGGATCGGGGTGGACGTGGACGAGTATCTGGTCGGGATGATCGGGCGTGATCAGCGTGTAGCCGTCGGTGGTCGCCTCGCCCAGCCGCGCGCCGACGCACAGGATGACGTCCGAATTCTTGATCCGCTCGACGAGTTTCGGGTTTGGACCATAGCCGAGATTGCCTGCCCACACTGGTGACGCATTATCAATCGCATCCTGCCGCCGGAATGCGCCTGCCACAGGTATCCCCAAGCGCCCTGCAAAAACGCTGAAATAATGTGCACAGCCGATATCCCATCCGCCGCCACCGACAATCGCGATAGGGGCGACAGCATCTTTCAGCAGCGCGAAGACCGCTTCCATCGCCGCGCCGTCGGGGTCCTGTTCGGGCGGGTTCAGGCGCGGTCGGTCAAGCGCTTCAACCACATCGCACAGCATATCTTCGGGTAGTGCCAGCACCACCGGACCCGGCCGGCCCGACATCGCAACGGCATAAGCGCGCGCGACATATTCGGGGATGCGCCGCGCATCGTCGATCCGGCTCGCCCATTTGCACAGCGGACCGAACATCGCGGTAAAATCGACTTCCTGAAACCCCTCGCGGTCGCGCATCCCGCGATCAACGTCGCCGATGAACAGGATCATCGGCTGCGAATCCTGCATCGCGACATGAACGCCGATACTAGCATTGGTCGCGCCCGGCCCGCGCGTGACGAACGCCACCCCCGGCCGCCCCGTCATCGTGCCGTCGGCGCAGGCCATGAACGCGACGCCGCCTTCCTGTCGGCAGACGACCGTCTGGATTTGCGGCGTGTCATGCAGCGCGTCGAGCACCGCGAGGAAGGATTCGCCGGGGACCGTAAAAATGCGGTCGCATCCCTGGAGGACAAGTTGATCGACCAAGATGCGGCCGCCGGTACGTTTGATGGTCATAGGGCCTTTTAACAAGAGCTACACCAGCCGAAAAGTGTCAGACACTTTTTTTCGCGGCCATCTTGCGATTGTCGATCTTTTGCTCAAAAAAGTGTCTGACACTTTTCGGCGGGAGGACATATGCCGAGGCCGTTACGGCGCGTTATTCCGGGTGTGCCGCATCACATTACGCAACGTGGTTCGCGTCGCCAGCCGATCTTTTTCAATGACGACGGTCGTCGCTTCTATCTTCGGACGCTAGCTGATTATTGCGTGCGACGTGACGTACGATGTCTCGCCTGGTGCCTGATGGAAAATCACATTCATCTGATTCTCGTGCCCCCGACCGAAGACGACCTGCGCGCAGTGCTGGCGCCGACGCACACGCGCTATTCGAACGCCGTAAACCGCGCGCAGGGGTGGACCGGCTCGCTGTTTGAAGGTCGCTACTGGAGCTATCCGATGACCGAGGCGCACGCGATGATCGCGATCCGTTATGTCGAGAACAACCCGGTTGTTGCCGGACTGGTCGCGCGGGCGGAAAATTGGCGCTGGTCGAGTGCCCGCGCCCATGTGTCGCGCCGGTCTGACACGCTGACCGATCTCGACTGGTATGGCGATACGGTGCCGAACTGGTCCGCCATGCTCGCTCGCGGGCTCGAAGCGGCGGGCGAGAACGAAATTGTCGAACGATCGCTCCGGCGAGGCGCGCTGGAGCCCGCAAAAAGTGTCAGACACTTTCCCCCAAAAGTGTCTGACACTTTTTTGGGTTAGGACTGATGAATTGCCTTAACGACCATGTAGCTGTCCAGCCCCTCGCTCCCGCCTTCGCTGCCGAAACCGCTTTCTTTCACGCCGCCGAACGGCGCGTCGGCGACTGAGATGGCGAAGGTATTGATGCCAACCATTCCGCTTTCAATCGCGTCGCCGAGCATGTTTGCCCGGCGGCCGTTTTCGGTGAAAGCGAACGCTGCAAGGCCGAATGGCAGGCGGTTGGCCTTTTCGATGGCGTCGTCGAACGTATCGAACCGCGCCGTCACTGCGACGGGGCCGAAAGGTTCGTTGTTCATGATGTCGGCACTGTCGGGGACGTCGGCGAGAAGCGTGGGCTGGAAGAAGAAACCATCCGAGCCGCGTTCACCGCCCGCCATAATGCGGGCACCCTTGGCGCGGGCATCCTCGACCAGTGCGCCAATTGCCGAGGGGCGGCGGACGTTGGCGAGCGGCCCCATCTTGGTATCGGCGTCGAGGCCGCTGCCGGTTTTCACGTTTGCGGTGCGCTTGGCAAAGCCATCGATAAACGCATCGTAAATCGCGTCCTGCACATAAAAACGTGTCGGCGACACGCACACTTGCCCCGCGTTCCTGAACTTCTGCGGCACAACCATATCGAGCGTCTTTTCAAGATCGCAATCGTCGAAGATCAGCACCGGCGCGTGACCGCCCAGTTCCATCGTGACGCGCTTCACACCGTCTGCCGCGAGTTTCATCAGATGCTTGCCGACGGGCACCGATCCCGTGAAGCTGACTTTCCGGATGATGGGCGAGGCGATCAGGTGGCGGCTGACGGTATCGGGCACGCCGAAGACCATCTGGCACACACCGTCGGGCAATCCAGCGTCGATCAGACAGCGCATCAGTGCCATTGTGCAAGCGGGCGTTTCCTCGGGCGGCTTGGCGATCACCGAACACCCCGCCGCCAAAGCTGGCGCAAGTTTCTTTGCCATCAGATAGACCGGAAAATTCCACGGGCTGAGCGCTGCAACCGGCCCGACGGGTTGCTTGATCACGATCGAGCGCTGTCCCAACGGACGCACGAGGACGCGGCCATAAGCGCGCTTGGCTTCCTCGGCATACCAATCGAACATCGACGCCGCACCGATGACTTCGCCGCGCGCCTCAGCCAACGGCTTCCCCTGTTCGGTCGTCAACATCCGTGCGATGTCATCGGCGCGCTCACGCATCAGCGCTGCGGCCTTGCGCAAGATGCCGCCGCGTGTTTCCACGTCAGTCGCGCGCCACAGTTTGAAACCTTTGTCCGCTGCATCGAGCGCTTCGTCGAGGTCAGCCGCGCTCGCCAACGGCACATCGGCAATCGCATTGCCGGTCGCGGGGTTGACCACCGCCTGTGCATCACGCCCCTCGCCCACGCGCCAGCTGCCGTTGACGAAAAGCGCGAGGTCGGGAGCGTAGCTGTCAGTCATGTTGGGGCTTTCGTTTGAGGCTTGGCGATCCTTTAACCTGATCCGTTCGGGATTGCGACCAGCGCCCGGACGGCTTATGCGCGCGCCATGAAAAAAATCTATCCAGATGCTCCCGCAGCGCTCGAGGGGTTGCTGCGTGATGGCATGACGATTTGCTGCGGCGGGTTTGGCCTGAGCGGTATGCCCGAGCGGCTGATTGATGCGCTTGAGGCGTCGGGCGTCAAAGGCCTGACCATCGCCAGCAACAATGCCGGTATCGACGGGGTTGGTCTCGGCAAACTGCTCCGCTCGCGACAGGTGAAAAAGATGATTTCATCTTATGTCGGCGAGAACAAGGAATTCGAGCGGCAATATCTGGCAGGCGAGCTTGAAGTTGAGTTCTGCCCACAGGGAACGCTGGCCGAACGCTGCCGTGCGGGCGGCGCGGGGATACCGGGATTTTATACGAAGACGGGCGTGGGGACTTTGGTCGCCGAGGGTAAGGAAGTGAAAAGTTTCGACGGTGAGGATTACATATTGGAGCGCGGGATCGTTGCCGATCTGAGCATCATCAAAGGCTGGAAAGCCGACGAAAGCGGCAACCTGATCTTTCGCAAGACCGCGCGCAATTTCAACCAGCCGATGGCGACCGCGAGCCACATGACGGTGGCCGAAGTCGAAGAAATCGTCCCCGTCGGATCGCTCGACCCCGACGCGATCCACATCCCCGGCGTGTACATCAAACGCCTGATCTGTGGCGCGCCTTACGAAAAGCGGATCGAGTTCCGGACGGTACGCGAACGGGCAGTGGTTTGAGGGGCGCGCGCAATCACTGGCGGCGGCGACTGATATCGATTCTTCACCATTGTTACTTGGAAAGCGTGGAAATCCTTGACGCGCAAACTTAGCTAAGTTATTTAGTCATCATGCAAACGGTCACAGTTCATGAAGCCAAAACGCACCTTTCTCGCCTGATTAACAGAGTTTTGGCAGGGGAAGAGATTATCGTCGCACGTCGTAATGAAGCCGTGATCAAACTTATCCCTGTCAAACCGACGTCTGGAAAACGGCAGCTTGGTTTGCTGCGAGATGATTCAGGCGGAAGTGATCCTTTGGCTTATGGGTTTTGGGACCCGATTCCCGACGTCGATCTTGCCTTGTGGAACGGCGACGTCGAATATTCAGATGATGCGTCTTCTTCTTGATACACATGCCCTGATTTGGGCTGCCCAAGAACCTGAGCTTTTGCCCGATGTCACGCGCCTGGCAATCGAGGATGAACGCAACAGCATTTACGCAAGTGCGGTGTCCGCGATGGAAATCGCGACCAAATATAGGCTCGGCAAGCTCAGGGTCTCACCGACTTTGGCCGAGCATTTTGTCGAATCAATGGGGCGACTTGGTTTCAAAATTCTGGACATAAATGCCGATCACGCACAACGCGGCGGTCTGCTTTCCATACCGCACAAAGACCCATTCGACCGACTGCTCATCGCGCAGACTTTCATAGAGGGAATGACGCTTGTGTCGAACGAAGACATGTTCGACCAGTGGTTCGTTTCTAGATTGTGGTCGAAGCCGCTGTTCAAGGAGACCCTATGACGACCGAAACGATTACCAAAGGCTGGACCCGCGATGAAATGGCTGCTCGTGCGGCGCGCGAGTTGAAGGATGGGTATTACGTCAACCTCGGTATCGGCATTCCGACTCTGGTCGCGAACCATGTGCCGTCCGACATTGAAGTCACATTGCAATCCGAAAACGGGATGCTCGGCATCGGGCCATTCCCCTATGACGAGGATGTCGATCCTGACCTGATCAATGCGGGCAAGCAGACGATCAGTGAACTGCCGTCGTCATCCTACTTCAGTTCGTCGGACAGTTTCGCCATGATCCGCGGCGGGCATATCGACCTGACGGTGCTCGGCGCGATGGAAGTTGCGGAGAACGGCGATATCGCCAACTGGATGATCCCCGGCAAAATGATCAAGGGCATGGGCGGCGCGATGGACCTGGTCGCTGGCGTCAAGAAAATCATCGTGGTGATGGAACATACGTCAAAGAATGGCGATCCGAAATTCATTCCGGCGTGCACGCTGCCGCTGACCGGAAAGAATGTCGTTGACATGATCATCACAGACTTGGCGGTGTTCCAGCGGCCCGATCACAGCAGCCCGTTCAAGCTCATCGAAATGGCGCCGGGCGTAACAGCGGACGAGGTAGCGGCGAAGACGACAGCACGCTATGTGAGCTGAATGGATACGCCCCGCTGGCATTTTCGGTTTGCGAATTTTCTATCGACGCTCGCCTTGCTCCAAGAAACTGTTGAGTTGTCAACGCGACAAAAACTTTCCGATCTTGAAAACGCTGGCTTGATTCAGCGCTTTGAGATTTGCTGGGAACTCGGGTGGAAATCGCTTCGCGATTATTTGTCTGACACAGGCAAACCCCTCGATATTCCTTCTCCAATCAATGTGATCCGCGCTGCTTTCGAAATCAATTTGATTGAAGATGGCGATGCGTGGGTCGAAGCGATGAAGGCGCGTAACCAGATGGCGCATGAATATGATTGCGGCGCATTCGAGAAAACGGTCGAGGACATTGCGACGAAATACTATCCGCTGCTAGCAGCGGTGCGCGCTAAACTGGATGCGGAACGTGTTGCAGGAAATTGATTTAACGTCGTCGCAGTTATCGGCGCTACGCGAAGTTTTTGCGCCGTTTGCTGCAAAAATCGATACAATCAGCGTTTACGGATCGCGTGTGCAGGGACGAGCAAGACCCGGCTCTGATGTCGATTTGGCTGTACATGGGCGCGTTACCGAAGATGATATCGCTGCAATGCGCGCCAGTCTTGAAGAAAGCGACCTCTCAATCTTCGCGGACGTCATCGCCTATGATCGTATTGCGCACCCAAAACTCCGCGAACAAATCGACAAATGGGCAAAGCCCCTCTTCACCCGCGCCGATCTTTTGTCCTGATTTGATGCAACTCAACGACCGGACGTGAATCCAACACGGCCAGTCGAGTCCGCGCGGGGTTGTTCAACACTCCGTTACCTGTTCCTTCTGACAGTCGGGCAAATGGAGTTTCAGATCGCGTGACAATGACCGGGAAATTCAAGTTTTTGGGGTTGGTCTTGGCGGGCAGCGCCGCACTGGTAGGCGGTGCCGACTGGGTCATTGCCGCAAATACCGGACCGCAAACGGCACAGATCGGCACGATCACACGCAAGATCGGGCAGTGGTGGAACGGATCGAACAACAGCGACCGCATCGACTATCGCGACTTCGATAGCCGGATCAGCGGCATCATGGCTGACCCGTCGATGGTCGGCTTGTCCGTTGCGGTCATCGAAAATGGCCGCATCTCATTTGCGCGGGGGTATGGCACGACGGCTGCGATTGGTGGTGAGCCCGTGAATACGCATACCGTCTTTCGCTGGGCGTCACTTTCCAAAGGCGTTGCGGCAACCATGGTCGGCGATTTGGCAGCGCAGGGGCGGTTGTCGCTCGACGCACCGGTGTCCGATTATGCAACCACATTAAGACTACCGGCAGGCAATGAAACGCGCGCGACGGTCGATGATCTTTTGTCGCACCGGCTCGGCGTCACGCGCAATGCATTCGACCGCAAGCTCGAAGCCGGTGCCGATCCGCGCACATTGCGGCCGCAGCTTGCAACCTTGTCGCAACTGTGCGCGCCAGGGCAATGTCACGCTTATCAAAACGTCGCGTTCGATGCGGCGACCGAAATCGTCCAGAACATCACCGGACGTCCGTATCAGCAGGTCGTGGCGCGTGAATTGTTCGGGCCGTTGGGCATGACGGACGCGAGCATCAGCCGCGCCGGCCTCATCGCATCGAAAAGTTGGGCAAAGCCGCACGTCGGGCGACGCACTGTTACGGTCAACGACAATTATTACCGTGTGCCCGCAGCGGGCGGCGTCAATTCGTCGATCCTCGACCTTGCCCGCTGGATGCAGGCGCAGATGGGGGCTGCGCCAAGCGTCGTGCCCCAGCGCGTTCTCGACCGGATTCATCAACCGCGTATCGACACCAATCGCCACCGGGGCATGTTCAATCAGGCAATGGGCACATCGCAATATGCGCTGGGCTGGCGCGATTATAATTATCGCGGCCACCGCCTCATCGGGCATCAGGGTGCTGTCATGGGGTATCGTGCGACCGTGTTGTTCGATCCGGTAAAGCAGTCGGGCATTGCGCTCCTGTGGAACTCACAAAGCGGGCGGCCGGTCGGTATCCAGCTTGAATTGCTTGACCGGCTTTACGGGTTCCAGCGGCAGGATTGGCTGGGGCTTGATAAGGTGCAACCCGCGCCCGAAGCCGATGAAGAGGCTGGCTAGACCGCGCGATTTCCAAAGCTAAAAGGCGGCAATGAAATGGATTCTCGTCACCGTCATCACGCTCGCTGCCATCGGGGCGTTTCTTTACACGCGTTCCGGACCCGCGCTGCTCGACAGGCTTGATCGCTTTTGGCGGGGCACTGGCGGGACGCCAGTTGCCAATGCCGTCGCGTTCGGTAAGCACGGACAAACCCTCAACGTCTGGCGGAACGGCGACGCCAAAGCCGCGCCGGTAGTCATATTTTATTACGGCGGCGGATGGGTAAAAGGCAGCGCGGAGGAATATGGCTGGGCCGCGCGCGCCTATGCATCAAAGGGCTTTGTCGTTGTCGTCCCCGACTATCGCAAAGTCCCGCAGGTGCGCTTTCCTGCCTTTGTTCAGGACGCTGCGGAAGCAGTAAAATGGACGCGCGACAACATCGCGAAATATGGTGGCGACCCGGACAGGATCGCGATTGTGGGGCATTCGGCCGGCGCACATTCAGTGGCGATGCTGGCGCTCGATCCGCAATGGCTGGCCGCAGCGGGGGCACCGGGCGCAGTGAAAGCGGCGGTCGGGCTATCGGGGCCGTATGATTTTTTCCCGTTTACGGGCCGTGCCGTGGCAGCAATGGGCACATGGCCGAAACCCGCCGAAACCCAACCGCTGACTTACGCCCGCAAGGATGTGCCGCCGATGATGTTGGTGACGGGCACGGCCGACACGACTGTACGCCCGAAGAACGCGCGCAATTTGTTCAAGGCGTTGAAAGCCGTCGGCGCGGACGTTGTTGAAAAGGAATATCCCGGCCAAGGACATGAGGACATCGCGATGGCGCTTTCGCTGCCCTTTCGCGGCAAGGCGACCGTGCTCGATGACAGCAGCGCGTTTTTGATGACGCGTCTGAAGGAAGCGAAATGAGTTATACCCTGATCACGGCAAACCGGAATTATTCAAGCTGGAGCCTGCGACCGTGGGTGTTGATGAAAGCACTCGGCATTGTTTTTGAGGACCGGATTGAACCGTTTACGGAAGAAAGCAATTACACAGCATTCCGGGCGTTCTCGCCCACTGGTCAAGTACCCTGCCTGATCGACGACGGCGTTACGATTTGGGACTCGCTCGGCATCACGCTCTACCTCGCGGATCGTCACGACGGTGTCTGGCCAACGAACCCCGCCGCCCGCGCTTGGGCGATGTGTGCGGTCACTGAAATGCACGGTGGTTTCGGCGCGCTCCGGGGTGATTGCACGATGAACGTCGGGGTGCGCGTGACGCCAAATCCCATGCGACCGGCCCTTGCCCGCGACGTTGCACGCATCGCCGAGTTGTGGGCCGAAGGGTTGAGCAAGTTCGGCGGACCGTTCCTTGCCGGAGACAAGTTCACTGCCGTCGATGCCTTTTATGCCCCCGTCGCTTACCGCGTCCGCACATATGATCTCGACGTCGGCGCGACTGGGCGCGCTTGGGTCGACATGATCCTCGCCACCCCGGCGATGCAGCAATGGGAAGCCGAAGCGCTTGCCGAAAGCTGGCGCGAAGTCGGGCATGAAGCGGACCTCGCGGCCTGCGGATCGATCACGGCCGACTACCGCACGGGTTGATCCCTGCGCGCTTCCGGCCCTAAGGCATCTGCATGGCCAGCCGACCCCGCACGCTTTACGAAAAAATCTGGGACGACCATGTCGTGGATCGCCGTGATGATGGCACGTGCATCGTCTATATCGACCGGCACCTCGTCCACGAAGTGACCAGCCCGCAAGCCTTCGAAGGCCTCCGCCGCGAGGGCCGCAAGGTCCGCCGTCCCGATCTGACGCTCGCCGTGCCCGACCATAATCTGCCGACGACGCCGCGCGTTGATGCGGCGGGCAAGCGCATCGCCATCGCCGATCCCGAAAGCGCGCAGCAACTGGCGATGCTCGAAAGCAACGTCGCGGCATTCGGCGTCCCCTATATCGACGCGACGGCCGCAGCACAGGGCATTGTCCATGTCGTCGGTCCCGAACAGGGCTTTACCCTGCCCGGCACCACATTGGTTTGCGGAGACAGCCATACGGCGGCGCACGGGGCACTCGGCGCGCTGGCTTTCGGCATCGGCACGAGCGAAGTCGAGCATGTGCTGGCCACGCAGACGCTGCAGCTCGCGCCCTCGAAAACGATGGAAGTCCGCGTTGACGGTACGCTCGGCTTCGGCGTCAGCGCCAAGGACGTTGTCCTCGCGATCATCGGCACAATCGGCGCGGCGGGCGGGACGGGCTATGTCATCGAATTCACCGGCTCTGTCATCCGCGACCTGAGCATCGAAGGTCGCCTGACGGTCAGCAACATGGCCATCGAAGGCGGCGCGCGTTCGGGCCTGATTGCGCCCGATGACAAGACGTTCGACTATCTGAAAGGCCGCCCGATGGCCCCGTCCGGCGCAGATTGGGACGCCGCTGTCGCTTACTGGCGCACGCTGCCAAGCGACGCGAATGCGGTGTTCGACAAGACCGTCATCCTCGACGCCGCCGACATCGGCCCCAACGTCACATGGGGCACCAGCCCCGAAGACGTCGTGGCAATCACCGGCACCGTGCCCGATCCGATGAGCTTTGCCGACCCCGGCAAACAGGAAGCGGCGGCAAAATCGCTCGCCTATATGGGCCTGACCCCGGGCATGCGGATGCAGGACGTTGCGATCGAAAATATCTTTATCGGCAGCTGCACCAACTCAAGGCTCGAAGACCTCCGCGCCGCTGCCGCCGTCATCAAGGGGCGACACAAAGCAGCGGGCGTGAAATGGGCGATTGTTGTTCCGGGATCAGGCCTCGTGAAGCGTCAGGCGGAAGCCGAAGGCCTCGACCGCATCTTCATCGACGCGGGCCTTGAATGGCGCGAACCCGGCTGCTCGGCGTGCCTAGGCATGAACCCGGACAAAGTGCCCGCGGGTGAGCGGTGCGCGTCCACGAGCAACCGTAATTTCGTCGGGCGTCAGGGACCGGGCGCACGGACTCATTTGGTGTCGCCCGCAATGGCGGCTGCGGCGGCGGTGACGGGGCGGCTGACGGATGTTCGGGAGTTGATGGGATGAGGCGCTCGTCTAAAATATCGCTGCCTATGCGATCCCCTGAGGATGTAATCCCGCATTTGGGAAAGCCGACGCATTGGAAGACAGGGCGGTCAGCCAAGGAGCTGGCGCAGTCGTGGTTCTATGCCAAGGGATTTCCTGCCCCAATCGCTGCACTTTTCGCGCGGTCGGATGTCTTTAAGGAGGCTGAATTCCTTGATGGTTGGCTTGAGCGGGAGACCGACCTTTTAGACTCGAGAGGGACGCCGTCGCAGACGGACATGCTCGGGCTGGTCGGGACCGCGTCTGGCCTCGCTGTTCTTGGTATCGAAGCCAAGGTCGATGAGAGTTTCGGGCAAATTGTTTCCGAATGGCTCACTGACGGCAGCACCGGCAAAATTGATCGCCTAAAGCATTTGACAGCGCTTTTTCAGGTCAGCCCAGCTTCGATAACACACCTTCGGTATCAGCTCTTTCATCGCACAGCTGCCGTAATTCTCGAAGCCAAACGCTTCCGAACGGATACTGCCGTGCTCATCATTCAGAGCTTTTGCCCCCGCAAGACCGGATTGAGCGATGCGGCAGCATTCTTTGATGCCATCGGATTGGAAGGACTTGCGGCTGACAGGTTGATCGGTCCGAAGCGGTTTGACGGGGTTGATCTATGGGTGGGATGGGCAGCGGACAGCGTATGGAACTCGTTCTTCGATCAGCCGGGTATCGACGATTTTCCCGACTGCGATGAGCCGGTAGCAATTGGCGATGTCGCGAAATGAACGATACAATCTTCGTCCTCAACGGCCCCAATCTCAACCTGCTCGGCACGCGCGAGCCGGAGATTTACGGGCATGATACGCTCGATGATATTGCCGGACGGCTTGAGGATCAGGCGCGGTCGCTCGGCCTCACCATCGATATGCGCCAGTCGAACCATGAGGGGCATCTGATCGACTGGCTGCACGAGGCGCAAGCGGTGGGCGCAAAAGCGGTGCTCCTCAACGCAGGCGGCTATACCCACACATCGATTGCGATCCATGATGCGATCAAGGCGATCAAAGTGCCGGTCATCGAAGTCCACCTCTCCGATCCGCACAAGCGCGAAGAGTTCCGCCATTTGAGCTATGTCGGCATGGCCGCGGTCGCCTGTTTTTCGGGTCACGGGCCGCTGAGTTACACGCTTGCGCTGGACGCGGCGGCCAAGCTCTGACATTTGGCACGGTAACGAACAACGGGGGTCCACCATGGCCGATAATAAAAGCGCGATGCAAGTTGATGCCGCGCTTGTCCGGCAACTTGCCGAGTTGCTTGACGAAAACATGCTCACCGAAATTGAGGTTCAGGACGGCGAACGCAAAATCCGGGTTGCGCGCAGCGTAACGTCGGTTGCGGCTGCACCGGTTGCGCATGCACCCGCAGTCGCTGCGCCTGCCCCTGAAGCGCCCACCGCTGCGGCACCATCAAGCGCCAATGCGATCAAATCACCGATGGTCGGCACTGTCTTCTTGGCCGCCGAACCCGGCGCGAAACCATTTGCCGGCGTCGGTGACACAGTCAGCGAAGGCCAGACGCTCGTCATTATCGAAGCGATGAAAGTCATGAACCCCATCGCCGCGCCGCGCGCGGGCAAGGTCATGCAGGTCATGGTCGAGAACGGCCAGCCCGTCGAATTTGACCAGCCATTATTGGTGATAGAATGACGCGCTCGGGGCGAACGCTCGGGATCGTGATCGAATGACCATCGAAAAGCTGCTGATCGCTAACCGCGGCGAGATTGCCCTGCGCATCCACCGCGCATGCCACGAAATGGGGATAAAAACGGTCGCCGTGCATTCGACGGCGGATGCCGACGCGATGCACGTCAGGCTTGCCGATCAAGCGGTCTGCATCGGGCCGCCCGCCGCCGCAGACAGTTATCTTAATATCCCCGCGATCATTTCCGCCGCCGAAATCAGCGGCGCGGACGCGATCCACCCCGGCTATGGGTTCTTGAGCGAAAACGCGCGCTTTGCCGACATTGTCGAAGAACATGACATCATTTTCGTCGGACCCAAGCCCGAGCATATCCGGACGATGGGCGACAAAGTCGAAGCGAAACGCACAGCGGGCAAACTCGGACTCCCGCTTGTTCCCGGTTCCGATGGCGCGGTCAATGATCCCGTCGAAGCAAAGCAAATCGCCGCTAAAATCGGCTATCCCATCATCGTCAAAGCTGCATCGGGCGGCGGCGGGCGGGGGATGAAAGTCGTAACCGGCCCCGACGATCTCGAAAGCCTGATGAGCCAAGCGCGCACCGAAGCCAAAGCGGCGTTTGGCGATGATACCGTGTACATCGAAAAATATCTCGGCAACCCGCGCCACATCGAATTTCAGATATTCGGTGACGGGCAAGGCAATGCCGTGCACTTGGGCGAGCGCGATTGCTCGCTACAGCGCCGCCACCAGAAAGTCCTCGAAGAAGCCCCTTCGCCCGTCATTACCACCGCCGAACGGATGCGGATGGGCGGCGTCGTTTCAAAAGCAATGGCCGACATGGCATACCGCGGTGCTGGCACCATCGAATTCCTGTGGGAAGACAGTGAATTTTACTTCATCGAAATGAACACTCGGCTTCAGGTCGAACATCCGGTCACCGAAATGATCACCGGCATCGATCTCGTCCGCGAACAAATACGCGTGGCCGAAGGCAAGCCGCTGTCGGTAACGCAGGACGAAATCGAATTCGTCGGCCATGCCATCGAATGTCGCCTGAATGCCGAAGACCCAAAAACTTTCGCGCCCTCGCCCGGCCTCGTCACCCAATTTCACGCGCCCGGCGGGATGCACGTCCGTTTCGACAGCGGATTATATGCGGGTTATCGTATCCCGCCCTATTACGACAGCATGATCGGCAAGCTGATCGTTTATGGAAAAACCCGCGAAGCCGCGATGATGCGCCTTAAACGCGCGCTCGAGGAAACCGTGATCGAGGGCGTCAAAACAACGATTCCGCTCCACCGCGCACTGCTCGAGGAGCCTGACATTCAGGATGGGGACTATACCATCAAGTGGCTAGAAGAATGGTTGGCGCGCAAGGCAGCGGCGTGATCATTGTCACGGGCTCGGTGCTTGCGCGCAACGACAGTTTCGACGAGGTACTGCGGATCAGTACCGAGCATGTTCTCCGCTCTCGTGCGGAGCCGGGATGCATCAGCCACGCCGTGTTCTGCGACACGGAAGCACCGCAGCGGCTCCAGTTTATTGAGCGCTGGGCCGATATGGCAGCGTTGAAGGCGCATTTCGCCGTGCCCGCGTCGGGTGATTTCGTGGCGGCGCTTGGTACGTTGTCCGCCGAACCGCCGGAAATACAGCTGTATGAAAGTGTCGAGGTGTCCGCGCGGTGAGCGGGATGGCGATCCGCGAGGCCACCGTTGCGGATGCCACTGCCATTACTGCGATCTATGCTCATCATGTGCTGCACGGCACGGCGACCTATGATTTCGACCCACCCGATGGCGCATATTGGACCGCGAAGATCGCAGACATTGTGTCGCGCAGCTGGCCCTTCCTTGTTGCCGACGATGGCGACGGCATCGCGGGCTATGCCTATGCCACCCAAATTCGCGACCGGCCCGGTTATCGCTACACCTGCGAGGACAGCATCTATGTTGATCCCGATCGGACCGGGCATGGGATTGGAACGCAGTTGCTATCGGCCCTCATCGATGCAAGTCGAACCGCCGGATTTGGCCAGATGATCGCCGTGATCGGTGGCGCTGAACCGGCGTCGGTCGCGGTTCATGCAAGGGCGGGTTTCCGCGAGGTTGGGCGCCTATTGAAAGTTGGCTATAAGTTCGGTCGTTACCTTGACAGTGTCTATATGCAGCGGGGCCTCGATCACTCCGATTGACATCGCTTCGATATTTCGATAATTGTCGAATCATGAAATCGAAGCAAACCATCGCTGCACTTGCCGCTCTCGCGCAAGAACATCGACTGGAGGCGTTTCGTTTCCTTGTTCAACAAGGCGCAACAGGCGCGGCGGCGGGTGCGATTGCCGATCACCTTGGCATCCCGCCCTCCTCATTGTCCTTTCACCTCGCACAGCTTGAACGAGCGGGGCTGATAATCCGCACCCGCCAAAGCCGGTCGATCATTTACGCAGCCGACTTCGCGGCGATGAACGCGCTGGTCGGCTATCTCATGGAAAATTGTTGTGCGGGCGCGTCGTGCGCCACGCAACGCGAAAGGAAAATTGCATGAAACGGATGCATCTGCATGTTGGCGTCGAAGACATCGATCAATCAGTCAAATTCTATTCGACCCTGTTCGCCGCTGAACCAACGGTGCGCAAGCCAGACTACGCCAAATGGATGCTCGACGATCCGCGCGTCAACTTTGCGATAACGCCGACCAGCCACACAGCGAAAGGCGTGGAGCATATCGGCATTCAGGTCGAAACGCCCGAAGAACTGACCGAAGTCCATGAACGATTGAAATCAGCC
Organism: Sphingomonas sp.; assembly: GCA_031417655.1. GTDB lineage: Bacteria > Pseudomonadota > Alphaproteobacteria > Sphingomonadales > Sphingomonadaceae > Sphingomonas_O. The sequence goes on along the minus strand of JANOVZ010000039.1, from coordinate 3,958 downwards.
GGACGCCCGGTCTTGGAAGAAGGTGCGACAACCTGTTGCTATGCCCAGTCCGAAAAGAACTGGATCACCGACCCCGATGGCATCATCTGGGAAACATTCCTGACCAACGGCGAGGCAACCGACTATGGCAATAAGCTGCCCGACGCGTTGGCAATGACCGCGCTGGCCAATCTCAACCGGCTCGAAGCGGCCCACGCTTCGGCAACGACCTGCTGCGCGCCGCCACTGCCGTGAGGCGCATCTTCGCTGCCGAAGCGATTGGCACGACATTACTGGTCGCGACCATCGTCGGGTCGGGCATCATGGCAGAGCGGTTGTCGAGCGGGAATAATGCCGTGGCATTGCTCGGCAATACTGGCGCGACGGGCGCGATGCTTTATGTCCTGATCTCGTTGTTCGGACCAATCTCCGGCGCGCATTTCAACCCGGCGGTAACGCTGATCCTGCGCAAGGACAAATTGCGTTGGGCCGTCATTGCCCTGCAACTATTGGCGGCGATTGGCGGAACGATTTTGGCCCATGCCATGTTCGGGCATCAATTGATTGAAACAGGTGCCAAAATGCGCAGTAGCCCCGCCCTCTGGCTTAGCGAAGGCGTCGCAACCTTCGGGCTGCTGATGACGATCCGCCTCGGCTTGCGATTTCGCGCGGAGGCCGTTCCGGCGCTGGTAGCGACTTGGATTATCGCGGGCTATTGGTTCACATCATCGACGAGTTTTGCCAATCCGGCAGTAACGCTGGCGCGCGCATTTACCGACAGTTTTTCGGGGATTCGGATGATCGACGTTCCGGCATTTATGATTGCACAAGTGACCGGAGGCATATTGGGCTATTGGATCAGCGGCTGGCTCATCAAAGAGGAGCAACCATGAAAGCGACAATCTACCACAATCCCGCATGCGGCACGTCGCGCAAGACGTTGGCGATACTGCAGGAAACGCCGGACGTTGATCTGACCATTATCGAATATTTGAAAAACCCACCGACGCGCGAGCGGCTGGTCGCGCTTTATGCCAAGGCGGGCATGACACCGCGTGCGGGCATGCGCATCATGGGATCGCCCGCCGAAGACCTTGGGCTAACCGATCCAGCGACGCGTGATGAAATCATATTTGACGCGATGGTCGCACACCCCATCCTGATCAATCGACCGTTGGTGGAAACCGAAAAAGGTGTCCGCCTCTGCCGACCACAGGATGTGGTGCGCGAGATCCTTTAGGCGGCAGCCAGCGCTGTCTTACGACGGCGGGCGCGGAGCGACGCACCCGCAATGCCAAAGCCGGTGATCATCATCGTCCAAGTTGCTGATTCAGGAACGGCAGCCACAGCGTAAAAAATCTGGCTCTGGTTCTGAGCATTGTAAAGCAATTGTGCTTGCCCGCCGACCGGTACCGTCCAGCTGCCGAGATTGGCAAGATAACCATTCGCTAGCGACCGCGCGGTTGCACTTGTTCCCGTCGTTACCCAGAACTGACCCTGAGTGGCACCGCCCTGAACGTCCTTGGTCGCGTTCGTATCAAATGCAAGTTCCCACATGGCCAGCTGCATTGCGGCAGACTGATCCGCGTTGACGGGCGTCACATTGGCCAGCAGTTTGGTCATGTTGAGCGATGTGGCCGCATTAAACAACGTCGACAAAGGTTGGATCGTGAACGTACCTGGGATCAACAATGCTTGATTCAAATCCACGCAATATGTGTAAAATGTGACGGCAATGTTCCCGGCGGTCACGTTCGTACCGTCAAGCTTGAACTGGCCAAAATTGGCAACGGCCCCATTGAACGGGCCTCCGGTTGTGAGATGCAGCGTGCCATCCTGTGAGCCGAGCGGCGCAAAACTGGAGTTTGTGATATTGATTGTCGTCGCATGGCTGATCGAAGGAACAGCAACCGTAAGCGCCGCGACTGCGGCCAACGCAAGATACTTCATGTCCGAAGACCCCCAAATAAAGTTAAACCAGCGCGACTCGGTTTTATCGTTACGCATTCGTTTACATATTCTGCCAATTGAGTCGAATCTAACAAATCGTTAATATCACAGCGAAATCACGCTGTCCTGTTTTGGAACGGAATCCCGAAGCCTTATGAAACGCATTTTCAAATGGTCGCTCCTCGCCGTTTTTGTCGCGATCACAGCGGCCACAATTGCATTTGGGACACCCGATACTGATGCGGCGGCGATGCGCGTAAAATACGGCACGGCGGCGTCGCGATATGTCGATCTTGGCAACGGGCTGACGATTCACCTCCGCGACGAAGGGCCGCGCGATGCGCCGGTCATCGTGCTGCTCCACGGGTCCAATGCATTTCTGCAAACGTGGGACGCTTGGACGTCGCTTTTGACACCAACGCACCGGGTCATTCGCCTTGATCTGCCGGGGCACGGGATGACGGGTGCTTATCCTGCGCGCGCATATTCAAAAGCGGCGTTCGTTGATGTCGTTGATCAGGCGATGGTCAAGCTGGGCATCACCCGCTTTGTCCTGGGCGGCAATTCAATGGGCGGCGGGGTGTCATGGGCCTATGCGCACAAGCATCCCAAAAAGCTGCGCGGACTTGTTCTGATCGACGCGAGCGGGCAGCCCGAGCCGGAGCCGCAAGACTTGCCCATCGGCTTTCGCATTGCGCAAACGCCGGTGTTGCGCGATGTCATGCTCTACATCACGCCGCGGTCGATCATCGAACAAAGCCTACATCAGTCCGTGACCAATCAATCGGTGGTGACGCCCGCCAATGTTGACCGTTACTGGGAATTGCTGCGCTATCCCGGCAATCGTCAGGCAACGATTGACCGTTTTGCGGGCCCGCGCGAACCCGCTATTACGGGCGCGCCGAAACTGCCGATCCCAACGCTGATCCTGTGGGGCGCCGATGACAAGCTGATCCCGGTATCGTCAGTAGCATGGTTCAAGGTACAAGTGCCGGACGCAAAAGTCGTCATCTATCCCGGTGTGGGACATTTGTTGATGGAAGAAATACCCCAAAAGAGCGCTACCGACCTCCTAAACTGGCTCGCCACGCTTCCCCCGACGCGCTAGTTTCGTGCACATGGCGACGATTGCAGTTTATAGTTTGAAGGGGGGCGTCGGGAAAACCACCCTTGCGGTCAATCTCGCGTGGAGCGCCGCGATGCAATCGTCGCGCCAGACTTTGCTCTGGGACTTGGACCCGCAAGCAGCGTCGAGTTATCTGGTCAGCCCCGGCAAAGCAAAGAAGGATGCGGCCCAGACCGTTTTCACCAAGGATGTCGCACCGCAAAAACTGATTTCGGCGACGGCAATCGACCGGCTTGACCTGCTCGCCGCCGACACCAGCTTGCGCGGACTTGATCAACTGTTTTTCTCTATGGGGAAGCGCAAACGGCTTTCCAAACTCATTGAATCGCTCGAAAAAACCTATGACCGGATCATTCTCGATTGCCCGCCGGGACTGACCGAAACCAGCGAACAGGCGATGCGCGCCGCTGACCTGATCCTTGTCCCCGTCATTCCCTCGCCGCTTTCTCGCCGTGCATTGGATGATGTCGTTGCCTATCTCGACCGTGAACATGGTGGCCACGCGCCAATCCTGCCCGTCTTCTCGATGGTTGACCGTCGGCGTTTGCTGCATAAAGCGGCGCTCGACGCGGATCCGAAATGGCCGGTCATCCCAATGGCGAGCGCCGTCGAACAGATGACGGTGCGGCGGCTGCCGATTGGCGCGTTTGCGCAGGGTTCTCCGGCAGGAGAGGCCTTTTCAACCCTATGGACCGGTGTCGAGCGCAAATTGTCGCGCATCAAGACCTAATGAGTGAACCGCTCGATCCCGACATGCTGCTGCGCGCCTATACCGTCGGCGTGTTCCCGATGGCCGATGCCCGCGAAGCCAAGTCCGTCTATTGGGTCGAACCGAAATCGCGGGCCGTGTTGCCGCTTGAAGGATTTCATCTGTCGCGGTCGCTGGCAAAGACATTACGGTCG
>JANOVZ010000038.1:0-50327 GCA_031417655.1 Sphingomonas sp. | reverse complement strand
CTCGTCAGCCGCCGCCCCGACGCCATCCTGCGCGAAGCCGAAAAGCTGGTCGCTGCGGGGACCAAAGAGCTTCTGGTTATCAGTCAGGACACCTCGGCCTACGGCGTCGATATCCGCCATCAATCGCGCGAATGGCATGGCCGTGAACTCCGCGCCCATATGACCGATCTTGCCCGGGAACTGGGTTCATTGGGCGCATGGGTGCGGCTGCATTATGTCTATCCCTACCCGCATGTTGATCAGGTCATTCCCCTGATGGCTGAAGGGCTGATCACGCCTTATCTCGACATCCCGTTCCAGCATGCCGCGCCCTCGGTTCTCAAAGCCATGAAGCGCCCGGCCAACGAAGCCAAAGTCCTCGAACGCATCCGCAACTGGCGCGCGATCTGCCCCGACATCACGATCCGCTCGACGTTCGTCGTCGGCTTCCCCGGCGAAACCGAAAGCGACTTCCAATATCTGATGGATTGGCTGACCGAAGCGCAACTCGACCGCGTCGGTGCCTTCCGCTTCGAACCCGTCGAAGGTGCGGCTGCCAACGCCCTGCCCGACCCCGTGCCCGAACCCATCAAGGAAGATCGCTACGCCCGCCTGATGGACCTAACCGCGCGGATCAGCGCCGAAAAGCTCGCCGCAAAAGTCGGTCGCACCCTCGACGTTATCATCGACGAAATCGACGAAGACGGCGGCGCAACCGGGCGCTCGCAGGCCGACGCACCCGAAATCGACGGCAATGTCTTCCTCCGCGATGCCTGCGGTCTGACACAGGGCGACATCGTTCCCGTCCGCATCGAAGACGCCGATGAGCATGACCTGTTCGGAGTCCCTGCGTGATCGATTTCGCGACGCTGCTGATCGCCGACAAAGCCCAGACTGCCCGCAGCATCCACCTCATTGACCCCGTCGGCTATGACACGTGGTTGACTACACAACCCGAACGGCATCGCGCCGCAGTCGCTGCTCAGAACCTAAAGCCAGTCAGCTATGCCAGCGCCATCCTGCCCGGTGAAAAAGCCGACGAATGGTCAGTGGTATCCATCGTCGCGAACACCGCATCGCTCACCCCTTGGTGCCTCGCCAAACTCGCGGAGACCTTGCCCAAAGGCACATATCGCATCGAAGACGTAGCGCCCGGGCGCGCCGCGCTGGGCTGGCTGCTCGGCCAGTATAAATTTGACCGCTATCTGAAGAACGACAAGCCACGCGGCTCGCGCATCTTATTGACCAGCAACGTCGCCCAGATTGGCGCGATTGTCCGCGAAGCCGAAGCCGTCGCGCTGGTCCGTGATCTGGTCAACACCCCCGCCGCCGATATGGGACCGGGCGATCTTGAGGCACAAGCGGCGGCGTTGGCAACAAAACATGGTGCCGAGCTGACTGTGACAAAGGGCCACGATCTCGAAACTGGTTATCCAATGATCCATGCCGTCGGTGCCGCAGCCGAACGCAAACATGCCCCGCGCCTGATCGAACTCGAATGGGGCAATCCGGCGCACCCGCGCATTGCAATTGTCGGCAAAGGGGTGACGTTTGATTCCGGGGGGCTCGACATCAAACCATCGGCGGGCATGCGCTTGATGAAAAAGGATATGGGCGGCGCGGCGCATGCCTTGGCGCTTGCCCAACTCATTATGGCAGCGCGATTGCCTGTCCGGCTTCACATGCTGGTCCCTGCCGTGGAAAATGCGATTGCGGGCAATGCCTTCCGGCCCGGCGACATCCTTACATCGCGCAAAGGTCTCACGGTCGAAATTACCAATACCGATGCCGAAGGAAGGCTCGTCCTCGCCGACGCCCTGACCAAAGCGAGCGAGAGCGATCCCACCCTTATAATCGATTTCGCGACGCTAACCGGCGCAGCGCGTGTAGCACTCGGGCCCGATCTTCCTGCGACATTCGGCAACGATGATATCCTGACCGACGCATTGATGACAGCGGCCAAAGACGTCGCTGACGCACTCTGGATACTCCCTCTCCACGGGGGCTATGACGACATGCTGAAATCGGACATCGCCGATCTCAACAATGCGCCTGACGGCGGTTTCGCGGGAGCGATTACGGCAGCGTTGTTCCTCCAGAAATTCGTTTCGCCCGACACGCCGTGGGTCCACCTCGATACTTTCGCTTGGCGGCCCTCGGCCAAACCCGGACGTCCAAAAGGCGGCGAAGCCCTTGGCCTTCGCGCTGTTTGGGCAATGCTTCAGACGCGGTTCGTTTAGGGCGCGCAACCACTTTGCCATTTGTGCGTTAGTGCCTGATGCGTGATCCGATACTTTCCAAATGGATGCAGACTCTGATCGACTACGTGCGGTCGGGTCAGCCGGACCTGACCAACCGCCAGATGGCACTCATGATGCTCGTCTATCTGACTCCCGGCCCCCATACTGTGCGCGGAATTGCAAAGGGGTTGGGCGTATCGAAACCCGTTGTCACGCGCGCCTTGAACAGACTGGGGTCTCTCGACTATCTGCGCCGTGAACGTGACGACGCCGACCGGCGCAATGTGTTTGTTGTGCGGACCGACGAAGGGGTAGATTTTCTTGACGAATTCGGACGGCTCATTGCCGACAAACCGCGATACGACGGACCGCGCAGCGCCGCTGCGTAAGTGCTTCGTTTTGTCGGGGCACTCGGCCGTGCTCGATCCAGCAGTGTATGCCGTCCGTGACGACCTAGCCGATGTCGAACTCGCCGACCGTGTTTTTGCACCGCATTACGCAAAAGCTTTGGCGTATCGAACCACCACGGCGTCAACTGTTCATGTGAAACCTAATAGGTCGAGCGATAAAATACGGGACCTCGCCGTTGGCGTGTTTGTCGATGTCTTTGATCTTAGCGCCGGTTGGGCCTGGATTCGTACAGCAAAGGGCATCGGCTACGTGCAGGCCGATCGCATCGAGCCCCTATGACGCGCATTTTCATTGATGGTGCCGCAGGGACCACGGGAATCGAAATCGAATCGCGGCTTGCCCGCCGCAGCGAATTCGAATTGATCAAACTCGACGATGCACAACGCAAAGACACGGGTGCGCGCCGTGATGCCCTTAACGCGGCGGAAATCGTTATCCTCTGCTTGCCTGACGATGCGGCACGTGACGCTGTTGCTCTGATCGACAACAAAACGACACGCGTCATTGACGCCTCGACAGCGCACCGGACTGTCAAGGGGTGGACCTATGGCTTTCCTGAAATCGGGAACAATGTCGCCAGTGCAATGCGGGTGTCGAACCCTGGGTGCTATTCGACGGGATTCATCGCTCTTGTTGCGCCGTTGATCAAAGCGCGACGGATTGGCCCAGGCGCCCCGATCATGTGCAACGCCGTGTCAGGCTATTCAGGTGGCGGCAAAGCGATGATCGCTGCCTATGAAGGGCCAAACCCGCCCGCGTGGCAGACCTATGCGTTGAGTCTGGCGCACAAACATGTGCCCGAAATGCAAGTGCGATCGGGCCTCAGCAACGCACCACTATTCGCGCCGTCAGTCGCCAACACGTATCGCGGAATGATTGTCGACGTGCCGTTGTTCGGCGCAAACCCAAAAGCGTTCCGTGAAACGCTGTCGGACGCTTATGCCGATTCTCCAATTGTGAAGTTGCGTGACCATGATAGTGAAACGCTGACCATTGAACACGCCGCCAACAGCGACCGGCTCGATCTGTTTGTCTTCACCAATGGATCGCAAACGCGTCTCGTTGCTGCATTCGATAATTTAGGCAAGGGGGCGAGCGGCGCGGCCGTCCAGAGCCTGAATCTGATGGCAGGCCTGCCGGAAACGACAGGCCTGCGATTATAAATTTTAGCGCGGGTTGGCCTTTAACCAATCGACGATGTTTTCGGGTGTTGACTGTTCATAAGGATCACTGTCCGAGCCGTTATCGTTGATTCCGGGCTCCTGAAACCAGGCAACAACCTTGCCATCGTCGATAACCGTCGCATAACGCCACGAGCGCATGCCGAAGCCAAGGTGCGTCTTGTCGATCAGCATTCCCATACGCCGCGTAAAATCGCCGTTGCCATCGGGAAGCAGCTTTACGTTCTTAAGCCCGAGGTTTTTGCCCCATTGGTACATCACAAAAGCGTCATTGACCGACATGCAGTAGACTTCGTCGGTTCCCAGCGATTTCATTTCTTCATAGCTTGACTCATAGCCAGGGCATTGTTTGGAGGAACACGTCGGCGTGAATGCGCCCGGGAGGCTGAACAAAACAACCCGCTTGCCGGCAAAGACATCGTTCGTGGTTACATCTTGCCAGCGAAAGGGATTTGGACCCTCCACAGCATCATCGCGAATGCGTGTTTTCAAAGTGACGTCTGGAACGGATTGGTGGAGCATAAAAGCCTCTGGTTTTGAAATGGGTTGAGCGCACATTGCTCCGCCGGGATATGGTGCGGCGCAGCATAAATGCCAAGAGGTTAGCGATAAAAATTCGATAGTCAGCCCAATGGTCGCCCTATGTCCCGTCTTGGGCTCGCCGATGAGCACGCCATTTGGCGACATTGATTTCATGCTGCTGAAGTGTCTCGGCAAAAGCGCTGCTGCCATCACCCTGAGCCACGAAATAAATCGCGTTCGATTGGGCCGGATCAAGTGCTGCAGCGATTGACGCTTTGCCCGGGTTGGTAATCGGACCCGGCGGTAACCCTTTGTAAATATACGTATTATAGGGATTGTCGCGGTTCACATCTGATTTGTAGATGACACGGCCCAACGGTTTGCCTCGGGTAATCGGATAAAGAAATGTCGGGTCAGCTTGCAACGGCATCCCGCGTTTCAAGCGATTTGTGTAAACAGCGCCGACCATGGGGCGCTCAGACGCGCGGCCGGTTTCCTTCTCGATAATCGACGCGAGAATGATTGCCTGTTCTGGTGAAGTGACCGCCGTCGTTGGTTTGCGCGCCGCCCAAGCATTAGCGAGCGCCGTTTGCATTGCCTTCTGCATCCGTCCAAGCAGCGCAGATCGCGCTTCACCGCGGCTGTAGGCGTAGCTGTCGGGTAGCACCGACCCCTCAGGCGGGACAGTGACATCGCCCGTAAGCAGTTGAACTGCCATCAAACGTTCCTGCACGAGGATCGATGGCATGCCTTCGGGAATAGTGACAAAGCGCTGCAGTGTTTTTCCCGACTGGAGCAGCGCAAGAACATCGCCCGCAGCCATCCCTTTCGTGATCTTATACTCGCCCGGTTTGATCGGTTCGCCCGAACCAAACAGCTTGGCATTGCGCACGAAGGCGCTTGCGGAGTTGACGGCGCCAGCTGCTTCGAGAACTTTGGCCGCGGCGGTCAGGCTTGAACCTTTAGGGATCATAACCTCAACATCTCGGCTGGCGCTCCCACCGGGACGAAGCACCATAACGGCGGCGACAACGGCAATGATCAGCACCGCAATGATGAGCAAACGCTTCATCAGATCGCCCGCATCACCAGCGACGCGTTGGTACCGCCGAAACCGAAGCTGTTATTCAGGACCGCGTTCACAACGCGCCTCTTGGCAACGTGCGGGACAAGATCCACGCCTCGCGTGTCTTCATCGGGATTGTCGAGGTTAAGCGTCGGCGGAACAATCTGGTCGCGGATGGCGAGGATGCAGAAAATGCTCTCAACTGCACCCGCGCCGCCGAGAAGATGACCAATGGCAGATTTGGTCGAGCTCATCGACACCGTCGAAATCGCATCGCCGAACAGCCGCTTTACCGCGCCAAGTTCAATGGTGTCCGCCATTGTCGATGTTCCATGCGCGTTGATGTAATCGATATCGGCCGGCACCATACCCGCCTTTTTCAACGCCATTTGCATAGAGCGAAAAGCGCCGTCGCCGTCGGGTTGCGGTGCCGTGACGTGATAGGCATCGCCTGACAAGCCATAGCCGATGACCTCGGCATAGATTTTCGCGCCCCGCGCCTTGGCATGCTCATATTCCTCAAGCACGACGATTCCTGCGCCTTCGCCCATTACGAAGCCGTCGCGATCCACATCATAAGGCCGTGATGCCTTATCGGGAGTGTCATTGAATGACGTTGAAAGCGCCCGCGCTTGCGCAAAGCCGGCAATGCCCAGCGGACAAATTGCGCCCTCGGCACCGCCCGCCAACATCACGTCCGCGTCATCATCGCGGATCATCCGCGCCGCATCGCCAATCGAATGTGCCCCTGTCGAACAGGCCGTCACAACGGCATGATTTGGGCCCATCAGGCCGTACTTAATACTCACCTGTCCCGAGATCAGATTGATCAGACGCCCATGCACGAAATGCGGTGAGACACGGCTTGGTCCCTTTTCCTGACACACGAGCGACTCACTCGCGATGCCCGGGAGGCCGCCGATACCCGAACCAATCGAGCACCCTGCACGAAATCGCTCGGTTTCGCTCATTTCGGTCAGGCCCGCATCTTCAAGCGCTTGTCCCGCCGCATCAATGCCATAAATGATAAAGGGATCGACTTGACGCTGAACCTTGTGATCAACGCGCTTGCCGGGATCAAAGCCGTAAGGATGGTCGGCAGGCTTAACCTCGCAAGCGATCTGACACTTCTGGTCGGATGGATCGAACCGCGTGATCCGCCCCGCCCCCGATTTTGAGGCAAGAATATTGGCCCAACTCGTCTCAACGTCGGCGCCCAATGGCGTGACCAGACCCAATCCCGTGACGACGACACGCCGCATATCATTCTCCAATAACAAAATGGCTCCCCAAGCCGACGCCGGGAAGCCATTTCAAAACGCTTGATCAACGGCCCGATTAAGGACCGCCAAGGTCAGCCCTTGTTCGCGTCGATAAAGGCAATCGCGTCCTTGACGGTCGCAATCTTTTCCGCCGCATCGTCGGGGATTTCAACGCCGAATTCCTCTTCGAACGCCATCACCAGTTCGACGATATCAAGGCTGTCTGCGCCAAGATCATCGATGAAGCTCGATTCAACAGTGACTTTGTCAGCGTCAACACCAAGATGCTCGACAACAATTTTTGTAACCCGGTCGGCGGTCTCGCTCATGAAGTCACCCTTCTTGCTCTTAAAATGAATATTCGTTCATTGCCCTAATCACCATGCGAGGGGCGCGCAAGTCCCGCATCATCCACGCCCAAGCATGAAATCGACCATGCCGCCCAACGAGCGGAAGCCGTTCAGTGAAATCCCGTTGGCGTTGATTCCGGCAGGGAGCCATGCGCGGTCAAATCCGAGCTTGGCTGATTCCTTAAGGCGAAGCGCGGCATGTGACACTGGGCGGATTTCACCCGAAAGCGCGACTTCGCCGAAAGCGACCACTTCAGAAGGGACCGGTCGCTCGCTGAAAGCACTGACCAAAGCCACGGCAACGGCAAGATCAGCAGCCGGATCACTCAACCGGTAGCCGCCGGCAATGTTAAGATAAACTTCGGCAGACGAAAGCGAGAGACCGCAGCGTGCTTCGAGTACCGCCAAGATCATCGCCAAACGTCCCGAGTCCCACCCCACGACGGCGCGACGCGGGGTAGCACCACTTGCGAGCCGGACGGTGAGCGCCTGAACTTCGACAAGCACCGGTCGCGTGCCTTCGAGCGCGGGGAACACGACTGTTCCCGCCACCGCCTCACCGCGCGATGTCAGGAACAATGATGACGGATTCCCGACTTCACCAAGCCCGTCCTCACCCATTGCGAACACGCCAATCTCGTCCGTTCCGCCAAAGCGGTTTTTGATGGCGCGCAGGATGCGATATTGGTGGCTGCGCTCGCCTTCGAAGCTCAGCACCGTATCGACCATATGCTCGAGAACGCGCGGCCCGGCGATGCTACCATCCTTGGTGACATGGCCAACGAGAACAACTGCGGACCCGCGTTCCTTGGCGAAACGAATCAACTCACCCGCCGACGCGCGGACCTGACTTACTGTGCCCGGCGCGCCTTCGATCAGGTCCGAATGCATTGTCTGGATCGAATCGATCACCAAAAGATCGGGCGCCTTGGGAAAGGTCGCCAAGATATCGCGCACCGAAGTCGCTGCCGCCAGTGCGACCGGTGCGTTCCCGAGTCCGAGACGTTGCGCGCGAAGGCGGACTTGATCTGCGGCTTCCTCGCCCGAGACATAGGCAACCGACTTCCCCGCAAGTGCCAGTTTCGCTGCCGCTTGAAGCAGCAATGTCGACTTGCCGATGCCGGGATCGCCACCAATGAGCGTTGCAGACCCCGCAACGAATCCGCCTCCAAGCGCACGGTCGAGTTCAGCGATGCCGCTCGGCATGCGGTCGGGCAGCTGGGTCTCGCTGTCCAGCGGTACCAACATTACCGCGCGACCACCATTTTGCAGATTATGCTTGGCCGAAAACGGCGTGACAACGCCACCGGCGTCCTCAACAAGCGTGTTCCATTCGAGACAATCGTCACACTGCCCCGCCCACTTCGATGCGACTGAACCGCAGGCTTGGCAAACGTAGCGCTTTTGAGGACGGGCCACTTAGTTCTGGCTCAAGCGTGGGAACGGAATCGGGTCGCTCGATGGCGCGTCGTCGCCATATCGCGCCAGCGCTTCGACGGGCGGAACATCGTCAAGGTCGCGCATACCGGTGTCGATGTTGAGATCACGGAATTTGCGGGCTGTAACCAAAGCCCGTGTCTCAAAGCTGCTGACGAAGCTATTGTAATTGTTGACAGCGCTGGTCAAACCACCACCGACTTTGCGGAGGTCCGAGGCGGCTTTGGCGAGCCGATCATAGAGTTCTTTGCCGAGCTCCCCAATCTGGCGCGCTTCCTTGGCCATCTTCTCTTGACGCCAGACGGCGGCCACGGTGCGAGCGATGGCAATAAGATTGGTCGGGGTCGCGAGCAAAACCTTCTTTTCAAAAGCGAAATCCCACAGAGTCGGATCATGTTCGAGCGCCGCCGACAGGAAATGTTCGCCGGGAACAAACATGATGACATAATCGGGCGCGTCGTCGAACTGGCTCCAATACGCTTTATTACCAAGCGAATTGACATGAGCACGCATGGAGGCGGCGTGTGCGGCGAGTGCAATCTGTCGCTCACCGTCATCGACCGCACCGAATGCATCCTGATAAGCGTTGAGTGAGACTTTGGCGTCAATGACGAGCGACTGCCCGCCGGGCACGTTGATGATGACATCGGGGCGGAGGCGACCGCTTTCGCCTTCGACACTCACTTCGGTCTGAAAATCAGCGTGTTCGGACAGCCCACAGCTTTCAAGCACGTTTTTGAGCTGCTGCTCGCCCCAGCGCCCTCGCGCTTTGGGGGCGTTGCGCAACGCATTGACGAGCTTTGCGGCTTCGGACGACACGCGCTCAGTGCCAGTGCGCATTGATTCAATCTGGCCGTGAAGCAGACCGAAAGCGTCGCGACGCTCAGCTTCGACTTTAGTAACGGTTTCCTCATATCGGGTGAGGCGCTCGTGGACAGGCTGAAGCAACGCCTTGATCCCCTGACCGGTTGTTTCCTCCGATTGCTTGAAACGGGCATCGGCACGTTCGAGGAACTGACGCTGCGCAGAGTCGAGCAGTTTGGCACCGACTTCGGAGAATTGTGCCGAAAGGACTTCGCGCGCTGCAGCCATTTCCTCGAGGCGCGCCTGAAACGCTGCTTCGCGTGCCTGCGATCCCGATTGCAGCGCATTGTGCGCGCGGAGCGCTTCATCACGCTCCTTCGTCACTTCGTTCAGCATCGTCCGGTGCAGATCGGCCTGCGACGCGTGCACCCGCAATGCAGACATCTCGCGCCCCGCAACGAGCCACGCGATAAGCGCCCCGAGGCCAAGGGCGACGATTGCGGTGATGAGGAGTTCAATAGTCATAGTTGGAACATAGAACGAACAGTTAACTTTATAAAGGGCGTATTTGCACCGCAACCTTGGCGTTCTTGGCGTGCGACATTTTGCTCCCGCCAAGAACGCCAAGGCTTGGGCGTTAAGTCCCTCGCTTTGCCAAAATCCCGAGGTCAGACAGTTTCTTGCGGAGCGTGTTGCGGTTGATGCCGAGCAGGTTAGCCGCCCTTAGCTGGTTACCCCGCACCGCGTTAAGTGTCGCGGCCAGCAGCGGTCGCTCGACTTCCATAAGGATGCGCTCGTAGAGTCCTGCCGGTGGCAGATCGCCTCCGAATTGCACGAAATAGCGGGCGAGGTGCTGGGCGACGGCTTGTTCCAGTGTCTCAGCCGCTTCAAGCGGTGATACTCCGCCCCCCGACAACTGTGCGGAAATAGCAGTTGCCGGAATCACCGGATCACGAGCAATCGCTGCCAATCGCCGCATCAGATTTTCGAGCTCGCGGACGTTGCCCGGCCAGTGGTGCTCGGCAAGGCGCGTGACCCCTGCATCGTTCAGCCGCTTGCGCGGGAGCCCTTCGGCGGCGGCCTTGTCGAGGAAATGCTGGGCGAGCAGGCCGATGTCGTCACGGCGCTGTCGCAAGGGCGGCAAATTGATGGGGACGACGTTCAGGCGATAGTAGAGATCTTCGCGAAACAGTCCGTTTGCAATGAGTTCCGACAGGTTTTTATGCGTGGCTGCAATGATGCGGACATCAACAGCAATGGTTCGGGTGCCGCCGACGAGGGTGAACTCGCCCGACTGAAGGACACGCAAGAGGCGGGTTTGCGCCTCCATTGGCATGTCGCCGATTTCATCAAGAAACAGCGTTCCCCCTGCCGCTTGCTCGAATCTCCCGGCTTGCCGTGCGAGGGCGCCAGTGAATGCACCGCGTTCATGCCCGAAAAGCTCAGCTTCGATAAGTTCGCGCGGAATCGCTGCCATATTGACGGCAACGAACGGCTTTGCCTTGCGCGGCCCGAGATCGTGCAGCGCGCGCGCCACGAGTTCTTTGCCGGTGCCTGATTCCCCGAGCACAAGCACCGTCAAATCGGTTGCAACGACACGTGCAATCATCCGGTAAATGTCCTGCATTGCCACCGAACGGCCAATCAGGGGGAGGTCAGCGTCTTCGGACGGCGCAGCATCGACTGTCTGGCCGCTGCGCGCGAGCCCATCACGGACGGCGCGACAAAGCTCGTCGAGGTCGAATGGTTTAGGCAAATATTCGAACGCGCCCTGTTCGGTCGCGCGCACGGCAGTAGTCAATGTGTTTTGTGCCGAGAGCACAATAACGGGGAGATCGGGGCGTTTTTTGAGGATCGACGGCACCAAGTCGAGGCCATTGCCGTCGGGAAGCATAACGTCGGTTATCAGTACGTCGGGCACGAATTGTTCAAGCATGCTGACTTGTTCGGCAACCGTGGCGGCGGTGCGAACGTCGTGACCGTCACGGCGCAGGGCTTCGGTGACGACAAGCCGGATCGAGGGGTCATCATCGACGAGGAGGATTTTTGCGCGGGTCATTTGGTTCTGGGCAGCAAAAGACGGAATACCGTGCGTTCGGGAACTCCCTCGCGCGCGAACTGGATGATCCCGCCATTGTCGCGGACGAGCTTGTCGACGAGCGCAAGGCCGAGGCCACGGCCCGATGATTTCGACGAAACGAAAGGTTCGAAGAGGTGATCAACGAGTTCGGACGGCGGGCCGGGCCCATCGTCGATGATGCAAAGTTCGATGGGGACTTGCAGGCGGGCGCCGTCTTCGGTTGGCACGGCGACACCGTGACGGTAGCCCGTAGTCAGGGTAACAACGCCGCGCTTGCCCGAGGGCACAGCTTCGGCTGCATTTTTCAACAGGTTGAGGACGATTTGTATCATTGAATCGCGGTCCACGAGCACGGGCGGCAGTGAGGGATCATAGGCGTCGCGAATGTCGATCCGTTCGCCAAAGCCCGATTCAGCCAGCGCGCGGACATGATCGAGGATCGCGTAGATGTTTTCGGCCTTGCGCGTGAGGGGCCGATCGTCGGTGAATGCTTCCATCCGGTCGATCAGGGTCGCGACGCGGTCCACTTCGTCGCGGATGAGTTTAGTGAGCGCCTTGCCATCCGCGCCGATTGCTTTGTCGAGCAATTGCGCAGCACCGCGAATGCCTGCCAGCGGGTTTTTGATTTCGTGCGCGAGCATTGCCGCAGCCCCTGTTGCCGCCCGAACGCCGCTGCGCCGCTCGCCAATCGATTGAGCGGCTGCGGCACCGTTGAGCGAAATCAGCCGCCAGCCGTCATAATCGGGCAGCGGCGTGGCATGAAAATCGACGCGCAATTTGGTGCCACGCTGCGTTTCGACAATGCAATCATAGGACGCGAAGACGGCATCCTCGCGCAAGCCTGTCAGGCAGGAATCGGGCAAGCGCAATACGATCCCAAACGGTTTGTGCAGCAGATACGACGCACTGGCGTTGAGCAGCATTTCGGCGGCGGCATTAACGCCTGCGATGCAGCCTTTAGGATCGAGCACGATCAGCGCGCCGGGCATCGCCGCGATCAGCGCGTCGGGGGTTGGCCCCGCAGGAACCGCCATCAGGCGGCTGCGCGCGAGAGCCACGGATCGTAAAACCGGGCGAGCATATCAAGCACGGTGGCGCTCTCGGCGATCTGGTTCACGGCGTTGCGGAATTCAGCCGATCCGTGCAGCCCTTTGGTGTACCAGCCGACATGTTTGCGCGCGAGGTTGACGCCGGTGACTTCGCCATAATGGTCGAGCATCGCGCGGTAATGCGCTGTGATCACGTGATATTGTTCTTCGATGCCGGGATCGGCGGGAACGGTCTGTCCGGTCAGCGCAGCCATAACCTGTCCGAGCAACCACGGCTTTCCATACGCGCCGCGACCGATCATCACGCCGTCCGCGCCCGACTGGTCGAGGGCTGTGTGGGCATCTTCTATCGAGCAAATGTCGCCGTTGACGATGACGGGGATTTGGACCGCATCTTTGACATTGCGGATGAAGGCCCAATCGGCGCTGTCACGGTACATCTGGTTGCGGGTGCGGCCGTGGACGGTAATCATCTTGGCACCCAAATCCTCGGCGATGTGCGCGAGTTCGGGGGCGTTGAGGCGGGTGTGGTCCCAGCCCATACGCATCTTGACGGTGACGGGCACGTCAACCGCCTTGACCGTTGCGTCGATCAGACTGGCAGCAAGCGGCAGGTCACGCATCAACGCGGACCCCGCATCGCCATTGACAACCTTCTTGACCGGGCAGCCCATGTTGATGTCGATGATTGCTGCGCCACGGTCGGCATTCAGCTTCGCAGCTTCAGCCATTTCGCGCGGCGTGCAGCCGGCGAGCTGCATCGACACGGGTTCCTCGACCGGATCCCAAGCCGCTTTCTGAAGCGACTGGCGGGTCTCACGGATCATCGCCTGGCTGGCGATCATCTCGGTGACATTAAGGCCCGATCCATAACGGCGAACGACCGTGCGGAACGGCATGTCGGTCACGCCGGTCATCGGCGCGAGGATAACTGGCGTGTCGATGCGGACGGGCCCGATATGAATGGGATGGATGCGCTGCACGGAAAAACTGCCTTAAATTTAGGCAGTCCATAGGCGGATTGCGGCGGCGCGGCAAGGCGCTATGGAACGAACGCATGGAAACGGTTGCCCTGATTGTCGCAGCAGGTCGCGGCGAGCGCGCGGGCGGCGCTGTACCCAAGCAATATGCAATGCTCGGCGGGACTTCAGTGATTGCGCGCGCAGTGGATGCTTTTGCAGGGATGCCGGTTTTTGTGGTGATCGCCTCGGGGCAAGCAACGATGGCGCGGGATGCTTTGGGGGATCGGCGAGTTACGATTGTTACAGGCGGGGCGGAGCGGCAGGACTCCGTGCGACTGGGTCTTGAAGCAATTGGCAACACCGACCGCGTGCTGATTCATGACGCGGCACGATGCATGGTGCCCAGAGCGGTAATTGACCGGCTTTTGGCTGCGCTTGATACGGAAGACGGGGCGGTTCCCGTGCTCGCTGTGGCAGACAGTGTGGCGCGGGCTGACGGCGTGCTGGGTGATGCTGTGGATCGCGCGGGACTGGTTCGTGTGCAAACACCACAAGCATTTCGCTTTGATGCCATCATGACGTCGCATCGACAGTGGGCCGGGCCGCCTGCCACCGACGATGCACAGGTCGCGCGCGCAGCTGGATTTACCGTTGCAGCAGTCGAGGGAGAAGCAATGCTCGAAAAGATCACACGTCCTGAAGACTTTTTAATCGCTACATCCCGCTTGTTGGTCAGCCGGAGCGCCAGCGGGTTCGACGTGCACCGGCTCGAAACAGGCGAGGAACTCTGGCTGGGCGGCGTCCGCATTCCGCATGACAAGGGCTTGTCGGGCCACTCGGATGCCGACGTCGCGCTGCACGCGATCACCGATGCTGTGCTGGGGTGTGTTGGCGCAGGCGACATCGGTAGCCATTTCCCGCCGAGCGAGGCCCAGTGGCGCGGGGCGTCGTCCGACCGTTTTCTCGACCATGCCCGCAGTCTTGTCGCGGCGAAGGGCGGCATCATCGACTTCATCGATCTAACGATCATTTGCGAAGCACCCAAGATTGGCCCGCATCGGGACGCCATGCGCAAGCGGATCTCCGAAATCTTGCGGGTGCCACCGCCGCGCATTAGTGTTAAAGCGACAACAACCGAGCGACTGGGCTTTGCGGGACGCGGCGAAGGAATTGCTGCACAAGCCATTGCGACGGTTCGCCTGCCGGAGGATTTGTGAGCGACACCGAAACCCACATCGACACCCTACTCCCACTCGAATTAGTGGAAGCCGCAAAGCGCGTAATCGATGCGAACCGCGCGTCAAAGCGGACCATTGCGGTGGCCGAAAGCTGCACTGGCGGGCTGGTCGCCGCTGCGCTGACCGAGCATGCAGGATCATCTGATGTTTTTGCGGCAAGTGTTGTATCCTATTCAAACGCCGCCAAAATCGCGCATCTCGGCGTTAGCCGCGATATTGTCGAAACATTCGGCGCAGTGTCGGTCGCGACAGCATGGGCAATGGCACAGGGGATGCTTGCACGAAGTGATGCCGACATCGCCGTAGCCATTACGGGTATCGCCGGTCCCGGCGGCGGCAGCGAGAAAAAGCCTGTTGGTACCGTTGTCTTTGCCCGCGCCGTGCGAGGTGGCAATCCCGACGACGTCAACGCCGATAAGAAGTTTTTCGACAATAATGGGCGCGGTGGCGTCCGTCTTCAGGCGGCGCTGGTTGCGCTTGAACTGCTGATGCCAGACGGTGATGCATAAAGCGCATCGGCACGGCTTTCAAAAGCGTTGATCATCTTGCGCAGCGCGGCGTCGAACATTTGCCCAGCAATTGCTTCGAAGACGCGGTTCTTGAAAGCAAATTCGACCGCAAAGTCGATTGTGCAGCCGCCGGGTGCGGGTTCGAATTGCCAATCGTTGCGCAGGAATTTTAACGGACCGTCGATATACTCCACACTGATCCGCTTGGCGCGCTCCTTGCCCACGCGGCTGGTGAAGCGTTCGCGCAATGACCGGAACCCGACAATGAGGTCAGCAACCATTTCGGTGTCCCTGTCGGACCGGACGCGGACAGCGGTTACCCACGGCAAAAACTCTGCATAGCGTGAAACATCGGCGACGAGATCAAACATCTGTTCGGCGCTATAGGGCAAAAACCGTTTTTCGCGGTGGCCGGGCATCAAACGGTTGCCAGCTTCGCCTCACGCGCGGCACGAAGTTTGTTGAAATCATCACCCGCATGATAGCTTGATCGGGTTAACGGCGAGGAGGCAACGAGGAGGAAGCCTTTCGCGCGGGCGATGCCGGCGTAGGCGTTAAACGCCGCTGGCGTAATGAAGTCGATTACTTTGGTGTGCCGCGGGGTTGGCTGAAGATATTGGCCGAGCGTCAGGAAATCGACGTCTGCACTGCGCATATCATCCATCACCTGATGCACTTCCATGCGTTCCTCGCCCAGACCCATCATCATCCCCGATTTGGTGAAGATCGACGGGTCATGCCGCTTGACGCTTTCGAGCAGACGCAGCGAGGCGTAATATCGCGCGCCGGGACGGATCGTCGGATACAGCCGAGGTACCGTTTCGAGATTGTGGTTATACACATCAGGCCGTGCGGCGACGATGGATTCGACCGCTGCCTGCGACTTATTGCGGAAATCGGGCGTCAAGATTTCAATTGTCGTATTGGGCGTCGTGCGGCGGAGTGCTTCGATCAACTTCACAAATTGCGAGGCACCACCATCGGGAAGGTCGTCGCGGTCAACCGATGTCACAACAATATGTTCGAGTCCAAGTTCAGCAGCAGCATCGGCCGTATGTTGCGGCTCCAACGGGTCAACCGCGCGAGGCATCCCCGTTTTCACGTTGCAAAATGCACAGGCGCGCGTGCAGGTATCGCCGAGGATCATCACCGTCGCATGTTTTTTGGTCCAGCACTCGCCGATGTTCGGGCATGCCGCTTCTTCACACACCGTTGCAAGATTAAGGCGGCGCATCAGCGCTTTTGTCTCGGCAAATCCTACCGACGCCGGCACCTTTACGCGGATCCAGTCGGGCTTGCGGGGACGTACTGCGGGATCTGCTTCACTCATCATCTTATAGATAGCGATCACCACATCGTTTGCCAACCAGATCAGCCCTCACTAATGCGATCAACGTGGACGACGCATCATGATCCTTGAAACGCTCACATCCCCGATAATATTGTTTTTTGCGTTGGGGCTGCTCGCAGGCTTTGTCCGTTCCGACCTTGCCGTGCCCGAGGCTCTCGCCAAGGGGATGGCACTTTACCTTATGACAGCGATTGGCCTGAAGGGTGGGGTTTCAGTTGCCGAATCCGGTTTTACAGCGACGCTGGGTGCTGCGGCTGCTGCGGGTATGGCGCTTAGCTTTCTGCTTCCCCTGCCCGCTTTTGCGCTGTTGCGGTCATTCGGTGGTTTGCCGCGTGTCGATGCTGCAGCGGTTGCGGCACATTATGGCTCCGTCAGTCTCGTGACGTTTGTAACTGCCGAACAGATGCTGGCGGGGGTCGGGCTTCCGGCGGCGGGGTTTATGGTAGCTGTGCTGGCGCTGATGGAAACGCCGGCGATCATCACGGGCCTGTTTCTCGCACGCCGCGGTCAGAGCGAGAAGGCCGGGGGCAACCTGTGGCACGAAGTTCTGTTCAACGCTTCGGTCGTGTTGCTGGTCGGCAGTTTCTTGATCGGCTTGATCGCGGGAAAAGACGGGTTCGCCCCGATCAAGCCCGTATTCGACGGCGGTTATCGGGGCATTTTGTGTTTATTCTTGCTCGACATGGGGCTGATCGCATCGCGGCGAATCATGCAGACGAAAGCGCTGACGATCCGGTTGGCGGCGCTTGGCATTGTAGTTCCGCTCGTTAACGGTGTCATTGGGACGGTAGCAGGGACGCTGATCGGACTTGATGCGGGGACTGCGGCGATCCTCGGGATACTCGCGGCGAGTGCGTCGTATATTGCAGTTCCAGCGGCGATGCGGCTTGCATTGCCCGAAGCCGATCCGGGCATTTACCTCGCAATGTCGCTGGGCATCACTTTTCCGTTCAATATCGTCTTCGGCATTTCGTTCTTTGCCTGGCTTGCTCAGATGTTAGGAGCAATATGATGGACACGGTCATCCGCAAGCGCATCGAAATCCTGACCGACGCGCCGCTTGTTCCACGGATTGCCGCCGCATGCGAAGCGGCCGGGATTAGCGGCCATACCGTTATGCCGGCGTTGTCTGGTCGCGGGCGCGCGGGTAGCTGGAGCGAAGATCGGTTGAGCGGCGCGCAAAGCAAAGTCATCGTGCTTGCGATTGCGTCAGCCGAACGCGCCGACACTTTGCTTGAGGCGCTGGCACCGGTTCTCGACAGTCATGGGCTGCTGGTATGTGTCGGCGACGTCGCCGTTATTCGTGGCGGGCGGTTCGGGTAACATGGAACAACTGATCGAAGGTTATCACCGCTTCCGCGCGAATGACTGGCAAGCGGAGCGAGAACGCTGGGCCGCACTCGAAGCGGGCCAGAAGCCACGGATCATGGTGATCGCCTGCTCCGACAGCCGCGTCGATCCAGCAACCATTTTCGATACGCCCCCGGGCGCGATGTTCGTCGTACGTAATGTCGCCAACCTTGTGCCGCCGTTCGAGGCCGATGGCGGTCGGCATGGGGTTTCAGCAGCGCTGGAGTTTGCCGTAACCCAGCTTGAAGTGCCGCAGATCATGGTCATGGGCCACGGAAGCTGTGGCGGTGTTGCGGCCGCCCTGTCGCGCCGTTTCGAAGGAGCCGCAGCGGGCGAAGGCGGGTTCATTGCGCACTGGATCGACTTGCTCGACGAAGCGCGCGATCGAATCATCGCCGACCATGGCACCGGCGAGGCGGCGGTCCGCGCACTTGAGCTTGAGAGTGTGAAAGTCAGCCTCGCCAACCTTCGCACATTCAAATGTGTTCGTGAGCGCGAGGCGTCGGGTACGCTTCGGCTGCGCGGGAGCTATTTTGCATTAAGCGAAGGCGTATTGCACTTGCTCGACGAAACGACGGGCGCGTTCAGTCCCGCCTAAGCTTTTAGGCGCGGACGTCCCATGAAATCCAGCTTACCGAGCTTAACGCCTTTCGCGCGGAGTATCGCGTAAGCTGTCGTGGCGTGGAAATAGAAATTTGGTATCGTGAAAGACGTCAGGAAGTCTTCTGCGGAAAACTCCATGCGGCGTTCCCCCATGACAAACGCCATATCGCGACTCACAAAGCCGTTCACTTCCTCGGGCGATACTGCGGTCAGTTCAGCCAGCGCGTCGGTTAGCGCTGATTTCAGTCCAGTGATGTCGGCCGGCCAGGGTGTCATATCAGGGCTGAACACGCCCGCGCGGACGCCAGCAATCGCACGGGTCGAATGCGTGCAAAGCGACTTCACCTGATAGCCCAACGGCAACATGTCTTCGGCGAGCTTGGCTTTGACCAGCGCTTCCGGTTCAAGTCCGGTTTCGTCACAAAAGGCCTCCGCCTTGTCGAGCACTTTGAGCGTCGCACCAATGGTCTGTTGAAAGCTCGGCACCGTTGCATCGTAAAGCGAAAAAGCCATTTCTGATTCTCCTATAATCCGAGAGCGTAGCGCACCACGTTAAGATCGCCAAAGCGAACGCACGCATCAGCGGCCGCCTGAGTCTTGGGCTTGGCATGATAGGCGACGCCAAGACCAGCGGCCTCGATCATTGGAATGTCGTTGGCGCCGTCGCCGATGGCAATGCTGACCGACGAGTCGCGCCCGGCGAGAGCTTCGATCAGCACGGCTTTCTTCGTTTGCGCATCGACAATGGGTTGCTCGACCTCGCCGGTCAGGACGCCGTCCTTGACAATCAATCGGTTCGCGATGGCGCGATTGAAGCCGGTTTCCTTAGCGACTGGCCCGGCAAAATGGGTAAAACCGCCCGACACGAGGATCGCTTCCCCGCCCGACCCGCGGAATGCCGTGATCAATGCCGCCGCCCCGCCCATCAGTTTCACGCGCTCGTTGAGGCATTCGGTGATCGTGCTTTCCTTCATCCCCTCCAGCAGAGCGACACGGTCCCGCAGCGCCCCGGCAAAATCGACTTCACCCCGCATTGCGCGTTCAGTGATGTCGGCGACTTTAGCTTTGAGGCCGACATAGTCAGCGAGTTCGTCGATGCACTCGACGGTGATCATGGTTGAATCCATGTCGGCGACAAGGAGTTTCCGGTGACGTTCAGCCTGAGATTGCACGATCACATCTACGTCGGGAAAAAGGACGAGAACTTGGGGGCCGCCCTCTCCGACAAAGCTGATATCGCAAGCAACCCCGTCGCGAACATCACCCGCCGTTCCGCACACCGCATCGCAGGCCGCTGAAATATCGCCTGCACTCAAGCGATCTTTTGCTACGAGGGTCGCAATGAACAAATCCGGTCTCCCACCACTCGTGCTCATCGCAGGGCCGACCGCCAGCGGCAAGTCTGCTTTGGCGGTGGCGCTTGCCGATTTGACGCCGTCGGTGATCATCAATGCCGATTCGATGCAGGTTTATCGTGACTTGCGGGTGGTAACGGCGCGGCCTTCGGAGGATGACGAGGCGCGGGTGCCGCACCGGTTGTTTGGCTACATTGACGGAGCCGAGGCCTGTTCGGCGGCGCGATGGGCGGCGGATGCGAAGGTCACGATTGCAAAGGCGCAGGAGGCAGGCCGCTTGCCAATCCTTGTTGGCGGGACGGGACTTTACATCCGGACGTTGCTTGATGGGATTGCGCCAGTGCCTGCGATTGATCCGGTGGTGCGGGCCGCGGTTCGCGCGATGGTTGTTACGGACGCCTATGCGGCTTTGCAGAGCGAAGATGCGGTGGCGGCAGCGCGACTGGCTCCGGCGGATGCCGCACGGGTGATGCGGGCGTTGGAAGTGGTGCGATCGACGGGGAAGCCGCTGGCGGACTGGCAGGGTGCGCGGACGGGCGGGATTGGAGAAGCAGTGCGGCTGGTGCCGATGGTTCTGCTCCCGCCGCGCGAGTGGCTGGCCGAGCGATGCGATGCGCGGTTCGAGACGATGTTCGAGCACGGTCAGGATGAAGTCGCGGCACTGATGGCGCGCGGGCTGGATGCTGCCTTGCCTGTCATGCGGGCGATCGGTGTGCCCGAGATCATGGCCCACCTGCGCGGAGTTTTGGCACATAACGATGCGCGCGAAGCCGGAAAACTGGCGACGCGGCAATATGCCAAGCGGCAATATACCTGGTTCCGGCGCCAGCTGCCCGAGGGCTGGTCACAGTATGTTGAGTTATTAAACAACAATTCGATTGATAATTTAGCAATATTATTACACAATAAAGCATTGACACCATAGTTTCTTACACTTAACGGCGACGGCCTTGCCAATTATGCCGCATTGCAACAGGAGCGCGTGATGCCGACCGAACTGCCCGGAGCTGAAATCCTTGTCGAGGCGCTTGTCGATCTCGGCGTGGAAGTCATTTTCGGCTATCCGGGCGGCGCGGTGCTTCCAATTTACGATGCGCTGTTCAAGCAGAAGCGGATCAAACATATCCTCGTTCGCGCCGAAGCAGGGGCGGCGCACGCGGCGGAGGGCTATGCGCGTTCGACGGGCAAGCCGGGCGTCGTGCTGGTCACGAGTGGCCCCGGTGCAACGAACGTCATCACGGGGATCACCGACGCGCTGATGGATTCGATCCCGATGGTCGTGATCACCGGACAGGTGCCGACGAGCCTGATCGGCAGCGACGCGTTTCAAGAAGCCGATACCGTCGGCATCACGCGGCACTGCACCAAGCATAATTACCTTGTGAAAGACCCCGCCAAGCTGGGCGACATCATCCACGAGGCGTTCCACATTGCGACGTCGGGGCGGCCCGGGCCGGTTGTTATCGACATTCCCAAGGATGTTCAGGTCGCGACCGCAGTTTATCGCAATCCCGGTAAAATCCAGCACAAGACGTATCGTCCTGCGCTTAAAGCCGACGCGAAAGCCGTTGAAACGCTTGTTGAAATGCTCGCGGCAGCAGAGCGGCCGATCCTTTACACCGGTGGCGGGATGATCAATTCGGGACCGGGTGCTGCGCAGATGCTGTGCGAACTTGCGCGCATCACGGGTGCGCCGGTGACGTCGACGTTGATGGGGCTTGGCGCATATCCGGCTTCGGGCAAGCAGTGGCTCGGGATGCTGGGAATGCATGGCACTTACGAAGCCAATATGGCGATGCACGGATGCGACCTGATGGTCTGTCTCGGCGCGCGGTTCGACGATCGCGTTACCGGGCGGCTCGATGCGTTTTCGCCGAAATCGAAGAAAATCCATGTCGATATCGACCGCAGTTCGATCAACAAGATCGTTCGCGTTGACCTGAGCGTGGTCGGCGATGTCGGGCGGGTTTTGGAAGACGCGGTCAAGCTGTGGAAAGCACGGCAGATGCCCAAGGCCGAACTGTCTGCATGGTGGACGCAAATCGACAAATGGCGCGAGAAGAAATCGCTTGGCTTCGCCAAGTCGAAGACCGAAATCATGCCGCAACATGCCGTGCGCGCGCTGTGGGAAGCGACGCACAAGCGCAATCCGATCATCACCACCGAAGTCGGCCAGCACCAGATGTGGGCGGCGCAGCATTTTGGCTTTGAGCTGCCCAACAGATGGCTGACCAGCGGCGGTCTTGGCACGATGGGCTATGGCCTGCCCGCAGCCATTGGTGCGCAGATCGGCAATCCCAAGGCACTGGTGATCGACATTGCGGGCGAAGCGTCGATCCAGATGAACATCCAAGAACTGGCGACAGCGACGCAATATCGCCTGCCGGTCAAGATATTCATCCTCAACAACGAATATATGGGCATGGTGCGCCAGTGGCAGGAACTGACATACGAGAGCCGTTATTCAGAGAGTTACAGCGATTCGTTGCCGGATTTTGTGAAGTTGGGCGAAGCTTATGGCTGGAAGGGCATTCGCTGTTCGGACCCTGCTGACCTCGACGGCGCGATTGCCGATATGCTGGCGCATGACGGGCCGGTGATTTTCGATTGTATGGTTGCGAAACTGGCCAACTGCTTCCCGATGATACCGAGCGGCGCGGCGCACACCGACATGATCCTCGATCCCGCGGGCGTGATCGGAACGATGGACGACGAAGCGAAAGCGCTGGTTTGATGCACATCAAGACCGGCCCGATCGAGCGGCATACGCTCTCTGTTACCGTGGATAATGAGTCGGGTGTGCTCGCGCGAATTGCGGGCATGTTTTCAGCACGCGGGTATAATATCGAGAGCCTGACGGTCGCCGACATCAGCGACGATGACGCGGTGTCGCGGATAACAATTGTGACATCGGGTACGGCGGCAGTGATCGAGCAGGTGGTGGCGCAGCTCGACCGGCTCGTGCCGGTTCACAAGGTGACCGATCTGACTGTGCTTGGCGAGCATGTCGAGCGCGAGCTGGCGCTGGTCAAGGTTGCGGGCGTCGGCGAGCATCGGATCGAGGCTTTGCGGCTTGCCGAGGTATTCCGCGCGGGCGTGGTCGACACGACGATTTCGAGCTTCGTGTTCGAGGTAACGGGAGCCAGCACCAAGATTGACCGCTTTGTCGAATTGATGGGCGAAATCGGGCTGGTCGAGGTTGCCCGCACCGGGATTGTCGCGATGGCGCGGGGGAAAACCGCCGTTTAGTTTCAGGAAAATAGGGAAGAAAAATGCGCGTATTTTACGACCGGGATGCCGACATTGGCCTCATCAAGAACAAGAAGATCGCCATTGTCGGCTATGGATCGCAGGGGCATGCGCATGCGCAGAACCTGAAGGACTCGGGCGTTGCTGAAGTCGCGGTCGCGTTGCGCGAGGGATCGGCGACGGCGGCCAAAGCGATCAACGCGGGTTTCCGGGTGATGTCCAATGTCGATGCCGCGAAATGGGCGGACATCGTCATGATCCTCGCGCCTGACGAGCATCAGGCGGCAATTTATGCCGATGATCTCGCGGCCAATCTGAAACAGGGTGCGACGCTGGCTTTCGCGCATGGCTTGAACGTGCATTTTGGCTTGATCGAGCCACGCGCCGATTTGGACGTTATCATGATCGCGCCGAAGGGGCCGGGGCATACGGTGCGCAGCGAATATGTCCGCGGCGGCGGCGTGCCGTGCCTGATCGCGGTGCATCAGGATTCAAGCGGTAATGCGCATGACATCGGCCTCGCCTACGCCAGCGCCCTCGGTGGCGGTCGCAGCGGCATTATCGAAACCAATTTCCGCGAGGAATGCGAAACCGATCTGTTCGGCGAGCAGGCCGTGCTGTGCGGCGGGATCACGCACCTGATCCAAGCCGGATTCGAGACGCTGGTCGAGGCCGGATATGCGCCCGAAATGGCCTATTTCGAATGCCTCCACGAGACCAAGCTGATCGTCGATCTGCTCTATGAAGGTGGCATTGCCAACATGCGCTATTCGATCAGCAATACGGCGGAATATGGCGACATCACGACCGGGCCGCGGATCATTACGGCGGAAACCAAGGCCGAAATGAAGCGCGTCCTCGCCGACATCCAGTCGGGGCGGTTCGTCAAGAATTTCGTACTCGACAACCGCGCAGGACAGCCCGAGTTGAAGGCGTCGCGCAAGGCAGCCGCCGCGCACCCGATTGAGAAAGTCGGCAGCGAATTGCGCGCGATGATGCCATGGATCGGCGCAAACCAGCTCGTTGATAAAGCGAAGAACTAACGGGACCAACCGATCCGATCGGCTTCGCATCTAAACGATTCGTTTAGATACAAAGCGCGCCACGATGGACTACTCCAGAAGCTAGCTTGTTACTGAAGGATGTAGTCATGGTCGGTCCCGTCGATAATGCAGCCAACCGGTTCAGTTTCCAGAGCAGCACCCTAAACAACGCGACGGTGCCGACAGCTGGGCGTGCAACGCCAGCGCTGAGTGAGCTGGAGTCGCTCAAGTTGCGACTGGACTTGGGTTTGCCGCTGACGCCGGTCGAGCATGGGACGCTGGCCCGACTGGCCGATATTGTTGCCGACGCCGTCGTGGCGGCGATCAAGGGCTCAACAACGACACTAGTGACGGCAATAGCACCAGCAGAGGCCGCGTTGCCGAAGACCGTCAAAGGCGCAAAAACAATTGCAGACTTCAAACTGACGGGCGCGAGCAAACAGGACATTGCGGATTTCAAAGCAGCGCTGGCCTATCTTCAAGCCGCTGATTCAAAAGGAAAAGCGATCTCGCCAACCGCAGTCGCGCTTCTTGCCAAAGTGCCTAAGGGCGCAAAGATCAATATCATTAAAGACTTGAACGCTTTTTATGACCCTAGCGCCAAGGCAATCAGTTGGAACCCCCGTGCAGCGGGCGATCTCGCCAGCGGAAAAATGTCGCCCGCGCTCGTTCTTGCGCACGAAATCGATCATATGGTGGCTGGGCAAAAGAATCCCAAGGCAACCGGTGATAACTATGACAACACCGAGGAAAAGCGCGTCATTACCGGCAGCGAAACAAAGATTGCGCGCGAACTGGGCGAACCGACCCGCAAAGATCACCGCGGCGGACTTGTCCTCGTCGGCTCATCGACCGAACACACATCCGTGACGAAAAAATGAGCGTGACAGACGACCACTTCGTTGACATCACTGCCCTGACGTGACGATAGCATAATAATGATTGTGGTTCGCAAATCGGCATTTTTCGCGGCGTTGCCGATTTTGCTCATGGGATCCGGGGCCACCGCAAAGGCTCACAAACATATCCCTAGCAATCATGTCACTCATAAATCCGGACAGACCAAAATGGCGATCGCTTCACTTCAAACCTGCGAGGTTCAATCGGCCCAGATCAATCTGGTTGATGAAGGATTGTTGACCTGGACCGCAATTACGGCAGAGACCATCCATAAATTTGCAAAGCCAGTTACCCTGACCGGCGCTGATCCGCGCCTCGCCAAACTCAACGAAATTCTTCATACACTGACCATCAAGGAAGCGATGTTGCCGCAACTCGAAATGCGGATGCTATTGCGGCTGACCTGTGCCGACGGGACAACGCGCATCATTGCCGGATCGAAAACTGATGGCGATGGGCACATGCACCTCAATATAGATGGCCGCATGGCGATGACAGATACGCCGCTTCGCAAAGCACTAGAAGCGATCGCGCGCTGAGCCTCTGGACTTGCTGCTCCGAGCGGTTAGGCTGCGGAGCGATCCACATATAAGGAATCGTCGTATGCGCCGCATCGCTCTCATCGCCCTCCCCCTTTTGATTGCTGCACCCGTCATTGCCCAGCAGATGGTTAAGCCCGGTTCGAAATCAACGGCGGCGATTACCGGCGGCACCTATAGTGTTGATGCGGGCCACACCCTGATCGGGTGGCGCGTCGATCATATGGGTTTCAACGACTATTTTGGCATTTTCGGGGATTCGACGGGGACTTTGGTGCTTGATCCGAAAAAGCCCAATGCAGCGAAGGTGGACATCACCATCCCGGTTTCAAAGCTGACAACGGCCAGCGCAGCCCTAACGGCCCACATGCTGCGGGCAGGAAAAGATGGCGGGAAACCTGACTTCTTCGGCGCTGCGCCCGCAGACGCAAAGTTCGTGTCTACGATGGTGATGGCCAAAGGCATGAAGGCAATGGTCCACGGCAACCTGACACTCAACGGTGTGACAAAACCTGTCATTCTCGATGCTGAATTTGCTGGCGCGGGCAAGGCACCGGCGATGATGGGCGGCAAGGAGAACGTTGGCTTTCATGCCAAGACGACTATTAAACGCAGCGAGTTTGGCCTCGGCTACGGCATTCCTGTCGTGTCGGATACCGTGGCGCTCGACATTACGGTTGCGTTTCAGAAATAGCATTGCACGCGGCGAGCGTGTCGGTTAGCACGCTCATAATGATGCGGTCTCCACTCTCGCTCCTACGACTTATCCGCCCTTAGGCGCGATATTCGCCGCTCCGTGTCGAGCATGGGGCAACGCAGCCTAAGGGACATTTCAACCGCACTCGAAGCCAACGAGATCCGATATGCTGCGTGACCCGTCCGTCAAATATAAACCATTCCCCCAAGTTGATTTGCCTGATCGGCAGTGGCCCGCCCGCACGATCACCCGCGCCCCACGCTGGCTGTCGACGGATATGCGCGATGGCAACCAGGCGCTGATCGACCCCATGGACAGCGAAAAAAAGCAGCGCTTTTTTGCTATGCTGGTGCGGCTTGGCGTTAAGGAAATCGAAGTCGGCTTTCCAAGCGCAGGCGCGACCGAGTTTGACTTCATTAGCGGGCTGGTGCGCGGGGGTTCAGTGCCCAACGATGTAATCGTGCAAGTGCTGACGCAGGCGCGGCGCGACTTGATCGAGACGACATTCCAGTCATTGGAAGGCGCGCCGCGCGCAATTGTCCATGTCTATAACGCGGTCAGCCCGGCATGGCGGCGGATCGTGTTCGGTATGGAACCGGCGCAAATAAAACAGATTGCGGTCGATGCCGCAAAGATCCTGCGCGACGAGGCAGCCAAGCGACCGGCGACCGATTGGCATTTCGAATATTCGCCCGAGACATTTTCGACGGCGGAACTCGATTTCAGTTTGGACGTCTGCGCGGCGGTCATGGATGTCCTGCAACCGACGCCCGCCAAACCGATCATCTTCAACTTACCTGCGACGGTGGAAGCGGCGACACCCAATATTTATGCCGATCAGATCGAATATTTCGGACGGCATATCCCCAAGCGCGACTGCGTTGTCATTTCGCTCCACGCGCACAATGATCGCGGCACGGGCGTAGCAGCGACCGAACTTGGCCTGATGGCCGGCGCAGACCGCGTCGAAGGCTGCCTGCTCGGCAACGGCGAGCGCACCGGCAATGTCGATCTCGTGACTGTCGCACTGAATATGTACACGCAGGGGATTGATCCGGAACTCGATTTTTCGGACATCGACAGCGTCGTAAAAACCGTCGAATATTGCACTGGCATTACCACCCACCCGCGCCAGCCCTATGTCGGTGACCTCGTGTTTACTGCCTTTTCGGGATCACATCAGGACGCGATTAAAAAAGGCTTTGCCGCACAGGAAGCGCGCAACGACCAATATTGGGATGTGCCCTACCTGCCAATCGACCCCAAGGATCTTGGCCGTGATTACGAAGCTGTGATCCGTGTCAACTCGCAGTCGGGCAAGGGGGGCGTCGCTTGGGTACTTGAACAGGACAAAGGATTAAAGCTCCCCAAGCGGATGCAGGCTGATTTCAGCCGCCATGTGCAGACGTTGGCGGATGAACTGGGCCGCGAGTTGCAGGCGACGGACATCTGGGGTGCATTTCAGAGGGCATATCTCGGCGATGGACGGTTCGACCTTGGTGATTATGAAGAAACGCGCGCCAGCAATGGCGACCGCATTTTTGCCGGCAAAATTAATGTCGATGGCACCGAACAATCGGTCAGCGGGCGCGGCAACGGGTTGATCTCATCGGTCGTCGCGGCAGTCGACGGGCTCGGCGTCGGTCTCGACGTGATCGACTATACCGAACACACGCTGGGTATCGGCAGCGATGCGCAGGCGGCGGCCTATCTCGAATGCCGGACGGCAAACGGTAAGATCGTGTGGGGTGTGGGCATTGATGTTGACGTAGCGACGGCCAGCGTGCGCGCGGTGCTGGGCGCGGCTAACGCGGTTTGAGTGTTCTGCCCGTCCGAAACGAATAGGCTGCTATCGCTTCCCACGGGCCACCGCGATACCACCAGGCGGCGAGGCCGGTTAGTTCGAGCGGTCGGGGGCTGAAGTCTGCACTCAACTGATCGAGCAACGCTCGTGCTTCGGGGGCTTTGACCTTGTTCTGCACGGTCACATGCGCTCGCCACGGGTTGCGATCTTGCGGCATTAGCATCGAGGCGAAGCGTTCGGCGATGCGGGCACGGATGTCTTCAAGGTCGGGGCTTTCGACACGGAAGGCGACACCGCCGCCGAGGTTGATCAGGCCGAAGAGGCGAGCCTGTGGATCATTGCCGCGCGCTTCGTCTTTGAGAAGTTGCAGCAGTTCGGTTTCGCATGACGGCGGGAGATGGTGAAACATCGTCAGATGCGCACGCAGGTGATTGCGCTCGGGCGGAAAATGCTGGCGACGGAGCGCATCGAGATAGGTGAAATCGGGTTCGCCGATCAGGGCGGTGACGATGATGGGGGCAGTCATTCAGACGGGCTTGAGTGGGGTGTGCGGGCCATCCGGTAACGTAACGACAATAGCATCGCTCGGTTTCACATGACCACCAGCGATCACAATGCCCATCACGCCAGCCTTGCGGACGAGATTGTCGTTGGAGTCGCGATCCAGACAGGCCGCCATCAAGCCGGGCATCATCCGGTCAAGCTGGATACACGGGTTGCGCAGGCCGGTCAGTTCGATCGCCGCTTCACCGATGTGCAATTTCGTGCCGGTCGGCAAGGCAAGCAAGTCGATCCCCTGCGTCGTGATATTCTCGCCCATCTGGCCCGACGCGAGTACGAAGCCTTTGACCGCCAGCTCGCCAAACAACTCTGCATGAATCAGATGAACTTGCCGCAAATTGGGAAGTGACGGATTGAACCGCGCGCGGGAGCGATGTTTCACTTTTTCGCCGCAATGGGCATCGCCTTCGACGCCAAGACCAGTTTGTAGACGGATCGCATCTTGCGGCGTTTTGCCGACGCCATGCCCCTTGCGCGCGGCAACTGTGATGACCGTTCCCATCATCGCCGCCCGAACAGTTTTTCGATGTCGGCATGTGCCAGCTTCACCCAGGTCGGGCGACCGTGATTGCATTGGCCCGAATGCGGGGTGACTTCCATTTCGCGGAGGAGCGCGTTCATTTCGGTCACAGATAATATGCGACCAGCGCGGACCGATCCGTGGCAAGCCATCGTTCCCGCGACAGCGTCGATCCGTTCCCTAAGGCTCAGTGCTTCGCCGTAAGCCGCGAGTTCGTCGGCAAGGTCGGTAACAAGCCCTTTGACATCAGCTTGCCCCAGCATAGCCGGGACACCGCGAACGAGCATAGCGGCAGGACCAAAGCGTTCAAGATCGAGGCCGAAGTCCGATAGTTCATCTGCTCGTGCTTCGAGCCGGTCGCAGGCGGGCTCGTCGAGCTCGACGACTTCGGGGAGGAGTAAGGGCTGCATTGCGACACCCCCTTTCCCGGTCGCACGGCGCATGCGTTCGAGGACGAGGCGCTCGTGCGCGGCGTGCTGATCGACGATAACGAGGCCATCTTCGGCTTCGGCCACGATGTAGGTCGCAGCAACCTGACCTCGGGCAACGCCCATGGGATGTTGAATCAGTTCGGGGGTCGGTTCGTAGGCGGGCTCGGCGCGCGCGTAAGGCTCTGCTTGGAATGCCAGCGAAACATCCGTCACTCCGGCCACCGAGCCGGGGTCCCGCTCCGCTTGGGTCGGGGTGACAAAGAAGCGGGGCCCCGGGTCGAGCCCGGGGTGACGCGGAGCGTTGGCAGTCGTCCAAGCTCCCAGCGCCGCAGCACTCGGCCTCGGTTGGCTGCGATGTCCTGCCCCGTCCAAGGCCGCGCGCAGGCCGCTGACGATCAGGCCGCGCACCAATCCGGGGTCGCGGAAGCGGACTTCGGTTTTGGCGGGGTGAACGTTGACGTCGACTTCGCTTGCTGGGACTTCGAGGAAGAGCGCAACGACCGCATGACGATCGCGCGCGAGCATGTCCGCATAGGCACCACGGACGGCGCCAATCAGGAGGCGATCCTTCACAGGCCGTCCGTTGACGAACAGATATTGATGATCGGCAACACCCCGGTTGAAAGTCGGCAAACCCGCAACGCCGCCGAGCGCAAGGCCCTCGCGACGGAAGTCGATGGCGACGCTATTATCGATCAATGTTCTGTCGGTCAGTGCGGCAACGCGCGCAGGTTGATCCTCGGCCTGAACCGCCAATGTTCTTCGTCCATCATGCTCGACCGAAAACCCAATATCGGGCCGCGCCATCGCGAGGCGCTTCACGACGTCGACGCAGGCAGCATATTCGCTGCGCGGCGAACGAAGAAATTTGCGACGAGCGGGGACTTTCTCGAAAAGACCTTCGACGAAAACGCGGGTTCCCGGCGGCAGTGCCTGGGGGCCTTCGCCGATCAACACGCCATTGTCGATGACGCGCACCCAGCCCTCTCCGCCTGCGACCCGGCTTTCGATAGTAACCCGCGCAACGCTGGCAATCGACGGCAAAGCCTCGCCGCGGAAACCCATGGTTGTGACTGATTCGATGGCATCGGTTGGCAATTTCGATGTGGCGTGCCGTTCGAGCGCCAAGGCGATTTCGGCGGCAGTCATCCCGTAACCGTCATCGCGCACGTCGATGCTGTCGGTGCCCCCAGCAAAAAGACGTACGTCGATGCGCGTCGCTCCAGCATCAATTGCGTTTTCGACGAGTTCCTTTAGCGCTGCTGCCGGACGCTCGACGACTTCACCCGCCGCGATGCGATTAACCAAGTGTTCGGGCAGGCGACGTATTGACATATAAGGGGCACTAGCCCAATCGGCGGCATCCCGCGACCCGGCCGCTGCGGAAATCTTTTTATTTTATGCGCGGCTCAAAAAGCACCGAGTTTTTCCCGCAATGAAGAATCCGTTCTCACGTTTTTTCAAGTTCATGAGCCACGACATGGCAATCGATCTTGGCACCGCAAACACCGTCGTTTACGTCCGAGGTCGGGGAATTGTCCTAAACGAGCCGTCAGTAGTTGCGATTGAAACGATCAATGGCGTGAAGCGCGTCAAGGCCGTGGGCGATGACGCCAAGATGATGATGGGCAAGACGCCCGACAGCATTCAAGCGATCCGTCCATTGCGTGATGGCGTCATTGCCGACATCGATGTTGCTGAACAGATGATCAAGCACTTTATTTTGAAAGTGCATGGCGGCAAAAAAAGCGTGCTGCGCTGGCCCGAAATCGTGATCTGCGTACCATCGGGATCGACATCAGTCGAACGCCGCGCGATCCGCGATGCGGCGTCGAATGCGGGGGCATCGCAAGTCTGGTTGATCGAGGAGCCTATGGCCGCCGCGATTGGTGCTGACATGCCTGTCACTGAACCGATCGGATCGATGGTCGTCGATATTGGTGGCGGGACGACCGAAGTCGCTGTGCTATCACTGCGCGGTGTTGCTTATTCGACGTCGGTACGCGTCGGCGGCGATAAGATGGACGAAGCGATTGTCTCCTACGTCCGCCGCAACCACAATTTGCTTATTGGCGAAGCGACGGCCGAACGGATCAAGAAGGAAGTTGGCATTGCCAAACCGCCTGCCGACGGCATTGGGATGACGATCCACATCAAGGGTCGCGATCTGGTCAATGGCGTGCCCAAGGAAATCACGATCAATCAGGGGCAGATCGCCGAAGCGTTGTCCGAACCTGTCGGCACAATTGTCGAGGGCGTGCGCATCGCGCTCGAAAATACCGCGCCCGAACTGGCAGCGGACATTGTCGATCAGGGGATTGTGCTGACCGGGGGCGGAGCATTGCTACAGGGGCTCGACGAAGTATTGCGCGACGAAACCGGTTTGCCGGTCACCGTTGCCGATGATCCCCTCACCTGTGTCGCGCTCGGCACGGGGCGCGCGCTGGAAGACCCGATCTTCCGCGGCGTGCTCCAGACTGCCTGACGGGGGGTAAGCGGTCATGGCGCCGCCGTCCCGCGCGCGCCAAGGCTTTTCAAAGCGCGCACAGCTTGGACTCTTTACGAGTTATGTGATTGCGGTCGCGGGGATATTGCTTGCGCTGTTGCTGGCACTTACCGCGCGCTTCGATCCGACGGGTCACGCAGCGATTCAATCATTGCTGTCCGACATCACATCGCCGATTGCAAAGGGTGGACGGGCTCTCGTCGGGACGGTCGCTTCAGGTTATGACGGCGTTTCCGCTTATATCGATGCAGGATCGAAAAACCGCGCCATGGAAGCCGAATTGCGCCAGAGCCGTACTGCTCTGATCGAAGCGAAAGCGATAGTGCGCGAAAATTACCGGCTGAAGCGACTGGCAAAACTGATCGAGCATAACCCCGATGTGATTGTTTCGGCACAGCTGATTGCGTCCACCGGGGCGAGCGCGCGGCGATACGCGACGCTGTCGGCGGGAGGATCGCAGGGTGTGGCCGGGGGACAACCCGTGCGGACGTCTGAAGGTCTCGTTGGCCGTGTGGTCGCTGCTGGACGCGTCACGGCGCGCGTCCTTTTGATCACCGATGGCGGCGCGGTTGTGCCGGTACGGCGCTTGTCTGATGGGCAACCGGCGCTGGCGACCGGACGGGGCGACGGCGGGCTCGATATTCGCGCGCTACAAGCCGGGAGCAATCCGTTCAAAGCCGGCGATATTTTTGTGACGTCGGGAGCGGGCGGGGTTTATCCGCCCGACATTCCCGTGGCGCTGGCAAAGATCGAACGGCGCGACGTGACGATTGCGCGACCGCTGGCGGACCCGGCTCGACTGGATTTTGCCATTGTCCTTCCGCCCTATATCGTGCCTGACGCGGCATTGCCCCCAGCCGTCGTGGTCCCCTGATATGGCGTTGCTCCCCCGCCGCGATCGGTTTGCGCCACCGCCGACTGCGTTCGAACAACTGTTGATCCCAGTCGTGTCGGTGCTGCTGGCCTCGCTGTCCCCATTGCTGCCGATGATCGCGAACACGCCCGTGGTGCCGCCGTTCGGCTTTATGATGTTGTTGGCTTGGCGGTTAATGCGCAATGACCTGTGGCCGGTTTGGGCGGCGTTGCCGCTCGGCCTGTTCGATGATTTGTTTAGCGGTGCACCGATTGGCACTGCGACAGCGCTATGGACGATAAGCTTTATTGCGATTGATGCGATTGACAGGCGTTTTGTCTGGCGGGATCATCTCCAAGATTGGGGCATCTCAGTTGTTTTTATCGCAGCTTATCTGCTGTGCACGCTTTGGCTTAGCGGCGGCGGCTTGCCGATCGTAATGTTGTTGCCGCAGATTGGGTTTTCGGCACTGCTTTTCCCGATTGTCACGCGGGTTACCGCAATGCTGGACCGATGGCGGCTCGGCCGATGAAGTGGCCGCGCCTCATCTTTGACAAAAAAAGCGTCAGCGAAGCACAGGCGCAGTTCGCGTTTAGCCGGCGCAGCTTTGTGCTTGGCGGTGCGCAGCTTTCGATTGGCGCACTGCTTGCCACGCGCATGGCCTATATCTCAATTTTTGAAAACGAGCGTTACACGCTTCAGGCCGAAAGTAACCGCGTCAACCTGTCGCTCATCCCGCCACGGCGGGGCTGGATCATCGACCATAAAGGGCAGCCGCTGGCGCTAAACCGCACGGTGTTTCGCGTCTACATCATTCCCGACCGGATGAAGGACGTGCCAGCCACGCTCGACACGCTGACACAGGTTCTGAAACTGACGCCCGACGAACGTGACCGGATCGCGCGCGAAGTCGACAAAGGGGCAGGCTTCCAACCTGTGCAAGTCGCTGAAAACCTTGATTGGGAGCGCTATGCTGCGATTAGCATTCGCGCGCCGGACTTGCCGGGGGTTCAGCCCGCACAGGGTTTCGCCCGCTTTTACCCGGAGGGCGCGGCTGTTGGCCATCTGCTTGGTTATGTCGGTGCAGCGTCGGCCAAGGATTACGAAAAAACCAAAGACCCGCTCTATATCACGCCGGGATTCAAAATCGGCAAGGAAGCCATCGAACGCGTCATGGAACCTCGGCTGCGCGGCGAACCAGGCGCGCGGCGCAGCGAAGTAACGGCACGCGGTAAGCTGGTCCGCGAACTGGCGACACGGCCCGACGTGACGGGCGACACACTAAAGTTAACGATTGATGCGGGGCTTCAAGCCTACGCCGCGCGGCGGCTCGGCGAGAATTCAGGGGCCGTGACCGTGATCGACACGCTGACCGGCGGTATCCTGTGTATGGCGTCGATGCCGGCCTATGACCCCAATAGCTTTTCGGACGGCATCGGCCAGATGGAATGGAAAATGCTGTCGCAAGACGAGCGTCGTCCGCTCGTCAACAAGGCGCTGCAATCGCTGTATCCGCCGGGTTCGACGGTCAAACCTGCTGCGGCATTGGCGTTGTTGGCGGCGGGCGTTCGCCCCGAAGAAACAGTTTTTTGCGGCGGCGGCTATCGGCTCGGCAATCGCGTGTTCCGCTGCCTCGGGCGGCACGGCACGGTGAATATGAAGCGAGCCATCGCCAAAAGCTGCAACACCTTTTTCTATTCGATGGGCAACCGCATCGGCTATGACAAGATCGCCGTGATGGCGCGTGAGCTTGGCCTTGGTGCGGAATACCCCCTACCCTTCACAACGCAAAGCTATGGAACGGTGCCCGACAGCGCATGGAAGCTGCGGAAATACCAAAAGGAGTGGATCAGCGCTGATACGCTCAATGCGACGATCGGTCAGGGCTATGTTCAGGTTAGCCCGTTACAATTGGCCGTGATGGCGTCGCGTATCGCTTCGGGCCGCGCCTTGCAGCCGCATTTAATGGGAAAAACGCCGAATGCCGCCACACTGTCGTGCACTGTCGAACATCTCGCCATCGTTCGAGCGGCCATGAGTGAAGTCGTCAACGGCGACGGTACCGCGGGACGCAGCCGACTGCCCCTCGACGGGATTCAGATGGGCGGGAAGACCGGAACAGCGCAGGTCCGCAAAATCGAAGGCGCCCAACGCGGACAGAACGGCGCGTGGAAATATCGCGATCACGGCTTGTTCGTATGTTTCGCGCCAGTTGATAATCCGCGCTATGCCGCCTCGGTCGTCATTGAGCACGGACTTGGTGGAGCACGCGCCGCAGCACCGGTCGCGCGCGATGTGCTGACCTATGTATTCGATCCTGCCAAAGCGATGGGCATTCTGACCGAAATGGAAAAGACGTGGGGCGGCGACATCAACACACGACAAAAAGCCCGTGCGGCTAGTTTTGCGGCCGCGCCTGAACCGACCATTGAAACCACGGGTGATCCGGTCGAATGAGCCTCGTCCCCGCATCATTAGCGAGCATCAACTGGCGCATTTTGTTGCTCGTCGGAGCGCTCGGCGGATTTGGCCTCGTTGTGCTTTACTCCGCGGCAGGTGGGAGTTTAACGCCATGGGCGTCATCGCAAGGGATCAAGCTGGTTGTCTGCATCGGGATTGCGGTTGTGTTGTCGCGCATTCCTGAAAGCTTCTGGAAGGTCAGTGCATTTCCGGCGTATGCCGTCATCCTTGCGATGCTGATCGCTGTTGAGCTTCTTGGTGCTGTTCGCGGCGGATCGCAGCGCTGGCTCGAGCTTGGCTTCACGCGCTTGCAACCCTCCGAGTTCATGAAGCTTGCCATCGTGCTCGCTGTGGCGCGCTTCTATGATCTGCTCCCTGCGGGAGAATTGCGCAGTTTCAATGCGCTTTGGCCCGCCTTGATCATGATTTCACTGCCCTTTGGTCTCGTCCTAATCCAGCCCGATCTTGGCACCGCCACAATGATCGCAGCGGGCGGGATTATCATCGTTTTTCTTGCCGGCGTGCCAATGCGCTTATTTGTGGGCGCAGGGGCGGCCTTCGCGGCACTGCTCCCCATCGCCTTTGCGATGATGCACGATTATCAGCGCAAACGCGTGCTGATTTTCCTCGATCCCGAAAGCGATCCGCTCGGCGCGGGCTATCACATCACCCAGTCTAAAATCGCGATTGGATCGGGTGGAATCTTTGGCAAGGGCTTTCTCAACGGCACGCAGAGCCATCTCGATTATTTGCCTGAACGCCAAACCGACTTTGTTTTCGCCACAATGGCCGAGGAGTGGGGCCTGATTGGCGGCGTTGCTATCATCCTGGGCTTCATACTTTTGACCCGCTGGGGGATGCGCGTTTCAGCCCGGGCGCCAAGCCGGTTCGGGCGATTGGCAGCGGCGGGGCTGATCAGCACGATTTTCTTTTATGTTGCGATCAACCTCATGATGGTCATGGGCCTAGCCCCGGTCGTTGGAATCCCATTGCCGTTGGTAAGCCATGGCGGAACGGCGATGGTTACCGTCATGCTTTGTGTCGGCGTTTTGATGAGCATCGAACGCGACGGCAATAAGCATAAAGGAGGCTTTGGTTAAGCCATTGCGCGTTAGCCGCACCGATGCTAATGGCGCTTTTCCAAAACAAAATGGACGCATAGCTCAGTTGGTAGAGCAGCTGACTCTTAATCAGCGGGTCCTTGGTTCGAACCCAAGTGTGTCCACCATATTTCCAAATTGTTTCACGTTTACGCTAAGCCAGACTTGAGCGTGGATAATGCGTGAGGCAATGTTTTGGGCATTCGAACTACAAACGCCCCCCTCATGAGATCTATTTTTACCACAGACATATATGACCGTGAAAATGGGTTGCTATACCTTCAGTAGCCATCCTCGCCGCCTCAACCACGGCAACGCTGCACATGATATCACTGCCGCAAAACTAGCATAGAGCAGCGATGCAACGGGGGCGCTAAGACCAGTGCGCGCCAATATTTGGTATGTGACCTCCCATATCGTTTCACCGCTTGAAAGTTTGCGCACGATGACAGCGATAAGGAGCGTGTGGACGACATAGAGCGTGAGCGCCGCTTGGCCAAGACTGACTGACCAACGACCAATGGGATTGTTACCGATGATTGGCCAGGCCGCTCTCAACAGAGCCCAAAACATAATACCAACGCCACAGGTGACCAACGCAAAACTAGCCGTCCACAGGTTCTTGTTGAGCGGCACGATGGACGCAACTGACAACCCCATCGCAAGCAACCCAATACCCGCGAGCGCGAGCCGCAAATTGCTGACGCCGTAGCTCTTTACCCAGCGCATGATGGCAACGCCGATCAACCCATTGACAATGGCGGGAAGAGTGGAAAGAACACCTTCGGGGTCCCATGTTTTTCGCAAAACCCGACCCGGGATAAAATTCTGGTCAAGCCAACCACTGATGCCCAAGCCCGGCTCAAGGCTTGGCGGCTGGCCAACGCGCAGAAGTATCCAAGTATGGAAAGCGAGCAGCAGCGCAGCCAAGCAAATCGCGATGCCCGCGCCGTGCCGCGCAATAATTACTGCCGCACAGACGGCGTAAACGATCGCGATTCGCTGCAAAACGCCGGTCCAACGAACCATCTCCGGATCAAGTGTTGGACGGATCAACCAGCTGAGTCCGACGCCAATCATGAAAAGAAGCAATGATCGCCGCAGGATCGCGGGCCAACTGATCACCGCCCCGAGTCTATCAAACGCCAAGGGCGCCGACAGGCCAACGATCAACAGAAATATCGGGAACACGAGATCTGCGAACGTAAGCCCGTTCCAGTCCGCATGTTTCAGCACAGAAAATGCGGCATCACCATTTCCCTGTACATTGACCAATATCATCACCAAAACATCGGTGCCGCGAAAACTGTCGAGTGATTGGTCACGCTGCCCGTTGGTACCCCGCATCAAACGAGCCCCCTGCCAGCCTCAACCGCCGTCTTGAATTCCCTTTGTGTCAATTGCCACGTCCCCCAATCGCAATATGATTAAGCAATGGCGGTGTCGATGTCACGAAAGTTCAAATCTACTGACAATTTTAGTGTGAGGGTAAACCAAGAATACACGTCCGATAGACATGAATTGCGATCACCGCCCCAGGTTGTTACCCATCAAAATGTAATCTCATTAAGAGCCCATTTTTGGGGCAGCCACGAGCGTTAAGTCATTACATTTGAACGGCGAATCATCCGAATTTTCCTGCGCATTGGTCCTTCAAAGCTTGAGAAACTAAGCCATGAAAGCCCGAGCAGCGTGGCGCAATAAAGTGGAGCGAGCCAAAGGAAGTCACTAAACGCAAAATAACGGCCGCCGTTGGCCGTTAGGAAAATGAGCGCCAGCGGAATATGGAGCAAATAAGTTGAGTATGATAAATCGCCGACAAATTGCATTGAGCGCGTTCGCAACAGTGGGCTGCTAACGGGGTGCAGACATAGCAGAATGAGCCATGGCCAGACCGCTAGCGCCATCACAATCCCGGCATTCGCACCATTTGATTCGATATAGGGAGTCATCCCAATTCCAACTGCTGCCAGCGTGATAATTGCGGGTAATGGCACCCGTTGAAGCTTCGTTCGATAACGATGGAGGAACAGTCCGACAAAAAAGCCAACGAGTCCGCGCGCAATGCGACTTGGAATGGGCAAGAGTTCGGGACGGATATCAGCAAGAATTCCAGCAAAAATTGCGAGCAACGCACCAATGAAAAGCCACCGTCCGCCTGCTCGTGCAAAAATGAAGAAAAACCCATAACAAACAAACTCACTGGTGAGCGACCACGCGGGTGAATTGAAACTAAAGCCCCGCTCAATACCTGATGCCTGCATCATCAGCAGATTCAGAATGAAGTGGTACATGTCATAGTTGACGGCAGTTTTATCGAATGACGGTGCAAGCGGCGCGCCTGACCAAACGATTCCTGCCACAATCAAAAGCGTCAGGAAGTGAAGCGGGTAAATTCGCGCCACGCGCGCCACCGCATAGCCGGTCACCGTCGTTTTCGGGTCAAGCCGACCGTCGCGCAAATAAACATGCGCAAAAATGAAGCCTGAGATAACAAAAAACAGGTCAACAGCAGTCCACAGATAGCCATTCCCCCAGCGACCGAAAACGTTGTCGATACAGATCAATCCGCCGGGATGCGCCGTCATCACTTTGAAATGGAATAGGACGACACAAAGCGCTGCGATACCGCGCAAGGCGTCTATTTCGTACAGCCGTTCCGGATGCCCGTTTTTCATATCGGACACCCCCCGGGGTCGGTTTATTTCTTGAGCGTAAGGCCGCCGAAACGCTTGTTAAAGCGTGCCACCTGACCACCGGCATCAAGCATCTTGCCGGTACCACCGGTCCACGCCGGGTGCGATGTCGGATCGATTTCGAGTGTCATCGTGTCGCCCTCTTTACCCCATGTCGACCGCGTCTGGAACTCGGTTCCGTCGGTCATCTTGATGTTGATCATGTGATATTCGGGGTGAATTGCAGGCTTCATAACATGTTCCTAAAAATTGGCTGGTTCCGACCAGCCTAAAGGTGAAGCGCGCGCATAGCGATTTGGCGCCGTGGGGGCAAGTCAGGCCGGTGGATCGGCAATCATCGCCGTGAAATTGGCTTCTGCCGCCAATTTGCCGTCGATCAGCGCGCGACCCGCGAACTTGCACACGCTGTTACGCTTATGCATGAATTTGACTTCAAGCCGAAGCAGGCAACCCGGTTCAACCGGCGTGCGAAACTTTGCACCATCGATGGCCATGAAATAAACAAGCTTGCCTGATCCAGCGAGATCGAGCGATTGAACTGCAAGAATACCCGCCGCCTGCGCTAGCGCTTCGACAATCAGAACGCCGGGCATAATCGGGCGTCCCGGAAAATGCCCGGCAAAGAATGGCTCATTGATCGTCACCGCTTTGATCGCGACAATGCTCTGGTCAATGACCAGTTCCTCAACGCGATCAACGAGCAACATCGGGAAGCGATGCGGCAATGCCGCCATCACTCCCCGGA
Source organism: Sphingomonas sp. (assembly GCA_031417655.1). GTDB lineage: Bacteria > Pseudomonadota > Alphaproteobacteria > Sphingomonadales > Sphingomonadaceae > Sphingomonas_O. The sequence continues at coordinate 10,474 of JANOVZ010000038.1, read as the reverse complement.
TGTCGAGTTCCACTTAGCGACCCGTGGGTGCTGGCGTGGTTGGCTTGGGCGAAGCCGGTGCGGTTGCAGCAGGCGCGGCTCCCTGCCCGCCTGGCTGCCATCCGGCGGGCGGCGTGATCCCAACCGTTGGTACTGTGCGGTTCAATTCGGCGACCACGGCATCGGTAATATCAACTGATGGCTGATAGGAAATCGTTGCCTGGGGCGAAAGGACCAGATTAACCTTGCGAGCGACCATCGCCGCTTTAATCGCGCCGTCAAGCTTGGCACCAATCTGCTCTTCGACGTAACCCTGTGCGCGTGCAATTGGCGCCGAAAGGCGCTGAAGTTCGGTCTGCGCCGACTGCTGTTTTGCTTGAATCGCATTATACTGCGTTTGCAGCGTGGCTTGGGGCGTGTTGGCCTTCTGCGCGGCTTGGAAAGCCGTAACCATCGGCGCAATTTCGGCCTGCAGCGCTTTTGAACGCGTTTCGAACGTCGTGATCTGCGGCGCAAGCGTCGTTTTCATCTGACCCATCGCCGTGATGAACGCAGCTGACTTCTGCACCGCACCCTGAATATCGGCGACGGCTATGCCTTCAACAGCTTGCGCATGGCCAATGGCGGGCATGGCAAGAACGGGAGCCGCAGCAAGCATCGCTGCTTTGAAAATGGTCTTCATCAGAATTGTGTTCCTACGTTGAAAGTGAATGTCTTGGTTTGATCGCCGGGTTCTTTGAGAAGGACTTTGGCGACATCGATACGGAACGGGCCGAACGGCGAGTTCCAGTTTACACCAACGCCGATTGAAACACGCGGTTTTGCGCTGTTGCCAAAGAAAGATTCGTTGAACGGCGTAATCGTGCTTTCGGTGGCAAGGTCGCACGGCAGCGCTGTTGTCTCAAATCGGCGTACGCCCGTTGCGACTGTCCGGCACAACGAAGCGATTTTGCCGTCCGCTGGATTGGTAAATGTATTGCCCAGAGTTTGAAGATTGGGTGGCGTCACACTGAACACCGATCCAACGTCGAGGAAAACCGACGGCCGTAGGCCAAGTTCTTTTGCACCCGAACCCAGCGGAATCTCGACCTCCGCGCGCCCCTGATAATAGGCGCGACCACCGACCGCATCGTCAACAGTCTGGTCTTTTTCAGTTATCAACGTGCCGGCCGTCTGGTCATATCGCTGGCGCAGGACGCGCGGGCCGACGCCGCGGATATCAAAGCCGCGCATTTGTGGCTCGCCAAGGAAGAAGCGATCCGTCAGGCGAACCTTGTCAACACCGGGCGCAATCGATTTGCCGAGTGGCAGGACATAGCCACCTTCGGCACTGATTGAAAAGATGAAACGACTGCCCAAATCCCAATATTTCGCAGCGTCGAAGCGCGATTTGAGGTATTTTACATTGCCGCCGAGACCCGCAAAATCCTGACTGAACACGAACCGCTGACCGCGTGACGGGCGGATATTGTTGTTGAGGTTAGAAAATACCAAGCTGTAGCCGAGCGACGAAGTCGTCCGGTTGCCAATCGAATCACACAGATAGCGCCCCGCCACGAACGGATCGCAGGTATCAAGCGTCCCGTTGCCGTCACTGTCGAAATAATACAGGTTCCGGTCAAGCGAGACTTCGTCAAAGCTCACACCAAAACGGGCGGCAAACGACCAATATTCAGTGATCGGAACGCCCATCCGCAGTTGGAACCCGGTGGTTACCTGTGAATAAGTTTTGTTGCGATTGCCCGCTTGGGTGAAATTGAAGCTATTCAAATCCCGCCGGAAAATGTCGCCACCAAGGGCGATATTCTTGTCGAGGAAATAGGGTTCGGTAAAGCCCAGTTCGACCGATTTTGAATAGGTCGAATAGTTGACAGAAGCGCGCAACTCCTGGCCCTTGCCACGGAAATTGCGCTGGCGGATTGACGCATTGACAATGAAGCGCTCAAGGCTTGAAAAACCCGCCGACAATTGAAGTTCACCGGTCGATTTTTCTTCGACGTTGGCTTCGAGGACAACACGATCGGGCGCCGATCCCTGCTTCTGCGTGATCTCGAGCTTTTCCTGAAAGAAACCAAGGCTCTGAATGCGTTCCTGCGACCGCTTGATCGCAATGCCGTTGAATGCGTCGCCCTCTGCCACGCGGAATTCGCGGCGGACCACCTTGTCCTGCGTCAACGTGTTGCCGTTGATGTCGATCCGCTCGACATAGACGCGCGGCGCATCGGCAACGCGGAACGTAATATTCATTGTCTTGGCGTCTTTGTCGCGCTCGAACTGCGGATCGATCTGCGCAAACGCATAGCCCAGCAGCCCTGCGGTCTGCGTTACGCTCTCGACAGTATCCTCGACCTGCTTGGCATTATACCATTGCCCTTTTTCCATTGGCAGCAACGGCTTAATGAATTCCGCCTTAAAATCTCGAATGTCACTTTCGACATTTACCTCGCCAAATTTGTAACGATCACCTTCTTCGACAACATAAGTGACGATGAAGTCACGCTTGTCAGGTGTCAGTTCGGCCACCGCCGACACGACGCGAAAATCGGCATAACCGTTGGTCAGATAAAACTGGCGCAGTTTCCCTTGGTCATAGGCAAGACGATCCGGATCATAGCTGTCGTTCGACGAGAAGAATCGATAGAACCGCGAACGCTTGGTGACCATCTCGCCACGCAGCTTGCCATCGCCGAACACTTCGTTGCCGATGATGTTGATCTGGCGGACCTTCGATTTCGGTCCCTCGCTGATCTCATAAACAATATCGACACGGTTCTGGTCAAGCATGACCATCTTGGGTTCGACCGTCGCGGCAAAGCGCCCTTGACGGCGATAAAGCTCGATAATACGCGCAATGTCGGCGCGAACTTTTGAGCGGGTGAAAATCGTGCGCGGCGCAAGCTTCAATTCCTTGCCGAGCTTTTCTTCCTTGACGCGCTTATTACCCTCAAAGACGATGCGATTGATAACCGGGTTTTCCTTGACGATGATCGTCAGCGCCCCTTCATCATCGCGAATCTGGACGTCGGCAAATAATTCGGTCGCGAACAAATCCTGCAACGCCTGATCGAGCGTCTCGCGGGTATACGCCGCGCCTGCCCGCAGCTTGACATAGGAACGAACCGTTTCGCCCTCGATGCGCTGTGACCCCGAAACGGCAATCGATTTGATCGTGCCACCATCGGTTTCGGGTGCAGGTGCGGGTGCTGCGGGCGCCATCAACGTCGGTCGCGCCACTTGCGCGATTGCAAGCGACGGTACGCCTGCGAGCATCGTCCCGATCATCAACAGGGAAAGATGGCGTTGCGGGCTGTTCGTCGGTTTTTTAACTGTCACGCGGAAACCGCCCTTCGAAAATTAACAATGCTTGCGTGCTGCCCCTGCCCGATGCGGCTCATCCGATCAACCCGGCGATGCCGCGCCACAGACCCAAACCGGCGAGATCATTTACGGTCACAGCAAACATGAACAGCAAAAGCGCGAACAACCCTGATCGATAAGCCCATTCCTGTGCTGCCGCCGGAACGGGTTTCCGCCGCGCTGCCTCGATAGCGTAAAAGAGCAAATGACCACCATCGAGCATCGGAATTGGCAATAAGTTGATGAACCCCAAGTTAATCGAGATCATTGTCATCAGCCACAGGAAGTCGATTGGCCCCAGCGTTGCTTGTTGCCCCGAGATTTGCGCGATTTTTACCGGACCACCCAATTCCTTGATGGAGCGCACCCCCGAAACGACCTGCCACAATGTCGTGGCCATCGTCTGCACCGATGTTATGGTAAAACGAACGGCAGCGCCGGGAAGCTCGACGCCGGGGTGCTTTACGTTGATGCGCTTGGCCGGACCGATACCGAGCAAGCCCCGCCGTATCTCATTGCCGAACCGGTCTTTGAAAATATTGACTCGCGGCGTGGCGGCCAACGTCAGTCCCTGCCCCGCGCGCCGAACACCAATAATCATCTTCTCGTTTGGATGAATGGACACAATGCGAGCAACATCCTCGAAGGTATCAATACCCTGCCCATCGACCGACGTGATCATATCACCCAGCTTCAAGCCCGCCGCATCCGCTGCTGATCCGCGTTCGATCACCGCAATGACGGGCGGCGTCCGTGGCTCGCCAATTATGCCAAAGAGTGCGATAAACACTATGATTGCAAACAGAAAGTTTGTTGTTGGTCCTGCAAGAACGATGAGTGCCCGCTGCCACAAAGCCTTCGACTGGAACGTCTGGTTGCGTTCTTCCGGCGGGAGTTGCAGCCAGTTGGGATCCGTCTGGCTCGACACACCCATATCGCCTGAAAAACGGACATAGCCGCCGAGCGGGAGCCAGCCCAACTGCCACACCGTTCCGCGCTTATCGGTCCATTTCGCAACCGCACGCCCGAAACCGATCGAGAAGGCCTCGGCTTTCACCCCGCACCAGCGTCCCACGAGATAATGGCCCATCTCGTGGATGAACACGAGCGGTGAAATCGCGAGGATAAAGAACAGGATCGTCCAGAGGAAATTGGGGGATTCAATCAAGCGGCGACTTCTTTCATGGTCTGTGCGGCGACCGCACGCGCTTCGGTATCGATGCCGAGAACGTCTTCGATGGTCCGTGGCGCGGGTGGATCATAGCGGTCGAGCACGGCGCGCACAACGTCGGCGATGGCGAGAAAACCGATGTGGTGCCCCAGAAACGCGGCAACAGCGATCTCGTTGGCGGCATTGAGCACCGCAGGGCGTGCGCCAGCGGCTTCGAGCGCATCACGAGCAAGTTTCAGGCATGGAAAGCGCTCGGGGTCGGGTGCTTCGAAATCAAGGCGCCCGATAGTTGTCAGGTCGAGCGGCTTGGCCGTCGTCTCCATTCGATCAGGCCACGCCAGCGTGGATGCAATCGGGATACGCATGTCAGGCTCGCCAAGCTGAGCCAGCGTCGATCCATCGACATAATCAACCATCGAATGAATAACTGACTGCGGATGCACAAGAATGTCGAGCCGGGCGCTTTCGACGCCGAACAGGTAATGCGCCTCAATCACCTCGAGGCCTTTGTTCATCAGCGTCGCCGAATCGACTGAAATCTTCGCGCCCATTGACCAATTCGGATGCTTGACCGCGCGCTCGGGCGTGACATCGGCCATTTCGGCACGGGTCCATGTGCGGAATGGCCCGCCGCTCGCCGTAAGGACGATGCGGCGGACCCGCTTCAGGGGGTTGCCTGAAAGACACTGGAAAATCGCATTATGTTCAGAATCGACTGGCAGCAGTAGCGCACCCGATGCAGTTGCTGCCTGCGTCATCAACGCACCCGCCGACACAAGCGATTCCTTGTTGGCGAGCGCAACTGTCAACCCGCCTTCAAGCGCAGCCATCGTCGACTGCAGCCCGGCACAACCGACAATCGACGCCATCGTCCAGTCAACCGGACGCCGCGCGGCGTCAATAATAGCATCAGGCCCCGCAGCGATTTCAACGCCCGAACCATCAAGCGCCGCTTTAAGATCGCCGTACAGCGACGCATCGCCGATCACGGCGAGTTTCGCCCCCGTCGAACGCACCGCGCGCCCCAAGCCAGCAACGTCACGCTGTGCCGTCAGGGCGACAACCTCAAACTGATCAGCCGCATTCAGGATCAAGTTGAGCGTCGACGACCCTACCGATCCTGTAGCACCGAGGATTGAGACGGAACGCCGGGCGGTCACCCACCGATGCTCCCGATGGTCAGCCCCAGAAACAATCCAGTCCCCACGATCACAACCGGGATCAATCCGTCAATACGATCAAGAACGCCACCATGCCCTGGAATCATCGCTCCAGAGTCTTTCACACCCGCTTTCCGCTTCATCCAGCTTTCGAAAAAGTCTCCTGCCTGCGCGACGATGGCAAGAACAGCGCCGAAAAGCGCAGCCAGCACAAGCTCATTCGTTAAATCGCTGCTCGACAACCACATAGCAAAGGCCACGGTAAACAAGCTGGCCATCACCACTCCACCCGCGAGGCCTGACCAAGTTTTTGACGGGCTGATCGACGGCGCAATCTTGGGCCCTCCGATAGTTCGGCCCGCAAAATAGGCACCGACGTCGGTTGCAATAACAATGCCAATTATTCCCAAAACAAGGCTCTCGGTGCCTCTGTCACTTCGCATCAAAATCAACAAAATAGTTGCGCCGCCGATATACGCAATGCCCAATGCGAGCCACATTCCCTTGCCCAACCAGCCGTTAGCGATTTCCTCGACCAGTCCCCACCATTCCCACAGCGCCCAAAGACCAACCACAGCGACAAAAATCGCAAACGCCACCCCTCCTGCTGCAAAAGCCAAGGCGGCAATGGCGATCATGACCGCTGCTGACAACGCACGTAGTTTCAGATCGGACGACTTGGCGGCAGGTATTGCGTTCAAAGCCCGCCGAACCTCCGCTCGCGCAGGCCGTAAGCAGCAACAGCATCCGCAAGCTGAGCCTTGCCGAAATCGGGCCACAGCGTATCGACAAACAACAGTTCAGCATAAGCGGCTTGCCAGAGCATGAAATTCGACAGGCGTTGTTCCCCCGAGGTGCGGATCAGTAGGTCAACAGGCGGCAAATCCCCGGTATCGAGTGCCGCCTGAACCTTACTCGCATCAATTGTCGCCGGATCGTCGGCGACCAAACGGCGGATGGCCCGGACAATCTCGTCCTGTGAACCGTAGTTCAACGCAATAACGAGAGATGCACCCGTATTCGTTGCCGTCCGCGACAGGGCGCCGTCGATCAATTCGACCAAATCGGGCGTGAAAACGCGGTAGTCGCCGATAACACGAAGCTTGACGTTTTCCGACGCGAGCTCGTCGAGATCTGATTTGATGAAATGCCGAAGCAGCCCCATCAGATCACTTACCTCCTCAGCAGGTCGCCGCCAGTTCTCCGAAGAAAAAGCGTACAGCGTAAGGACTTCAATCCCAAGCTCGCGCGCCGCGCGCGATGCCAAACGAACTGCCTCGATACCTTTGCGGTGCCCCGCTATTCGGGGCAAATGGCGTTTTTTTGCCCAGCGACCATTCCCATCCATAATGATGGCGACATGGCGCGGCACCGGGACGGGCGATCCGGACACGAGTTTTTCGCGGGCCGGCGCTGTGCTCACTTCCCCAAAATTTCCTTTTCCTTCGCACTTGCCGCCGCATCAAGTTCGGTAATTGTGCTATCGGTCAGCTTTTGCACCTCGGTCTCATGCCGCTTGCGCTCGTCCTCACTCATATCGCCCTTTTTCTCGTCGATCTTGAGTGCGTCCATCCCGTCACGCCGAACATTGCGCGCGGCAATCCGAGCTTTTTCGGCATATTGGCCGGCAAGTTTGGCCAGTTCCTTGCGACGTTCCTCGGTCAAGTCGGGGATCGGCAAGCGTATGGTTGTACCATCAACAATCGGGTTCAGACCGAGGCCAGCCGACCGGATGGCCTTATCAACCGGACCAACATTGCCCTTGTCCCACACCTGCACCGACAACATGCGCGGTTCGGGCGCCGAAACGGTGGCAACCTGATTGAGCGGCATGTGCGCGCCATAAACCTCGACCGTGACCGGATCGAGCAAATTGACCGACGCGCGGCCCGTGCGCAGACCAGAAAGATCGCCTTTCAGCGATTCAACCGCACCGTGCATCCGGCGTTCGAGATCGGATTTGTCATAAGCTGGCATGTTTCAGGCTTCCTCGTTCCCCACGACCGTTGCAACGCCTCCACCCCCGAGAACCGTGGCGAGATTGCCCTGTTCGCGGATGTTAAAGACAACGATCGGAATATTGTTATCGCGGCACATTGCCACAGCGGATGCGTCCATCACTTTCAGATTGTCTGATAGAACACGTTTATAACTCACTGTATCATAGCGCTTCGCTGATGCGTTTTTCTTTGGATCACTGTCATAAACGCCATCAACCGACGTCCCCTTGAACAGCGCCTCGCATTTCATTTCGGCGGCGCGCAGGGCAGCGCCTGTGTCGGTTGTAAAAAACGGACTTCCCGTCCCCGCTGCAAAAATAACGATGCGGCCCTTCTCCAAATGCCGTTCGGCGCGACGCCGGATATAGGGTTCACAGACGCTCGACATCGGGATCGCCGATTGCACCCGCGTATCGACGCCAATCACTTCAAGTGCGTTCTGCACGGCAAGCGCGTTCATGACAGTCGCCAGCATGCCCATATAATCGGCCGTGGCACGTTCAATACCCTTCGCCGCTGCTGCCATCCCGCGGAAGATATTCCCGCCGCCGACAACGACGCAAAGCTCGAACCCCATTGCCTTGGCATTGGCAATCTCGCCAGCCACACGCGCGGTTTCCTCGGGATCGATGCTCAGGCCCGAAGGCCCCATCAGCACTTCACCCGATAGTTTCAGCAGGATGCGTTTGTAGCGGGGTCGGCTCATCGCGCGGGGGCGTACTTTCGTTGAAGGGCAGGAGCGACGCGCACCCTAGTCAGCGTGCGCGCGCTTGCCAAGTATCGCTTAGCCTTGCGGAATGCCCGAGGTTGCGGCCACTTCGGCAGCGAAGTCGCTGACTGCCTTTTCGATGCCCTCGCCTAGCTGGAACCGGACGTAGTTGGTCAGCACGATGTTGCCGCCTGCGGCCTTGGCGGCGGCGGCGACCACGTCCTGCACGGCAGTCTTGCCGTCCATCACGAAAGCCTGCGTGAGCAACGCATTGTCCTTGCGGAACTTATCTACCGGCCCGTTGATAATCCTATCGGCAACCTCGGCCGATTTTCCAGCTATCTTATCGGCGTTCTTTTCACGCGCGATTGCCGCTTCGCGTGTGATAATAGCAGGATCAATGCCTTCAGCCGTCAACGCCAGCGGGCTGGCCGCCGCAATGTGCATCGCCAGCTGCTTGCCGAGTGCTTCGATAGCTGCCTTGTCGGCATCACCTTCAAGCGCAACAAGCACACCGATTTTGCCGAGGCCGGGCGCCGCCGCGTTGTGGACGTAGGAAACAACCGCACCTTCGGTCACCGAAACCGTGGCGACGCGGCGCAGCGACTGGTTTTCACCGATCGTCGCGATGTTTGCAGTCAGCACGTCCTGCACAGTTGCGTCACCCATCGTCGCGGCAGCCAGCGCTTCGATGCTGTCGTTATGTGTCAACGCGAGTTCGGTCACGCCGCGGACAAAGTCCTGAAACTGGTCGTTTTTCGCAACAAAATCGGTTTCGCTGTTCACTTCGACCGCAGCACCGATGTTGCCACTGACGACAACGCCGACAAGCCCTTCGGATGCCGTGCGTCCGGCTTTTTTCGCGGCCGTCGCCAGTCCCTTGGTGCGCAGCCAGTCAACCGCTGCATCCATGTTGCCGTCGGTTTCCCCGAGGGCTTTCTTGCAATCCATCATGCCCGCGCCTGAGATTTCGCGCAGTTCCTTGACGCTGGCGGCTGTGATCTCGGCCATGTCTCAATTCCTTCTTCGTTTGATATGCCGACGGGGCGGGCACGCTTCGTTACGCGCCCTGCCCCGTCTTCATGATTAAAATGTGACGGTTCAGGCGGTTGCAGCGTCTTCCGACGGTGCTTCGACCTCTACGGCTTCTGCCACGGGTGTTTCGACAGCAGGTGCTGCTTCTTCGACCACAGCAACCGCTTCTTCAGCCACTGGCTCGGCGACAGGCTCTTCAACCAAAGCCGTTTCAACCGGCGGCTCGACCATCGCGCCAATGTCTACGCCGCGCGCCGAAGCACCCGACTGACCACCACGCGTGGCGGCGGCCCCAATCGCTTCGCAATAAAGCCGGATGGCGCGCGCCGCATCGTCATTCGCCGGAATCGGAAACGCAATGCCATCGGGCGAGACGTTCGAATCGAGAATCGCTACGACCGGAATGCCAAGGACATTGGCTTCCTTGATCGCCAGCTCTTCCTTGTTCGCGTCGATCACGAACATCACGTCGGGAATGCCGCCCATGTCACGAATGCCGCCAAGCGACAGCTCGAACTTGTCCTTTTCGCGGGTTAGCTGAAGAACCTCTTTCTTGGTCAGACCGGCAGTGTCACCCGAAAGCTGTTCCTCGAGCGCCTTGAAGCGCTTGATCGATCCCGAAATCGTCTTCCAGTTGGTGAGCATGCCGCCCAGCCAGCGGTGATTGACGAAATGCTGGTTCGCCATCCGCGCGGCATCGGCAATCGGCTCCTGCGCCTGGCGCTTGGTGCCGACGAACAGCACTTTGCCGCCCGCCGCAACGGTCGACGAAACAAAGTCCAGCGCCCGCGCCATCAACGGCACGGTCTGCGACAGATCGAGAATGTGAACGCCGTTGCGGTCGCCAAAGATGTATGGTTTCATCTTCGGGTTCCAGCGATGCGTCTGGTGTCCAAAATGTGCGCCAGCATCAAGCAACTGGTGCATCGTGACGACAGGTGCCGCCATAATCGTTTCTCCTAACCCGGTTGAACCTCTGGGAAGCGATGACCCCGCCTCGCGGCGCGGCACCGGTATGGTGCTTCCCATGTGGAATGGACGGTCCCCTTACTTAGCGCTTGCA
>JANOVZ010000037.1:0-74199 GCA_031417655.1 Sphingomonas sp. | reverse complement strand
TGTTTCTGTTGTTTTCCACGCCCTTCCCGTTCACCCCGACTCCGACCCAAGCTCCGCAATGTTCTGGCATGTTCGTCGCCCGGCCGCCCCACCCACGACGGAAATTCGTAGTTCAACGGCGCGTTGCCACCTGTGGCGCCGGTGTCTTCGCCAGCCGGGCAATCGTGTCGAGTGCATAGTTGAGCTGAAAATCGGCTACGCCCCTCACTTTCAATTGCTCGGCAGTCGCGGAAAAGCGCGGATCGGGTTTGGCATCGTCTTCGAGCACGGAATTGTCGACCTTCGCTTCGTTAATCAGATGACGGCGCAGATCAGCTTCGCGGAAGCGCGGGCGGCTCTTGTAATCGGGGTCGCTCAGCTGCGGCACTTGAATATCAGGCTCAATCCCGCCTTCCTGAACGCTGCGGCCCGACGGCGTGTAATAACGCGCCGTGGTCAGGCGTAGCGCCGTCGTGTCATCAAGCTGGAGCAGCGTCTGCACCGATCCCTTGCCGAAGCTGCGTTCGCCCATGACGATGCCACGATGCTGGTCTTGCAGCGCGCCTGCGACGATTTCCGCTGCGGATGCAGACCCTGAATCGATCAGGACCACGATAGGAAGACCGTGGGCGAAATCGCCACGCTTGGCGTAATAGCGCTCAATGTCGCGGCGGTCGCGACCCCGCTGCGAGACGATTTCGCCGGTGTCGAGGAACGCATCCGAAATCTCGACGGCTTCGTCGAGCAAGCCGCCGGGGTTCGAGCGCAAATCGACGACATAGCCGAGCGGTTGTTTGCCCAGCGCCTTGTCGATGCCGATCAACGCAGCGCGGACATTTGCGCCCGTTCCCTTGGAGAAACCGTTGATATTGATGTAGCCGACTTGGCCCTTTACTTCCCATTTGACGGGTTTCAGGTCGATGATTTCGCGGGTCAGCGTGACATCGAAAGGCTTGTCACGCCCTGAGCGGACCAGGGTCAACTTGATCGATGTGCCCGGTTTGCCGCGCATCTGGTCAACCGCTTCGTCGAGCGTCCCGCCGAAAATCAGGTTGCCATTCAGGTGGGTAATATAATCACCGGCTTTAATCCCCGCGCGGAAACCGGGGCTGTCTTCGGTCGGGGCGATGACTTTGACTGCGCCGTCCTCAAGCGTGACGGTCAGGCCAAGGCCGCCGTAATTGCCGTCGGTCTGAATGCGCATCTGATTGAAATCGCGCGCATCGAGATAGGATGAATGCGGATCGAGGCTGGCGAGCATGCCGTCAATCGCGCCCTTGATCAGCTTTTTGTCATCGACTTTTTCGACATAAACGGCGCGGACACGTTCGAACACGGCCATGAACGCATCAAGCTCGCGGTAGGTGGAGACATCAACGGCGGCAAGCGCGGCGGTTGCAGCGGGAATGAGCGCCACGGCGGAAACGGTAAGCAACGCGCGGTAGGGAAGTTTCGTCATGGGGTGTCCTAAAGGTCGTGATGCAGCATATCGCGAATCCGGTGCCGTGCGCTAGTCCTGCTGGTTAACCGATGAGCCGGGCAATATCGACCGGCTGTCCGCCGCGCCGCAACTCCACCGTGACTGTGGGACGCGAGGGTCCGGCGCGCCCCACCGGTGAGCCCTGGTCGAGTGCGTCGCCGACTTTAACGTCGAGCGCGGCGAGACTGGTGATCAGCGTGGTCCAGCCGCGACCATGATCGATGATAACGATATTGCCGAACCCGCGATAGGGCCCGGCAAAAGCAACGCGGCCGCCGGTCGGCGCGACGACCTGGGCTGATGGCTGCGTGGCAATTGTTAGGCCGCGCGCGCGGATACCCGTGTCGGACACTTCGCCGAGCCCAGCGACGACTTGGCCAACGACGGGGAGCCGATAAGGGGCTTGCGCGGCTTCGGCGACGGGCGTTTCAGCGGGGAGCGCACGCGAATCACCGGGGCGGACAGGACGCATGATGGGACCGGGGAGCGCAGCGAGGCTTGCGCGCCGACTCGCGTCGTCATCGATCCGGCCCATTAAATCGACAATGTCGCGGGCTTCTTCGCCCAACGCAATTGCGCGATCTTGTTCGGCCATCGCATTACCGGTAAGCTTGTCGGCAGCCGTGCGGCGCTCGACGGCGAGCGCGGCGAGCTGGTTGCGCTGGGCAACGAGCGCGGTTTGGCTTGATTTCAGACTTGCGAGAGCGTCGTCGGCAGCGACTCGCAGCTGCTTACCGCGGGCGACATCGGCACGGACGTCGGCGGTACGCGCGTGGACGACGGGCAGGATCGCCGACAGCATTGCACGGACATGAACCATGTCGCCAATCGACCCCGGCTGGACGAGGGCGAGCGCGGGCGGGCGGCGCGATAGCGTTTGCATGGCGGCGACGAGGCGGATGGTCGGGCCTTGCTTGACCGCAAGCGTAGCGCGTTGATCGGCGCGGAGGCGCTCGATGAGGGCGATTTGTGCTTCGGCAGCGCCAATGTCAGCTTCTGCGGACTGCACACGCGCAGCGACGGCGGCGGAGCGGGCACGGGCCCTAGCGGCATCATTGCTGGCCGCAGCCGAAGCCGCTTCGAAGCGACGCGCACGTTCGGTTGCGGTGCTCGCGTCGGCTTTTGCCTTCGCGAGCGCACGCCGTTCATCGTCGATATTTTGGGCCGACGCCCAACTCGCCGCCGTAATGACCGCGAGCAGGGCGAGAAGATACGGCTTGGAGATTATCTATTCTCGCTGTCGAGTTTTCCGAACTTGGCTTCGAACGCGGCAATGGCGCCGGTCGCCAAAAGACCTGCCTGTTCAACCCATTCGTCGCGACCGATGCGGCCCTTGAAGCTGCCGAGATGGCCATCGACAATACCGATTTCCTTCGCGCCCCATGCGGCGATTTGGTCAAAGCGCGATACACCCAGCGAATTAAGCAGCGTGTTGAGCTTTGGCCCTACGCCTTTCAATTGCAAAAGATCATCTGCTTTGCCGATCGCTGCGGGAATGCCGATAGCGGTCATTGCCGCTGCCACAGCAACAGGGGCCGGAACCGGCGCGGGCTTTGGCACTGGCGGCGGCGCTGGTGCCACGACGACAGGCTCAGCGAGCTTGACGGGCTCGGGAACGCGAATCGGTGCGGGTTCGGGGATCGGCGATCGTGCCAGTGTCGGCGCGGGCGGCGTATCAACCGCCAGCGAAACCCGCACGCGGTTTGCCCAAGCCCACCAGCCGGTCAGTAGACCGATCAGCGCGGCAATCAAAAGCGGAATGATGTTGCAGGATAGGAGAGTCAGCATCGCATCATCCCGTTCAATAAGAGGAGTCAGAGGCGTCACCGCCCCAGATGAACCAAGCGATCACCAACCCGATCAGGAAGGCAACCAGCAGCAGGATGAGTGTTTCGATCCACAACGGAAACATGGTGCAGCCCCTTTTACTGTGCGGCAGGTGCAGTGACGGCACCCGTGCTTGCGACCGAGAATTCGATCCTGCGATTGGCGGCGTGGGCGACCGGAGTCAGCCCTTCATCCAGCAGCTTGGTTGCGCCATACCCCTTCGCCGTCAAACGCTCGGCAGGGACGCCATCCTTGGTGATTGCAGCAACAACGGCCTGCGCCCGCGCTTCGGACAATTTCTGGTTGGCGGCGGGGTTGCCGGTGCGGTCGGTGTGACCGGACACTTCGACTGTGGTTCCTGCGCACGCCGCAAGCGCCTTTGCCAACGTGGCGACCAATGGGAGCGAGTCGGCAGCAATTTCGGCGCGACCCGTGGCGAAATTGATCGTCCTGCCTTTGATTGCCGCGTCCACATCGGTCTGGCAATTGGTGACTGTAGTCGCTGTAGCGGGAACTTCAGGAGCGGCGGCAACCACGGCGGGTGCGGCACCATCTCCATCAATCCAGCGTGCGCTGGCGACGCCAGGCACAGCCAGTGCTGCAGCAATGGCGGCGGCACGCGCCGTAGGATCGGTCACATTACCTGATAGCAAGACGACACGCTGAAGCGGATTGTCCTGCATTGTGGCTGTAACGCCCGGGCCGACTGCCGCTTGCGCCGCCGTGCCAATCTTGCCGCAACAATTGCCGCCAAGGCCGAGAGGCCCATGGGCGACACCCGCCAAAAGCGCGGTGGCAATGGCCCCGATGATGATTTTCGTGGTTGGTCCCATGGCCCAAGTGCGCTCCCATTATTGCTGTTGCCGACGATAATCGTTGTTTCAAATCAATGTGTAAAGCCTGCGGTCATTGACGTTCGCGTGCAACCGCCCGCCAGCCGATGTCGCGCCGGTAGAAGCCTGACGGGAAATCAATGCAATCGACTGCACGATAGGCAGTTTCCTGCGCTTTGTGGACGGTTGGACCGATTGCTGTGACGTTCAATACGCGTCCTCCCTGTGCCACCAACACACCGCCTCTCATTGCAGTTCCGGCATGGAAGACCTCAGCTCCGGCAGCGCTGGCCGCGTCGATTCCGCGAATCGGTCCGCCTTTTTCGGGTGCGCCAGGGTAGCCCTTGGCGGCCAAGACGACGGCGAGCGCAGCGTCGTCGCCGAACAACAGCGGCGGGTGGTCAGCGAGCGTTCGCGTGGCGACCGCATAGAGCAGCGCCGCTAGATCACCCTGAAAGCGCATCATCATCACTTGAGTTTCGGGGTCGCCGAAACGGGCATTATATTCGATCAACTTAGGGCCGCTGTCCGTCAGCATAAGCCCGGCGAACAACACGCCGGCAAAGGGCATGTTTTTCAGCATCATCATTTCGACCGTGGGATCGATGATTTCCGCCATCACGCGGGCTTGCAGGGCGGGCGTGAAAACGGCTGCCGGACTATAAGCCCCCATCCCGCCAGTGTTCGGCCCGGTATCGCCTTCACCAACCCGCTTGTGGTCCTGCGCTGAGGCGAAAGGGATCGCCGTCTTGCCGTCGGTCAACGCGAAAAAGCTCACTTCCTCGCCGACCATAAACTCTTCGATGACGACCGATGCGCCCGCATCACCAAAGTCGCCGCCGAACATCGTCTCGATGGCGGCGCGGGCTTCGGCGTCGGTTTCGGCGATGATCACGCCCTTGCCCGCTGCCAGTCCATCAGCCTTGACGACGACAGGCAGGCCGAAGTCACTCAGCCCGTCGAGCGCCTCTGACTTCGTCGTATAATGCTCGTAGCTCGCCGTCGGAATGTTGGCGGCGTTGCAAATTTCTTTGGTAAAGCTTTTCGACCCCTCAAGCTGTGCAGCCAGCTTGGATGGCCCGAACACCGGCACCCCGGCAATGTTAAGGCTATCGGCGAGCCCATCGACCAGCGGTCCTTCTGGCCCAATCACGACGAGATCAATGTCATGATCACCGCAAAAGACAACGACGGCAGCATGATCCTTCGCATCAAGATCAACCAGCGTCGCATGGTCGCCAATCCCGGGGTTGCCCGGTGCCGCATAAAGCGTATCGCAATTGGGCGATTGCGCCAGCTTCCACGCCAGCGCATGTTCGCGGCCCCCCGACCCGATCAGCAGGATGTTCATGGACGACACTTATCCCCTTAACGATCCGGGCCTGTTAGCGAAGACCACCCCCGGCGACAACGCGGCCCCGCTGTCGGTGTCCGAATTATCGGCGCGGCTGAAACGCCATGTCGAGGATGCTTTCGGGCTCGTGCGTATCCGCGGCGAGATTTCGGGCTGGAAGCGGGTGGCGTCGGGGCACTGCTATCTGGCGCTGAAGGATGACAAGGCGGTCATCGACGGGGTGATGTGGAAGGGCTCGACGAACGGATTGGCGTTCGCGCCGACTGACGGCATCGAAGTTATCGCCACTGGCAAGCTCACGACCTATCCGGGGCGGTCGAAATACCAGATCATTATCGAGAATATGGAACTGGCGGGCGAAGGGGCGATGCTGGCGCTTCTCGACAAGCTCAAAGCAAAGCTTGCGGGGGAGGGGTTGTTTGATTCAGGTAACAAACGCGCGCTGCCTTATTTGCCCAGAATAATTGGTGTGGTGACGTCCCCGACCGGGTCGGTGATCCGCGACATTCTCCACCGGCTGGCGGATCGTTTCCCAACGCATGTCATTGTCTGGCCCGTAATCGTCCAGGGCACGGGCGCAGCGACAGCAGTCGCAAATGCTGTGAACGGTTTTTCGGCAATGCAGGGGCCTGATCGCCCAGACCTGATCATCGTTGCGCGGGGCGGTGGGTCAATTGAGGATCTGTGGGCGTTTAACGAAGAACCGGTCGTCCGCGCGGTGGCCGCTTGCACAATCCCGATCATCTCGGCGGTCGGACATGAAACCGACACCACCCTTTGCGATTTCGCCGCCGATGTCCGTGCGCCTACACCCACCGCTGCGGCCGAAATGGCGGTGCCGGTGCGCAGCGAATTGTTTGCCGCAATCCAGTCGCTTGGACTACGTTCGCTGCGCACGGTGCGCCGTTATCATGAGCGGTCGGAAGAGCGCTATCATGCCGTCGCTCAGCGGTTCCCTGAACGCGCCGCGCTGCTCGCCCCGCAAACCCAGCGTGTTGACGATCTTTCCGAACGATTGAAGCGTGGACTTGGTCTCTCGCTGGCAAAAGCGCGCGGTGATCTCGCGCATGCCAGCGGTGCCTTGCGCCCCGCTTTACTTGAACAACGTGTTACGCAGTCGCGGGACAAGCTGACACAACTCTGGCGCGTCGCGGCATCGCTTAATCCCGATCTCGTGCTGAAGCGCGGCTATGCGCGCGTCGAGAAGCGCGGCGGGGGAACGGTGATGACGGCCGCGCAAGCTCGGTCGGCCGGCGCGCTTTTGCTGCGCTTTGCCGATGATCGTGTGGATGTGCGGGTTGAGCGTGCACCCGCATCTGTTAAAGATAAGCTCGAACAGGGCAGTTTGCTCTAGGAAAAGAATATGCTGATGTCTCCCTCGGGCCGACTTGCGCGGCTGCATTATATGGCGAACGGTTTTCGCATTCTCACGAGCGGTGATCATGTTATTTGTGCAGTGACGGGCGAAAAAGTGGCGGTCGACAACTTGCGTTACTGGAGTGTTGCGCGGCAGGAAGCTTACGCCAGCGCCGCAATCGCGACCAAGGCGTTGATGCGGTGAATGTTTACGGACGTTGGTTGATTTCTATCGTTCTTATCATATTGCCGGGCAGCTGCATTGCTGCCCCGTCGCCGCCCAAGCCGCTACCAAAAGCCGAAGTGTTCAAGCCTGCGCTGCCTGCGCCGCCTGTTGCGATTGGTCTCTTCAAGCTCAATCGCGCGCCGCAACAGGGAACCATCGCGCTAGGCGTCGTGCCGCCGGGCACTGTTCGGCTCGTAAAAGACGGCGCTGATGTTGCCGTTGCCCCGGATGGTCGGTTCATCATCGGTTTCGGCCGCGATCATGCACCGGTCGCCATTGTCGCCGCGTTCCGTCGCGATGCGCAGCCGGTTACTGAGCGTATTAGCGTGGCCAAGCGCGCATGGAAGATTGAAAACCTGCCCACCCTCCCGCGCTTTAGCCAGCCTGATGCTGAATTTCAGGCGCGCCGACCCGGCGAATTTGAACAGATGAATGCCGCGCGGCGAATCAGGGCGCAGTCTGACGGCTGGCGGCAGAGCTTCATCTGGCCCGCCCATGGCCGTATCAGCGGTGTCTTTGGATCACAACGCATTTACCGCGGCGAACCCGGCGCCCCGCATTCGGGCGTCGACGTCGCGGGGGCTACGGGAACGCCCGTCATTGCGCCCGTCGATGGTGTCGTCATCCTCGCTGCGGCGTCACCGTTTACGCTCGAGGGCAACCTCCTCATGATCGACCACGGCATGGGTCTGAACAGCGCGTTCTTGCACCTCTCTCGCATTGACGTGAAAGTCGGAGACCGCGTGCGCCAAGGGCAACGCATTGGAGCCATCGGGATGACCGGCCGTGCAACCGGCCCCCATCTCCATTGGGGGATGAAATGGAACGAAGAACGTATTGATCCCGCGCCGCTGGCAGGAGCAATGCGCTGAGGGCGTTATTGAATGCGCTTCACCCGTACCCAGCCGCCATTTCCAACGCGGGCGGAATAGCTGCCCAATGCGCCGCGTTCGATCAGGACGACACGGTCGGGAGCGGGCGTTCTGAACGAAAAACTGGTTTCGAGCGTCATCCAAACCGCACCACCCTCGACGGTGAACTGCCACCCGCCTTGGGCAATATCTCTTACGCTGATGATTTTGCCTTCGAACCGTATGGTATCGGCTTCATCTTCTTTGTTGCCTTCGCGTCCTGCCAGAAAGCCGATTCGCGGCAGTGAAAACCCGAACAGCCCTTTGCGCGCCTTGCGAACGTCGGCACGCTCGATAACAACAAGATCTTGCGACGCGGTGGCGGTGGTCAATTCATCGACCGCCCTGTCGTAACAAGCGACCCGTTCTATGGCATCGGCTTTCGTCCGGCAGGTCTGAAGTGCCGTGATTTGTTTCGCCATTGGTGCCTGCGGTGCAGCCGCAAAGCCGTGGCTCGGTGTGGCCAAGGCCAAAAAAGTCACAAAAATTCGAAGATTGCTCATTTGACCTCCCCTAGATTTGTGGCGGATCATGCCGTGACAATCCGCTGAGGGCAAACCTGTGGCGAAAATGCCACAATGATAGTTCAATGCGCGAAAGATTGTTGCTGACTTGTTGCAATGCCCGCTGCGCTTCCCCTAAACAAGTAGCGTTCGGCAGCATTGTATGCGGGCCGATTGGCGTGAGCCAAATTTTTACACGAACGGTTCGGGACGTCCCGACCGAACAAGGGGAAGACCTTATGGTTACGAAATCAATCCGTCGCACGTTGCTGGCAACGACGATCATCGCCGGGACGCTCGCAGCGCCTGCTCTCGCACAAACGGCACCGCAGGCTGCTGCTGCTGAAGAAGCAACGACGGGTGACGAAATCATCGTCACGGGGACGCTGATCCAGAACCCCAACCTGACGTCGTCAAGCCCGGTCAACGTGATCACCGAAGGCGAAATCGCCCTGCGCGTGCCGAACAACGCCGAAGAATTGATCCGGCAAATCCCCGGCGTCAGCCCCGGCATCGGCACGCAGGTCAACAACGGTTCGAACGGTACGAACCAGATCGATCTTCGTGGCCTCGGCCTTCAGCGCAACATCGTCCTGCTCGACGGTAACCGTCTGGTTCCCGCGACGGCGAACGGTGCCGTCGATCTGAACATCATTCCAATCGCATTGCTTAGCCGCCTCGACGTGCTCACGGGTGGCGCTTCGACCACTTACGGTGCCGACGCGGTTTCGGGCGTTGTGAACTTCATCACGAAGCGCGACTTTTCGGGCGTCGATCTCCGCGCCAGCTACAAGTTGACGGAAAAGGGTGACGGGCAAGCGTTCCGCGCCGATTTGACCGTTGGCGGCAACTTTGCCGATGATCGCGGTAACGCCGTGTTGAGCATTGGTTACACCAAGGTGAACCCGGTTTATCAGACGCGTCCGTTCGCAGAATTCGGTGTCAACAGCACGAATGGTCGTGCATCTGGCGGTTCGGCGACGTCGGTTCCGACAGCGATTGCATTCGACGATGGCAGCTTTTTGCAGTTGAACCCAGCATCGACGGCGCTGGTTCCGCAGTATCAAAGCTTCAACTTCAACCCTTACAACATTTTCCAGACCCCGCTTGATCGCAAGAGCATCTATGGTTCGGCGAATTATGAAGTTGCCGACAATATTGAAGTGTATGCACGTGGCCTGTTCTCGCAGAACCGCATCAAGTCAATCATCGCACCATCGGGCATTTTCGGTAACACGCTGACGATCCCGGCCAACAATCCTTACTTGAATGCGACAATTCGGGATCAGATTTGTAGGGCAGAGGGCGTGGCACTTGGCGCGGCTTGCAACACCAACCCTGCGTTGGACCTTCCGGGCGTTTATCGTCGTTTGGTCGAACTCGGGCCGCGTATCGGCGACTATCGCAGCAATGTTTACGACATGCGTGCTGGTGTGAAGATCGGTCTCAGCGATTCAATTTCATTGGACATCAACGGGTCATATGGCGCCAGCGAACTGACGCAGAAAAACTCGGGCTATGTTCTTAACTCACGCGTTCAGCAGGCGTTGAATGCAACGAACACGACAAGCTGCACGGTCACGACTGGCGGCTGCGTCCCGCTCAACCTCTTCGGTCCGGCTGGCAGCATCACGCCAGCAATGGTTGCGTTCCTGAACGGCGCGAGCAGCACCAAGATCACGACGGAACTGACGCAAGTTCGTGGCGTTTTGACTGGTGATCTTGGCTTCACCGTTCCGTCGGCATCGGAGCCCGTTGGTTTCGCCATTGGTACCGAATATCGTAAATATACCTACGACCGTGATCCTGATGCTCGTGCGCAGGACCCATCGGAACTCGGTGGTGCTGGTGGTGCTGTTCTGCCATTCGCGGGCGGCTATGACGTGAAAGAAGTTTACGGCGAGTTGATCGCGCCGCTTGTCGCCGACAAGCCTTTCTTCAACGAATTGACGCTGGAGCTTGGTGCACGTTATTCTTCGTATACGATTAACGATCCAACCTCGTCGACAAAGCCGAAGTTTGACGCCTTTACTTACAAGGCTGGTCTGACGTGGGAACCAACTGACGGTTTCCGCCTGCGTGGCAACTATCAGCGTGCGGTTCGTGCGCCAAACATTGGTGAATTGTTTGCGC
Source organism: Sphingomonas sp. (assembly GCA_031417655.1). GTDB lineage: Bacteria > Pseudomonadota > Alphaproteobacteria > Sphingomonadales > Sphingomonadaceae > Sphingomonas_O. The sequence continues at coordinate 63,597 of JANOVZ010000037.1, read as the reverse complement.
CGGTCGTCACGGGTCTTACCAGCCTGACGATCGATCCATGCGCTGGAGCAGTTGTTGTTGGCAATGCCAATCTGACAGCGGTTTGCGCCGCGCAGGGTGCACCAGCAGCTCGTCTGACAGCCGGCACAATTCCGAACCCAACAGCGGGTCAGGCAAATGCGACCGGTGGTGGTAACGTTGCACTCAAGCCGGAAAAGGCCGACACTTTCACGGTTGGTTTCGTTCTTGCGCCTGCCGCACTGATCCCCGGTTTCACGCTGTCACTCGATTATTATGACATCCGAGTGAACAATGCGATTACGGCAGCGACGCCAAATGACATCCTCCAAGCTTGTTTTGGTAGCGTGACAGCAGCTTCGGCGGCGTCGGCAGCATGCAACACCATCCGTCGTAATCCGACAACCGGCGGTCTCAGTGGCCCGACGGGCACTGTGAAGGGTCTGCCACAGCCGACAACCAACCTTGGGCGTTTGAAGACCGACGGTCTTGACCTGAAATTGAACTACAAGCGCGAGATTGGTGAAGTCGGGTTGACGTTTGACTTCAACGGTAACTGGACGCGTAGCTTGCAGTTCAAGGCTTCGCCGTCGGTGACGTCAGTCAATCGCGATTGCGTTGGCTATTACAGCGCGAACTGCGGCCCGACATTGGGTCAGATTCAGCCCGAGTTCTCGTTCCAGCAACGTACGACGGTGTCGGTTGGTGCAGCGAGCCTTTCGCTGCTCTGGCGTTACCTGTCGTCGGTGAAGTATGAAGGCCAGGCTGATGATTTTGCGGCCCGTGGCTTTACGGCGGCATCACGTAACCTGTTCCGTGGTACCATCACGAACCAGGCGCCTGCTGTGTCGGCACTTGCTGGGACAGTTGTCGATTTCAATCGCATCCGCGCTTATCACTACTTCGATCTGAGCGCTCAGTTCGACATCATGAAGACGATGACATTGACGATTGGCGCGACGAACTTGTTTAACGTCGCACCGCCGGTCGTTGGTGGACAAGCCGGTTCGACCTCGGCGAACAGTGGGAACACCTTCCCGTCGACGTACGATCCACTCGGTCGTTCGTTCAACGCTTCGGTCCGCATGAAGTTCTAATCACGCGAGGCCATTACGGTACAAAGAAGAGGGCGGTCGAAAGGCCGCCCTTTTTCTTTGCGTATCATTGGTGAAATTTAGCGCGTTAGCAGCAACGGCGACGGGAGAGTCATCGAAATGCCCGCCCCGTCGGCAACCTTCTCTGCCCAGATTACGACCTTTTCGATCTCGTCGTTATAAGCGGCGAGTGACGCAGTTTGATCGGCCTGGCGGTTGGACGCATCAAATTTATCCCCCGTTTTTGAATTTCGCAAAAACACGCGGGTAATGACCGCTGCTCGTCCTTCGGCGGTGTCGGAAACCCCGAACAGTGCATCAAGCGCCGTCAACGCGTCGCCTGGTTTGGCTAATAACGCTTCGCTGTCCAACGTCCGCACGCGATCCGGCATCGCTGTGGCCAATCTCGCAAACATCGCATGCTGCGCGAGCCATCCGACGGCTGCGACTTGGAGGTCGGTTTGCCGAAAATAATCGTGGGCTGTGAAGCCCAAATCAACAAACTGTTCCTGCAATTGCTTCGCCAGCAAATCGCGGACCCACAGCCGCCCGGTCAGGCCCTTGCGGGCAATTGATCCGATATAAATGCGCAACGGTGCAAACAGCAGCAGTGCCTTCACATCGTCGCGCCCCCCGACGAGCGCGGGGGCAAAGCCATTCACGACATTCGACGGCTTGATGACGCAGACTTCCCCTTGCTCGAACGGCCGCGCCAGCAGCCGCACGGCGTCCCCCAACACAGCACCGATTTGCGCTGGTGCCGCCCCCTGATACCGCCAGCCGACCAGATCCTGCAAAATCGTCGGTTCCTTCAGGCTAAACCCCAAACCCGGCCGATTATAAGCATTGGCCAGTAGCGTCGAGCAACAAAATGCCGAATGAAAGATATAGCGTACCGGCGCCGTCCCACTCGTCACGGGTGCGTCGGCCCTGCGCAAAACATGGGGTTGCCGCTCGCCAATGTCCGCATCGGTCAGGAACGGGATGCGCACGCGCGTTTCGCGATCCACCTGAATGAAATGGACGGTATCCTTTGCGGGATCATAGCGGTGCGCGAGCCAGTCGGGCATCAGCGGCTGTGGCAGTGTCTTGACCATTTCCAAAGCCTTGCATGGCGCGCGCCCCTGCGGCAAGTCGATGTTATGGCAAGGGACAGTGGCAACGCAGACGAACTTCTCCAGCTGGCCGCAGCGGCGCGTGCGCGTGGGGACGCTTCGAACGAGTTAAAGCTGATCGGCTCCGCTCTCGCTGCGGCGCCGGACAGCCCGCGTGCGCACAATATGCGCGGTATGCGCGCGCTCGCGGATGCTGACTTTGCCAAAGCCATCGACAGTTTTTCACGCGCAGTGGCGGCGGACCCGGGCCAGCCCGCGCTCCTCGTCAATCTTGCGTCGGCGCATCGGGGGCTCAAAGATGACGCAGGTGAAAAGGCGGCGCTGCAAGCCGCGCTCGCCATTGATCAGCGCCAGCTGACCCCACAATTGCGATTGGCAGAATTGTTTGAACGACAAGGTGGTCTGTCAGACGCAGCGCGGCATTGGGGTGCTGTCGTCCAACTGGGTGAGGGGATCGAAGCGCCCGCGCCAAGCGTCGTCGAAGCGGTCAATCGGGGCAAATCATTTCTCGCGCATCACAACAGATTATATGCCGATGCGCTTGACGAAGAATTGGCCGGTTCGGTACCGGTCGACATTCGAGGACACAGGTTTCGCGCTTGTGTCGATCATATGCTTGGCCGTCGCCGTGTTTACACGAATGATTGTGCCGGGGTTTATTACCCTTTCCTGCCGGCCGATGAATTTTTTGATCCCCAGCTTTTTTCTTGGTTTGCGGCGCTCGAAGCGAAAACTGCGGATATTCGCACAGAGGCTGTGGCGTTGCTCGCATCGACGACCGAAGGGCTTCGACCCTACGTCCGCCTTGATCCCGGCACACCCGAAAACAAATGGTCGACACTGGATGGTTCGCTGGATTGGAGCGCCTGTTTCCTCTGGGAATATGGCGTTCGCAACGAAGCCGTTTGCGCGCGCTGTCCGGTAACGGCGGCCGCAATCGAAGCGATTCCGCAAAATCGTGTGCCCGGCCGCGCGCCATCGGCTTTTTTTTCGATCCTGAAACCCGGTGCCCACATCCCGCCGCACACCGGAGTCACGAACACGCGGACGATCATCCACTTGCCGCTCGTCGTGCCGCCTGATTGCAGTTTTCGGGTCGGCGGGGAAACGCGCAAGTGGACAGAGGGAGAGGCTTTCGCCTTTGATGACACCATCGAGCATGAAGCATGGAACCGCAGTGCCCAGCAGCGAATCGTGTTGATCCTCGATGTCTGGAATCCGCATTTGACGGTCGAAGAGCAGGATTGGCTGGCCAAGTTGTTTACAGTCGCTGATCGCGGGCTGGTCGCGACAAGCGGCTAAGCTGTTACAAGTACCCAGCGTCAACCAGCATCTGTCGCGCTGGTTGCAATTGCCGCGCATAATGCTTCCACCGACCCGATGATTGGCGGTGCAGAGGTTTGCGTGTTTGCCAACTGCTTGCCGTTCGCACGGATTGTCCGGTCGCTGCCGATCCCAAGCAAGCATCATCCCAAGGCAACCTGAGGTGCGTTAGAACGCTTTCAATTTCGCGCTGTGGAGTGACGACAAGGCGATCATAGTCAACATCGTGAATTCGCGTGCCGTAAAGGCGACGCCAATGACTCAACAAGCGACGATATTGGACATAATAATGCGCGGCATCACGTTGGCTGTGGCCATAATTCACGCCTTCGCCAAAGTGCAGGAACAGCACAGAAACCAGCGTATCGAGCGGATCACGAACAGTATGGATGATCGGCGCGTCGGGGAACAGCCTATCAATCAGTCCAAGGTGCTGGACATTGTCGCATCGCTTGTCGGTGAAAATGCCGCACGTCGCCATCCGCGACATCTCCAAAAAATAATTTTGGCGCAATGCCGTGATCGCTGCGTCATCCAGTTGCGTCACTGCTTCGGGATAAGGCGTGATACCGGACTTCGCGATTGCAGGAACATATTCTAGTTCGCCGCCCGCTGTTATGGCGGGATGGCGCGCCAGCATCTGTTCGGCCAACGTCGATCCGGATCGGAACATGCCGACGATAAAAATCGGTCTAAGTGGATCATCGCCGTCTGCGACCCCCGCGCGCGCTTCGGGGAATGCGCTAATCAGCCGCCCGACAAAATCTTCATGCGCCAACGGATCATATCGGTTTCGCGCCACGTTTTGGGCAAGGTTGTTTGCTGCGACCAACGCATCAAATGCCGCATCATATTGCGCGTCGGCATCGAGAGCCGCCGCTTTGGCAAAAAGAATTTCAGCACCGTCTGCGGGGCTCGCGGCTCGCGAAAGCGCGGCCTCTAACGCGATCAGCGCCGCCTTATGATTCCCTTCGGCAATATCGATCATTGCCAATCGGGCATTGGCGCGCCCATTGCCCTGCGCATAGCGCAAGGCATTTTTATAAGCTTCACGCGCCAAGTTAGCATTTCCCAGATCTTCATACAGCATTCCCAAGCTGAGGTGCGCAGGAATAAATCCAGGGGCATCGCGAAGCGCTATTTTCAACTCGTCCACAGCGGCTTCATGCGCATGCAGGTGATCCGACAATATGGCCGCCAGATTGAGATGCGCATCTTCGGGTTTCCGGACGCCGCGCCGCAGCGCCTCTCCATATGCTTGCGATGCGGCTTCGAATCGCCGACGGGCGCGCAACGCCCATCCAAGATTATACCACGCATCAGCAAGATGCGGGCTCACAGACAGTGCGGTCTCATATAGACGAATGGCGTCGTCGAGCTGACCGGTACCGAGCAAGCGGTCCGCTTGGGCGACTAAATCGGCGGGCCGAATGGAATTTTTCACAGATCAAGTCCTACAACATGCGATCATGTTTTCCAGTCATTCTGCGATGCTTGTGATGAAGGCTGTGGCGGTTGTCACGATGCGAGCCGAGTGCTAAATTAAGCGTAATACATAGGGGAGAATGTCGATGTTTCCATTTTTGCTGATCATCATGGCTGACGCATCGGTCTCGACCCCGCCGCAGCCAGCACCAGAGAAGATGGTGTGCAAGCGCCAGCCAGAGACCGGCTCGCTTGTGCGATTCCGGAAAGCCTGTCGCACTGAAAGCAAGTGGCGGCAAGTGAGTGACCAAGCGCAGGACGAGGCTCGCAGCATGCAGGATCGCGGCTTGATCAATTCCTGTTCGTCACCGCCATGTGGATAGCTCGATTGCCCTCCGTTGTTTACTGAGGCAAATTCAGCTATAAAGTTTGCATATTAACGGAAGACACGGACCTATGCTGCTCTCGATACTCTTAATGGCCACTGCAGTGGCCGCGACAACGACAACAGAGCCGCCGCCGAAACCCGAACCCATGATTTGCAAGCGCGAACCCGTCACGGGTTCGCTCGCGCGGTTTCGCAAAGTCTGCCGCACTGAAAGCAAATGGCGTCTGGTCAGCGATCAAACGCAAAATCAAGCCGAAGACATGCAGAGCCGCGGTCTGATCAATTCAGAAGCACCGCGTTAACGTCTAAAATTGCGTATAGCGCGACAAACGGCATAAGCACGCCGCAATGATGACAGCAGAAACGCAAACGCGCATTCAAGCGGCCCTAAAGGCGCAGGATTTCGAAACAGCAACGCGCCTTGCCGACACGGCGTTGGCCAGTGGCCAGTCGCACGAAACACTTTACCAACTTGCTGCATTGCATCGACAACAGGTGGGGGATTTAACTGGCGCTGCCGACCTTTTGTTGAAAGCGATACAGATTTCACCAAATGATCCCGTGATCCTAATGGCGGCAGCGGACGCGTTGCGACAGGTCGGGCGGCTGCAACATTCATTGGCGCTGTTCGACGATGCTTTGGCGCGCGATCAGGCGATGGTCGCTGCTTGGTATGGACGGGCACTGACTCTTGAAGCTCAGGGCTCGCTGGAGGACGCACGGCAAAGCTATCTGCGCGTGACCGAACTTTCTCCTGACACCGCGCCAGGGTTTGCGGGACTGTCAACGACCAGTGCCCAGTTGGGCGAAACGGCGGCGGCACGCCGATTCGCGACGAAGGCCTATGCACTTGGCCCGAATGATCCGGCGACGTGCATGGCGCTTGCGCGTTGCGAGATGGTCGACGGGAATTATCAGCGTGCCGTAGAACTGTTACGCCAAACTGCGCATGATCAGGTTGATATGCTGACTTTACTCGGCGATGCGCTTGATCGCCTGGGCCAATTTGACGATGCTTATAATGCTTATGCGGCGGCCAACCGGCGCTTTGCGAGCTTGTCTGGCGTGCCGGGAGGCTTGCGGGCGGTGCGGGAACGACTCATTGGCATCGAACGGGCCGTTGCCGCCTTAAATCCTGTTGGTTGGGACACGTCGGACACGAGGAATGGTCCCGTCGCGACCCACATCTTTTTGCTCGGCTATCCGCGGTCGGGGACGACTCTGGTCGAACAGGCACTGGCATCTTTGCCGACGGTCGTCACGCTCGAAGAAGCGAACACGCTTGAGGATGCCGAAGTCTATCTGACGGAGGACGGCATTTCGCAGCTTGCGACATTGTCGGACGCTGAAATAGATGTTCTCCGCGCCGCTTATTGGCAGCGGGTCGCCGAAGCCGGCGTTGATTTTTCCAACAAGATTTTTGTGGACATGGACCCGTCCAAAAGCATGGGGCTTCCCGTCATCGCGCGGCTTTTTCCCGATGCGAGAATATTGATAATGCGGCGCGATCCGCGCGACGTGATCTGGAGCTGCTTTCGACGCGCTTTCGTTTATAATCCGATGACGCTGGAGTTTTCGTCGCTCGAACGCGCGGCCCTACATTATGATGCGACGATGCGCCTGACACAGACATGTATCGCTGTGTTTTCACTGAAGAAGCATGTTGTCGTCTATGAAGATCTTGTTCGTGATTTTGACGCAACGACGAAAAGCTTGTGTGCGTTCATTGGTATCCCCTGGTCTGCTGCCATGAAAGATTTTGGGTCGACGGCGCGGTCGGGCAAGGTCAGGACCGCAAGTGCGGCACAAGTGCGCGGGGCGCTGTTCGACGGCTCGGGACAATGGCGCAACTACGCGGACAAGCTGCAACCGGTTTTGCCCATTCTCGCGCCTTGGATCGACGAAATTTGACCGCTTAGACGGCGATTTTCAACCCCCCGTCGCCCTCATCGACTCTCACCGTCACCCCATCGGGCACATCGCCCTTCAGGATCGCATCGGCGAGCGGGTCTTGCAGATATTTCTGCACGGCGCGCTTCAGTGGTCGAGCGCCATAGACCGGATCATAGCCGACTCGTCCCAGCCACGCGCGCGCGGCATCGGTCAGGTCGAGAATGATCTTGCGGTCGGCGAGCAATTTCTGGACGCGGTCGATCTGGATATCAACAATTGGACCCATGTTGGCTTGGCTCAGGCGGTGGAACAGGACGATCTCATCAAGCCGGTTCAAGAATTCCGGCCGGAAATGGCCACGGACGATATCCATGACCTGCGGTTCGACGCTTTCGACAGTCTGGTCGTCGGGCAGGTTTGCAATATATTGCGAGCCGAGGTTCGACGTCAGGATAATGAGCGTGTTGGTGAAATCCACCGTGCGGCCTTGCCCGTCGGTCAGGCGACCGTCGTCGAGCACCTGCAGCAGGATGTTGAACACGTCGCTATGCGCCTTTTCGACCTCGTCGAACAGGATGACCTGATAGGGGCGGCGGCGGACGGCTTCGGTCAGGACGCCGCCTTCTTCGTAACCGACATAGCCCGGCGGTGCCCCGATCAGTCGCGCGACGCTGTGCTTTTCCATGAACTCGCTCATGTCGATGCGGACCATCGCGGAACCGTCATCGAACAGGAATTCGGCCAGTGCTTTTGTCAGCTCGGTCTTGCCGACGCCTGTTGGCCCCAGAAACATGAAGCTACCGAGCGGGCGGTTGGGATCCTGCAATCCGGCGCGCGCGCGCCGAACGGCGGCGGAGACCGCCTTGATCGCGTCCTCCTGCCCGATCACGCGTTTGCCGATGACTGATTCCATCGCGAGCAGTTTCTCGCGCTCGCCTTCCATCATCCGTTCGACCGGAATGCCGGTCCAGCGCGCGACGATCCCGGCAATGTCGTTGGCGGTGACTTCCTCGCGAAGCATCGCACCGGCGGCGGCCCCTTGCGCTTCGGCAAGCTGCTTTTCGATTGACGGGATCGTGCCATATTGCAGCTCGCCTGCCTTACCGAGGTCGCCCGCGCGCTGCGCCTGATCGAGCTGGAGGCGCGCCGCATCAAGCGCTTCTTTCAGCTTGGCCTCGGCATGGATTTTCTCCTTTTCGGCCTGCCAGCGGGTGGTCAGCGCGGCGGATTGCTCCTCAAGATCGGCCTGATCCTTGCGGATTGTGTTCAGCCGCTCCTTGGACGCCGCGTCGCTTTCCTTTTCGAGCGCCAGTGCCTCGATCTTCATCTGGATGATGCGCCGATCAAGGCTTTCGATTTCTTCGGGCTTCGACTCGACTTCCATGCGTAGCCGAGACGCGGCTTCGTCCATCAGGTCGATGGCTTTGTCGGGCAGGAAACGGTCAGTGATATAGCGGTGCGATAATGCCGCCGCCGCGACAATCGCCGCATCGGTAATCCGCACGCCGTGGTGCAGTTCGTATTTTTCCTTCAGTCCGCGCAGGATCGACACGGTATCCTCGACCGTCGGTTCGCCGACGAAGACAGGTTGGAACCGCCGCTGCAACGCTGCGTCCTTTTCGACATATTTGCGATATTCGTCGAGTGTCGTTGCCCCGATGCAATGCAGTTCGCCGCGCGCCAACGCAGGTTTGAGCAGGTTCGATGCATCCATCGCGCCGTCGGTTTTGCCCGCCCCAATAAGTGTGTGCATCTCGTCAATGAACAGGATGATCTGCCCCTCGGCTCCGCGCACCTCGTCGAGCACGCCTTTCAGCCGTTCTTCGAATTCGCCACGATATTTTGCCCCCGCAATCAAAGCGCCCATGTCGAGCGCCATCAGGTCGCGGCCTTTGATCCCGTCGGGGACGTCGCCATTGGCAATGCGCAGCGCCAGTCCTTCGGCAATGGCGGTTTTCCCCACGCCGGGTTCGCCGATCAGCACGGGATTATTCTTGGTCCGCCGCGCAAGAATCTGGATCGTCCGGCGGATTTCCTCGTCGCGGCCGATCACGGGGTCGAGCTTGCCGTCACGCGCCGCCTGCGTCAGGTCGCGCGCATATTTCTTCATTGCGTCATAACGATCTTCAGCCCCGGCGGTGTCCGCGGATTTGCCCTTGCGGAGTTCGTTGATCGCCGCATTCAGCGCGTCTGCATTTACACCTGCACCCGCCAGCGCCTTACCGGCTGTCGTGGTCGTGGCCAGCGTAAGTGCCAGCAGCAACCGCTCGACAGTCACGAACGAATCGCCCGCTTTCTTCGCAATCTGTTCGGCTTGATCAAGCAATCGCACCAGATCATTGTTCAGCCCCGGGGTCGCTTGCGCCCCACCGCCCGACACGCTTGCGATTTTTGCCAACGCCGCATCGGTCTCACGTACAGCGGCTTCGGCATCGCCGCCCGCGCGCCGGATTAAGCCTGCTGCCATGCCCTCATTGTCTTCAAGCAACGCCTTTAGCAGATGCTCGGGCGCAATCTGCTGGTGCGCCATGCGGATCGCCACCGTCTGTGCGGATTGCAGAAAGCCCTTGGCGCGATCGGTAAAGAGTTCGAGGTTCATGAGCCCAAGATAATGTTGCCCATATGCAGCACAACCCCCGGTCAGCGGCGCAAAAGCGCTTTCACGTGCTTCCCGATCCGCTGCCAGTGGGCGTGGTCGCGGATTTGCCACATTGTTGCAGCGACCTTTTCACTGACGAGTTTTTCGGCGCCGTCGCCATACTGGTCAACGAGTGCCTGCGCTTTATCTCGATTACGCAGTTGTTGTGCGCGCTTTTGGCCAAACATGATAAGCATCGATACGCCTCACTTCAGTCACGGTAACGCTTAAAGGCGGGTTAGGCTCCCGATTTTATAAGGATGATATGTTGTAACTTCGCGGCGGCAGTGCCATAGGTTGCTCAACAGGAGTCGAACTTGAACACGAACGTCATCAGAAACGGAAGTATGGACCGCGTCGCGATGATGGTATCGGGGCTGTGTCTGGTCCATTGCCTCGCGACGGCGTTGTTGCTCGGCACCTTGTCGACGGTTGGCGGGTTGCTCGGCAGCCCGATTGTCCATGAAGTCGGCCTCGTCCTTGCGCTCGGTCTCGGTATTGCTGCCCTTGGTAATGGCATCTTGACACATGGCCGCTTTTTGCCCCCCTCCATCGGCGGTCTCGGCATTGGGGTTATGGCTGCGGCATTAACGCTCCCGCACGGCGGTTATGAAATGGTCGCGACGATGCTCGGTGTGGCGCTGCTCGCGACCGGCCATTTCCTCAATCGCTTGGCATTGGTCTAACACGCGCCTACATTCGCGGTATGGGCGTTCACGATCACACACTTCATCATGGCAGGCCGATGGCCGAAGCGGCGCAAACTGCACTTGAAGGCTCTGGCGAGCAATGGACCGCCATGCGCGCGTCGATTTATGCCGTGCTTTCTAAATTTGAAAAACCCGCCAGTGCTTATGACATCGCCGAAGCGGTCTCGAAATCCGAAGGTCGTCGCATTGCCGCGAACAGCGTCTATCGCATACTTGACTTGTTCGTCAGCGCCAACATCGCCCGCCGCGTCGAAAGCGTGAATGCCTATGTCGCCAATGCGCACCCCGATTGCGTCCATGACTGTATCTTCCTCGTCTGCGACGATTGCGGACAGGCGACGCATCTCGACGACGACAGCGTGACCGCGAAAGTTCGCGCAGCCGCAACAGGTGCCGGGTTTCAGCAACTGCGTCCCGTTATTGAAGTGCGTGGGAAATGCGCGGACTGCGGTTAATCGTTCGCTGCAGCACGCTCAGCCGCTTCGGCAGCACGCTCAGCTAGTAAAAGAGCGCGATCGGCGAAATCGGAAGCTTCATCAGCGGCTTGGTCAATACGGTCCATCTTGGCCACGATACGCTCACTGCGTTCATTGTAATGATCGTCGAACAGGTCACCGAAGTCCGGCCCCTGCGAGCCGAGTAGGAACAGGCCTGCAGCGATCGCGAAAACCTTCGCACGATTACGTTTCAGCTGAGCGATGTCTGTATCCATCACGGCGATATGCGCTGCATCACTGCCAATCTCAATGCCTTTTTTGCGGTGAAACGGGGCGGATTGCGGTTGATTAAATCAACGCCTATTATGCGCCATGTCCATTCGACCTGCCACGCCGTTGCTTGACACGGCAAATACCCCCGCCGAGTTGCGTAAACTCCCCGCGTCCGACCTCCGCCAGCTCGCCGACGAACTGCGCGCCGAAATGATTTCGGCTGTGGGCACGACGGGCGGGCATCTCGGTTCGGGCCTTGGCGTCGTCGAGCTGACCGTGGCGATCCACTATGTGTTCAATACGCCCGAGGATCGCCTGGTGTGGGATGTCGGGCATCAGGCCTATCCGCACAAGATCCTCACTGGTCGCCGCGACCGCATCCGCACGCTGCGCCAACCCGGCGGGCTTTCGGGCTTCACCAAGCGCACCGAGAGCGAATATGATCCGTTCGGCGCGGCGCATAGCTCGACGTCGATCAGCGCCGCCTTGGGTTTCGCCGTCGCCAACAAGCTGAACGACAAGCCGGGCAAAGCCATCGCCGTCATCGGTGACGGATCGATGTCGGCGGGCATGGCCTATGAAGCGATGAACAATGCCGAACAGGCGGGCAATCGCCTCGTCGTCATCCTCAATGACAATGACATGTCGATTGCGCCGCCGGTCGGCGGGCTCTCGGCTTATCTCGCGCGCATCGTGTCGAGCCGCGAGTTCCTCGGCCTGCGTGATCTCGCCAAGCGACTTGCGCGTAAACTGCCCCGCCAGTTGCACTTGAGTCTCAAGAAAACCGACGAATTCGCACGCGGCATGGCAATGGGCGGCACGTTTTTCGAAGAACTCGGCTTCTACTATGTTGGGCCGATTGACGGGCATGACATGGATCACCTGATTCCCGTGCTGGAAAATGTCCGCGATGCTGCCGAAGGGCCGTGCCTGATCCATGTGGTCACGAAAAAGGGCAAAGGCTATGCCCCCGCCGAAGCCAGCGCCGACAAATATCACGGCGTCCAGAAATTCGATGTGGTGTCGGGCGTTCAGGCGAAAGCCCCGCCGGGCCCGCCAAGCTACCAGAATGTGTTCGGCGAAACGCTCGCCAAAATCGCGGAGACCGATAAACGTATTGTCGCGATCACGGCGGCCATGCCCAGCGGCACTGGCGTCGACAAATTTGCCAAGGCGCACCCCGACCGCGCGTTCGATGTCGGCATTGCCGAACAGCATGCCGTAACCTTCGCGGCCGGGTTGGCGGCGCAGGGGATGCGGCCGTTCTGTGCGATCTATTCGACCTTTCTGCAACGCGCTTATGACCAGGTCGTGCATGACGTCGCCATCCAGAACCTGCCCGTGCGCTTCGCCATTGACCGCGCGGGGTTGGTTGGCGCGGACGGTTGTACGCACGCCGGATCGTTCGACGTCACCTATCTGGCGACGCTGCCCAATTTTGTTGTCATGGCGCCATCAGATGAAGCCGAACTGGTCCACATGACGCACACGGCGGTGCTGCACGACAGCGGCCCGATTGCCTTCCGCTATCCGCGCGGAAATGGGACGGGTGTGGCGCTTCCTGAAGTCCCGCAACAACTTGAAATCGGCAAAGGCCGCATCGTCCGGCAGGGGAAGAAGGTGGCGATTCTGTCCTTGGGCACCCGCCTCGAAGAAGCCATGAAAGCTGCCGATGCGCTGGAAGCCAAGGGGCTTTCGACAACAGTGGCCGACCTCCGCTTCGCCAAACCGTTGGATGTCGACCTCATCCGCAAACTCCTGACCACCCACGAAGTCGCCGTCACCGTCGAGGAAGGCAGCATCGGCGGCCTCGGTGCGCATGTCCTGACAATGGCGAGCGACGAAGGGCTGATTGATGCGGGCCTGAAATTGCGCACCTTGCGCCTGCCCGATGTGTTTCAGGATCACGACAAACCCGAAGTGCAATATGCCCAAGCGGGTCTGGATGCGGCGGCAATCGTGGATGCGGTTTTGAAGGCGCTGCGGGTGAACAGCGTGGGGGTAGTCGAGGAAGTTCGGGCTTAGGATGTATGTAACAATTATCAAAAATGGTTGCTAAGCCCCATCAAAGCTTGCCTCATCCCCAAGGATGGCTGACGAGGCACAAGACCAAGGTCGACGATCGTAAACGGCAATTTGAAGAAGCGGAGCTTCAGGTTGCAAGGGAAGAGCGGGCGTTTTGGTTCCGTCGGTTTTACACTTCAATAACGTTGGGTCACGCTGCTGGATTTCTTTCAATTGGCGCAGCAGTAATTCAAGCTGATAATATAAGTGTTGTAGCCAAGGTTTCCTTATTTCCGATTGTGTTTTTTGCTGCCGGTTTGATATTAGCGGGATCGATGTCGGGGCTACTTGCTTGGTTTGCATTTCGTCGCTTTCAAAGAATCGTAGTAGGAAAGCAGAACGCTCCCGAGTTGATTTCAAGGGGCGAGAATTACACCGTTGCTTTCTTCACGATATTGTCGTTGCTGCTCTTTGGACTGGGCGTAGGTGCGTCGGTGTATGCGGTATATCAATTAGATAGCTCGAATTCTGACGGTTTGACCGTCACCTCCGATAAACCGCGCGCCGCTTCCCCACCGTCAACACAATAGTAACCATACGCTGCCCCTCGATCCTTCCGATCCCGCGTCAGTCATTTACCCAGCTCCAAAATTCACCCCATCAACCCAACCGCAAACATCAACGCATCGCCCAGCGCGTCCATTGATGCCTCGTCCATCACCCCCATCACTGCGCCGCATTTTTCGCGCTTCGCCGCGAAGATCTTTTCGACCATGATTTGCGACGGCTTGAGCAGCCCGTTCTCCGGCGTCGGAATGACGGTGATGCGACGGATGCTGGCAGACTGTAGGTCGCTAGTCATCTGGCAAACCAAAATCGACTCGGCGCCGCTCTCGGTCAGTTGATTGGCTTGTATGACGACGGCTGGACGCGGCTTTCCATAGTCACCCGTCCACGCCACCGGGACGATATCACCGCGTTTCAATAGGGATGATCTTTCATCGTCTCGGCCATGACGGCCTCGATGAAATCCATCGCTTCCTTTTCCTCGGGCGCGTTCTTCAGGACTTCAGCCTCGCGCCGCAACTGCTCGATAAACGCGGGTGAGTTCACGTCCCACACCCAACGGCGGATTTCTTTATACCCAGCCGCCTTCTTGCGCGCGCGATAGGCGGCGAACTTGTTTTGGCTTTCGGGACTCAAATCATTCATCGCGTAATGGTAGCGCGCTACCGTGCAAAATCAATCCCCCTTGCAATGTAGGAAATCCTTTGCGAGCGTCCCCAGCGATGGCTTATCATCGAAACCCAAGGAAAACCGCCAAGGCGTCGCCGGTTTCGTGTAGGCTTCATAGTGAGAACTTCGTGAACTTCGCCCGCGAATCGCGTCCCGTCTGATGCCTAAGCCCCGCGCCGATCAACGCCTTGTCGAACTTGGCCTTGCCGATAACCAAGGGCATGCCCAGGCACTCATCCTCTCGGGCATCGTCTTCATCGGCGACCGGCGGGTGGACAAGGCGGGGCAGGCGGTGGCCGACGACGCGCACTTGACCGTAAAGGGCCGCGACCACCCGTGGGTCTCGCGCGGCGGCATCAAACTCGCGCATGGGCTGGCGCATTTCGGCTGGGACGTGCGCGGCGCGGTGGCGATGGACGTCGGGTCGTCGACCGGCGGGTTTACTGATGTCCTGCTGACCAACGGCGCAACCCGGGTTTACGCCGTCGACTCGGGCACCAACCAGCTCGCCTGGAAACTCCGGCAGGACGCTCGAGTCATCGTCCACGAACAGACCAGCGCGCGTATCCTGACATCCGTCCACATCCCCGAAGCCATCGACCTGATCGTCTGCGATGCCAGTTTCATCGGCCTCGCCAAAGTCCTCGAACGACCCCTGACGTTCGCCTCGCCAACCGCCCGCCTGCTGGCGCTGATCAAACCGCAGTTCGAAGCCGCACGCGAACTGGTTGAAAGCGGCGGCGTCGTCCGCGATCCCGCCGTGCACCGCGCGACCTGTGACGCGGTCGCGGTATGGATCACCGCGCAGGGCTGGATTGTCGAAGGCATTACGCAAAGCCCGATCACCGGCCCCGAAGGCAATGTCGAATTTCTGATTGCTGCGAATCGCAACTGTGGCCCAGAAGTCACAGCCAAGCATTTACCATAGCTTGACCTTGAATAGAGGCCGTGCGAGCCAGTGATCATGGGGTCGACGTCGCGCATATTAGTTGGGGCTGCTGTCATTGTGACGCACCCCGCCTTTGCACAGAAGACGGATAATAACGCCGTCACTGCGGCTGAAGATGCATTTGGTAAAAGCGTCGGTGACCAATCCATCGGCATCTATAGTGATTCGAGCGTGCGCGGCTTTTCACCGATTGATGCGGGCAATGTTCGCATCGAGGGGTTGTATTTTGATCTCCAAGCGAACGTGAATAGCCGCCTTGTCAGTGGGTCGAGCGTCCGCGTCGGTATTTCGGCGCAGGGCTATAACTTTCCGGCGCCCACGGGCGTCATTGATTATGAACTTGCCAAGCCCGGTGACAAGCTGCTGACCTCGGTTCAGATCACACAAGGGCCGTGGAAAGGCATTTCGGGCGAGCTCGACCTGCAAATCCCGATTGACGGTGACAGGCTGGGGATCGCGGCAGGCGTCGACCGGACGCATAGCGGCACTCAATATGGCACCATTGATGACAGCCTCTCGGCGGCAGTTTCGCTCCGCTATGCCCCGCGCAAAGGCATCGAGGTGATGCCGTTCTGGAGCACGACACGCGACTGGAGCTTCGAAGCGCTGCCGATCATTTTTACCGGCGGGCTGACGTTGCCCAAACGTGCCCCGCGCAATGTCTTTACGGGGCAACCCTGGGCCCAGTATGCGGGCGTGCAGTCGAACTATGGTGCGGTCGTGCGCGCTGATCCGCTTGGGTTCGATGTTCGGCTGGGCGTGTTCCGTTCGACCTATAAGGTCGATCAGAATGTCGCCGATTTGATGTCGCGCACGTTGGCCAATGGCACTGTTGGGCGTCGCCGTGCGATCATCTCGCGCGGTGATACTGGCGAATCGACGTCGGGCGAATTGCGGATCGGGCGGAGCTTTACCGAAGGATCGCGCCGCCACGTTTTCACGGCCTCGTTCCGGGCCCGTCGACAAGACCGGAGCTATGGCGGTGAAGATGTCATCGATTTGGGCACCAGCCGCAGCGATATTCCCGATTTCCGCCCCGAACCCGTTGCTATGTTTGGCGCAAAATCGCGTGATAAAGTGACGCAGACCACGGTCGGCTTGTCGTATGAGGGTAAATGGCTGAACGTCGGCGAATTGACGGTCGGTGTGCAAAAGACGCGCTACACCAAATCAGTGGTTGATCCTGCGCCGTCGCCGGCCATTCCGGTGACGCGCGATTCGCCGGTGCTGGTGAGTGCAGCAGGCGCGCTTTACATAACGCCGAACCTCGCGGCCTATACTGGTTATACGCGGGGGCTGGAGGAGAGCCCTGTGGCCTCCAGTAATGCGACCAATTTCAACGAAGCGCCGCCGGCGATCCGCACCGTTCAAAAGGATGCTGGGGTCCGTTGGAAAATCGGCTCGAACGTCACTGCCGTTGTTGGGGTGTTTGAGGTTTCGAAACCTTATTTCAATCTCGACACAACCGACCGTTTTCGCCAGCTCGGCGAGGTGCGCCATCGCGGCGTCGAGTTGTCGGTTGCGGGTAAAGTGGCACCGGGGCTCAACATGGTTTTGGGCAATCTGCTTATCGACCAGAAACTGAATGACGGGCGGCAACCCATCGGCGCGACCCCGCGCAAGACTATTCTCAGTCTAAACTATCGTTTGCCCAAACATCCGGCGCTGTCGCTCGATTATTATTTTGAATCGACGAGCAGCCGGATAGCGAATGCAGCGGGCACATTGCGCATCCCGCCGCGCGCCATTGTAAATCTCGGGATGCGCTATCGATTGAAGGTGTCCGACCGACCCGTGCTTGTGCGCGCTCTGGTCAGCAATGTGACCAATACATTCGGATGGAACGTTGGTGACAGTGGCGGCTTTACGCCCAATGGTTCGCGCCGTTTCACCTTGAGCTTATCGACCGATATTTGAGACTTTGTGCGCTGCGGCAACCCCGCTAAGGCATAAGGATGAATGAACTCGCTTCGCCGTCGCAAATCCGCATGTCGTTCGTCCGCTGGGCGTTGATTACTGTCCCTGCGACGGTGTTGCTTGGCTTCCTCATGGGCCGCATCTCAAATTCGGGGTTCGGCAATCCGTGGTATGACGCGCTGATCAAACCCGCGATCCAGCCGCCGGGATGGGCCTTTGGCGCAGCGTGGAGCGTGCTGTACGTCATGCTCGGGATTGCACTTGCAATGGTCCTGAATGCGCGTGGCAATCGTTATCGCGGTTATGCGCTTGCCCTGTTTGCCGTCGCTTTCGTGTCGAACCTTGCATGGTCGCCGCTGTTTTTCGCCGCGCATCAGGTTTTTGCAGCCTTCTTCCTGATCTTGTTCATGCTCGCCTTTGCGATCGCAACGACCATCGCATTCGGTCGGGTGCGGACGGCGGCGGCGTGGCTGCTGGTGCCTTACATGCTCTGGTTATGCTTTGCCGCGATCCTGAATTGGCAGACGCATGTTTTAAATCCCGATGCCGAGACCCTTGCGCCGGCGCGTCCGGTTACCCAGATTGATGTTTGACTTTACGGGAGCCGCATAATGCAGACCGACAACAAGATTTTCGACGACCTCGCCAAATTTGTAAACGGCGCTGCTGGCACGATTGCGGGTATGAGCCGCGAAGCCGAAGCGTCGGCGCGGTCGAAAGCCAAGGATTGGATCGGTGGCCTCGATTTCATCAGCCGCGAGGAATTCGAAGCGGTCAAAGCCATGGCAGCCGCGGCACGCGATGAAGTCGATGTGTTGAAGGCGCGGCTTGACGCGATGGACGCAAAACCCAAGGCCAAACCGAAGGCTTGACGGTTTATCCACAGATTTGTCGCGGCGACGCTTGCGACTTTGCCGCGCCCGCGCCACGCGGTAAGCCATGAGAGTGGTTCAGATCGACGATGACGGCAGCAGCGCTGCGCCGATTGACATGCTAGAGGCATGGTTCGAGGCGCATGGCTGGTCGAACGAGCGCGTTGGTGACGAGGAAATCGTTGCGTCAACACAAGGGGCATGGGGCAGTTACGAACTGCGCGGTGTGTGGCGTGATGATGATAACGTGCTCCAGTTTCTCGGTTTCCCCGATATAACTGTGTCCGGCCACCAGATGGCGGCGGTCTATGAAACCATCGGTCTGGTCAACGAACAGCTCTGGCTAGGCCATTTCGAATTGTGGGCAACGCCCGGCACTGTGCTGTTTCGCCACGCCGTCTTGCTGGACGGCGACGAACCCGGTCTGTCGCTTGATCAGGCGGAAACACTGATCGAAGCAGCGGTCGACGAGCTCGACCGCTTTTATCCCGTCTTCCAGTTTGTTCTGTGGGGCGGCAAATCACCCAAGGATGCGATTGCCGCCGCGATGGTCGAAACGCGCGGCGAAGCGTGAACACGCTCTGGCTCATCGGTTGTGGCAATATGGCGGGAGCGATGCTGTCGCGCTGGCTTGACGTCGGGATGGACCCGGCACGAGTCACGGTGATCAGTCCAAGGACGACGCGCAGCGATGTTCGCGTCCTGCGTACGGTGCCCGATGAAGCGCCGCCGACGATGCTGATGCTAGGCGTGAAGCCTCAGATGCTCGGCGACGTTGCGCCGGGGCTTCAGGCGGCGTCAAAGGATGCATTACTGCTGTCGATCCTTGCGGGGACGACGATTGCGTCGCTGAAAAACTTGTTTCCGGCAGCGCGCGGTGTGGCGCGGATCATGCCCAATCTCCCTGTCGCGATTGGCAAAGGTGCAGTTGCGCTGCACGTCGATGCCAGCGTCGACGATCACAATGCGGTTATGAACCTGATGGCGCCGCTTGGTCTTGTCGAATGGATCGCGGACGAAGCGCATTTCGATGCCGTAACGGCACTCAGTGGATCAGGTCCCGCATTCGTTTATCGTTTCATTGATGCTCTGGCGCAAGGCGGTGTGGCGATCGGCCTTCCTGTCGATCAGGCCGCACGGCTCGCGATTGCCACGGTTGAAGGCGCAGGGGTACTCGCGGCGGGCAGCGTTCTTTCGCCTGCCGACCTTGCGGAACGCGTCGCCGGTAAAGGGGGGTCAACGCGCAATGGTCTTGACGTATTTGACAAGGATGCGGCGCTCATCCGTTTGGCAACGGTCGCTCTGAAGGCTTCGGAGGCGCGTAACTGCGAGCTGGCCCAAGAAACCCGGTTTCCCTGAACTTGTTGAAGCCTGTCCTGAGCCTCGCCGAAGGGGGTTGCCTTTTCTTTTGGTCGAGAGCGCGGAAGAATGGCAGAGCTTCGACTAGCTCAGCCTGAACGGAACGGATTTGGGGACGAAAGGGCGTACCTCACGCGTTTCGGCTGAGGTCAATTGCAAGCGCGCGGTCCTCAGGCGGGATCAGCCCTTCGAGGACATGCCAGAATCCGGTTACCGACGCTTGTCCAGCATGGCTATAGGCCGCACCAAGTCGCTCGCGGAAGGCATCGAAAAGTTCGGCCTCTAATGCTCCGCCTGCCTTGGTCAGGCGCAAGAGCTTCTGCCGCCGGTCAAATGGTCCCGCGCGAGTCTCCACGAATCCACGCGTCGTCAGTTCGGTCAGCACACGACCGAGCGATTGTTTCGTGATGGCCAGCAGCCGCAGCAGCGAACTGACGGTCAAGTCGGGTTGGCGAGCAATGAAATAAAGCGCACGGTGGTGCGCCCTGCCCATGTCTTGCGCGGCGAGCAGATCATCCACGCTGCGGGTCAGATGGCTATAGCCAAAGTAAAGCAACTCAACGCCACGCCTGATTTCACCTTCGCGAAGGAAGAGCGGGGAGGCAGCGGGAGTTTGGACAGCCATATTGACGTATTTTGCGACATTGCCTAACCAAAGGCAAGGCTAAGGAGCTGCCCCTGTATGAAATTCGCGTTCGACCCAAATCCCGCGCCTGTCGCTGTCAACGAACGAACCGCTCTGCTCGCCGATCCGGGCTTTGGCCGCGTGTTCACTGATCACATGGCGCTCATTCGCTACACGGAGGCGCAGGGCTGGCATGACGCACAGATCACTGCGCGCAAACCGCTGGTGCTCGATCCCGCCACCGCTGTTCTCCATTATGCGCAAGAGATTTTCGAGGGGATGAAGGCGTATAAGCTGGCGGATGGTGGCATGGCGCTATTCCGCCCTGATGCGAATGCGGCGCGGTTTCGTTCCTCGGCGCAGCGGATGGCAATGGCCGAATTGCCCGAAGACTTGTTCATTGAGTCCGTAAAAGCGTTGGTCCGCGCCGACCGCGACTGGTTCCCCGATGTTAACGGGGGGTCGATCTATCTGCGTCCCTTCATGATCGCGAGCGAAGTCTTTCTCGGCGTGAAACCTTCTGCGGAGTATCTCTATCTCGTGATCGCTTCGCCTGTCGGCGCTTATTTCAAGGGCGATGCACCCGCGATCTCGCTGTGGGTGTCGCAGGACTACACGCGCGCGGCCCTTGGCGGCACGGGCGCTGCGAAATGCGGCGGCAATTACGCCACCAGCCTTGTTGCGCAGGCACAGGCGATCAAAATGGGCTATGATCAGGTCGTCTATCTAGACGCGGCGGAGCGACGCTGGGTCGAGGAGCTTGGCGGCATGAATTTGTTCTTCGTGTTCGAAGATGGGTCACTGCAAACACCGCCGCTGTCGGGTACGATCCTGCCCGGCATTACCCGCGATGCGCTGCTCACGCTGGCACGCGACGAGGGATTGACGGTGCGGGAAGCGCCCTATGCCATCGATCAGTGGCGCGCCGACGCGGAAAGCGGAACGCTGACCGAGAGCTTTGCCTGCGGCACGGCCGCTGTTGTCACGCCGGTTGGCAGCGTGACGACGGATCAAGGTAAATTCATGATTGGCGCGGGCGGCCCCGGGCAAACCACACAGCGCTTGCGCGACCGGCTCGTCAGTATTCAGCGCGGGACAGCGGTGGACCCTTATGGCTGGGTTCAGCGCATCGACTGAACTGTTTGCAAACCACCGAAACCCCCAGTAAAGGCGCGCTTCGCGAAGGACGCACTGGGGCGTCGCCAAGTGGTAAGGCAGCGGCTTTTGATGCCGCCATTCGTAGGTTCGAATCCTGCCGCCCCAGCCAGTCGTTTGTTGTTCAGAAAAAGCATAAGGCACAGGTAACGCATGACTGATGTGCAGGCTCCTACTTGGCCGGGCCCCCTGAACGGCATCCGCGTGCTTGATTTCAGCCGCGTGCTTGCTGGCCCCGCTGCGTCGCAGGCACTGGCCGATCTCGGCGCCGAAGTGATCAAGGTCGAGCCGCCGGGCGATGGCGACGACACACGGACCTTTCCGCCATTTGATCAGGGCCACAGCACTTATTTCCTCGGTATAAATCGCGGAAAAAAAAGTATCGTTATTAATCTCAAGACCGAGGCGGGGGTTACGCTCGCTCGTGATCTTGCAGCGCAGTCTGACATTCTCGTCGAGAACTATCGCCCCGGGGTGATGGACCGGCTCGGGATCGGCTATGACACGCTGTCGGCGATCAATCCGCGTCTGATCTATTGCGCGATTTCCGGATTCGGTATGACGGGGCCGTTGCGCGATTATCCCTCGTTCGACATCGTGACGCAGGCGCTGTCAGGCGCGTTCAGCGTCAACGGCGAGCGTGATCGCCCGCCGACGCGCCTCGGCATTCCAATGGGCGACCTGGTTGGCGGGATTAATGGGCCAATCGGTATCCTCGCGGCGCTTTATGAGCGGACGACGACCGGGCGGGGCCGCCTGATCGATGTCAGCTTGCTCGATGGACTTATGGGGCTGCTGTCTTATCTGCCGCAGATTGCTTTTCACACCGGCGAGAATCCCAAGCCACAGGGGACGCAGCATCCCAATCTGGTGCCTTACGGCGTCTTTCCGGCGCGTGATGGGTTGATGGTCATTGCCTGCCTGACCAATGCATTCTGGGCCAATCTATGCCGCGCGCTGGGGCTTGATGTGTATATTGACGATCCGCGCTATGACATGCTCGAAAAGCGCAAGGCCAATCGCGACGCCGTCGATGCACTGATTTCGGAGCAGACCGAAAAACACAGTTTCGACGAGCTGGCGGCATTGCTGATTCAGCATCAAGTGCCTCACGCACCGATCCTGGGTGTGCGTGATGCGCTGATGCAGCCGCAGGCGGTAGCACGCGAGATGGTGGTCGAGACCGACCATGCCGCGCTGGGTAAAATTCCGATCGTAAACCGTTCGATCAAATGGCCTGGCGAAACTCAGCCCATACCCGACGCACCACCCGTGCTGGGGCAGCATACCGATGATATATTGATCAGAGTGCTGGGGCTAAGCGATGCCGAAATCACAGCATTGCGCGTCGCCAACGTCGTCGCCTGACAAATGTTAAAAACAGCTCGACGCCACCCCGCCCGGATGGTCCGGACGCGGTAGCATGTTCGCCATCAAACGACGTCGTTAGGCCCCGTGCGCCAGCGCCGCGAGCAGCAGCAACGCCACGATATTCGTGATCTTGATCATCGGGTTGACCGCAGGGCCGGCCGTATCCTTATAGGGATCGCCGACCGTGTCGCCCGTGACCGCTGCCTTATGCGCTTCGCTGCCCTTGCCGCCGTGGTTGCCGTCTTCGATATATTTCTTGGCATTGTCCCACGCGCCGCCGCCCGACGTCATCGAAATGGCGACGAACAAGCCGCCGACAATGACGCCTAAAAGGAGCGCACCGAGGGCTGCAAAGCCCGAAGCCTGTCCCGCAACCGCAGTGATCACGAAATACACCACAATCGGGGCAAGGACCGGGAGCAGCGACGGGATGATCATTTCCTTGATCGCTGCCTTGGTTACCAGATCGACCGTGCGGGCATAGTCGGGCTTCGACTCATACGTCATGATGCCGGGGTTCTTGGCGAACTGATCGCGAACGTCCTTCACGACTTCGCCCGCGGCACGGCCCACGGCGGTCATGCCCATCGCGCCGAAGAGATAGGGCAGGAGCGCGCCGAGCAGCAACCCGACGATGACATAGGGGTTTTTCAGGCTGAAATCGACGTCGAGGTTAGGGAAGAACTCGTCGAGATCGGTTGTGTAAGCTGCGAACAGCACGAGAGCCGCCAGACCCGCCGAGCCAATGGCATAGCCCTTGGTCACAGCCTTGGTCGTGTTGCCCACCGCGTCGAGCGCGTCGGTCTTGGCACGGACGCTGTCGTCGAGGCCCGCCATTTCGGCAATGCCGCCGGCGTTATCAGTGACTGGTCCATAAGCGTCGAGCGCAACAACCATACCCGCGAGCGCGAGCATCGAGGTTGCTGCAAACGCGATGCCGATGAGGCCCGCCAGTTGGTAGGCAATGATGATGCCCGCACAGATGACAAGCGTCGGCAGCGCGGTCGATTCAAGACTGATCGCCAGCCCCTGAATCACGTTGGTGCCGTGGCCGGTTTCGGATGCCTTGGCGATCGACCGCACCGGACGATAATTGGTGCCCGTGTAATATTCGGTGATCCAGATCAGCAGGCCCGTTATGACGAGGCCAAGGAACATACAATAATAGAGCATACGGCCGGTAAATCCGCCGGTGCCGTCAAGGTTGGCACCTATAACGGCTTCCATGTCGCCCAGCGCATATTGGGTGGCGAACCAGATCACGACGGCTGACGACACCGCGGTCACGATGAAGCCCTTATACATGGCGTTCATGATGTTCGTGCTTTTGCCCAAGCGGACGAAGTAGGTACCAAGTACCGACGTGATGATGCAGACGCCGCCGATCAGGAGCGGGAGACTCATGAGGGGAAGCAGGGCGTCGCCCGACCCCTTCACGAGCAGCGCGATCAGCACCATCGTCGCACCGATGGTGACGACATAGGTTTCGAACAAGTCCGCGGCCATACCGGCACAATCGCCGACGTTATCACCGACGTTATCGGCGATGACCGCAGGGTTGCGAGGATCGTCTTCGGGGATTCCGGCTTCAACCTTGCCAACAAGATCAGCGCCAACGTCAGCCGCTTTAGTGAAAATACCACCGCCGAGACGCGCGAAAATAGAGATCAGCGAGGCACCGAAGGCCAACGCAACAAGCGAATCAACGACGACACGGTCATTGGGCGCATGCCCCGCTGGACCGATGAGATAGGCAAAGAAACCGGCAATCGCGATGAGCGCGAGCCCCGCGACGAGCATCCCCGTGATCGCCCCGGCACGGAACGCCATCGTCAGCCCCTGCTGCAACCCTTCGGATGCCGCTTGCGCTGTGCGGACATTGGCGCGCACCGAGATGTTCATCCCGATAAACCCGGTCGCCCCCGAAAGGATCGCCCCGAGAAGGAACCCGACTGCCGACGTTAACCCGAGGAAATAGCCGACGAGCACCGCGACGATAACGCCGACGACCGCGATTGCGCGATATTGCCGCGACAGATAGGCTTGCGCACCCTCCTGAATAGCGGCAGCGATTTCCTGCATCTTGGCGTTGCCCGCCGAAGCACGCAGCACTTGGCCGCTGGTAAAAATTCCGTAGAGCACAGCAAGAAAGCCACACGCGATGGCGAAAAGAACCAAATTCATGGCTGGAAAACCCCTTTAGTCGTCGACGAGCCGTGCTTTCGCCCAGCAGTAATGCGCGGGCCTATAGAGGGATGGCGCGCCGCAATGCAACCTTATCCGTGCGTGTAGCCGAGCCGCTGCGGTAAGGCGACGGGGCCATCGCTATTATGGAGCGTGAGGCCGGTGCCTGTGACGAACGCCCCAATGCGGGTGGCGGGGACGGGAATTTGCGTGTCCGGCGCGGCGGCAAAAAGCAGTTCATAATCATCGCCTGCCGTGATCGCAGCCATGATTTCGCCTTCATGGGGAATGGCGTCGAGGTCGATGGCCAGTGCGAGGTTGCTAGCGGCGGCCATGCGTTGGGCGTCGATCAAGAGGCCGTCGGAGACATCCATCATCGCATGGACGATAGGGGCCAGGGCCTGTCCTTCGAGGAGGCGCGGGGTTGGGCGACGGTAGGTTTGAATGGCCCCGTGCTCCTGCGAAGGCAGGAGCCCTGTCGAACGAGATGCAGTGTCTGTTGCCAAGGCTCCCGCTTTCGCAGGAGCACAAAGCGCCAGCCCCAACCCCGCCAGCCCAATCACCCCGGTCACGTACAGCGCGTCCCCTGCTTTCGCACCCGATCGCGACGGCGCAACCGCACTCCGGCCAATCGCGGTGAGCGACAAAATACGCGGCCCCTTCACTGTGTCGCCACCAAGCAACGGGACATCAAACGCAGCCAGCGCCGCACCAAAGCCTTCGACAAAGGCGGCATCCCATTCATCATCGGAAAGCGGATACCCGAGCAAGACCCCCACCGGCGTGGCCCCCTTTGCCGCCAAATCCGACAGGTTCACTGCCAGCAATTTCCACGCGACATCCTCCGGCAGATCGTCGGGCAAGAAATGCACTCCTTCGACCAGCATGTCGTGTGTGAAGACCAGCTCACCGAGCACTGCCGCGTCATCCGTCAACTCGCGCGCCGCCGGATGCGTGGCCAGCGGGCGGAGGAGGGCGAGGAAGTCGGCTTCGTTCACCTCAGCCGTCGGAAACCCGCTCAATGTCAGCGCCCACGGCGCTCAGCTTTTCTTCCAGCCGTTCATATCCGCGATCAAGATGATACACTCGCTGCACCTGCGTCTCGCCCTTCGCCGCGAGGCCTGCGATGATCAGCGACATCGACGCGCGCAGGTCGGTGGCCATCACCGGCGCACCGTTCATTTCGGAAACGCCGCGCACCACTGCCGACCGCCCGCGAACCTGAATATCGGCGCCCATCCGCGCCAGTTCGGGAACGTGCATGTAGCGGTTTTCGAAGATGGTTTCGGTCAGCACGCTCGCGCCGTCGGCCATGCAGAGCATCGCCATAAACTGTGCCTGCATGTCGGTGGCAAAGCCCGGATACGGCGCGGTCGAGAGCGTCAGCGGTCCCAACTTGCCATCGGATTTCACACGGATTGTCGATGTTGTTGTCTCGATGCCGACGCCCGCTTCCTTGAGCGCATCTAGCGTTGCGCCCATTTCGCTCGGGTCGGCGTTGACCAGTTCAATCTCGCCGCCCGCAAGCGCGACCGCGCAGGCATAGCTGCCCGCTTCGATCCGGTCGGGCATTACGGCATAGGTTGCGCCGTGGAGCCGGTCGCGCCCCTCAATGGTTAGTGTTTCAGTGCCGACGCCGTCGATGCTCGCGCCCATCGCAATCAGGCAGCGGCACAGGTCGACAATCTCGGGCTCGCGCGCCGCGTTTTCGATGATGCAGGTGCCCTTGGCGCGGACGGCGGTCATCAGCGCATTTTCGGTGGCGCCAACCGATACGATGGGAAACCGCATCGTGCCGCCCGGAACGCGGCCACCGGGCGCAGAGACCTTCACATAGCCCGCGAGCATTTCCACTGTCGCGCCGAACGCTTCGAGTGCTTTTAAATGCAAATCAATCGGTCGGTTGCCAATCGCGCAGCCGCCGGGCAGCGAGACGGTCGCCTCGCCCATCCGCGCCAGCATCGGCCCGAGCACGAGGATCGACGCGCGCATTTTCCGCACGATGTCGTAGGGCGCAGTGGTTGCCGTCACGCGCTGCGCCCGCGCGGTCATGACGCGACCGAAATCCTCGGGCCGCGCGCCTTCGATCATCGTCGAGACGCCAAGCTGGTTGAGCAGATGCCCGAAGCTGTCGACATCAGCGAGACGCGGCAGGTTGCGCAGCGTTAACGGCTCGTCGGTCAGCAGCGCACAGGGCAACAACGTCAATGCTGAATTCTTGGCCCCAGAAATCGGCAAGCGCCCCGACAGGCGATTGCCGCCTCTGATGTGAATACGATCCATGGCGGTGTGTTTAGCGGGTAAGGGGCGCGGTGCAAGGTGGGTGACCTCTTCTCGCCTTGCGGTTAGGAGCACGCAGATGCGATTCCTGTTCGGCGGTGCCTTCCTTGCAATTCCTGTGTTTGCCTTCGCCAACGAAGCTGACCCAATTATCGTCACGGGTCGCGGTCTTAATGCGCCGATTGGCATTGAAGCCTATGATAGCGTCGTTATTCCCCGCGACCGTCTGTCGCTAAGTGCATCGGGCCGGATCGAGGATGTGCTGAGTGACGTCGCGGGGTTCCAGCAGTTCCGCCGCACTGATAGCCGCGCCGCGAACCCGACAAGTCAGGGCGCAACCTTGCGTGCACTCGGCGGCAATGCGTCGAGCCGCGCGCTTGTGTTGCTCGATGGCGTGCCGCAGGCGGACCCCTTTACCGGCTATATTCCATTTTCGGCATTGCGACCCGAACGCTTGGCGTCGGCGCGTGTCACACGCGGTGGCGGGGCGGGGGCGTTCGGCGTGGGCGCGGTTGCGGGAACAATCGAGCTGGCAAGCGGCGGCCCTGACGACCTGCCCGGTGTCTCGGCGCGTGTTTTCGGGGGCAGCCGCACTGCGAGCGAAGTGTCGGGCGGCGTTGTCCAACGGCTTGGTGATGGCTTTGCGAGCCTCAACGCAGGCTGGGATCGTGGTGATGGCTATTTCCTGATCCCCGCGTTCCAGCGCGGCGATGCCGATATTCCCGCACGTTATGACGCATGGAGCGTCGCCGTGCGCGGTGTTGCGCCGATCAATTCTGCTCTCGAAGTGCAGGCAAGCGCCCTGGTTTTCGACGACCACCGCCTGCGCGGCCTCGCTGGAACTGCCTCCAGAAGCCGGGGCACCGATGCCAGCCTAAAACTGGTGGGACGTGGACGCTGGGGATACGAAGCGCTTGCTTATGTGCAGGAACGCAGTTTCCGCTCGGGCTTCGTCTCGACGGCAGCCGACCGGTCGAGCACGATAACGACGCTCGACCAGTTCAATACACCATCGCTCGGCCTCGGGGCGAAAATTGAAATTCGCCCGCCTGTTGGTGACAATAACGGCCTGCGCATTGGGGCCGATATCCGTGATGCGTCGGGAAGCACCAACGAGTTCTTCCGCTATCAATCGGGCGTCGCGACTCGCTTGCGCCGCGCGGGCGGTACAAACACGACCTTCGGCGGGTTTATCGAAGCGAGCAGCAGCATAGGCCCGCTGACGCTGACGGGCGGCGCGCGGCTTGATCGCTGGTCCGTCAACGGCGGTTATTTGACAGAGAGCGCAACAGGGACCGGGCTGGCGACACTTGACCTTAAATATTCAGACCGTTCGGGCACCCGCCCCACCTTTCGCGGCGGCGCGTTGCTGAAACTCTCCGATGCACTCGACTTGCGCGCGGCAGGCTATACGGGCTTTCGCGTGCCCACGCTCAACGAGCTTTACCGACCATTCCGCGTCGGCGCTGATGCGACTGCTGCCAATGGCGCTCTTGGCCTGGAAAATCTTAAAGGTTTCGAAGGCGGCATCGCGCTTCATGGTGGCAAGGCGACACTCGGGCTGACGGCGTTCTGGAACCGGCTTGACGGTGCTATTGCCAACGTCACGCTCGGCACCGGTCCTGCCATATTCCCGCAAGTCGGCTTCGTCGCAGCAGGCGGCGTGTTCCGCCAGCGCCTCAACGTGGACGCCATCGACGTGAAAGGGATCGAAGCCACCGCCAAAGTGCCGCTCGATGACTTCAAACTGTCCGCGTCCTACGCTTACACCGATGCGCGTGTTCGCGCGAGCGGCACTGCCTTGCCGCTCAACGGAAAACGCCCGGCGCAAACGCCCGAGCATCAGGGGAGCGCGACGTTAGCTTATGCCCCGGCCGCCGGCGCGCAAGCGTCGCTCAGCCTGCGCTACGCGGGCGGGCAGTTCGAGGATGACCTCCAGACCCGTCAGTTGCCCAAGGCGTTGACGATCGACGCAGTGATCAGCGTGCCGATATTCGACAGCTTTCGTATCGTTGCCCGCGCCGAAAATCTGTTCGACGAAAAAGTGGTTTCGGGCATCTCATCGACGGGTGTAGAGGATTTGGGAACGCCACAAACCTTCTGGCTTGGGCTAACTTTCGGTCGCTAACGAGGATGCAACTATGACTGACATGATCGTCCCCGTTCCGGACAATTGGGTGGCGCGCGCAAACGGTGATCCGGCTACGGCTTATGCTCAATCATTGAACGATCCCGACAGTTATTGGCGTCGTGCAATAAAGCGCCTCGACTGGGTTCAGATGCCGACGACGATGGACGAATCGAGTTTCGCCGAAGCGAACTTTGGTGTTCGCTGGTTTGCCGATGGCGTCCTAAACGTCAGTGCCAATTGCATCGACCGGCATCTGGCGACGCGGGGGGATGAGGTTGCGATTATCTGGGAACCTGATGAACCTTCGGAAACGCCGCGCCGTTTCACCTACAAGCAACTCCATGCCGAAGTCTGTCGCTTTGCCAATGTCCTGAAAGCGGCCGGGGCGAAAAAGGGCGATCGTGTCACACTGTACCTGCCGATGATTCCCGAAGCCGCGTTTGCGATGCTCGCCTGCGCGCGGATCGGCGCGATCCATTCGGTCGTGTTCGGTGGCTTTTCGCCGGATGCGCTGGCTGGGCGCATTACCGATTGCGACTCAAGCATCGTAGTAACCGCCGACGAAGGCCGTCGCGGCGGCAAGCGCGTGCCGTTGAAAGCCAATGTCGACAAAGCTGCCGACATCGCGGGACGCCTGAAAAAAGTCATTGTTGTTAAAGCCACCGGCGGCGATGTGACGATGCATCCCGACCGCGACATGTGGCTGCATGAAGCAGACGTGAGCGACGACTGTGCTCCCGAACCCATGAGCGCTGAAGACCCGTTGTTCATCCTCTACACATCGGGCTCGACGGGTAAGCCCAAGGGCGTGGTCCACACGTCGGGCGGCTATCTGTTGTGGGCGGCGATGACTCACGAAATCTGTTTCGATTATAAACCCGGCGAGATCTTTTGGTGCGCGGCCGATGTCGGCTGGGTCACGGGACACAGCTATGTCGTCTATGCGCCGCTTGCCAACGGCGGCACGACGCTAATGTTCGAAGGGGTGCCAAACTGGCCAACAGCATCGCGCATCTGGGAAGTGATCGACCGGCATCAGGTGCAAACTTTATTTACGGCGCCGACCGCGCTGCGGGCGCTGATGCGCGAAGGTGATAGCTTCGTGACCGCGACCAGCCGCGCCTCGCTCCGCCTTCTCGGCTCCGTCGGCGAACCGATCAATCCCGAAGCGTGGCGCTGGTATCACGACGTTGTCGGCGGCGGAGGCTGCCCGATCATCGACATGTGGTGGCAGACTGAAACCGGCGCGGGCATGATTGCGCCGCTGCCTGCTTTCACAGCGCTGAAGCCAGGCTCTGCGACGTTCCCGCTTCCGGGTGTCGAGCCGCAGATCGTTGACAACGACGGCAGCGTCATCGACGGGGCGGCGGAAGGCTGCCTTGTTATTGCACGCAGCTGGCCCGGGCAGATGCGCACCGTCTGGGGCGACCACCGACGCTTTTTCGAAACCTATTTCCAGACATTCCCCGGCAAATATTTCACCGGCGACGGCGCGCGGCGCGATGCGGACGGCTATTACTGGATCACCGGTCGCGTCGATGATGTCATCAATGTCTCGGGCCATCGCATGGGCACGGCCGAAGTCGAAAGCGCGCTTGTCCTTCACGCCAAGGTGGCCGAAGCCGCGGTCGTCGGCATGCCGCATGAGATCAAAGGACAGGGCATCTATGCCTATGTTACGTTGAACGTCGGAGAGACGGGCAATGCGACGCTGGCGAAGGAACTGATCAACTGGGTCCGCACCGAAATCGGGCCCATCGCCGCGCCGGACGCGATCCAGTTCGCCCCGTCACTCCCCAAAACGCGGTCGGGAAAAATCATGCGCCGCATCTTGCGCAAAATAGCTGAAGGCGATGTCTCGACGCTGGGTGACACATCGACGCTGGCCGACCCCCTGGTTGTCGATGATCTGATCGCCAACCGCATATCAGCCGGGTAGGGCGCGCCCATGCTTGCGCGTCCGGCGCGGCGCGGGCATGGCGCGGGTATGGCTGACATGAACATCAAAACACCCACCACGCATCTTTCCGACCTCATGGCGCGCGGCACTGCATTTCTGGGTTCGGAAACCGCGATCATGTGTGGCGCAATGTCGTGGATCAGTGAACGGCACCTGGTGTCCGCCATCTCAAATGCGGGCGGCTTTGGCCTAATTGCCTGCGGGGCGATGACGCCTGATCTGCTCGATACCGAAATCGTTGAAACGAAAAAGCGCACAACTGAGCCGTTCGGCGTCAACCTGATCACGATGCACCCGATGCTGATGGATTTGATTAGTGTTTGCGCGAAGCATAATGTGACGCATATTGTCCTCGCCGGTGGTTTGCCGCCGTCGGGTAGCCTTGATGCGATCAAGGCGAGCGGAGCGAAAGCTATTTGCTTTGCCCCCGCGCTGAGCCTGGCCAAGAAATTGATCCGATCCGGTGTTGATGCGCTGGTGATTGAAGGGATGGAAGCCGGCGGGCATATTGGCCCCGTGTCGACATCAGTGCTGGCGCAGGAAATCCTACCCGAAGTCGCTGACCAAGTTCCTGTGTTTGTCGCTGGGGGCATTGGGCGCGGCGAAGCGATTGCTGCCTACCTCGAAATGGGTGCGGCGGGGGTTCAGCTGGGCACGCGCTTTGCCTGCGCGACTGAAAGCATTGCGCATCCCAATTTCAAAAAAGCCTTTTTCCGCGCTTCGGCCCGCGATGCTATCGCCAGTGTCCAGATCGATCCGCGCTTGCCAGTCATCCCCGTCCGCGCACTGAAGAATGCCGGGACTGAATTGTTCACCGCCAAGCAACTCGAAGTTGCTCGAGCGCTTGATGAAGGCGGCCTTGCGATGATGGACGCTCAGCTTCAGATCGAACATTATTGGGCAGGGGCATTGCGCCGTGCGGTCATTGACGGCGACGTCGAAAATGGGTCGCTGATGGCGGGGCAATCAGTGGGGATGGTCAAGTCCGAAGAGCCCGTCGCTGAAATAATCGCGACATTGATGGCCGAAGCTTCGTCAGCACTCGAAAGCCGTTCATCAATCTGATAGCGCTGAGCCCATGCCAACTGCCGCCGCTTCCGCTCGCGAAATTCTGACCCGGCTTCACGAGGTTATGGCGGCGCGAACGGGCGCGCAGGCTAAGCTCAATCAAGTCACCGGGATCATTGCCGAAGCACTGGCGAGCGAGGTCTGTTCGATCTACCTCCTGCGCGACGGTGTTCTCGAGCTTTACGCGACGCGCGGGTTGAAACAGGAAGCGGTCCACGTCACAAAACTTGCGTTGGGCGAAGGGCTGGTTGGCACGATTGCCGCCAATGTCGAAACGCTCAACCTCGATGAAGCGACATCGCATCCTGATTTCGCCTATAAACCCGAGACTGGCGAGGAGCTGTTTCATTCGTTCGCAGGGGTTCCCATCGTCCGGCGAGAAGCTGCCGTCGGCGTGCTGTGCATCCAACATGCCGAACCGCGCCGGTATGAGGAAGTCGAGATCGAAGCACTGCAAACAGTGGCAATGGTGCTCAGCGAACTCATCGCCAACGCAGGGCTCGTCGATGAAACACGCCGTGACGGCGACAAAGTCCAAACGGCGCAGGGCGTTCGCCTCGGCGGCCTGAAACTGGTCGAGGGCATGGCGCGGGGCCACGCCGTTTACCACCAGCCGCGCATCGTCATCGAACATACCGTTGCCGAAGATACCGAGGCCGAGCGTCACCGCGTCTATTCCGCCTTCGACAAGATGCGCGAACAGATCGACCGGATGGCGAGCCAAGCCGAATTCGGCGTCGACGGCGAAACGCGTGAAATCATCGATACTTATAAGATGTTCGCCTATGACGAAGGCTGGGGGCGTCGGATCAATGAAGCCATCGACAGCGGCCTGACAGCGGAGGCCGCGATTGAGCGTGTCCAGCAACGGACGCGGATGCGGATGCGCCAGATCGACGACCCGTTGCTTGCCGACCGGATGCACGATTTGGAGGATCTGGCAAACCGGCTGTTGCGCATTGTCTCGGGCCAATTGGGCACGGCGGCGCAAGCGGGTCTGCGGCAAGACACAATCCTTATTGCGCGCAATCTAGGGCCTGCTGAACTGCTCGAATATGACCGGCGGCGGTTGAAGGGCGTCATCCTCGAGGAAGGATCGCTGACCGCGCACGTCACAATCGTGGCCCGCGCGATGGGGGTTCCGGTGCTGGGTCGCGTCAAGGATGTCCGGCGGATGGTCGCCGATGGTGACGCGCTGCTGCTTGATGGGACTGAGGGCACGGTCATTGTTCGCCCGAGCCAGCCGATGGACGAGGCGTTCGAATCCAAACTGCTGATCGGCCAGAAAAAGCGGGCGAGTTTCGCCGCGCTGCGTGACCAGCCGCCAGTCACGAAAGATGGCGTGCGTATCCAGTTGATGGTCAATGCCGGTCTCCGCGATGACGTCGCTGCGCTGGACGTAACCGGTGCCGACGGAATCGGTCTGTTTCGTACTGAATTCCAGTTCCTCGTCTCTGCCACCCTGCCGCAGCGCGCGCAGCAACAGCGTCTGTATCGCGACGTCCTCGATGCGGCTGGCGATCGTCCGGTTATCTTTCGCACTGTCGACATCGGCGGGGACAAGGCATTGCCCTATTTGCGGACGTCCGATGAGCAGGATGGCGAGGAAAATCCGGCGATGGGCTGGCGGGCACTGCGGGTCGCGCTCGACCGCGACGGCCTGATGAAAGTGCAAGCGCGCGCGCTGCTTGAGGCAGGTGTCGGGCGGACCCTGAGCGTTATGTTTCCGATGGTGAGCGAGCCATGGGAATTTGACGAAGCCAAAGCCTTGTTTGAAGCGCAGCGCAAATGGCTTGGTGAGCGCGGCAAGAGGCTCCCCAATGCCGTGCGCTATGGCGCGATGCTCGAAGTGCCCGCGCTTGCCGAGATGCTTGACGTGTTGCTCCCCAATCTCGATTTTCTTTCGATTGGGACCAATGATCTGACGCAGTTTTTGTTTGCTGCGGATCGCGCGAACCCAAAGCTCGCCGAACGCTATGACTGGTTGTCCCCGGCTGTCCTGCGTTTCCTGTCGCGGATCGTTCGCGAAGCCGCAGCGCATAATGTTCCGGTGGGCGTGTGTGGGGAAATGGGCGGGCGACCCCTCGAAGCCATGGCGTTAATTGGCCTTGGCATTGACCGATTGTCGATCACGCCTGCGGCCATTGGCCCTGTCAAAGCGATGATCCGTTCGCTCGATGTGACAGCATTACGCGCCGAAATGCCAGCTTTTCTCGGGGCCAAGCACCGCAACTTGCGCGCCGTGCTTGCCGATTGGGCGCGCGAAAAGAATGTCGAAATCGCCTAAGCATGGAGCGAAAATGGGACCGCAGACGTTGAGTTGACGCACCCCTTGCGATTTGAGACAAAGGCGCACCGCCCATTGGTCGCAAAGAGGGCGGGGAGAATATGAATAATGGTCGATGCCGAACTGCCAGAAGCTGGCTTGTTCCCGCAAAGCGTGGGCGAACGCCTTCGCGTGATGCGTGAGGCTGCGGGCCTCGACCTGAACGATATTGGCACCAAAACCCGCATTCCGTTGCGCCATCTCGAAGCGATCGAGCGCGGCGATTACGCGGCGTTGCCATCGCCCACTTACGCGCTTGGCTTCACTCGATCCTATGCCCGTGCCGTTGGTGCGGATGAAGCGCCATTGATCGTGCAGCTGCGCGAAGACCTTGGTCGCGAAGACCCGGCAACGCACTTGATGCCCTATGAACCCACCGATCCGTCGCGCGTGCCGTCGCGATTGCTGGCGTGGACGGCTGCCGTCTTAGCACTGGTGCTGGCAATTGGTTACTGGACATGGCGGTCGAATTATTGGGGACCGGATGCGGTGACGCCCGTGCCGAGCGAATCGCCTGCTGCGCCGCCTGTGATCGTTGCAACAACAGCGGTGCCACAAATCCCCGTCGCGGCCGCCCCTGCAACCGGTGAAGTCGTCCTGACGGCCACCGCACCCGTCTGGCTGCGCGTTTACGATGCCTCCAAAACGAAGCTATTCGAGAAAGAAATGACGGTCGGCGAGCGCTATACGGTCCCTGCCGATGCGAATAATCCGATGATCCTGACCGGGCGACCCGACGGGCTGAAAGTCACTGTGGATGGCCGCGACGTCGCGCCATTGGGCACGGCGGAGAAGTCGATCAAGGATGTTGGCATTAGTGCGGCTGCGTTGGCGGCGCGTCCACCGGTTGTGGTGACGCCGACGACAACGGGATCGACGCCACAAACACCGGCACTATAAAAAACGATTGAGTGGGGACGGGTTATGCGATTGAAACTGGGGATTACAGCGCTGCTTGCAAGCGTATCTTGGGGCAATGCCCTGGCGCAAACAGGCGCAATCGACCTGCGCGTCGGCAAGCTCGAAAAGGAAATGAAAGCAGTGCAGCGCACGGTCTTTCCCCAAGGCGTGCCTGTTCAGCCCGAAAGCGGGATCGCAGTGCCCGGCGTGGCTGCGGGATCGCCCGCAACCTCACCGATTGCCGACCTTACATCGCGTGTCGACGCGCTGGAAAAGTCGCTGGCCACGCTGACGGGCCAAATTGAGCAAGCGCAGTTTCGCAACCGGCAACAGGATGAAGCGATCAAGCGGATCGAAGCGCGCTTGCCCAGTGCCGACGCCCCCGCAGAACCCGCTGCGGCAACACCTGCCGTTGTAACGCCCAAACCCGCAACCTCGACGGCAGTCCCGCGCCCGACGACGCCACCCGCTACAAAGCCGGTCGTTGTCGCCACCAAGCCCGATGCGGCCCGGAAAGCGCAAATCGCGGCGGTCGAAATCCCGGCGACTGGCGACGCCGTGGAGGATGCCTATAGCTATGGCTTCCGCCTTTATTCGGCAAAGCTCTATCCCGAAGCGCAGACGAAGCTGAAGGAGTTTGTCGCCAAATATCCGTCGCATCGCCGTGCGAGCTATGCACAAAACTTGCTCGGGCGCGCTTATTATGACGAGGGCAAGCCCGCGCTGGCGAGTGTTGCGCTTTATGACAATTACCAGAAAATGCCCAAAGGGGAGCGCGCGCCCGAAAGCCTTTACTGGCTGGGGCAAGCGCTGACCAAGCTTAAAAAGCTGCCTGATGCGTGCAAGGTCTATGCTGAACTTGACGACGTTTACGGGACCCGGCTTGGCGCAGATCTGAAAGCGAAAGCGACCAAGGGCCGTGCTGACGCAAAATGCGCTGCCTGATACGCGCGTTGGCCGCTTTGCGGATGATTTCGCGCGGCTGACGGATGCGAGGCCGGACGACCGCATCGGCATTGCGGTTTCGGGCGGACCGGACAGTGTGGCGCTTCTCCTGCTGGCTGCTGCCGCTTTCCCCGGACATGTCGAAGCTGCCACGGTCGATCATGGTCGGCGCTCTGCAGCGCGTGGTGAAGCGCTGTTCGTCGCCGATCTCTGCGCGACACGCGGCATTCCGCATGCAATTCTGACGCTCGAAGCGCTGCCGCCGGGCAATGTTTCTGCGCAGGCACGCACCGCGCGATACGCGGCGCTCACCGCTTGGATGCAAGCCCGGAGTATCGACTGGCTGTTGACGGCGCATCATGCCGATGACCAGCTTGAAACCATGATCATGCGGCTGAATCGGGGATCGGGTGTCACGGGTTTGTCGGGCGTGCGAGCGCGACAGGGACGGATTGTGCGGCCTCTTTTGGGTTGGCGGCGCGCCGAACTGGTCGCGCTGGTCGACGAAGTTGGCATCATCCCCGTCGATGACCCCTCCAATCGCGACGACCGCTATGACCGGGCGCGACTCCGCAAAGCCCTTACCACGGCGAATTGGCTCGACCCCCTTGCGGTGGCCGCAAGCGCCGCGGCCCTTGCCGATGCCGATGCTGCTATTGAATGGTCAGTCGATGCAATTGAAAGTCGCCATGTCATCGAACGCGATGGCATCATTTCGTTCGACCGCAACGGCCATGATTTCCCCGACGAAGTCATCCGCCGCGTTGTTCTGCGTTGCCTCCGCCGCGTCAATTCCGCGAGCCAACCGCGGGGTGAGGCGCTGACTCGGCTGATCGAAACCCTTGCCAACGGCAGCGTCACAACCCTCGGCACTGTGATCGCGCGCGGTGGCAGACTTTGGACTTTTCAACCCGCCCCACCGCGCCGGACGCACGACCCGCAATGAATCTGCATTCCGTTCCATTGTCATTAAGGTAATTCGCCTTATTTATAGCATCAGAAGCGAGGCAGATATGAACGACGACAAGACGCCGAATGGCAATCCGTGGATGAAGAGCCTTTTGATCTGGGTCGGTATCCTCGCCGCGCTTGCTGTCTTTGTCTCGGTTTTTGACGGTCGCAAGGCCAGCCCTGCAGCGGGCAACGGCATGGCCTATTCGGACTTTATCGCAAAAGTCGACGAAGGTTCGGTCAAGGACGTGAAGATTGCCGGTGAGATCGTCTCGGGCACGATGTCGAACGGTGAGGCTTTCCGCACCTATCGTCCCAATGATCCGCAGCTGATCGAGCGTTTGACCAAGGCGAACGTCAAATTTTCGGCTGAGCCCGAGGAAACGGCGTCGATCTGGATGCTGCTCCTCTATCAAGCGCTGCCGTTTGTCCTGATGATCGGCCTTGCCGTGTTCGTCATGCGCCAGATGCAGAAAAATGCGGGCGGGGGTGCAATGGGCTTCGGCAAATCGCGTGCCAAAATGTTGACCGCGAAGGAAGGCAAAGTCACTTTTGCCGACGTAGCAGGCATCGACGAAGCACGTGAAGAATTGCAGGAAATCGTCGATTTTCTGAAGGATCCGACCAAATTTGCGCGCCTCGGTGGTAAGATTCCCAAGGGCGCATTGCTTGTCGGGTCGCCCGGGACTGGCAAGACACTGCTCGCGCGTGCGATTGCTGGTGAAGCTGGTGTGCCGTTCTTCACCATCTCGGGATCGGACTTTGTCGAAATGTTCGTCGGCGTCGGCGCGAGCCGTGTGCGTGACATGTTCACCGAAGCGAAGAAGAACGCGCCGTGCATTGTTTTCATCGACGAAATCGACGCAGTCGGTCGCCATCGTGGCGCAGGGCTGGGCAATGGCAATGACGAGCGCGAACAGACGCTGAACCAGTTGCTTGTCGAAATGGACGGCTTTGAAGCGAACGAGGGGATTATCATCGTGGCGGCAACCAACCGCCCCGACGTGCTTGATCCCGCGCTCCTCCGTCCGGGCCGTTTTGATCGGCAAGTCGTCGTGTCGCGTCCCGACATTGAGGGCCGCGAGAAAATTCTTGAAGTTCATGTCAAAAAGATCCCGCTCGCCCCCGATGTCGATCTCCGCACGATTGCGCGCGGAACGCCGGGGTTCTCGGGCGCTGACTTGGCCAACCTCGCCAACGAAGCTGCCTTGCTTGCCGCACGCAAGGGCAAGCGCCTTGTCGCGATGCTCGAGTTCGAGGAAGCCAAGGACAAGGTCATGATGGGGGCCGAGCGGCGTTCGATGGTGATGACCGAGGACGAAAAGAAAGCGACGGCCTACCACGAAGCCGGTCATGCGCTCGTTTCGCTGCATGTCCCGCATTGCGATCCGTTGCACAAGGTGACGATCATCCCGCGTGGCCGTGCGCTGGGCGTTACATGGAACCTGCCCGAACGTGACCGGTTCAGCATGAACATGAAGCAGATGAAGGCGCGGCTTGCGCTCGCCTTCGGTGGCCGCATTGCCGAACAGCTCATCTATGGCAACGACGAGCTCAACACCGGCGCGTCGAACGATATTCAGCAGGCGACCGACATGGCCCGCTCGATGGTCATGGAATATGGTATGTCTTCAAA
The DNA here is from genome assembly GCA_031417655.1 of Sphingomonas sp. Classification (GTDB taxonomy): domain Bacteria; phylum Pseudomonadota; class Alphaproteobacteria; order Sphingomonadales; family Sphingomonadaceae; genus Sphingomonas_O. The sequence continues at coordinate 24,435 of JANOVZ010000037.1, read as the reverse complement.
GCTGGGTTGGCTGCGTTACCGCGACAATCAGGATGAGGTTTTCCTTGGCCATAGTGTCGCGCGATCACAGAATGTTTCCGAAGAAACCTCGCGGCTGATCGATCAGGAAATCCGCGTGCTTGTTGAGGAAGGCGAAGCGACGGCCCGACAAGTGCTGACCGACAATCTTGACCAGTTGCACAAGCTGGCCGAAGCGCTGCTCGAATATGAAACGCTTTCAGGCGATGAATCGAAACGCGCGATTGCCGGCGAACCCATCGATCGCGACCGTGGCAAGGACAAAGGGCCAGCAGCGATTGTCGGCGGATCGTCAATCCCCAAATCGAAGCGGCCCAAGGGCGGCATTGGCGGCCCTGCGGCGGCAGGGGCTTAGGTGTTGCGCCGGGGGGCTGTCGTTACCGCCGGTTTCGCGCTGCTGTCACCGGCGGGCGCCCAAGCCATGACTGTCGCTGAATTTCTCGGCAAAGCCGAGGTGCTGCAAGCGCGGGGCATGATGGCGATGTTCTCGTCGGACATTGGTCTGCTGAAGGCCGAACTCAAAGGCGCGTCAGTTTCCTATCGCGCCGATATCGCAGCAGGCCGGCCACCGCAGAGCTGCCCACCGCCGCTCGGCACGGTCAAAACGAGTTCGGACGAACTGCTCGCGGCATTTCGTTCCGTGCCCGCCGCCGAGCGCACAAGGCTAAGCGTGCGCGCAGCTTTCGCCAATTACATGGCCAAGCGCTTTCCCTGCCGTTGAATAAGGACGTACGGATCAGGCCGATTTAAGCGGTTTGATCGCCGTGACATTCGAATCGGACTTATCTTCAGATCGCCCTTGCGCATCGGTCGCGCGGCCCTGAAGCATGTCGTCGTGGTCACGAAAGATATGTTCAATCTCGCGCCGTTTATCGAACAGGATTTTGGCAATGCCGGGCGCAAGACTGTCACCCTCGCCCATCCGCCCGAGAATGCCCGCAAGGTCGCTCTGCGTTGCTTCTTGGGGCGTGCGGAAAAACTGCCCCTTGCTGTCGAAAAACCCTACGCCACGGTTTGCCATCGCTTCACTCCATCGAATTTACGCGCGGCCCCGGCCTTCCCTCGATGCTCTCTCAATCGGCATCTAGTGACTCAGCTTATCATAAAACTATTTTGCCCTAAAGTGGTTCCATTATGGGACAAGTCAGGCATCAACCGGCTCGAGCGTTGGGTAGTCGATATAGCCCTCGTCTCCTTGAGCATACCATGTGGCCATTTCGCTTTCGTTAGGCGCCGCACCCCTTTGCAATCGTGCAGGCAAATCGGGATTGGCGAGAAAGGCTCGACCAAAACTGATCGCATCCGCAATGCCCGCATCAAGCGCCGCCTGTGCCGACACTGCATCATATTCCTGATTGAGAATTAAGGGTCCGGGGAACACCTTACGGATCGCGGGTGACTGTTTGGGAACCTCGCTGGCACCGAATGTTCCGGACGGATTAAGTTCGCGCAGTTCAAGAAACGCAATCTTGTGCGCGGCCAGCGCTTTGGCTGCTGCTGTGAACAAGATCTCTGGATTGCTGTCATTGGCACCTTGCGAGACGCCGTTGGGCGACAGGCGCACCGACGTCCGGTCCGCGCCGACTTCGCTGACCAGCGCCGTGACGACTTCATTGAGTAAACGGATGCGGTTTTCAACCGACCCGCCATAAGCATCATCACGGAAATTAGAATTGTCGCGCAGGAACTGGTCGATCAGATAGCCGTTCGCGCCGTGAAGTTGCACCCCGTCGAACCCCGCCGTCATCGCGTTCTTCGCGGCATGGACATAATCGCCAATCAAACGCGGGATTTCATCAAGGCCAAGCGCACGCGCCTCCACATAAGGCTGTTTGCCATCATAGGTGTGGGCCTTGCCAGGTGCCGTCGTTGCCGATGATGAGACGGGATGCACGCCGTGTAAACTTGGGTGAACAATGCGCCCCATGTGCCAGAGCTGCGCAACAATCCGCCCGCCGGCTTCGTGCACGGCGTCGGTGACCGGTTTCCACGCCTCGACCTGTTCGTCGCTCCACAGGCCAGGGGCGTATGGCCAGCCCGATCCTTCAAGTGTAATCCCCGTCGCTTCGCTGATGATCAGTCCGGCAGACGCGCGTTGCGCATAATAGGTTGCCATCCGCGCCGTCGGCACATGCTCGCGTGTCGCCCGTCCGCGCGTCAACGGCGCCATCAAAATTCGGTTGGGGGCATGAAGTGCACCAAGGGCAACGGGATCGAACAGCGACGGCATAAACGGGTTCCTCTTTGAAACGGGAATGATCTCGCGCATATGGCGAGGCATGGGGACAACCGCCAGCGAAGAAAAACTTGGGGGCGCGCGATTTGGACTCGCGGCACTGCTGCTGGGCAGTGCCTTGCTTGCGCTGGGGCCGATGTTCGTGCGGATGGCCGACACCGGGCCGATCGCCAGCGCGTTCTGGCGGATGGCGCTCGCGCTGCCGCTGCTGGCGCTGATGGCGCGCTTCGGGCCGAAATCGAGCGGGCGGATGACACCCGCGCTGATGCTAATCATTGCGGCATCGGGTGTCCTGTTTGCCGCTGATCTCGCCAGCTGGCATCTCGGGATCATGCAGACCAAAATCGCCAATGCGACATTGTTCGGCAATTCGGCGAGCTTCATTTTTCCAATTTATGGGTTTGTTGTCGCGCGGGTCTGGCCCGCACGGCGGCAAGTGCTGGCGCTCGTCATGGCGGCGGCGGGCGCTGGGTTGCTGATGGGGCGCAGCGCGGAATTGTCGCCCGAACATCTGGTGGGTGACCTGCTCAGCTTGCTTGCAGGGGTGTTTTACGCGGCGTACTTTGTCGCAATGGCCCGCGCGCGCGAAACGCTTAGCCCCTTGCCGGTGCTGGCGTTGTCAACATTGGCGAGCGCCATACCGTTGCTAATCCTCGCCAACGTCATGGGCGAGCAAGTGATGACGTCGAACTGGACGCCGCTAATCGCGCTTGCCCTGTGCAGTCAGGTCGTGGGGCAGGGGTTGATGGTCTATGCACTGGGGCGGATGAGTCCGCTTATCATCGGCCTGTCACTCTTAACTCAGCCGATCACGGCTGCGCTGAGCGGCTGGCTTATGTTCAATGAAACGCTCGCACCGCCCGATCTTGTCGGTGCGGCATTGGTCGGACTGGCACTTGTCTTGGTGCGCCAGCCCACAAAACCCTAAGCGCCGCCAAGAACGCCCTGCGTCACCATGCAGTAAAGCATGGGGATCGACAGCAGCGTATTCGTCCGGCTGAACATCATCGCTGTGGTCGCGGCCTTCGCTTTTGTATCAGCATCGGCTTCAACAAGGCCGAGCGCCTTTTTCTGATTAGGCCAAATCACGAACCACACGTTGAATGCCATGATCAGGCCCAACCACATGCCAAGGCCGATCATCCGGTATCCCTGCTGAAACGTCAGTGCTTCGATGAGATATTGCTGTGGCGGGTGCGCCGCGATGACGAGGCCCATGACGACAGTCGCCAGTGCGGCCCAGCGGAACCAGAACAGCGCAGCAGGCGCTATATATTTCGAAACTCCGGGTTTCAACTCAGCGGGGACGGTCGGCATCGTCGGGATTTGCACGAAGTTAAAATAGTAAAGCAGGCCAATCCACATGATCCCAAACAGGGTGTGGAGGAACCGGAACAGCGCATTCACATAAACTGGCGCTTCGGTGCCGCCGTGGAATACGAAGATCACAACAACGAGCAGAGTGAAGCCAAGCAGCAGCACCGACCCGAGATTTCCGAAAAACTTTGCCATAGCGATGCCCCTGAACGATTGATGTTTCGGTCCTAGCAGCCCATTTGAACGCTGTCACCCGATGGAGCGCATCTCATGTCCGATCCCACTCTCGACGAAATGCGCGTTATGCTGGCGGCGGAGCTTCCTCACCATGCCGCGTTCGATGGGTGGACGCCCGAAGCGCTCGCGCTGGCAGCAGACGCAACCGCCATTGATCCGGCGGTTGCCGCGCTCGCCTTTCCCGGTGGCGCGATGGACATGATCGATGCATGGTTTGCGCAGATCGACAAAGCCATGCTGGCAAAGCTTCCGCTCGAAACGCTGAGCACAATGAAAGTCCGCGCGAAAATTGCTGGATTGGTCGAAGCGCGTATCGATTTGTTGGGTATTCACATTGAAGCGCTCCGCCGCGCGCTCGCTGTCCTTGCGCTCCCGCAAAACCTGCTGCGCGCTACAAAGCTCGGCTGGCGCGCCGCAGACGCCATGTGGCACGCTGCGGGTGATACTGCGACCGATCTCAACCATTATTCGAAACGCGCCATCCTCGGCGGCGTTTACATGGCTACAATCATGGCAATGATGGACGACGAGAGTGAAGGCCATGCCGACACCCGCGCGTTTTTGGCGCGTCGCATTGATGGCATCATGCGCTTCGAAAAATTCAAAGGCCGGTTTAGCCACAGCGCCCCCGAGCGGCTGAGTCTGGCACGCTTTCTGGGGCGGCTCCGCTATCCGGCAGTGTAAGTGCTGGCGTTTTGCGCGGGCTATTGATAATCAGTCGCAATGACGCTTGCCGACCTGCCCTTTACACAAGAAGCCACGATCAGCGCGATTGACTGGACCGCGCTGTCCGAGCGCGACGGGCGGCGGTTGCGCGAGCTTGGCTTTGACGAAGGGGTCGCGGTCGAGCCGTTGCACGGCGCGGGTTTTGCCACCAAAGACCCGCTGGCGGTGCGCATTGGGCGGATGACAGTGGCGATCCGTCGTGCCCATGCCGCTGCTATTGATGTCGAGCCGGTCCGATGAACGCCCCCGCTATGATCACAACCACGCCGATGGTCGCGCTCGTCGGCAATCCGAATTCGGGCAAATCGGCGCTGTTCAATGCGCTGACCGGCGCGCGGCAAAAGGTCGGCAACTATCCCGGCGTCACAGTCGAGCGCCATGCAGGGCGCCTTTCGCTTGGCGACGGTCGGCCGCTCGAACTGGTTGACCTCCCCGGCACTTACAGCCTCACGCCCTCCAGCCCCGATGAACAAGTGACGCGCGACGTGATCATGGGCACGCAGGCGGGCGAGCGCATCCCATCCGCCCTCATCATCGTTGTCGATGCCTCGAACCTCGACAATCACCTGCGTTTTGCGATGGAGTTGATCGCGCTCGGGCGGCCCACTGTTGTTGCGCTCAACATGTTTGATCTCGCCGTGCGTGATGGCCTGACCATCGACGTGCCCGCTTTGGCGCAAACATTGGGCGTTCCTGTCATCCCCACTGTCGCCGTGCGCAAGCGTGGCCTCGACGAGCTCCGCGCTACGCTCGATCCGCTGGTCATGGGCAATCTCGTCCAGCCGCACGCGGGCACCACCCTTTCCGAACCGACCCTGACCGAGCGCCAGCGCCACGCCCGCCGGATTGCCAAATCGGTGACGGTCGAAACCAGCCCCGCGCGCCGCTGGACCGAAAGCATCGACCGCGTTGTCTTGCATCCGCTTGGCGGGCCGTTGATCCTCGCCGCGATCATGTTCGCGATGTTTCAGGCGGTGTTCAGCCTCGCCGCCGTGCCCGCGGACCTGATCGACGGCGGCATCGGCAGCCTTCAGGACGCGGTCAAGGCCGCTTTGCCCGAAACCATCCTGCGCTCGTTGATCACCGATGGCATCCTCGCCGGCGTCGGTGCCGTCGTCGTCTTCCTGCCGCAGATCATCATCCTGTTCGCGTTCATCCTGATCCTTGAAGCCAGCGGTTATATGGTCCGCGCCGCCTTTCTGATGGACCGGCTCATGTCGTCGGTTGGCCTCTCGGGCCGCGCGTTCATTCCTCTCCTGTCGAGCTTTGCCTGCGCCATTCCTGGCATCATGGCGACACGGACCATCGAAGACCCGCGCGACCGGCTGACCACCATCCTCATTGCCCCGCTCATGACCTGCTCGGCGCGCCTGCCAGTCTATGCCGTCATCATTGCCGCCTTCATCCCCGCGACCAGCGTCGGTCCCGGCATCGGACTACAGGGCCTTGTCTTGTTCGGCCTCTACGCCAGCGGCATCCTCGGCGCGCTCCTCGCCGCCCTCCTCCTCCGCCGCACCGTCACGAAAGGTCCCGCGCAGGGCTTCATGATGGAAATGCCCAAATATCAATGGCCGCGCGTCAGCGATCTCCTGCTCGGCCTGTGGCAGCGCGCGTGGGTGTTCCTCAAACGTGCGGGGACGATCATCGCGCTCACCACCGTCATCCTCTGGGCGCTGCTCAGCTTTCCGCGCGCGCCGGTGGGACAGAGCCAGATCAACTATTCTATAGCGGGTCGCATTGCCGATGGCCTCGCCGTCGTCGTCAAGCCCATCGGCTTTGACCGCGACATTGCCCTCGCCCTCATCCCCGCGATGGCCGCGCGCGAAGTCGCCGTTGCCGCGCTTGCCACCGTCAATGCCATCGACACGCCCGACGAAGGCCAGCGCGACCAGTCGCTCGCCCAATCACTCCGCAACAAATGGAGCCTTGCGACTGCGCTCGCCTTCCTCGCCTGGTTCGTCTTTGCGCCGCAATGCATCTCGACCATCGCGGTCGTCCGGCGCGAGACCAACGGGTGGAAATGGCCCGGCTTCATGCTGTTGTATCTGTTCACCTTGGCCTATATCGCGGCGGGAGCGACATATTGGGCGGCACGCGCTTTCGGGCTTTAGGAGAAGACAGTGGCAGGTAGTTTGAACAAGGTCATGTTGATCGGCAATCTGGGCAAGGATCCCGAAGTGCGGTCGTTCCAGAATGGCGGAAAGGTGTGCAATTTCAGCATCGCGACCGGCGAGACGTGGAAAGACAAGAACACCGGCGAAAAGCGCGAAAAGACCGACTGGCACAACATCGCGATCTTCAACGAAAACCTCGTCCGCATCGCCGAACAATATCTGAAAAAAGGCTCGAAGGTCTATATCGAGGGTTCGCTCCAGACCCGCAAATGGCAGGACCAGTCGGGCGCCGACAAATACACCACCGAAGTCGTGCTCCAGAATTTCAACGGGACTTTGGTGCTGCTCGACCGCGCCGAGGGCGGCAGCGGTGGAAGCCAGCGCGGCGGCGGGGGCGGTGGCTATAATCAGGACGACGGCGGCGGATTTGGTGGTGGTGGCGGCGCGGCGCGGGGCGGCGGCGCGACACGGCCAAGCGCGTTTGACAGCGACCTGGATGATGATGTGCCGTTTTGAGGGGGTGGCCAAATCAATGTTGACGTGAACATTAAGAGAACATAATCTCGCTCAACTTTGTTAAAGAGTCGATCATGCAGTCAATCGAATTTTGTGCGGGTGCCGGCGGGCAAGCTTATGGCCTTGAGCAGGCCGGATTCGATCATGCGGCACTGATCGAGATCGAGGAAGATTATGCCAAGACCCTTCGGCTGAACCGTCCAGGCTGGGATATTCGTGCAACCGACATGGCAACGTTCGACGGTCGACCATTCAAGGGGCTTGACCTTTTTGCCGGCGGTTTACCCTGCCCGCCATTTTCGCTTGCCGGAAAGCAGTTGGGCGAAAATGACGAACGAAACCTTTTCCCGGCTGCCATTCGGCTCATCGACGAAATCCGGCCCCGCGCTGTGATGATCGAAAATGTGCGCGGGTTTCTGTCGGCGGTGTTCGAGGATTATCGCGGACAGCTGAAGTCGCAATTGAAGAAATTGGGCTATTCAGTTGATTGGCGGCTGCTCAACGCATCGGACTACGGCGTGTCGCAACTTCGACCTCGCGTGATCATCGTCGCCATTCGCAACGATATGGCCGACGCCTTTGATTGGCCGACCGCGCACCCACATAATCCGGCGACTGTAGGCGAAACGCTCCACGATCTCATGGCCGCCAACGGCTGGCGCGGTGCAAAGCGCTGGGCCGATAATGCAAGCGATATTGCCCCGACCATCGTTGGCGGGTCCAAGAAGCATGGCGGCCCCGACCTCGGTCCGACGCGCGCTCGCGCCGCTTGGGCAAGCTTGGGTGTCGAAGGGCGGAGCCTTGCCGAAGAAGCGCCGACTCCAGATTTTGTCGGTATGCCGCGCTTAACAACACGAATGGTTGCACGGATTCAAGGCTTCCCCGATCACTGGCAATTCTACGGTCGCAAGACGACGGCCTATCGCCAAATCGGCAACGCATTCCCACCACCAGTTGCAAAGGCTGTTGCCAAGAATCTGCATATTGCGCTGTCGGTCAACCGGTTGTTTGCGGTGCGCGCTGCGTGAGCTTGCTGGGTGACAGCGGGACTGTGCCATTGCCCGAAAGTCACCCCGACTTTGCCGAGCTCGCGTCCCTTCAGAATGATTTATTGAATGCGGTCGGCGGCCAGCAAATGTTCGAGGAAAAGCTACGGAGCTTTTTTCGGTCGGCCATCGACGAAGTGATCGACACGGCACGCACCGGACGCTTTTTTCTCGAGGAAGCTGAGAAGACCGAAAAGACATATCTCGGAACCAAGTTCGAAATTTTACTTCGTGACTGGCTTCAGGTGCCGCGTGGTGTCGTCCTCGATCTGTTGATTGGTGGACGCGAGGTGGACGTGAAATCGACCACTGGTGGCGGATCAGGCTGGATGATCCCGCTCGAAGCGTTGGATCAGTTCTGCATTCTCCTCCGCGTCAACGAGAAGCTTGCTAAGTGCGCCGTCGGCTTGGTTCGGGCGCGGCCTGCCTATCTACGCAGCAGCACAAATCAGGACAAGAAGACCTCATTTTCTGCGGCCGGAACAGCGAACATCTGGTGGCTGGTTTCTAATTTCGCCTATACACCCAATTTCTGGTCGCTGATCAGCGCCGACCTTCGCCAACGGATCATGTCGAGCGGCGCGGGCACGAAACGGCTGGCCACCCTTTTCGAAAACTGTCTCGGCATGCCGGTTTCGCGGGTTCAAGTTGCGGCGATCGCGGCCCAAGATGATTTCATGAAGCGCATCCGTCGTAATGGCGGCGCCCGGGATATTCTTGCGCCCATGGGAATCGCGATACTTTATTCCGAAACCGACAGGGCTTTGATGCACCAACTGGAACTCACGTTTGGGTATCGTGAATTTCTGTCGCACCGACCGTCGGACGAGCATCAAGCACAGCTGCTTCGCAGTGCAGGTCACATCGACTAGGCATGTTTACTCAGGTCTGATCCTCGCTTCACCCTGTCCTACAACCCCCACCCCATGCTAGCCCCGTCGCCGCACAGGCTCTTTGACAACCAGCAGGCACCAACCTCGCGACCAGATCACCCCCGAATCGCACCGACGCCCGCCCCGCGACAAAAAATCCGCGTGGCCGCCATAGTGTCAACTTCGTCAACTTCGCCCCAAAATGCGCGGGCGTTCATAGTGAGAACTTCGAGAACTTCGCCCACGCGCCTTACCCCTTCAACAACCCCTTCAACCCCGCAAAAGCGGCGCTTCCCACTTCGCCCTCGGCCAGCACGCCTGCCGCGCGTAACTGCGCTTCGGCGGCGGGGCTGCGCGGGAAGAGATCGACGCCGAGCGCCAGCGTCTGCGCGACTGCCTCGCCGATGTCGACCGCGGCGCCGTCGAATTCGACGATGTCCAGATCATCCTCGTCGAGTTCGATCTCGCCCGAATCGCTGGCCTCGACCGGTGCGGTGACGAAGTGAATGGCAAAGGCTTCCTCGACGGTTTCGTGCACCGGATCGCCGCTTGCCACGCACGCCCGCTCGATCACCGCGTTCAACGTCCCCAGCGCATCGACGCCGCCTGATCGTGCCAGCAGGTTCGCATTTGCAGTCAGGCTTTCGATCCGCGTCCAGCCAAATCGCTTCGCCAGCGCCGCGCACTCGCCATCGTCGGCGGCAATGCCCGTCTTGTGCCCGCCCGCACCGATCTGGTCGACGGCCACGCGGCGCGAGAATTCAGGCGTCATCCCAGTGACCCTTTCAAGAGGTCCGCCGTCGTTACGACAGCAATCCGCGCTTCCAATGCCGCGCTCATTGCGACCAATTCGTTAACGGCCGCGTCGTCGGGCGGGGCATCGCGATAGACATTGCGGATCACGGCATCCTGCCGGTCGCCATCCCGATACGCACCCAGCCGCCCGCCAAGCATCCCCATGATCCCGCCCACGCGCTTGCCGACGACAAGGTCGCCAAAACCAACTTCGCGCATCGTCCCGTCCATGTCGTCGATAAAGACTTCGGTGAGCAGGACCGAGGGCAACGCGCTGCTCTCGCCCTCGCGTTCAAGCCGAAGCAGGACGAGCGACAACACCAGTGCCACCATGTCAAACCGGCCGTCCATCGTATCGGGAACGAGGCCGCGCGAGTACCACTCGGGCCGCCGCGCCTCTGCGACGACGGCGCTGTAAAGCGGCACCAGATCACCGCGATCCCGCCGGTCTCCGAACAGTCGTGATAACAATCCCATATCTACTCCGCTTGCCGCGCCGTGCGGTTGCGCATATTGAGCGGTTAATGCCCCCGCGCAAGACAGAGTGAGTATCATGACCAAAGCCCTGACCCTTTCCGTCGCGCTGATCGCGCTTGTCGCCACCAGCGGCTGTTCGCGCGTGCGCGGGCATCAGGGCTATCTCGCCGATGCGACGCTGATCGACGCGATCAAGCCCGGCGTCGACAACCGCGAATCAGTGACGCGCACGCTCGGTCGTCCGACTTTTGCCGGACAATTTGACGCAAACGACTGGTATTATGTTGACCGCGAAACCAAGCAGCTTGCCTTCGCCCTGCCACGTGCGACGAAACAGACCTTGCTGCATGTGAGTTTTGATGCGGCGGGTAATGTGACTGCTGTCAACAAAACGGGTATTGAGACCATCGCGTCGATCCGCCCGATGGGTGACAAGACCCCGACTCTGGGCAGCAACCGCAGCTTTTTTCAGGAAATCTTCGGCAACATCGGCCAAGTCGGCTCCGTGGGTCAGGGCGGTGCAACGGCGGACAATCCCGACGGCGGGAATTGATCCCTACCGCGCCACGCCGCCTGCTGCGAGAACGGCAAGCGTCACCAGTTCGCTCGCCGTTGATCCCATCGTTGCCACCTGAACCGGCTTTTCCATGCCGATCAGCATCGGGCCGATCACTGAATCGCCACCGAGTTCGCGGAGCAGTTTTGCGCTGAGGTTTGCCGATTGCAGGCCGGGCATGATGAGGACGTTGGCCGGGCCGGAGAGGCGGCTAAACGGGTAGTTGGCCATGACGGCAGCGTTGAGCGCCACATCAGGCGCCATTTCGCCTTCGAATTCGAACCCCACGCCGCGCGCTTCGAGGATTTCGACCGCTTCGCGCAGCGGGGCGAGCCAATTGCCCGAGGGATTCCCGAAGGTTGAATAGCTGAGGAACGCCACGCGCGGATCATGGCCCATCCGCCGCGCGACCGCTGCGGTGCCAATGGCAATGTCGGCCAGCTCCGCAGCGCTCGGTCGTTCGTTAACGGTCGTATCGGCCATAAACACCGTGTGGGTCTGGCCGACCAAGACATGAATACCGAAAGGCGTCTGTCCCTCGGCCGGGTCAAGGACGCGGCGGATGTCGCGCATCGATTGCGCATAAGTCCGCGTGGTGCCGGTGATCATCGCATCGACTTCACCGAGTTTAAGCATGAGCGCGGCAAAGATATTGCGGTCCTGATTGACCATGCGTTCGCATTCGCGGCGCAAGTAGCCGCGCCGTTGCAGCCGCTCATAGAGCTTGTCGATCATGGCGGGGACGAGCGGTGAATTGCGGCTGTTGTGGACTTCGAACGTCTCGGGTTTGTCGACGCCCAGCGCGCGGAGTCGTTCGTGGACGTCGTCGCGACCGACGAGGATGGGCGTGCCATAACCGCCGTCCTTGAACGCGATGGCGGCGCGCAGGACGACTTCTTCTTCGCCCTCGGCAAACACAACGCGCTTGGGCTGCGCGCGCGCGCCTTCATAAGCGAGACTGAGCACCGAGTTGGTCGGGTTCAGGCGACTGCGCAGCGTCTGGCGATACGCATCCATGTCCAAAATCGGCCGTGTTGCCACGCCTGAATCCATCGCCGCCTGTGCGACTGCTGACGATACCACTTCCATCAGACGCGGGTCGAACGGCGCGGGGATGATGTAATCACGCCCGAAATTATGCACGCGCCCGCCATACGCCGCCGCCACTTCCTCGGCGACTTGCTCGCGCGCAAGGCCTGCAATGGCGTTCGCCGCTGCAATCTTCATTTCCTCGTTGATCGCGGTCGCGCGCACATCGAGCGCGCCGCGAAAAATGAAGGGGAAGCCCAGGACATTGTTGACTTGGTTCGGATAATCCGAGCGGCCCGTCGCGACGATGCAGTCTGGACGAACAGCCTTGGCAGCGGGCGGTGTGATTTCGGGATCGGGATTGGCCATTGCGAAAATGATGGGTTCCTTGGCCATTTTCTTCAGGAACGCGGGGGTCAGCGCATCCTTTGCGGAGAGCCCGAGAAACACATCGGCGCCATCCAAGGCTTCCTCAAGCGTGCGCGCATCAGTCTTTGCCGCGTGGGCGGATTTCCATTGGTCCATGCTTTCGACACGACCCTGATAGATGACACCCGAGCGGTCGCACATGATGACATTGTCATGCCGAACGCCCATCGCTTTGATCAGTGCTGTGCACGCAATCGCTGCCGCACCCGCGCCATTCACGACGATCTTGACGTCCTTCATCTCGCGTCCGGTCAAGTGCATCGCATTGATGAGGCCCGCTGCGGTGATGATCGCTGTCCCGTGCTGGTCATCGTGCATGACCGGGATTTTCATCCGCTCTTTCAGTGCCTGCTCGATGATGAAGCATTCGGGCGCTTTGATGTCTTCAAGGTTGATCCCGCCGAAGCTGGGCTCAAGCAGCGCGACGGCTTCGATGAACTTGTCGGTATCTTCGGTGGCGACTTCAAGGTCGATTGAATCGACATCGGCAAAGCGTTTGAACAGGACGGCCTTGCCTTCCATCACAGGCTTTGACGCCAGCGCGCCGAGATTGCCGAGGCCGAGAATCGCTGTGCCGTTCGAAATGACGGCAACCAAATTGCCCTTCGTGGTATAATCATAAGCCGTGGCGGGGTCCGCCGCGATGGCAAGCACGGGAACCGCCACACCGGGCGAATAGGCGAGGCTCAAGTCCCGCTGCGTCGCCATCGGCTTGGTTGCGACGATTTCCAGCTTGCCCGGGCGACCTTCGGAATGGAACAACAGGGCTTCACGGTCCGAAAACTGCACATTCGATTCGTCGCTCATGCTTGCCCTCTCGATTCCGAATGCTCTCTAGCGTATCGACCCGCCCGATGGCCACAGCAGCAACACCCATGATGGCGCAATATCATGCGCTAAAGGCCGAGGCGCCTGATTGTCTTCTATTTTACCGTATGGGCGACTTTTTCGAAATGTTCTTTGATGATGCGCGCGCGGCGGCGGCCTGTCTCGACATCGCGCTGACCGCGCGCGGCGAACATGACGGCGAAAAAGTGCCGATGTGCGGGGTGCCGGTGCATGCAGCGGACGCCTATCTCGCGCGGTTGATCAAGGGCGGGCACCGCGTCGCGATTGCCGAACAGATTGAATCACCGGCTGCAGCCAAGGCGCGGGGTGGCAAGTCGATTGTCGCACGCGCGATCGTCCGCGTCGTGACGGCGGGGACGCTGACCGAAGATGTGCTGCTCAGTGGCAAAGATGCAAACTGGCTTGTCGCAGTGGCGCAAGTCGGGGGCGTTTACGGGATCGCTGCCGCCGATGTGTCGACCGGGCGGTTTGAATTGTGCGAAGTCGGCGAGGGGCTGGAGGCGGAGATTGCGCGCTACGCACCGAGCGAAATCCTCTGTGCTCCTGCGGAAGCAGGAGCCCTGGTCGCCAACGCTCCTGCCTTCGCAGGAGCACAGATCGTCCAACGCGAGCAACGCTCTTTCGACTCCGCCAAAGGCGAAGCCCGCCTCAAGGCGCTCCACAATGTCGCCACGCTCGACGGCTTCGGCACATTCTCGCGCGTCGAACTGGCAGCGGCAGCGGGCTTGCTCGCCTATCTTGACCATGCGGGCAAGGGGACGGTCCCCTTCCTGTCGCCGCCGGTTTGCCGCACGCGTAGCGCGCATATGGCCATCGACGCCGCGACGCGTGAGAGCCTTGAACTGACCATCGCATCGGGCGGAACGCGCACCGGCAGCCTGCTCGATTGCATTGACCGCACTGTTACAGGGGCGGGCGCAAGAATGCTTGCGGCGGATTTGTCTGCGCCATTGATGGACCGCGCACAGATTGACGCGCGCCTTCACCTCGTCAGCCATTGGGCTAATGACAGCGGCGCACGCGCGAGGATGCGCGAATCGCTGAAACGCGTTGCCGACATTGCACGGGCACTGGCGCGGCTTTCCGTTGGACGTGGCTCTCCCCGCGATCTCGGCAATTTGCGCGACGGATTGGCAGCGGCGTGGGAATTGCGCGAGCGGCTGGTCCGTGTAACGAATGCGCCAACGCTGCTGACCGCGATCCTTCCTGATCTCAGCGGTCACGGCGCCTTAATTGACCTGCTTAAACGCGCGCTGATCGAGAGCCCGCCAATTGATTCAAGTGCGGGTGGCTATATCGCGACGGGTTACGATGCCGCGCTTGATGATCTCCGCGATACCGGCGGGCACGGGCGACGCGAAATTGCCGCGCTCGAAGCTCGTTTCCGCGCGAATACCGGCATCGCCACGCTGAAAATCCGCCACAATGGCGTGCTTGGCTATCATATCGAAGTCCCGGCCCGTGCTGCTGATCCCTTGATGGCAGCGGACTCAGGGTTCACGCACCGCCAGACACTTGCAGGCGTGGTTCGTTTCAATGCGCCTGAACTCCACGAGGTGGCGCAGACGGTCACGCAAGCCGGTGCCCATGCGCTTGCCGCCGAAGCCGCGCATTTCGAGGATTTGACTTCGCAAGCGTTAATGTCGGCCACCGCCATAGCCGCCACCGCCGATGCCCTCGCACGCCTCGATGTATCCAGTGCGAATGCCGAACGCGCAGTCGAAAGTGGCTGGTGCCAACCGACGCTGGTTGATCACCCCGCTCTCGACATCAAAGGGGGGCGCCATCCCGTTGTTGAAGCCGCGCTCGCAAAGTCTGGCACCTCGTTCGTCGCCAATGATTGCACGCTTGGTGAAAGTGATCACCTCTGGCTCGTCACGGGCCCGAATATGGGAGGCAAATCAACCTTCCTGCGCCAGAATGCGCTGATTGCGGTGATGGCACAGGCGGGTTGTTTCGTGCCCGCGACCCGCGCGACGCTGGGCCTTGTCGATCGTTTGTTTAGCCGTGTCGGCGCGTCGGATAATCTGGCGCGTGGGCGATCCACTTTCATGGTCGAGATGGTTGAAACCGCCGCAATTCTTGCTCAGGCTACTGAATATAGTTTCGTCATCTTGGACGAAGTCGGGCGCGGGACGTCGACCTATGATGGCCTCGCGATTGCGTGGGCGGTTGTCGAGGCGGTCCATGAAGTCAACAAATGCCGCTGCCTGTTCGCCACGCATTACCACGAACTGACGCGGCTGGCGGAGAAGCTCGACGCGCTCTCGCTCCACCATGTCCGTGCGCGCGAATATAAAGGGGATCTCGTTCTCCTCCACGAACTTGGCGAAGGGCCAGCGGACCGCAGTTACGGGATTGCCGTTGCGCGGTTGGCGGGGATGACCCCGGCCGTGCTGGCGCGGGCAAAGGCTGTGCTGTCAAAACTGGAGGCGGGGCGCGCAGCGACAGGTGGGCTTGCCGCAGGCTTGGATGACCTTCCGCTGTTCGCTGCGTTGGTCGAGGAGGCTGCGCCCGATCCGTTACGCGCCGAACTGGATGCGATCCACCCCGATGCGCTGAGCCCGCGCGAAGCTTTAGAGGCGCTTTACCGGTTAAAGGCAGTTCAGGCCGAGGGGTAGGTCCCGATCGCTTCGAACATCGCGGTCAGCGCGTCGCGCTCAGCCACCGACAATTCCGGTCGCCAGATTTCAAAGAGCAGGATGACGCGCGTTTCGTCGCTGTCGTTCCAGGCTTCATGTTCAATGCTGTCGTCGAAAATCATGACTTTACCGGTAACGACAGCACGCGTGTCATTGCCGACACGCAGGCGGCATCCTGCGGGCACGATCAGCGGCAAATGGACGATCAACCGCGTGTTGAGCATCCCCGAATGCGGCGGGATGTGGGTGTGCGGTTTCAAGACCGAGAACAAGGCCATCGGTGATCGGCCCGCAATCTTTGGAATTGGCAGGTCGACCAATGCGGTTATCGCAGCGGGGCAGCGTTCGGCATTGCCCGCGACCGGCGCGCCATTTTTGATCAGGTGAAATGCGCTCCAGTTCGGATCGCCGAGCAGTTTGTGGCCCTTGTTCGGGCGAGATGGGTCGGCTTCGACATAGGGTTTGTGGCCCCTGTCACTCGCAAGTACCGCTTCAAGCTCAGCGCGGATATCGGGGGCGGCGGCTTCAAGTCCGGCAACCCAGGCATAATTGGCAGGATCAAAGAATTGCGTGTGCGGCAAGCCAGGATAAAAGAAGCTTGTCGGCGACTGAATGAAGACTTGTTTTTCGCCCGAAAGAATAGCCAGCGCTTCGGCGAAACGATGCCCCGCATTCGCCACACCGCGCGCCGCCAATGTCGTCTCTAGATGGTCTCGAAAACTGCTGCGTGCCCGCGACAGCACGACCTGCGCTGTTTCCAAACGCGCAATCAAATCCGGCGGGAGCGTCATCCCCGCCGCCGCGTTCACTGCCATCGTGTACCAGCTAACCGCCGCGCGATCGTCACCTGAGCGGACAAAGGCATCACCCTTCATCAACAGCGCATAAAGATTGCGCGGTTCGAGGTGAAGGGCTGCATTGAGCGCGTTATCCGCCGCTGTCAGATCACCCAGCAGGGCACAGCTTTGCGCAAGCAATATCCAGGGTTGCGGTGGCGCGTTGCCCGATGCCGTGATCGCGTCGAACGCCACCCGCGCCGACGCTGCATCGCCACGACGCAGCGCATCGATTCCCGAACGGGCAAGAGCGTCACTATCCACGCAACAAGTCCTAATTGCGTGACGCGCGCGCGCAAGCTCTTTACAGCATGCCGCATGTCTTCGCGTTTCGAAACCATCGCCAATCGCCGCGCTATTATCGACCGGCGGGTGCTCGCCGATATGCTGGCGGCAGTCGAGGGAAAAAATTTGCGGGCGCAGGCGGTTGGGCTTCTCAAGGTCGCGCTTGAAGCGGGCCGTGCCGAGATTGCGCGCCGGCTGGCTGAACATCCTCAACGCGGCAACGACGCGGCATCGGCACAGGCCTTTTTAACGGACCAGATTTTACGGCTCGCTTATGATTTTACGACGCAGCGGTTGCATCGCCTCGGCAATCCCACGGCATCGGAACGGCTGACATTGCTTGCCGTCGGCGGCTATGGGCGAGGCGAAATGGCCCCCTTTTCGGACGTCGACATCGCTTTTCTCACGCCGTGGAAGCAGACTGCATGGACCGAACAAGTCATCGAGTCGATGCTCTACACGCTCTGGGACTTGGGGCTGAAAGTCGGCCACTCGTCGCGCTCGGTCGATGAAATGATCCGCATGGCAAAAGGGGATCTGACGATCCGCACGGCATTGCTCGAAGCGCGTTATGTCTGGGGGGATCAGGCGCTCTATGACGAAGCAGCGGCGCGCTTTCAGGCCGAAGTCGTGGCGGGCACCGCGCGCGTGTTCGTTACCGAAAAACTTGCCGAGCGTGATGCGCGGCACAAGCGCATGGGCGATAGCCGCTATGTCGTCGAGCCCAACCTGAAAGAAGGCAAAGGCGGCTTGCGCGATCTGCACACGCTGTTCTGGATTGGCAAATATGTTCACCGCGTGCAGACGGTCGCTGAATTAGTCGACAAAGGATTGCTGACCGCGCCCGAATTGCAGCAGTTCCAGAAGGCCGAGAATTTCCTGTGGGCCGTGCGCTGCCACTTGCACAATGTGACGAACCGGCCTGAGGATCGCCTGACCTTTGACGTGCAACCCGAAATCGCGCGGCGGATGCGCTATGCTGACCGGCCCGGACGTTCCGCAGTCGAACGCTTCATGCAGCATTATTTCTTGATGGCGAAGCAGGTCGGCGATTTGACCGGCGTCTTCCTCGCGCACCTCGACGACAGCATGGCCGCGAAGGGGCGGCGGTTCACGCTCGCCGGTTTCATGCGAGCCCCGCGCAAGTTGTCGGGTTTTGTCCTTGATCGCGGGCGGCTCGCGCTGCCGTCGGACGACTGGTTCCAGCAAGACCCGGCGCGCATGATTGAAGTGTTTGCGCTGGCTGATGAACATGGCCTTGAAATACATCCGCAAGCGATGCGCGCGGCCAATCGCGACGCGAAACTAATTGACGCGCGTATCCGCAATGATCGGCGCGCCAATGCGTTGTTTATGCAAGTGCTGACATCGAAGCGCGATCCGGAAACCGTCCTGCGCTGGATGAATGAAGCCACTGTCTTCGGCCGCTTCGTGCCTGATTTCGGTCGTGTCGTGGCGCAGATGCAGTTCGACATGTATCATCATTATACGGTCGACGAGCACAGCATCCGCGCCATCGGACTGCTCGCGCGGATTGAAGCGGGCGACCTGAAAGCAGACCATCCGCTGGCCACGGTCATCATAAACCAGCTCGTGTCGCGACGTGTGCTCTATATGTCGGTGCTGCTCCATGACATTGCTAAGGGACGCGGTGGTGATCATAGTGTCCTCGGGGCCGAGGTTGCGATGAAACTCTGCCCGCGCTTTGACTTTTCGCCCGCCGAAACCGAAACGGTGGCGTGGCTTGTCCGCTGGCATTTGCTGATGTCGGCGACTGCGTTCAAGCGTGACTTGTCCGATTATAAAACGATCATGGATTTCGTCGAAGCGGTCCAAAGCCCGGAACGATTGCGCCTTCTCCTTGCGCTCACCGTTGTTGATATTCGCGCCGTCGGGCCGGGTGTGTGGAACGGCTGGAAACGCCAACTGCTCGGTGACCTTTACGAAGCTGCCGAGGAAGTTCTTCGCCTCGGCCATAAGCAATCGGGCCGCAGTGAAAAAATTGCTGCCAAACAGGAAGCACTCGCCACCGCGCTTGACTGGGATGCCGCGCGGTTCGAGGGGTATCGCAAGCGCTTTCCAGAAAGCTATTGGATTGCCGAATCCGACGACATCCTTTTCACCAATGCTCATCACGTGGCGGAAGCACGCGACAAACAATTATCGGTAAGCGCCGAAGTTTATGCTTCGCGCGGCGCGACGCTGATCACCGTAAACGCCGCTGACCATGCCGGACTTTTTTATCGTCTCGCCGGGGCGATCAATCTAGCCGGCGCCAGTATTATCGACGCACGTATCCATACGACGCGCGACGGGATGGCGCTCGATAATTTCCTGGTGCAGGATCCGTTCGGACGCCCGTTTGACGAGGAAGCCCGGTTGAAACGGCTCGCGACGGGGATCGAAGATGCGCTGGCCAACCGAGCGCGGCTCGATGACCGGCTCGCGGCTCGCCCGCTTTCGCGCACCCGCGCTGACGCCTTTGCGATCCAGCCAAATGTCCTGATCGATAACAAGGCGTCGAACCGCTACACGGTTATCGAAGTTAATGCGCGCGATCGGCCCGCACTGCTCAATGCGTTGGCTTATGCGCTGTTCCAGTCGAAGGTCACCATAAGTTCGGCGCACATTGCCACGTATGGCGAACGTGCGGTCGACGTGTTTTATGTGACCGATTTGATCGGCGGGAAGGTCGAGGGGTCGGTGCGGTTGAAAACGCTCGAAAAGCGTTTGCTTGAAGCCGCGACCGGGGTGGCGGCGGCAACCGAAAAAGTCGCCGCCTAAACTCCCATCAGAACTTGAACCGCGCGGTCACACCATAAGTGCGCGGTTCGGCGAGGAAGGCACCGTAGAGCTGGTTTGCAGCCGTGCCCGCCAGCTGAGTCTGCCGCGTCGTGCCGCCACCCTGAAGCGGGGCGTCAAACGTCACCTGTTGATAGTTCACATCGAATATATTCTGTGCCCAGAATTCCAGCGCCCATTTCTGTTCGGCACCGCGAATACCGATACGGGCATTGGTAACGACAAACGCATCCTGAACCTTTTCGATGTCGAGGTCCGAACCCGTATTCGTGTCGCTTTGCATACGCGTATCGACATAGACGAGGCCCGTAAGTCCGCTGTCACTGATCGGCGGTGTCCAGCTGAACGAACCCGTGGCGACATATTGCGAGCTGTTCGACAAACGGCTGCCCGGTAGCTGGAACAGCGCGCCCGGGAATGCCGCACCGCCCACACCGACAAGGTCATTGCCATAGCGTGTGTTCGTGTAGGTTAGGCCAAGGTTGACGCCGACGTGACGAACAGGACGCAGGAAGGCTTCGATTTCCAGCCCCTTTGACGAAACACCGGGTTTCGTCCCTGCCGTGCATGCGCCAGTGGTGTTGCTCAAATCGCGGTCCGCACCGTTCAACGATGCCTTGCAGCTGTCCACGTTGACGACAATGAAGTTCAGGCCGTTGAACGTGTTCAACTGGAAACCTTTAAACTTCTGGTAGAACGCCGCAATGTTGAGGTCGAAGCCGGTTGCGTTGAGTTTGTAGCCGAATTCGAACGCATCAACGATTTCGGGTTCGAAGGTCAGACCCTGAATATCCGCTGCCGCCGTAACCGGACCGACAACGGTCGGGCTGATCACTTGCCGCGTCAGCCCCGAACGGTCGAGGTTGAATCCGCCTGCTTTGTAACCGCGCGAATAGCTCGCGTAGACAAGCAGACCGTCGACCGGTTTGAAGCTGAGCACAGCCGTGCCGGTCAGGCGATCTTCCGATTTTACACGGCCCGTCTGCGTAAGCGAACCGCCGGGGATGCTGGGGATGACGCACGGCAGCTGCGCCAAACCGGCAAGCGGCGTGGCGGCAATCGCGCGGCAGAAGGTATTATTATCCGTGAAAGTCGCGTTCAGCGTCTTGCGCTCGTTAGTATAACGCGCGCCCAGTGTCAGACTGATCGCGTCGGTGAACTTGATCACATTGTGTGTGAAGAATGCATAGTTGCGACTGTTCTGCGCATAAGTGTCGCGCAGGCCAACATTGGTGAAGCTGAAAGCTGGCAAGCCAACAGCAGCGGCGAGCGACCCGAAGCCCGGACGCGCCGGATTGGCCAGCAGTGCGTTAAGAACGGGGCTGCCGGTAAAAGTTGCCGCTGCCTGAAGGACCGGTACGTTGATGCAATTGCCGGTCGGGGTCGGTGCCAACGCAGTGGGCAAAACGCCGGCAATCAGCAAGCAGTTCGCATAACGCTCATAATCGGCACCATAGGACAGGTTGTCGCTAAGGTTCAGCTTTTCATTGGCGTAATAACCGCCGACCAACCAGTCGAGTTTGTCGTCCCAAGCCGTCCCCTGCAAACGAAGCTCTTGCGTGAACGTGCGGAAACTCTGCGTCTGTCCCCCGTCCGTGGTCAGACGACGGAGAATGTCGAGATTGTTGTAATCCGCATCCTGTCCACGCACCAAGCTCCAGTCGCGATACGCGGTTATCGACGTCAGTGTCGCATTACCAAAGCTGTAGTTGAGTTCACCCGAAATCCCCCAGTCCTTGACGTTGCCCTGATAACCGACACCCGGCGTGATCGCGGTTTCGCGGAGGAATGTGTTGTCATTGATTCGGCCGCCCAGCGCGCGCTCGATGCCCGCAATCGAGTTGGCAGAGAACACGGGGCTACCATCGGGGGCACGAGTTACGTTCTGGCCGGGCAGATATGTTGCGCCACAGCATTCTTCTTTGCGGTTGGCGTAGTCACCGATGATCCGCACGGACAGGGCATCATTGGGCTGGAACAATAGTTGGCCACGGAGCAACCAGCGGTCGCGATTGTTGATGCCGCGTCCCGAAATGACATCCTTCAAAAAGCCGTTGCGCTTGAAATAAATACCGTCGAGGCGGGCAGCGATGGTTTCGCCAATCGGCCCGGTGATGCCGCCGCCGATGCGGAGAGCATCATAGTTGCCGTAACTTGCTTCACCGGACGCACCGAAATTAAATGACGGCTTGGCCGTAATGATCGAGATCAAACCCGCCGATGCGTTACGCCCGAACAGTGTGCCCTGTGGTCCGCGCAGGACTTCGATACGGTCGATGGCACCAAGTTCGGTCAGGCCAACACCGGCACGGCTGCGATAAACACCATCGACGAACGTTGCTACCGAGCTTTCGAGGCCGGGGTTGTCGCCAACGGTACCGATTCCGCGAATACGCGCGCCGCCCGCTGCAGCTTCAGACGACGTCGACGAGACGAGTAGCGATGGCGAAAGCTGGTTCAGCGCGCGGATGTCGCTGGCGCCTGAATTGGCTAGGCTTTGTGCGGTCACGGCCGACACGGCCAGCGGAATGTCCGACAGTGCTTCGCTACGGCGGGTCGCGGTAACGATAATATCGCCCGTTCCGCCCTCATCTCCCTGAGCCGCCTGCGGGGCGGGGGTTTCCTGTGCGACGACCGGCGCGGCAAAGGTGCAAGCCAGAATTACGGGCGCAGCCGACAGCATCAAGCGAAATTTGGGCATCATTCTCTCCTCAATATGCCGGACTTTTGCGATCCGTTCCCATGTCGGTTACCGCGATTGACGCAGCACGGCTAGCCGCGCACCCGAAAACCTGTGGTTTTCAACGGAAACGCGGCTTTTTTGCAACAGTGTGACAGTCGTGGTTTGGACATTCCGTTACGGAAGCGGTTTATTTCGGCGAAAGCACCATCAGCATCTGGCGACCTTCCATGCGTGGATAGGCTTCAACCTTTGCGGTTTCGACCGTGTCGGCCTGCACACGTTGGAGCAATACCATGCCAAGTTGGCCATGCGCTAGTTCGCGACCGCGGAAACGCAATGTGACTTTCACCTTGTCACCGTCACCAATGAATTCGAAAATCTTTTTCATTTTCGTATTGTAGTCGTGATCGTCGATGTTGGGACGCATCTTGATCTCTTTGATCTCCTGCGTCTTTTGCGATTTGCGGGCGATGTTCGCCTTTTTCTGTGCTTCGTATTTGAACTTGCCGACGTCGAGATATTTGGCAACCGGCGGGTCAGCGTTCGGTGACACTTCAACCAGATCAAGGCCAAGCTCGCGTGCCTGCTCCATCGCTTCACGCGTCAGCATCACGCCGAGATTTTCGCCATTTTCGTCAATCACGCGTACTTTGGGCGAGACGATGAATTCGTTAAAACGGGGGCCATTGTTCGGCATTGGCGCGCCCCCAAGGGGGCGGCGAGTCATGGGCGGTGCTATAGTCGGGACTCCGGTCGTTATTGTTTCGAATTACTGGATTTAGGCGAAAATTGGCTCCACGGGAAGAGGACGCTCCTGATTTTATCGAACTGTGGCAGATGAGCCGCGCTCAATCGAGATCGGCAAGGCGGATCGCTATCGTCGCAAGCCGATTTGGAGAAACCGAATTTACAGCCTCCCATTCTGTCACATCAGCATATTTTCCATCAACCGGTTTGCGATGAATGCGCACAGTCTTTCGGACTGCATCGACGACCCAGTATTCACCGACCTCGGCACGCGCATAAAGCGGTGCCTTGACGCGAAGATCGTAACCGATCGACGAGACCGCAACTTCGACAACAAGCAATATATCAGCGCCACGCACGTCCTGCGTCCCAATTTGACGGGGCCAGATGGCGATGTCGGGTTCAAGAAGCGTGTTTTCGGACAGTGTCACAGAGGGCTCGACGAATACGCCCGTTTCCCTCTCGGTCCCCAAAACGAATGCCCGGACCAGTGCAGACTTCATCCATTCATGATGATTGAAGTTCGCTGCGGCCATCGGCACGATCTCCCCCTCGATCAGCTCAAAATTATCGGCATCGCTGATCACGCCGCTTTCCTGCAACGCATAGATGTCAGCGACGGTAAGGCGCGCTGAAAACAGGCTCGGGGCGATTCGCTGTTGGAGCGTCATACATTCGTATTAGCAGGTTTTTGGTCGGGCGGTAATGCCTCGCTGACCAGCAAGGCGATGGCTTCATCAAGCGGCATGATGCGCTGACCATCCGACCCAAGCGTGCGGATGGCGACTTTGCCTTCCTCCGCCTCGCGCAAGCCTACAACGAGCAGATATGGAACTTTGGCGAGCGAATGTTCGCGCACCTTGTAGTTGATCTTCTCATTACGCAGGTCGCTGCGCACGCGGATGCCGGCGGCTTCGAGCTTTGCAGTCACGTCGCGGGCATAGTCATCGGCGTCGGACACGATTGTCGCCACGACTGCCTGCACCGGCGCAAGCCAGAGCGGAAACTTACCTGCATATTCTTCGATCAATATGCCGATAAAGCGTTCGTAAGTACCAAAGATCGCGCGGTGCAGCATCACAGGACGATGGCGTGCGCCATCTTCTCCGATATAGCTTGCGTCCAGCCGTTCGGGCAGCACGCGGTCGGCTTGAAGCGTGCCGACTTGCCAGGTGCGACCAATTGCATCGGTCAAATGCCATTCGAGCTTTGGCGCATAAAAA
>JANOVZ010000036.1:0-21076 GCA_031417655.1 Sphingomonas sp. | reverse complement strand
CGCGTGCTAAGGTGGCCCATGTAGTTCACCCGGCTCGGGAAGATGAAGTCATCGAGCGTGCCACCGCGGCGCGTCAGCCAGGTCAACAACGTCTTACGTGCCTCGGTCATCAGCTCGAACTGCACCGGTCGGTTGGTCTTCTGCTGAATGACAGTCGCGCGCGTCCGCAGCACCCCTCCTGCAACGATGTCGCCAATCTTCATCTTCACGATATCACAGCCACGCAGCTTGCTGTCGATCGCCAGATCGAACAGCGCCCGGTCACGCAATTGTCGGTGCTCGTCGAGAAAGAAACGGATCGCCCATACATCGCGGGGTTTGAGTGGGCGCTTGGCGCCAACCATATTGCCTGAGTTCCACGGACGCCGTCCGTGTGCGCCAGGATCGAGATCAGATACTCCCATGATACGACTCCTTCGGTCGGAATGACCGATGGACGTATTACGGCGATGGGCCGAGTCTCCCCGAATGCGAGGATGCGGGGAAACCGCCCGCGCGCCGACGACAACTCCTATTTCTGTATTGACATTGTCAATACATTGAGCGTAGATGGACCACAGGAGATCGAAAATGGCCACCGTGCTCGACAAGACTGAAGACCGCGCTCGCGTCCGCCCCAAGGCGGATGCGACAATCACCATGCGCCTGCCGGAGCAAACGCGCGATATCATCGATACTGCGGCGGCTGCGATGGGCAAGTCGCGCACTGAGTTCGTGCTGGACAGCGCGCGTCAGACCGCGATTGACGTTCTATTGGACCAGCGGGTTTTCCATCTCGACGCTGCCGCCAGCGAGGCGTTCGCCGATGCGCTTGCCCGTCCAATCAAGCCGAACGCAGCCCTGAGCGACCTCATGGCCGCCAAGTCGCCGTGGGCGTAAGCGAAGTCGCAGGCCGTTCACCCTACCGTGCGCCCGTACCGATCGGATCCGGGCATCGGCTCGATGACTTCGACTGCGGGAAGGGTCCACTAAACGACTGGCTTCGATCGCACGCGCTCGATAACGAGGGTAAAGCCTCGCGCACATACGTTGTCGCCGATGCGAGCATGCAAGTACTCGCCTACTATACGCTTGCGCTCGGGAGCGTGATCCGGGCCGAGGTGCCGCGTAAGCACCGGCATGGCCTGCCCAACCCGGTCCCTGTGATGGTGCTCGGCAGGCTCGCTGTCGATCGCCGACACAGTCGGCGAGGCTTAGGACCGCACATGTTGAAGGAAGCGAGCCAGCGGACCCTGCTGGTCGAGCGCGAGGCCGGCGCGCTCGCGCTGGTCGTCCATGCCATCGACGACGCGGCAGTCGGCTTTTACGCTAAATACGGCTTCCAAGTCTTTCCTGCAGGCACCAGGACTATGTTCCTGCCGATCGAGACGATTCGCGCTGCGGCGGTCTAGATCGATAACATAACTGCCCTTTGGGCACCCTTCGATGCCCGTCGAGAACGGTCGTTCGTTCAGCAGTCCTAACCGATGTGTTTGCGGCGAATATCGGAACGTCTAATTCGAAATCCTATTACCCAAATCGGACGTTCTGATTGTCTTAAAACGTAAGCACTTGAGCCCCTTCGTCGAGATACTTCGAAAGGTCAGCGATGCCCGATGTGCCCGGAATCGCCTTCTCGCGAATTAGGGGAATGCCAGTCGCAGTTGCCTCCTGCGTCGCGCCAAATACATCGGCGCAACCGCCGCAGATGCCAGCAACCTTGTCTGCAACTGCCTGAAACAGCTGATGCGCGGGGTGTGCAGGTTTAACGAGCTCATTGGGCCAGCGTGTTCCAGTGCCCTGGAAGAGCAGTTCGACGGGCTGGCCTTTATCTTTCAATTCAAGGGTGAGGAACATGGCGTTGAACAGCCGTCCGAGTGCCTCCTCCCCGCCATGATTGGGATCGGAAAAAACGACGATTGCGGTCTTGGTCATGGGTAGCTCCTATTACCTAACGTTCGTTAGGCTTGACGGCGCAGCGATGCTGTGTCAAACGTTTTCTAACGAATGATCGGAAACTAAATGGCTCGACCACAAATGATCGACGACGAGGCGCTGATCGAGCGGCTGTCACACACCTTCCGTGCTGTCGGCTACGAGGGCGCGTCGCTCGCGCGGCTCGCCCAAGCCGCCGGGATGCAGAAGCCGAGCCTTTATCACCGCTTCCCGGGCGGGAAGCAGCAGATGGCTGCAGAGGTGCTGTCGTCGGCGCGAGACTGGTATGTCGAACATGTCTTCGATCCGCTTGCGGGCGGCGGATCGCCAGCAGAGCGCGTAGCGGTCGTCGTGCGCGCGCTCGACGCCTTTTACGATCGCGGCAAGCAAGCGTGCCTGCTAAACTTGTTATCGCAGCCCCCCGGCGAGGACTCCCCATTCGCCAACCCGATCCGCACGATGTTCGCGGCGCTGATCGACGCCTTTGCGGGGCTAGCTCGCGACGCAGGTTGCGACGCGAATGACGCGAAAGAACGAGCAACCCGCGTGGTGGCGTTGCTCCACGGCAGTCTTGTGCTGGCGCGAGGGCTGGACTCTTCGGCGCCGTTTCAAGCGTTCACGACATCGCTCGCGCGCGAGTTAGGGGTTGAGCGGTGACCGCACATTACATGGACCTTGTCTTCACGCCCGAAGTCATGCTGCAGCAGGCGGCGCATGGCAGCCGGGACAGTTATGCCCGCATGGCCGACGGCGAAAATCCCGGTCCCGATATCCTCGGGCCGAAGGAGGCGATTTTTCTTGCAACGCGCGACAGCTTCTATGTCGCAAGCACCAGCGCGAGTGGATGGCCGTATGTGCAGCATCGCGGCGGTCCGCCGGGCTTCGTCAAAATTCTCGGCGACCGAAAGATCGGATTCGCCGATTATCGCGGCAACCGCCAATATGTAAGCTTGGGTAATGTTGCGACAGACGATCGTGTCGCGCTGTTTTTCATGGATTACGTGCGACGGGCTCGGCTGAAAATGCTCGGGCGGATGCGCGCCGTCGTGCTGGCCGACAGCCCCGCGCTTACCGCGAGCCTTATCGACGAAGGCTATGGTGCCAAGATCGAGCGTGGGTTCGTCATCGACGTCGAAGCGTTCGACTGGAATTGCCCGCAGCACATCACGCCGCGCTACACCCAAGGCGACATTGCCGACATCGTCGCGCCGATGCAGGAGCGCATCGCCGAACTCGAAACGTTGGCCAAAAGTGGAGGAGAAAGCGCATGACACGTCCGCCACTGCCGCCGTTCGATGCTGCGAGCGCAATACAGAAGGTTCGCGCCGCCGAGGACGCGTGGAACGGGCGCGACCCCGCAAAGGTCGCGCTTGCTTACACGCCCGACAGCTTTTGGCGAAACCGCGCCGAATTTTTGTCCGGTCGCGACCAGATCACCGCATTCCTCCGCCGGAAATGGGCACACGAGTTGGACTACCGCCTGATCAAGGAACTGTGGACCTTTGCCGGCCATCGCATCGCCGTTCGCTTCGCCTATGAATATCATGACGACAGCGGCAATTGGTTCCGCGCCTATGGCAACGAGAATTGGGAGTTCGCCGACGACGGTCTGATGGCGCGACGCCTCGCCAGCATCAATGACATGCCGATTGGACCTAGTGACCGACTCTTCCTGTGGAATCAAGGGCCGCGTCCCGCAGACCATCGCGGGCTTAGCGAGTTCGGCCTTTGACATGTGCGCGATTACCAAGGTTTGACCACCGCATCACGTAATTGGAAGGCAATTAACATGAAGATTGCTGTATTGGCTTATGACGGATTTACCGACGTCGATCTCTTCCTGCCGTGGGATTTTCTTTGGCGCGTCAAGGTGCCTTATGGCGCAGGCTACACCGGACCATGGCAGCCGATGATCTGCTCCGACAAACCCCTGATAACGTCCTACTCGGGCGTGCAGGTCAGCGTTGCCGGAACGATGGCTGACGTTGCCGATGCTGCTGGTGTCTTTATCGTCAGTGGCGATGGCAGCCGCGACAAGCTGGCCGACGCGCAGTTTATGGCGTCCCTGAAGCTCGACCCGGCGCGTCAACGGATCGCCGCAATCGACTCCGGCGTTCTGTTTCTGGCCGCGCGGGGTTTGTTGAAGGGCAAGACCGCCACGACATACCCGACCGTTTTCCGCGAACTTGAAGCCATGGGTGTGACGCCTGAACGCAAAGCGGTTGTTGCGCATGGATCGATCGCAACAGGCGGCGGTTGCTTTGCCGGGGTCGAGCTTGCGGCATGGCTCGTCGAAGGGTTGCTGAGCAAGGAGGCGGCGGAGGCGGTGACCGCATCGTTCGCGCGGGTGGAGTGATCTAAAATTAGCGATTTGTGCTGGACTGCCTCGCCAATTCGACGGGCCGATTTGCCCCAAACCAGCTCGGCTTTCGCCAACGTTCATGCCGTTCGATCGGCGTTTTACGTCCGCTAGACCCGTCGTCCGTTCAGCACCCGCCGGAGGGCAGGTTTTGGTGGGGAGTGCTGACTGTCCGCTTATAGGCGGTAAGAGCGCTGAAGCTGACCTTCGCGATTCGTGCGCTTGTTTGTTTGCCTGTCACCTAAGTTGTCGACGTTAATGCTTTGCGAGCTAGGTCTGCGTAGGGCCGCATGATTAAGGTGGATAGCTTATGAACCAGTGGCTGTGCGGACTCATGTTGAGCGTCATAGCCATGCCCGCCTTGGCTGCCACGCCCGACGAAGGCTGGTGCCGCAACGGTGACTTCACCACGAAGAATCCTGACTTTGGGTTGGCGGTGGTCAACCGTAAGGTGCGCGCCCATGTCCTGACGGACATGAACGGGTGCCCAAATGCTGAGCGACGCTGCCGCGCGGGCTATCATCTTAATCCTGGCAAGCGAGTGGTCACCGGCCGCAGTGCTGGCAAGTATGTTTGTGCCTACTTCCCCTACGCCGATGGCGGTGGCGAGGCCGGATGGCTGGATTGGTCGAGTCTTCGCCCCCGTCGAGTTGATGTTGTCCCAACGAATTCATCGTGGGTTGGGCGGTGGAGCGATGGCGGTAACCCGACCGTGCGTATCGCTGCGCGACGGGGAGTGTTAGCGATAACCGGAAAGGCGTTTTGGCCCGGGCCGGACCCCACGGGGGGCTGGCCCACCCCTCATAGTGGTAACATCAAAGGCCAGCTCATCCGGAGCGGCAATCGAGCCCATTACAATGTGGATGACTGCAAAATTGTCTTCACCCTTTTGGGCGACACGCTCGTAGCCGGTGACAACGAACGCTGCGGCGGTACGAACGTCCGGTTTGACGGGGTCTATCGCCGCAAGTCGCGGTAGGGCCGCTGCCCACCAGGTCGCAACATTTCGTACAGCCGATGAGGCGCAACAAATACGTCCGGTTTCAGAGATCGGATTCTGCCTGACCAACGACCACAATCTTGTCGCAAGCAGTAATCCCGAAAATTGCATAAATCTTGACATTGTTCCTTAAATGTTCTAACCAAATCGGTTATGACACAGCATCATACCGACCCCGTCGAAACCACGCCCGAGGGCGTTCCCGTCCCCGAATTCACGCCGTGGCGCGCCACGCGTGAACGTGCAAAAGGCTGGTCACCGGCGGTCCAGCGCGCTTTCATTGTTGAACTCACCCGTATTGGCAGCGTGAATGCTGCGACGAGGGCTGTCGGACGATCCAAGCGCAGCGCCTATAACCTGCGCGACAAACTTGGTGCCGAGAGCTTTGCCGCCGCTTGGGAAGAAGCTGTCTTTCGGGGGCAGCAGGCGGCGCGTGACACGGCCATCGAACGCGCGCTCCACGGCGAAATCATGCCGCACTTCAGAAACGGTCAATTCATGGGCTACCGGGTTCGCCATAATGATCAGTTGCTGATTGCGGCGATGACATCGCATCGCCGGGGTCCGGCAAAGGAAGTCGATCTCCATGCGCTTCACGAAATGCGCTATCGCCTGGAAAAATGGGAATCCGCGCTGCGTCGTGAGCAGATGGACAAGGCGGAGCTTCAGCCACTGAACGGGCTTAGCCAAGCGGAGGCCTGGGATGCGCATGTCATGTGGGAACGCGAGATGAAGCGCGCCACGCGCGAACAACGTGCCCGCAAGATCCGCGCAGCCGTCAAGAAAACCCTAAGCCCGCCGCCGCTCGCCGAACCAGGCGTGCGAATGCTATGACCTTAAGTTCACTCCGAAGCGCAGAACCCCGGGAACTTAGTGAACCTAAGCCAGATTTTTTGGCGGTTTTGCGTTGCGGCCCTCGAACGCTGTGGATGCGAGCGCGGACACAAAAAACCCGGCAGCTTTCGCCACCGGGTCTTTGATTTTCCAACAATAGAAAGCCGTTCAGCCCTCGGTCGGTGCCTCGGCAACAACCGGCGCATCAACCGCGATTTCGCCAGGCTCGGCGTTCGGATCATAGGCTTCGGTAAAGCCGGCCTCGTCCTTTTCGAACATCGAAGCCATGACATCGACGCCCTGCGTTTGCAGTTCGGCTTCTTCGGGGCTGCGTGCCACGTTGACTTTGATCGACACGGCAACTTCAGGGTGCAACTGCACGCGGACATCATACAGGCCAATTGCCTTGATCGGCTTGTTCAGCACGACCTGCGTTTTCTGGACCTGCATGCCGTCGACGTCGAGCGCTTCGACGATGTCACGCACCGCAACCGAACCATAAAGCTGGCCGGTGTTCGATGCCTGACGGATCAAAGTCACCGATTTGCCGTCGATGTCTTTCGACCGCGCTTCGGCTTCGCCGCGGCGGTTGTCGTTTTCGGCGACGATCTTGGCTTTATTGGCTTCGAACAATTTCAGGTTGGCCGCGTTCGAGCGCAGCGCCTTCTTGTTGGGCAAGAGGAAATTGCGCGCAAAGCCGTTTTTCACGGTGACAACGTCACCGATGACACCAAGCTTTTCAACGCGTTCGAGGAGGATCACTTCCATGTTACTGGCCTCACTTCACGATATAGGGGAGGAGGCCGATGTGCCGGGCACGCTTGATCGCCTGGGCGAGTTCGCGTTGCTTGGGCGCACTGACGGCGGTGATGCGGCTGGGGACGATCTTGCCACGTTCTGAGACAAATCCCTGAAGCAGGCGGACATCCTTGTAGTCGATCTGCGGTGCATCTTTTGCTGCGAAAGGGCAGCTTTTGCGGCGGCGGAAAAATGGGCGGGCCATGTCTATAGCTCCTTAAAAGGCTTCGCGGTCGTCGCGGTCACGGCGCGGGCGTTCGCCACGTTCCG
Source organism: Sphingomonas sp. (assembly GCA_031417655.1). GTDB lineage: Bacteria > Pseudomonadota > Alphaproteobacteria > Sphingomonadales > Sphingomonadaceae > Sphingomonas_O. Next base: position 13,901 of record JANOVZ010000036.1, on the reverse strand, counting down.
AACGCTCACGATCACGCGTTTCATTGCGGCGCATCATTGCCGACGGACCGGCTTCGTGGCCGTCGACACGCAGCGTCATGTAACGGATCACGTCTTCGTTGATCTGCGTCTGGCGCTCGAGTTCGATCGGCACGCTGGTTGGCGCGTCGAATTCGATCATGACATAATGCGCCTTGCGGTTCTTCGCGATGCGATAAGCCAGCGAACGCAGGCCCCATGTCTCGGTCTTTACGACCTTGCCGCCATTGTCGGTAATAATCTTGGTTGCGGTTTCCGCGAGGCCATCAACCTGGGCCTGAGCCAGATCCTGACGCGCGAGAAACACATGCTCGTAAAGAGCCATGCTTGTTCGTCCTTCCACGCCGATCGCTGATATGGTCCCCATGACCACATCCCTCCGGCTTTCGTTGAGGCGCGCCTATGGCGGAAAGGCTCACCGAAAACAACCCCGGTCGTGCTGAGCTTGTCGAACCATTGTCCTTCTTCTAACCGGAGTAAAAGAAAAAGCAGCCCTTCGACAAGTTCAGGGCGAACGGAGTGTTTGGTTTGAGAGCATTTATATTCCCCGGACAGGGCAGCCAATTCGTCGGCATGGGCAAAGCTCTTGCGGACGCTAGCCCCGCGGCTCGCGAGGTTTTTGACGAAGTCGATGAGGCACTGGCCCAGAAGCTGTTCCGCCTCATGGTCGAAGGCCCAGAGAATGCGTTGACACTAACGGAGAACGCCCAACCAGCGATTATGGCAAATGCAATCGCGACATTGCGGGTGCTCGAACGGGAAGGCAATGTCCGCTTGGCTGAAAAAGCGGCGTTTGTCGCGGGGCATTCGCTGGGTGAATATTCAGCCCTGTGTGCGGCGGGGGCCATTGATTTGGCCACGACCGCGCGGCTGCTCAAGACGCGGGGTCAAGCGATGCAGGCAGCAGTGCCGGTGGGGGAAGGGGCGATGGCCGTCATCCTCGGCCTCGATTTTGACGCGGTGGCGGCTGTTGCGGCAGAGGCGGCGCAAGGCGAAGTCTGCGCGGCTGCGAATGACAATGGCGGCGGACAAGTGGTGATCTCCGGCCATGCTGCCGCAGTGGAACGCGCGATGGAACTAGCCAAGGAACGCGGCGCGAAGCGGGCGTTGCCGCTGGCCGTATCGGCACCATTTCACTGCGCCCTGATGACACCAGCTGCCGAGGTCATGGCAAAAGCCCTGGCCGAGACCCGGGTGCAAGCGCCACTGATGCCGCTCTACGCCAATGTTACGGCTGCACCGGTTGCTGATCCCGACGTGATCCGTGACCTCCTCGTTAATCAAGTCACCGCTGTGGTCCGCTGGCGTGAAAGCGTGATCGCAATGGTTGATGCTGGTGTAACCGAATTCGTCGAGTTTGGCGGCAAAGTGCTCGGCCCGATGGTCAAACGCATCAATGCCGACGTGGCGACGCGCTCGGTGGTTTCGATGGATGACGTAGAAGCTTTGCTGAAGGATATCTGATGTTCGACCTCACAGGAATGACGGCCCTCGTTACCGGTGCTTCGGGTGGAATCGGCTCGGCGGTAGCAAAGGCTCTGGCAGCCCAAGGCGCGACAGTGGCGCTTTCGGGCACGCGCGAGGTGGCGCTCAACGCCGTGGCGGTGGAGATACCGGGCGCTGTGATACTCCCCTGTGATCTGTCGAACGCAGAAGCGGTCGATGGTCTCATCCCCCGCGCTGTCGAAGCGCTGGGCGGCACGCTCGATATCCTCGTCAACAATGCCGGCGTCACGCGCGACAATCTGGTGATGCGCATGAAGGACGAGGAATGGTCAGACGTTATCCGTATCAACCTTGAAGCGGCGTTTCGCTTGATCCGGGCGGCGTCACGGCCGATGATGAAAGCACGGCGTGGCCGGATCATCACAATTACCAGCGTTGTCGGCACGACGGGAAATGCGGGGCAGGCCAACTATGCCGCGTCAAAGGGCGGATTGACCGCGATGTCGAAAGCGCTGGCGCAAGAACTCGCCAGCCGGAACATCACCGTCAATTGCGTCGCGCCGGGGTTCATCACGTCGCCGATGACTGACGGTCTGCCCGACGCACAGAAACAAGCGCTCACTGCGCGTATTCCGGCAGGTAAATTGGGCGACGGGGCCGATGTTGCTGCCGCTGTCGTTTATCTCGCATCCGACGAAGCAGCCTATGTCACCGGACAGACGCTGCACGTCAACGGTGGGATGGCGATGATCTAAATCGGCGGGAATCCCGAAACCGGACGATTATTAACCCCCTTTTTCTATCGCTTTAATGGTCAACGGGGCATTAACATTTGGCGATGAAAAGATCGCTTGTTCTCACCAATGAAGCCGCACGGCATCCATTCCGTCGCTTGCTTCCGCCCGAAACGCTTGTGCCGTGGGTGCAGGAACCGTCGATGGGTGATCTCAAATTCTTCATGCTTAGCTTCACCGCCGCATTCCTCGCATTTTTCGGTTTTCTTTCCTGAGCCGAAGGATTTTTCACCGCTAAGCGTATAAGCTTTCGGACATAGACGAGGAGTCCGGCTTGGCCAGTGCTGCGTTTGCCGACGACGATCAAGATTGCGCGCCCGATGACGCTTTAATGGCGCGTGTCCTGCGTCGTGACGCGGGAGCGTTTCGCCTTGTGGTCGATGCCCACGCACGGACATTGCACCGGATTGCCTACCGCATGACCGGCGATCCGGTCGAAGCCGAAGACGTGGCGCAGGAAGCCCTGACGCGGCTTTGGCAACATGCCGGGCGGTGGCAGGCAGGCGGTTCAGGCATCGGTGCGTGGCTGACGCGGGTGGCGATGAACCTGTGTCTCGACCGGCTTCGGCGGCGGCGCTTTGCCAGTGACGAATCGGTGCCCGAGCGTGCGGATGATGCGCCTTTGGCACCTGCGCTGATCGAAGCGGAGGAGGACCGGCAACGGGTCGTCGCGGCAATCGCTGCGCTGCCCGACAACCAGCGGGCAGCGGTTGTGCTGACCTACTATGAGGACCAGCCCAACGCGATGGCGGCGGAAAGTATGGAGATGAATATCAAGGCATTTGAATCATTGCTGTTGCGCGCACGGGGGGCTTTGAAGCGCGCGCTGACCGGTGGTGACACAGGGGACACGTTATGAGCCGCAACGACTTCGCACCTGACCTGCGCGCTGCGCTTGACCGCTTCGATGCGCCCGCGCCGCGGGATGGCTTTGCTGAATGGATGATGGCGGTGACGGCACCGGTCTCGCGACCGGCCTTGCGTGACCGTCGTGGCGGATGGAAAATTGCTCGGCGGGCAATTATCGGAACCCTCGCCGCAGGGATGGTAAGCGCAGCGGCTGTGGCGTCAGGCTTATTGGGTGCGGCGGGCATTCGTGTGCCAGTGCTGACCGCCATGCTTGCGCCCGCGCCTGATCCCGCACCGATTCTCTTGTCGAAACCGAAGCCGGTCACTAAAATGGCCGTCGCGCCGAAAGCGACCGTGATACCCATACAACCAGCTGATCCAGGCTTGGCCGATCCTGGGAGTATTGCCAACCCAACAGACATTCGTCCCGCAGCAATGGCGGCAATGGCCCGCCGTGCCGAACGTCGCGCAGAACGGCGTGCGTTCATTCGGCAGAACCCGGAGCTGGTGCCGATCATCAAGCAGGCGATGCAGCAGGAAAAAGCTTTTGTTCAGGCCCATCCGGAGGTCCGCGAGCTGCGCCGCTTGCCAATGACCGAGCGCAAGGCCTATCTAGCTGAGCGGCCTGAACTCCAAGCCGCTATGCGCGCGCGTCAGGCAGAGCGCCGGGCGTTTCGGGCTGCCAATCCGCAAGCCGAAGTCATCATCCGTGCGCGCATGGAGCGACGCCGGGCAGCGATGAAGCCAGCGCCGCTCGACCCCGCAATCGAAGGAAATACCGACCTGTCGCGCTGATGATGGAGGAGCCGCCAACACTGTTCCGTCGGTCTCTCGGCGGCGCAAAAGCATATCGTTATGAACAATCACCCGCGATGCAGGCCTTGTGCAGATTCCACGCTAGCCAAGCAGAAATCAGGCACATCGCGGCGGTCATCAGCAATTGATTAACTGATGAAACGCCAAGCGCGCTCAATCCCAATGCCAGCGCCGATCCGGCGACCATGCAGCCGGCATTAACAATATTATTCGCGGCCACCGTCCGCGCGGTTTCGCTTTTGGGCACTGTCGTCGTCAAAAACGCGTAGAGCGGTACGACGAACATACCGCCGGCAATTGCGATACCCAGCAGCGACAAGGTCAACGGAATTGCACCCGGATGGCCCATAAATTCGAAGATATCATACAGCTGGCCGCCATTATCCTGCACCCAGTTTTTGGCGACAAGGTGGAAGGCGATGATGAAAACGCCCATTATTACCACCGAGGCGGGAGCATAGCGCGCCGAAACTTCGCTTTTCAGCAATCTGTTGATTACCAGCGATCCGATTGCGATGCCGATCGAGAAAATGGCGAGAAAAAGGCTGGCGACTTCCTTGTCAGCGGTCAGTATGTTTTTAACAAGCGGCGGGAACTGGATGAAGAGCACGGAGCCGATGGTCCAGAAAAAGCTGATCGAGATGATGGCGAGGAACAGTCGCGGGATGTGCATCGTGTTCAACACGAGTTTGTATGATGCGCGAAATACGTTGAAATCAATAGGTTCTGATACACCGATGGGCGGCGCAGGCGGCACTTCACGGCCACTGAACCAACCGACGACGGCAACGATCACAACGGCAATCGCGGCGACCTGTGCACTGATAAATCCGGCGAGGATGGTGCCGGCCAAAATCGCAATGTAAGTGCCAGCTTCGATTAGCCCGGTGCCGCCCAACACTTCGTCATGCTGAAGATGTTGCGGCAGAATCGCATATTTTATGGGTCCGAAGAACGTCGAATGGACGCCCATCGCCACAAGCGCGACGAGCATCAGGGGGATGCTCGAAATGAGCAGCCCTGCCGCTCCGACGAACATGATGCCAACTTCGGCCGCCTTCACAATCCGCACGAGCTTTGCCTTGTCACGCGCGTCGGCGAGTTGTCCTGCAACGGCGGAAAGCAGGAAAAACGGGATGATAAACAGTGCGGTCGCAAGGCCACTGAACTGCTCTTCCTGCTTTGGATCCGAATAGACGTTGTAGACAACGAACAGGACCATCGCATTTTTGAACAGATTGTCGTTCATCGCGCCGAGAAACTGGGTGATGAACAGCGGCAGGAAGCGCCGTTCGCGCATTAGGTGAACCGTATTTTGCATCAAGGTGAAAGCATTCCCGCCGTTTACGACTGCGCGCGCCATAGACAGCTTTGCGCAAGCCGCCAAACGCTATAACGCGGACAGAATATGATGAGCCTTCCCAACATCCTTACGCTGTCGCGCATCGTCACGGTACCGTTGCTCGTGGCACTGCTGTGGTTTCCGGGATGGGAGCTGGGTTATGCGCTTGGCTTTGCGCTTTATTGTCTGATGGGCATTACCGACTATTTCGACGGCTATCTGGCGCGTGCCAACGGGCAGGTGTCAAAGCTTGGCGTCTTTCTTGATCCGATTGCCGACAAGATTATGGTGGCAGCGGTTATCATGATGCTGGTTGGCACGCGGCATGAAGCAGCGTCGATCAGCGGCCTGCACATCATCCCGGCGATCATCATTTTGCTCCGTGAGATTACGGTGTCGGGCTTGCGCGAATTTCTCGCGGGGCTTCAGGTGTCATTGCCCGTGTCACAACTTGCCAAGTGGAAGACCGCTTTGCAAATGGTTGCGCTGGGTGCTTTAATTTTGGCGGGCGCATTGCCAGCAATGGTATTGATCAAGCAGATCGGAGTCGGCTCGCTGTGGGCAGCTGCCGCGCTGACACTGGTGACCGGCTGGGATTATCTTAGGGTTGGTATTAAACATATGGACTAAAATATTGATTAAAATAATGTATTTTTCTTGGGTGCGTGATGTCGTCGGCCTCGAGGACGAGGTAATTGATCCGCCCGAATTTGACGTGACGTTACGTGATCTTAGCGCCATGCTCTCGACCCGCAGCGAGGGCCATGCTCGGGCGTTTGCCAATCTCGACAAGCTCCGCTGCGCCGTGGATCTCGTCATGGTAGGCTTTGAGTCACCCATCATGGGGGCTAAGGAAATTGCTTTCTTCCCGCCGGTAACAGGCGGATGATTGAGGTTCGCGTCAGCGACGCCGACTTCGATGTCGGTGCGGAAACCGAACAATTGTTCGAAGTAGGCGTTGGTGGACTTGCGACGTTCATCGGAGTCGTACGTGGTGATGACGGGCTGGCATCGCTGACGCTCGAACATTATCCGGCGATGACCAAGGGAGCGTTGGAGACGCTCGCTGCGCAGGCTGCGCTGCGCTGGGGTTTAGCTGGTACCACAATCATCCATCGTGTTGGCACACTTCATCCTGGCGACCGCATCGTCTTCGTGGGTACCGCATCGGCGCATCGTACGCCGGCGCTTGAAGCCTGCGCTTATTTGATTGACCGGCTGAAAACTGATGCCCCTTTCTGGAAGCGCGAAACCTTTGCCGATGGCCGCTCCAATTGGGTCGAAGCGCGAGAAAGCGATTACGCGTCAGCGTCCCGTTGGGGTTAGGTCACCGCCTTGTAAAGGCTGAACAGGCTCGTCAATGTCAGCACAATTCCAACGAGTGTCATAAGCGTCCGCGCCGGTATCCGCTTGGCAAGGATTGCGCCAAAGGGTGCTGCTGCCAGCCCGCCGATCAGCAACCCGAATGTGGCGAGCGTGAATGCCTCCAGCCCTAGATTGGCAATGAAAGCGGCTGAAATTGATACAGTAAGGAAAAACTCGGCGGTGTTTACTGTGCCAATCGTCATGCGCGGAACGCCGCCCTGAACCAATAAGTTTGATGTAACCACTGGCCCCCATCCGCCACCACCGACGGCATCGAGAAATCCGCCGATCAGGCCAAGAGGTTCGACAATCTTGGGTTGTTTATGAACATGGTTCAGCCCCCATGCTTTAAAAAGCAGATAGAACCCGATCAGCGACAGATAACCCATCACGAAAGGGCGGGCGACGCCTGCATCGATATTGCTCAGGATATAGGCACCCGTTACGCCGCCAATAACGCCCGGTATCACTAGCCGCGAAAACAATTTCCAGTCGACATTTTTGTGTAGGGCATGGCTGATACCCGATGCGCCAGTGGTAAAAATCTCGACGATATGAACACGTGCCGACGCGTGAGCAGGAGCCATGCCTAAAACGCTGATGAGTAAGGTGTTGGTTATGACCCCGAACGCCATGCCGAGCGCACCGTCGACCAGTTGCGCCGCAAAGCCGACGGCAATGAACGGCGCAATGGCATTCCAGTCGATAGTCGTAATGTCGATCATATGAGTAGAGTTAACCGCGACTCGCGCGGGTCGCGCAAGATATTTCGCTATGCCATTGGTAAAGCGGGGCTATTCAACGACGGGTTGCATCGCGTCGGTCGGTCCCTAGATTATAGTGACAAATGTTCGGAGAGTGGCGATGTTTGACGGGCTGATCGCCTATCTCGATTCGATCAAGGCGCGCGATCCTGCGGCGCGGTCGCGATGGGAAATTTTGACGTATCCTGGTGTCTGGGCTCTGATGCTGCATCGGCTTGCACATTGGCTTTATCGGGGCGAACTCTATTTCGTGGCGCGCCTTGTGAACCATATCTCACGCATGTTTACCGCCATTGATATCCACCCCGGCGCAACCATCGGGCGCAATTTTTTTATTGATCATGGCTTTACCGTGATCGGCGAGACCGCGCAGATTGGCAACGACGTGACGATTTACCAGAACGTGACGCTTGGCGGGACGAATCCGGCCAATGGCGTCGCAGGCAAACGGCACCCGACCTTGCTTGACGGCGTGATCGTCGGATCGGGCGCGCAAGTCTTAGGACCGATCACGGTTGGTGAGCGTGCGCGGATCGGGGCCAATTCGGTGGTAACGAAGGATGTTGCCGAAGGCGCAACAATGGTTGGCATTCCGGCGCGGTCGACGCTGATGGGAGCGAGCGAATATCAACAGGCCTTCATGCCCTATGGAACACCGTGCAGCGAGAAATTCGATCCGGCGACGCAGCAACTTGAGATTTTGAAGTGCGAAGTCGAAGCATTGCGCGCGAAACTAGCAGCATTCACTGATACCGATCAGGCACGCTCTGCCTGATGGGAACGGTTGCGCCGTTCCCGCGAAGGAGCCTGCAAGTCGGGTTTGACCGCCTCGAATTGTCGCGCATCCTCGATCTTTATGGTCGCATGGTCGCTGCCGGACACTGGAAAGACTATGCCATCGATATGAGCCGCGACGCTGCGGTCTTCAGTGCGTTTCGTCGTGCAACAGAACGTCCTGAGGTCCGCATTGAAAAGCGACCTGAATTGCGCAACCGCCAGGGCGAATGGGCGCTGGTCGGCGAAGGCGGCGCAGTTCTAAAGCGCGGGCATGAATTGGGGCCGGTGCTGGCACTGGTGGAGCGGCGGCTGATGAAACTGGTGTCCGGGTGAAGGCTCAATCACCCATCATCGTCTTCGCAATCAGCATCGACTGTTCCGCTCCCGATTGCGGGACGATCTCCCCGGTCCGGTCGATGATCTTGTCCCACAGCGCCGCAACAGCTTCGGGTGTGCGGTCGTCGGCGGGGAGAAACGCGCCGGGAGTCAGCGTCACATAGGCTGCCTGTACCACGCCTGCGCCCGCACCTATAATCATGTTCGACGGTGCGTCTTCGCTGACAAGATAAAGCGCCGCAGGGACGACGTTTTCAGGGGCAAAAACTTTGAAGGCATCAGCAGGAAACAGGTCTTCGGTCATCCGAGTCCCCGCGACCGGCGCAATGGTGTTGACGCGGATGTTGTATTTCGCGCCTTCGAGATAGAGCGATTTGGTCAGCCCTGCGAGGCCGAGCTTGGCCGCGCCATAATTGGCTTGCCCAAAATTGCCGAACAAGCCGGTCGATGAAGCCGTCATCAGGATGCGGCCATAGGCTTGCTCGCGCATCGTTTCCCAGCAAGCTTTAGTGACATTTGCGCTACCGCTCAAATGCACTTTCACAACAAGATCGAAGTCCACGGGCTCCATCTTCGCGAAGCTCTTGTCGCGGAGGATGCCGGCATTGTTGATCAGGATGTCAACGCGGCCCCAGTCGATTTTAGCTTTGGCGACCATTTCGACCATCTGGTCATATTCACTAACACTGCCGCCATTTGACATGGCTGTGCCGCCCTCGGCTTTAATTTCCTCGACAACCTGAAGCGCGGCATCCGAATTGCCGGTGCCGTCGCGCGCGGCACCGAGATCGTTGACCACGACCTTTGCGCCGCGCTTCGCCAATTCGAGTGCGTAGGCACGGCCAAGTCCACCGCCCGCACCGGTGACGATAGCAACGCGGTTTTCAAAGCTGATAGTCATTGGGTAATCCTTGGACGAGCGGTGATAAGTTCAGCCGCCGATGCCCAAGGTTTCCGTTTACGTCAACTAAAGAACCTTACCCGCGACGAGGCTTGCGCTTTGCGGAACGCCCGCCTTTTATATCAGACTCGCGCGCCGAACTCTGGAGACATTGGTCCGTTACAGTTCGTGAACAGCGGGGGTATTCCGCTTGAGGTACAGGGGCCGGCGCGGTGGACATCGGTGCCATTGTTGGGGCTTGCGGTGCTTCTGGTGCCGCAGCAGGTTGTGCTGGCATTGCCGGTTCGGCCGGTGCAGCGGGCATTTCGCCAGTTGGCGGAGTCTCGGGTGCGGGCATGGCGGGGGTAGCGGGTTCTGTTGGTGGCGTCGTGGCCTGAGCGAACGCGGCGCTACTAAGCAATAGGGCAGCGGTAAAAGCCAATGATTTCATGGCGTGACTCCTTTTTCAGCCGCGCGGGCGCGCAGACAAAAGGAAAACGCTGCGCAGACGAAACGGGTTCTCCGGTCACGGCGCGAACCGAACGCTTGGTCGTCTATAAGCGCCCGTCGGCATCCAGAGCATAGCCCGCCGAGCGCACCGTGCGGATGATATCGGGCTTGCCGCCTTCATTGATCGCCTTGCGGAGGCGCCGAATATGGACGTCGACCGTGCGTGGCTCGATGTCACTGTCATGGCCCCACACGCTGTCGAGCAAGCGTTCACGCGAAAAGACGTGCGCTGGATGTTCGAGGAAGTGCTTGAGTAAGCGGAATTCAGTTGGGCCCAGGGGGATCATTTCACCACCGCGCTTTACCTTGTGGCCGACGGTGTCCATTTCGATGTCGGCATAAACCATTGCCTCACCCGCCAGCGCCGGACGGACGCGGCGTAAGACAGCACCGACGCGCGCAACGAGTTCGCGTGGCGAGAAGGGCTTGGTAACATAATCGTCCGCTCCGGTTTCGAGTCCGCGCACCCGATCTTCTTCTTCGCCGCGCGCGGTCAACATGATGATCGGCACGTTCGCGGTTTCGGGCATCCGGCGCAGTCGGCGGCACACTTCGATGCCCGACAGGCTTTCGAGCATCCAGTCGAGAAGGACGATATCGGGTGGGGTTTCCTGCGCCATCAGCAGGGCTTCCTCGCCGTCTGCCGTTTGCGCCACGTCGAAATCCTCTCGCTTGAAATGATAGACAAGCAGTTCGGCGAGCGCAGCATCGTCCTCGACCAAAAGCATTTTTGCACGCGACATAGGGTTATCCTTTTTCAAGATCGGTAAACGGATCGCCGCGTTCGCGCTCGGCCATGTAGTCACCGGTAGCGGCAAAATAGACCATTTCGGCCACGTTGGTAGCATGGTCGCCAACCCGTTCGAGGTTCTTTGCGACGAACAGCAAATGCGCGGCATCGCCAATGCTCTGCGGATTTTCGTACATATAGGTGACAAGCGTGCGAAATATGGAATTGTAGAAATCATCGACGATCCGGTCGCGTTCGTTGACTTCGATTGCGGCGGCAATATCGCGCGCGGCAAAAGCGTCGAGAACGTCGCGAACCATTTCGGTCGCAACTTTCGCCATGCTGGGCAGGAGTGAAATCGGCTCGATCTTGCGGCGACTTTCGAGGGCTCCGGTGCGTTTGGCGATGTTCTTGGCATAGTCGCCAACGCGTTCGAGGACAGCGGCGATTTTCAGCGCGGCAATCACTTCGCGAAGATCGTCGGCCATCGGTGCGCGCAGAGCAATGATGCGGACTGCGAGCTTTTCGACTTCGGTCTCGAGCCGGTCGATCGCCTTGTCTTCGGCAATGACTTTCCGCGCGAGATCGAGGTCGCGTTTAATGAGCGCCTGCATCGCCTGTGTGATCGCAACTTCCGCGCGCCCGCCCATATCGGCAATGTGGCCGCGCAATTCGCCGATTTCGTCATCGAATGCTTTAACTGTGTGATCTGTCATATACCCGTGTCCTTAGCCGTAGCGGCCAGTGATATAGTCTTTGGTGCGTTCCTGCTTCGGATTCGTAAAAATGTCCGAGGTCACACCATATTCGACCAAAGTGCCAAGGTGGAAAAACGCGGTCCGCTGCGACACGCGCGCCGCCTGCTGCATGTTGTGCGTCACGATGACGATGGCATAGCGACCGCGCAGCGCATTGATCAGTTCCTCGATCTTTGCCGTCGCAATCGGGTCGAGCGCCGAGCAGGGTTCGTCCATCAGGATAACTTCGGGATCAACCGCAATGGCGCGCGCGATGCACAGGCGCTGCTGCTGCCCGCCCGAAAGCGCCGTGCCGCTTTCGGTGAGTCGATCTCTGACTTCTTCCCACAATCCCGCCCGTTTGAGCGATTCCTCGACGATGCGGTCCATATCGGCTTTGGCCGAGGCGAGCCCATGAATGCGTGGGCCGTAAGCGACATTTTCATAGATCGACTTGGGAAACGGATTGGGCTTTTGAAACACCATGCCGACGCGGGCACGGAGTTGGACGACGTCCATCGACGGGGCATAGATATCTTCGCCATCAAGGGTGATCTTTCCCTCAAAACGCGCGCTTGCCACTGTATCGTTCATCCGGTTGAGCGTGCGTAGAAAGGTCGATTTTCCGCAGCCCGACGGACCGATAAACGCGGTGACGTTTTCCTGGTCGACGTCAATCGAGACGTTGTTGATTGCCTGTTTCTGACCATACCAGACGTTGACGTCACGGGCTGTCATTTTATGTGTCATGGTTGAGGTCACCAGCGGGTTTCGAATTTGTTGCGGAGGTAAATCGCGATGGCATTCATCGCGAGGAGGAAGACGAGCAAGACGATGATCGCCGCGCTTGTCTTTTCGATGAAGCCCCGGCTGACTTCGTCCGACCACAGGAAAATCTGGACAGGCAGAACCGTTGCCGGATCGCTGATGCCACCGGGCGGAGTGGCGACAAAGGCGCGCATCCCGATCATCAACAGCGGCGCGGTTTCACCCAGTGCGCGCGCCATGCCGATGATGGTGCCGGTCAATATGCCGGGTAGGGCAAGCGGCAGGACGTGATGGAAAACGACTTGGATGCGCGACGCGCCGATGCCGAGTGCTGCATCGCGAATTGACGGCGGCACCGCTTTGATTGCGTTGCGCCCCGCAATGACGATGACCGGCATTGTCATCAGGGCGAGCGTCATCCCGCCGATCAACGGGGCCGAACGCGGCATTCCCCACATGCCAAGGAAAACTGCAAGCCCTAGCAGCCCGAAGATAATCGACGGCACGGCCGCCAGATTGTTGATCGACACTTCGATCAGATCCGTCCAGCGGTTCCGTGGTGCATATTCCTCGAGATAAAGCGCCGACAGCACACCAATCGGGAAAGCAAGCAGCAGCGTAACAGCCATCGTCAGCAGTGATCCCTTAAACGCGCCCCAGATGCCCGCTTGCGTCGGATCCGTTGCGTCGCTGCCGGTCAGAAACTGGCTGTTGAACCCGGTGCTGACCCCGCCCTTTTCATCGAGTGTTTTGAACAGCGCCCGCGTTTCCGCTGTCCCCTCGCCACGGTCGGCAAAAGCAATGGCGGACGACGCCGGGATATTAATTGTCGTCGGTCGCGTCAGGATCGACGGATCACGGGCGATGGCATCGCGCAGCGTTAACCAGCCATTTTCTGACAATGCAATGCCGGCGCCTTTGCCAAACGCGGCATTCGCAGCAATCGCAGGCACTTCGACAAGGCCGACGCCTGCTCGCGCAGCATTCGCATCGACGCCCAGCTTTTGCAGATCAAACGGCACAGCGACCTGCGTTTGCGTAAATCCGCGCGCGCCGTTTGAGACCATCGTGACCAGCAGGAAGGCGAGAAACCCCGCTGACAACAAAATTGCGCCGAGGCCGAACAACCGGAAGATGCGCTCGCCACGGTAGCGCCGCGCAATCCGCCCCTGCATATTGGCGGAATTCCAGTCGGTGGGCGTGCGGACGAGTGGCTCAGTCATAAGCTTCGCGATACTTCTTCACGACGCGCAGCGCGACGATGTTGAGCAATAATGTGACGATGAACAGGACAAGACCCAGTGCAAAGGCGGCAAGCGTTTTGGCGCTGTCGAACTCGCTGTCACCCGTTAGCAGCTGGACAATTTGCGTCGTCACCGTCGTCACACTGGCGAACGGATTGGCCGTCAGGTTGGCAGCGAGGCCCGCCGCCATCACGACGATCATCGTCTCGCCAATTGCGCGGCTGACGGCGAGGAGGACACCGCCGACAATACCGGGAAGAGCGGCGGGAACGATAACCTTGCGGATGGTTTCGGATGTCGTTGCGCCCATGGCAAGGCTGCCGTCGCGCATCGACTGCGGAACGGCCGCGATAGAGTCATCGGCCATCGACGATACGAACGGGATAATCATGATGCCCATCACCAACCCCGCCGCCAGCGCGCTTTCCGAACTCGCGCCGGGAATGCCGAGTGCTGTCGCAAACTGCCGCACAGCAGGTGCTACAGTGAGCGCGGCGAAGTATCCGTAAACCACCGTCGGCACGC
>JANOVZ010000035.1:0-18527 GCA_031417655.1 Sphingomonas sp. | reverse complement strand
GCGCAGGATGCCCAGCGTGCGAAGTTGCAGGATTATGTCGCCCGCAATTCGGCCCGCGCTTCGACGGCGAAACAGGCGCAATCGCGCGCCAAGATGCTCGCCAAGATGCAGCCGATTGCGTCGATCAGCGAAGACCCGAGCCTGACATTCGATTTCCCCAGCCCCGATGCGTTGAAGCCGCCGCTCGTCACGCTTGATATGGCCGCTGTCGGCTATTCGGCGACGCCGGTTTTGCAGCGGCTCAACTTTCGCCTCGACCCGGATGACCGCGTTGCGCTGCTCGGCCGCAATGGCAATGGCAAGACGACGCTGGCGCGGCTGCTCGCGGCGCAATTGCCCGCGATGGAAGGACAGATCGCCATCTCGGGCAAGATGCGCGTTGGTTATTTCACGCAATATCAGGTCGAGGAATTGGACCGCGACGATACCCCGCTCGAGCATATGACGCGGATGATGAAGGGCATGTCGCCGGGCGCGGTGCGTGCGCAACTCGGGCGCTTTGGTTTTTCGGGCAACAAGGCGATCACGCAGGTCGGCAAGTTGTCGGGCGGTGAGCGCGCGCGGCTGGCGTTGGCGCTCATCACGCGCGATGCGCCGCACATGCTGATCCTCGACGAACCCACAAACCATCTGGACGTCGATGCGCGCGAGGCACTGGTGCAGGCGCTCAACGCCTATGACGGCGCGGTCGTGATCGTCAGCCATGACCGCCATATGATCGAACTGACCGCCGACCGGCTGGTGCTGGTTGACGAAGGTACGGCGCAGGAATTTGTCGGCACGCTCGACGATTATACCGACCTGATCCTGAAAGGCGCGGGCAAGGCGTCGGCGCCCAAGCGTGACAAGAAGGAAGAGCGTAAAGCAGCGGCAGCAGCGCGCGAGAAAGAGGCCGAATTGCGCAAGGCAGCCTCTTCAGCGGAATCCGAAATGACCAAACTGACCGACCGGCGTAGTGCGATCGAGCGTGCGATGTTCGATCCGTCATCGGCGACAGGACCGGATGCGAAGCTGACGATGAGCGATCTCATGAAGCTGCGCGCCGACATCAGCGCACAGATCGACGCCGCTGAATCCAAATGGCTGGCAGCATCCGAGGCGCTCGGCTAGGCTGCCCATGATGGGGCAAGCCGACGCGAGTACGAAATTCACGCTGGTGCAGGCGCTGCGCGGGATTGCGGCGTTGTGGGTGGTGCTGTTTCACGCCGCAGAGGGCGAGCATCTCGAGGCGATCCGCGCGGCGACGCCGACGTGGCTATTCGATGCGGTGTTCGAGGCCGGGCATTTCGGCGTCTCGATTTTCTTTGCGCTGAGCGGGTTCGTGATCGCGCATTCGCTGCGCCATGCCGATGCGACGCCGCGTTATGTCGGCAGATTCATTTTGCGCCGGTCGATCCGGCTCGATCCGCCGTATTGGGCCACAATGGCGCTCGTCATCGCACAACAGATGGTCGAAGCACGGATCAAGGGGACGCCGCCGATGGCCGTGTCGGGCGGGCAGATCATTGCACATGTTTTCTATGCGCAGGACCTGATCGGCTATCCGCAAATCAGCGCCGTGTTCTGGACGCTGTGTTTCGAAATTCAGTTTTATCTGGGGTTCATTTTGTTCCTCATGATCGAACGGTCGCTCGGTAGGCGCGCTGGTGCGATCGTCAGGATCGTTATGTTTGCGGCGGCACTGGCGGGGGCGCTGCGGCTGTATCAGGGACTGCCAAGCGGGCTGGCACTGATCATGTGGCAGGCGTTTTTTGTGGGCGTTGCGGCGTATTGGGCAGGGCAGGGCGCGCGCGTTTGGCAAGGCGCGCTGGCGGTCCTGACAATGGCTATTTTCGCGGGCGGATCGACCGGCGACATGATGAGTGCGGCGACGGCGGTCCTGCTCTGCCTGACGCTGCGTAATGGCCGGATTGCAACGATGCTGGCGGCGAAATCGCTGCAGTGGCTGGGGATGATCTCCTACAGCTTGTATCTGACCCACAATATTTTTGCGGGGTCGGCATATTGGGCGGCGGGCAAAGTGATGCCGACGGGGCTGGTTTCCGAAGCCGTTCAATTGGTCATCGTAACCGCAGTCTGTCTGATTGGAGCTTATGCGTTGTGGTGGCTGATCGAGCGGCCCGCGCATGATCTGGCCAAGCGCATCGGCGCGTCAGGAAAGCGCAGAGCGGCGCGTTAACGCCTTTGCCCATTCGATAAAGTGCCGTTCGAAATGATAGGTCGACAAGTGTGCCAGCGCGAAAGTGGCAGCAAACAGCAGCGGGCGCTTGAGATATTTCTCCATGTCTTCGCCGCCGCCCAGCCATGTTGCCGAAAGCAGCGCGTGGAAGACGTAGAGCGCGTAAGAAATGGCGGCGATGTAAGCTGCCGCGCGGGATTGCAGGAGGCTGGCGAGCAGTACAGGCGCGCCTGCCAAGGTCGATCCAACCATCAGCGCAACAGCATAAGGCCGCAGATAAGCGAGCGGCGTATCAGCGAAGTAGCAGACCGCGATGGCGACGATTGCGGCGATCCATGTGTTCGCGCCCGTCACCAGCGATTTCGCGCGTTCGCCAAACCAGCCCGACCAAATGAGCGCGACGAGGGCACCGGCAAGGATTTCATCAATGCGGAACCAGGTGACGATGCTGAAATGCGCGCCGGTGGCGATGCGCGCTGCCGTGACCGCAAGGCCAAAGACGGGAAGAGCATAGAGCGCTTTCCGACCAAAGAAGGCGACGGCGAGGGCAATCGCGATGTAGAATTGCACTTCGACATTCAGGCTCCACAGATGCGCGCCTGATTCAAACAACGGGATGGGCGGCCAGTTGGCGTAGAAGAGGAGGTTGGGCGCGAGCAACGCTGTGCCGTGTCCGCCGTCGATGATGAACGCGGCAATGACCCCGACCCACGCCAGCGGCAGAATGCGGAACGCGCGGCGAATGATGAATGCGCGCGGATCGGGGCGCTCGATCAGAAAACGGGTGATCAGGAAGCCCGACAGCGTAAAGAACACAGCCATGCCGAACAGGCCCGCAGCTTCGTTGGCTTTGGGGATGAGGATGCTGAGCGGGAGCAAATGGCCCGCGAGGACCGACAGGATGCTGAGCGCGCGCCAGCCGTCGAGGACCGACAGGCGCTCAGATGAAGCCGCCGTCACCCGAAGGTGTTGCACTGCGCCGGATCGCCCGAACGCAAGCCGCGCGTCAGCCATTGCTGGCGTTGCGCCGAAGAGCCATGCGTAAAGCTTTCAGGGACGGGTCGTTGACCAGCGGCACGTTGCAGCGTGTCATCACCAATGGCTTGCGCCGCCCCTAGGCCTTCTTCGACATCGCCTGCTTCGAGCAGGTTTTTGTCATTGGCGGCCCAGACACCGGCATAGCAATCAGCCTGAAGTTCCATGGCAACTTGAAGCGCGTTGCCTTGCGCCCGGCTGCCGCGTTGCTGGGCACGCGTCACTTGGTCCGCCGTGCCGTCGATATTCTGGATATGATGGCCGACTTCGTGCGCGATGATGTATCCAATCGGGAAATCGCCAGGCGCGTTAAAGCGGGTTTTCATTTCCTCGAAAAATTGGGTGTCGATGTAAATCTTGCGGTCGGCGGGACAGTAGAACGGCCCCATTGCCGACTGCGCCGCGCCGCAGCCTGATTGACCATTGCGGCTATAAAAGACGAGCGTCGTCGGCGTGTAGCGTTGGCCCGAGGCCGCGAAGATTTCGGTCCAGCGGCGCTCGGTCGAGCCGAGAACTTTCAATGACGTGCGTTGGATGTCGCTGAGCAGGCCCGGCGCGGACACTTGTCCCGCTGGGCCGCCTTGTTCGGTGGGGGCAAGCAAAGGTCCCGTGCCGCTCATCATGCCGCTGCACATGCTCACCGCCAAAGCGCCAACACCAAGGACGAGAACGCCGCCGCAGCCAAAACGGCTGAACACGAACGGAACCAGCATCCCGATGAGGCCAAGACCGCCGCCACCGCCGAACCCGGCACGGCTCTCACCCGGGGCCTGAATTTCGAAATTGCCGCTTTCCTGCTCGTCGTCGAGGCGCATCTTTTTCTCCCGTTGCGAAACGGTTTAGCGCAAACTTCGGTTTGGACAAGTTTGCTGCAATGCAATACGATCACAAGATGGCTGATGCAGATCCAAAGTTTCGTAAGTCCCGCCGCACGCCTGCGATGCCGCTGCCGGATCAGGTGGCGCTGGTGCTCCAAGGCGGCGGTGCGCTCGGTTCGTATCAGGCAGGCGTTTACGAGGCGCTCGACGGCGCGGGGATCGAAGTGGACCGGGTTGCGGGCATTTCGATTGGGGCCGTGAATGCAGCGATCATCGCGGGCAATCCTCCCGAAAAGCGGGTCGAGCGGCTGCGGATGTTCTGGGACCGGTCGAGCGCGACGCTGCCGAGCTTTCCAATCTGGCAGAATGATCTGTCGCGCGAGTTGCTGCATTTGTGGTCGGCAGGCGTTGTAGCCACGATCGGCGTGCCGGGTTTTTTCAGTCCGCGAATGCTGTCGCCGATGTTTGCCTTGCCGCAAACGCCCGAGGCGTTGAGTTTTTATGATTCGTCGGCCCTTGCAGGCACGTTGAACGATTTGGTCGATTGGGACTTGCTCAATGATGGCCCCGTCCGCCTCGCCGTCGGCGCAGTGGAAATCGAAAGCGGCAATTTTCATTATTTTGACACGGCGCATGAACGGATTGATGCGCGGCACATCATGGCGTCGGGTGCCCTGCCGCCGGGCCTGCCGCCCGTCGAGATTGACGGGAAATTTTGGTGGGATGGTGGCCTCGTGTCGAACACGCCGCTTCAGCATGTACTGGACACTCAGGACGCCGCCTGTCTCGTGTTTCAGGTTGATTTGTTCTCAGCGTCGGCGACGATGCCGCACACGATCATGGATGTGATGGCGCGCGAAAAGGAAATCCGCTTTTCGAGCCGGACACGGCAGGTGAGCAATGCTCTGCTCAAGCTGCGCAAGGAACGCGAGACGATCCGCAAGGTGCTGGGCAAACTGCCCGAGGCGTTGTGCGACGATCCCGACGTCAAGGCGCTTGCCGCTCTTGCCGAAGAGTTTCCGGTCAATGTCGTGCAACTGATTTATCGTGCCAATGCGTGGGAAGGCGGCGCGCGCGATTACGAGTTTTCGGGTCGGACGATGGCAGAGCATTGGGATGCTGGACAGGCAGATGTTGCGGCGACCATAAGTCATTCGGAACTGGTCGCGAAGAACATTGTTGATGGGAAGACAGCGGCATTTGATCTGACGCCGCGCTAGACGCGGATGGTTAAGCGGCTTAGTGTCTTAGTCATGCGCCACACCGGCGACTCGAATCTGTAGGAGTTTCAATGTCCAAAATGCTTTTCGCCGGGCTGTCGCTCGCGGCATCGTTGCTTGCCACGTCCGCTTTCGCCGCGCCGGGGCGCTTGCCGACCGGCGTGGTGCCGTTGTCATACGATATCACCGTTGAGCCTGATGCGACGAAACTGACATTTGCCGGCAGCGAGACGATTGCCATTCAGGTGACGAAGCCAACGCGGACAATTACGATAAACGCCGCCGAGATCGTAATTTCGAGCGTAAAGCTTAACGGGACAATCCCTGCCACGATCACGACCGATGAAAAGGCGCAGACGGCGACATTTACCTTCGTCGGGCCCGTGGCCGCTGGCAAGCACAGCTTAGCATTAAGTTATACTGGCAAGATAAGCCAGTCGGCCACCGGCCTGTTCGCGATTGACTACGACAATATCGACGGCACCAAGGATCGGATGCTCGCGACGCAATTTGAAGCCCCCGACGCGCGCCGTTTCGCGCCGATGTGGGATGAACCGGGCATCAAAACGCCGTTCAAGTTGACGGCTGTGTCGCCCGCGGGGCAAACTGCCTTTTCGAATATGCCGGTAGCGTCGAAGTCGACCAATGCCGCCGGCAAGACCGTGTGGACTTTTGCAGAAAGTCCCAAGATGTCGAGCTATCTGCTGTACCTCGGCATGGGCAATGTCGAGCGCAAGACAGTGATGGCCGGTAACGTCGAAATCGGCGTGATCACGCGCAAGGGTGTGGTCGATCAGGGGGATTATGCGCTGGCCAGCGCCAAGCGGCTGCTCGCGCATTATAATGATTATTTTGGTACGCCTTACCCGCTGCCCAAGATGGACATGATCGCCGGGCCGGGATCGTCACAATTTTTTGGCGCGATGGAGAATTGGGGGGCGATCTTTTACTTCGAGCGTATCCTGTTGATCGATCCCAAGCTCGCGACGGAAAGCCAGAAGCAGGATATCTTCAACGTCGTCGCACATGAAATGGCGCACCAGTGGTTCGGCGATCTTGTCACCATGTCATGGTGGGATGATCTGTGGCTCAACGAAGGCTTTGCATCGTGGATGGCGTCCAAAGCGTCGGATGATTTGAACCCCGAATGGCGCGCGCTGACGCAGAGCATGGCTTTCGACCGGCAAGGCGCAATCAGTCGGGATGCCCGTGTTACGACACACCCGATCATCCAGAAAATCACGACGCCCGACGAGATCTCGCAGGCGTTCGACGACATCACCTATCGCAAGGGCGAGGCCGTTATCCGGATGCTCGAAGGATCGGTCGGTGCCGATGCATTTCGCACGGGTGTGCGCAGCTACATGAAGAAATATGCTTACAAGAACACAGTGACGGATCAGCTCTGGGCCGAAGTTGCCGCTGCATCAGGCATGCCGGTCAAGCCGATGATGGACAGCTTTACCAAGCAGGGCGGCGTGCCGCTCGTCAAGGTAACAATTACGCCCTGCTGTCGCGACGGTGAAACCGTATCGCTGTCGCAGGGGCGCTTTGGCCTCGACGCTGGATCGAAGTCGGCGCAGACATGGCTGGTGCCCGTCAAGCTGCGCCGTGTCGGCAATCCCGATGGCGCGACAACGAGCGTCATCGTGTCGGGACCGCAACCGAAATCGACCACAATGAGCGGCCCCGGCGGCGCGACAATCGTTAACGATGGGCAAAGCGCTTTTTTCCGGACGCTGTACGACGATGCCCATTTTGCGAAACTAAAAGCATCGTTTGCTGATTTGGGCGTTGATAACCAAGCTGGGCTTATCGCCGACAGCTATGGTCTGGCCAACAGCGGCGATGCGCCGGTAGAGCGTTATTTGTCGCTGATCAGCGGAATCTCACCTGATGCATCGCCGATCGTGTGGAGCCTGATTGCGGGCGAACTCGCAGGGATGGATCGGATGTTGACCAATGCCCCGCAACAGCCTGCTTTTCGCATCAAGGCGCGCGCGTTGTTGGCCCCTGTGTTTGCCAAAGTGGGTTGGACCGCGAAACCGGGTGAGTCGTCGCTGACCGCGTTGCTTCGCGAAGGGATCATCCCGACGCTCGGCAGCTTCGACGATGCCGCGATGACGGCGCAGGCCGCGACCTATGCGCAAGCGAGCTTTGCCGATCCGAACGCCGTGCCGGGATCTATCCGCCTGCCCGCGCTGTCGATTTTTGCTTATACCGCCGATGCCGCGCGCTGGGACTTTCTGCACGAAAAAGCGCGGACTGAAAACAGCCCGGTCGCCAAGCTGCTTTATTACCGCAATCTCGGTGCCGTGCGTGATCCCGCGCTCGCGGCAAAGGCGCTTGCGCTGACGCTTACCGACGAAATCCCCGTGCCGATGCGTGGCAATGTGATTGCCGCCGTGGCGAGCCAGCATCCCGCGATGGCGTTCGACTGGGCCGTGGCGAATGCCGACAAGGTCAATGCGATGCTCGAGACTAGCACAAAGTCGGCGTTTATCGTCGGGCTACCTGCGGGATCGGGCGATCCTGCCGTCGCGGCGCGGGTGACGGCTTATGCCGCGAAAGCATTGCCCGCTGCGTCACGTAAACCAGCGGAAACCACTGTCGCGGTGATCAATTACCGCGCCGGCCTTCGTGCCCGGCAAGCGGCGGCAATCGGCAAATGGGCAGAAGGGAAATAGAATGTTCCTGAAAAGCAAGACTGCGCTCGTCACGGGCTCAACCTCGGGCATCGGTCTTGCTTATGCCAAGGCGCTGGCGGCGGAAGGGGCCAATGTCGTCATCAACGGCTTTGGTGATGCGGCGACCATTGAGGCTGAGCGGGTGGGACTCGAAACGCTTTCGGGTGCGAAGGCGATGTACAGCGATGCTGACCTGACCAAAGTCGACGCCATTGAAGCGATGATGGCGTCGGCGATTTCGACGTTCGGTAGCGTGGACATCCTGATCAACAATGCTGGTGTCCAGCATGTGGCGCCCGTTGATGAATTTCCCGTCGACAAATGGAACCTGATTATCGCGCTCAACCTGACGGCGGCGTTTCACACGACGCGGCTTGCTGTGCCGGGAATGAAGGCGAAGAAGTGGGGGCGGATTATTAACACCGCCTCGGCGCATTCGCTCGTCGCCAGCCCGAACAAGTCGGCTTATGTGACCGCCAAGCATGGCCTTGCGGGGTTCAGCAAGACGGTGGCACTCGAAGTTGCGACGGCGGGCATCACGTCGAACTGTATTTCGCCGGGCTATGTCTGGACGCCGCTGGTCGAGGGGCAGATTCCCGACACGATGAAGGCGCGTGGCCTGACGCGCGAACAAGTGATCAACGATGTCCTGCTCGATGCACAACCGACCAAGCAATTCGTGACGCCCGAACAGGTTGCGGCGCTCGCGCTGTTCCTGTGCGGTGACGCGGCGGCGCAGATCACGGGTGCGAACCTGTCGGTCGATGGTGGGTGGACAGCGGCCTAGGCGAAGACGCCCCCGTTCACTGTTGCATAATGGGCCATCGCCATTGTCGTTAGTTGCGCATTTACGCGGATGCAGCTGGGGAAAACGCTGGCATCGGTCACCATGACGTTGGTGGTTCCGTGGACGCGGCACGCGGGGTCGACGATGCCGAGCGCGGGGTCTTCGTTCATTGCGTTGCCGCCGTGCGGGTGTGAGCTTGACAAGACGATGTCGTCCGCCTCGCGGATGCGCTCATGCAGGAAAGCGTCGATGTCCATATCAGGCATGATCGTGCCGCCACGGGTGAGCGCGGGATAGACTTCCAGTGCCCCGCCCGCGAAATGAACCCGCGCGAGGGCGCCGATCGCACGGCGTATCAGCGGCAGATCGGTTTCGACGTCGAGCTTGAAATCGAACCCGTTGCCAACAACGCGCCCGCGCCGGTCTGCCGGAAAAAGGATGCCCGCCGAGGCGAGCCGCGAATAATTCTGCATTTTGCGGGCATGGTCGCCGAACCAGCCGGTGAGGAGCGTCGCCATACCCGTGGGGGGCTGGAAATGCGATTCGATGAGATAGTCGCCGCGGTCGACATAGGTCGTCATCTGGTCTTCGTCCCACGTTCGCATGTCGCGCGGCATTAGCGCCGAAACGGGGCTCGCGACGTTGAGCGAGATACCTTCGCCGGTCCCCTCAATCCCGCTGGCGGCGAGGATTCGGCTTGATGCCATCGCGCCTGCTGCGACCACTACGCCGTCGCGCGCTTTGATCGTGCGGCGGCGACCGTCGGATAGGGTGATCTCAACGCCATCGGCAGTTTTCCCGTCACCGCGCCACGTGATGCTCGTCACATGCGCGTCGGCTAGAATCTTCGCGCCTTTGGCCACGGCATCGACCAGATACGACTGCGCCATGCCGTTCTTGCGGCCATAGGGGCAGCCGGTGTTGCAATATCCACAATAGGCGCATTCGATGCCGTCACGGTGCGGTCCCCAGTTTTTGCGGAACCACGTCGCGGGCGCGGTCAGATCGGCAGGGTCGCCCGATGCCGACGCATAGGCCGCCCAACCGTCGAGAATATGGCGCCCGTTATTGCGCCCGATAATCGGTTTGATCTGTTCGATGCCAAGATGTGTCTCAACGGCAGAATAGGCCGCATCGAACGCCGTCCGGTTTAACGGGGCACCGATGCTGGCCCATTTGTCGAGTACGTCGGCAGCTTGCGGGTGGATCATTCCCGGCTGGTCAACGCGCAGTGCGATGCCGTTGTTAATCACCGTCCCGCCGCCGACACAATGCGCCTGAAACACCACGAAATCATTGTCACGGCTCGTCTGAAGGCTGCCGTCCTTGTAGAGTTTGGACGTCATCCGCCGTTCTTCATGTGTGATCCGTTGCGACGGCCAGTGTGACCCCGCTTCGATGATGAGCACGTCATGCCCGTGTGCTGCGAGATTATAGGCTGCGACCGCCCCACCCGCGCCCGAACCAATAATGATAACACCCGCGCTGATGGGGCATTCATCATGGCCGACGAAATCCTCGTGCGTCAGTTCGCGGCCTTCGACCAAGGTGATCGGGATTTCACCCGGCGCGCTGCGGTCACGATATTTGGGCAGGGTGAAGCCGATCTGGCGGTGGACGGGGTTATGTTCGTTGTCGGCTTCGGTCACGCCTTCCCAATGGCCGTAATAGCCGGCGTAGATCAGCGTACGGATGCGGCCCAGATCCTGAAGGAAATCGATCTGTGTTTCCTGAAGGCGTTTGCGGATCGTCTCGGCGCGTCCTTCGACGCTGTCGAGCAGGAACAAGGGGCCGCCGAGGACAATGAAGACGGCTGTAATGAGCAAACGGATCTGCCCGGGCTTGTCGCCTTCGATCATGGCGAATTGGGTTTGGATGTTCTCGACAACTTGCGCAGGCGGGATGACCATGTCGACATCATGAAACAGCGCCTCGGTGAATTTCTCGAGGATTTCACTCTGGATTGCATCGAAAGGCCTACGCATGACATCCCCCGCTCTTGTGCATCGCAATAATTCCGCGCAATCTGACACGAATGGCGAAAAAAGTCTTTGACGAAATCTGGGGGAATAGCCGCGACCGGCAGGCGCGCAGGTGCTTTGCCGAACTCGGGCGGTGGATGGCCGAAACGCCACAGTCCGAATTGGCGCGGCGGCAGGCATCGGCGGAAAGCACGTTCCGCCAACTGGGGATTACTTTTGCGGTTTATGGTGATGATGATGCGGCTGAGCGCATCATACCGTTCGACATTGTCCCGCGTATTTTCACGGCGTCGGAGTGGTCGCGACTGTCAGCGGGGTTGGTCCAACGCGTCGAAGCGATCAACGCGTTCTTGACCGATATTTATGGCGCGCGCAAAATCCTAGATGACGGCATCATCCCGGCCGAACTGATCCTGACCAATCCGCAGTTCAGGCCCGAAATCGTCGGGTCCGCGCCGCCGCATAATATCTGGTCGCATATCTGCGGCATCGATCTGGTGCGGACCGGGCCCGATGATTTCTACGTGCTGGAGGATAATGCTCGAACGCCGTCAGGGGTGAGCTACATGCTCGAAAACCGCGAGGCGATGATCCGGCTGTGCCCTGAACTTTTTCGGCAATATCATGTGCTCCCCGTGGACAGTTACGGCGACATGTTGCTCGCGACGTTGCGCTCCGTCGCGCCGGTAGGGGCCGGAGCCGATCCGGTCTGCGTGATCCTGACGCCCGGGCGGTTCAATTCGGCCTATTACGAGCACAGCTTTCTCGCCGACAGTCTGGGCATCGAACTCGTCGAAGCGGTCGATCTCGAAGTTGATGATGATTTTGTCTGGATGCGAACGATCACGGGCCGAGTCCGCGTTGATGTGATCTACCGCCGCGTCGATGACGACTACATCGATCCGCTAGTGTTCCGGCCAGATTCAATGCTCGGCATTCCCGGCCTGATCGCCGCCTATCGCGCGGGGCATGTCGCCATCGTCAACGCGCCGGGGACCGGGATTGCCGACGACAAGGCAATCTATAGCTATATGCCTGACATTGTCCGTTATTATTCGGGTGGCGAACCGCTGCTGCCGATTGTCGAGACGTGGCGTTGCCGCGAGAAGCATGCGCTGAAGTATGTGCTCGACCATTTGCCCGAGCTGGTCGTGAAGCTGGTCGATGGCTCGGGCGGTTACGGGATGCTGGTCGGACCGACCGCGAGCAAGAAGGAGATCGAGGATTTCCGTGCTGTACTGATCGCCGAACCTGAGCGTTACATTGCGCAGCCAACGCTGGCGCTCTCGACCGTGCCGACGCTGTGCGAAGACGGCATCGCGCCGCGCCATGTCGATTTCAGGCCGTTCGTCCTGACGGGCACCAACGGCGTGAAGATCGTGCCGGGCGGGTTGACGCGAGTGGCGTTGAAAGAGGGGTCGTTGGTCGTGAACTCGAGTCAGGGTGGCGGCACCAAGGACAGTTTCGTTCTCGCCAATGAGGGGGACGTCTGATGCAGACGCAAGAAGCCACCCCCAGCCCCTCCGCGAAGGCGCGAAGGGGAGCCATAGTGCACCCTGACTCCCCTCCAGCCCTTGCTGGAGGGGCTGGGGGTGGCCCCCTTTATTCAGTGTGGCGGTTCGCATGCTAAGCCGCACTGCATCCTCGCTCTACTGGCTGGGCCGCTACGTCGAGCGTGCCGAATTCACGGCGCGGCTGGTCGAAGCGACCGTGCGCCTAGACGCGATGTCGTCCCGCCCCGCCGGTGAAGCGGCGTGGGAAAGTGCGCTCTCCGTTATCGAAGCGAACAAGGCGTTCAAGGCAACTGGCGAAAAACTGACGCCGCGCAATGTCGCGCGCTTCCTGACGCTGTCGACCGACCACAAAGGCTCGGTCGTCGCCTGCCTTGATCGCGCGCGTGACAATGCGAAGGCGGTGCGGACCGCACTTTCTCGCGAGGCGTGGCAAACAATGAACCGCGCGTGGCTGCTGTTTCAAAACCGCACAAGCCCGGGCAATACCGAAGCGACGCTGAGCCTCGTCGACGAAGCCCAAGCCGAAACGCGCGGATTTGAAGGGGCGATCGGGCGGATGCTGCGCAATCCGGCAAGCTGGTTCATCCGCCTTGGCGCGACCATCGAGCGGGCGGACAACACGGCGCGGTTGCTCGATGTCAAATATCACATATTGCTGCCCGAAGGCGAGCGCGTCGGCGGCACAGTGGACCGTGACCAGTGGACGACGATCCTGCAAACAGTGTCCGCCGTGAACGCCTATCGCTGGCTGTATCGCGAAGGATTGAAGCCCGCGCTGGTCACCGAACTGCTGATGCTGCGTCGCGAATTGCCGCGTTCGCTGGCCGCCAGTGCGGAGGAAGTTGTGCTGCATCTCAATGCACTGGGCAAGCAGACCGGCCTTCAGGGGGAGGCTGACCGGCTCGCGCGCCTGCGTCATGCGCGGCTCGGGGATACCAAGATCAGTGCGGTCATGACACGCGGCCTGCATGAATATCTCGAGGATTTCTTGAGCGAAAATGCCGCGCTCAACGCCGCCATTGCGCGGCAGTTCCGGTTTATATGACAAGGAAAACCGTTTACCCTGAGCCTGTCGAAGGGTTGCACTTCTTCGGTGCAGTATCGAAGAACAAGGACACGGCTTCGACAAGCTCAGCCCAAACGGGAAGCGTTGTGTAATGCGCCTGTCCATCGACCACCATACAATCTATCGTTTCAGCCAGCCGCAGGCGCGGGTCGTGCAATTGCTCCGTGTGACGCCGACTGACTATGCCGCGCAAACCGTGATCGACTGGCGGATCGACGTCGATTGCGATGCTCGCTTGCGCACCGGGCGCGATGGTTATGGCAATGCGACGACCATGCTCTATGTTGACGGGCCGATTTCGGAAATTGCCCTGACCGTGCGCGGGCAAGTGCTGACTGACGATATGGCGGGGGTCGTTGATGGATTTACGGAGACGCTGCCGCCGCTCTTTTACACGCGCACGACACCGCAGACTGCCGTTGACGCGAGCATCACAGCGCTTGCTCGCAGCATCGGCAGTTCGGATAGTCTGGAACAGGCGCACGCGCTCAATGCCCTCGTCGGCGGGGCGATCAAGATCATCGGCGGGCGCGGAACAGCGGGACGAACGCCTGCGCAAGTCCTCGACAGCGGCAGCGGCTCGGTCCGTGATGCCGCGCATTTGCTGGTCGCGGTGGCGCGGGCGCGGGGAATTCCGGCGCGGATCGTGGCGGGGCATTCGCTCCACGGGCCCGACAGCGGCATACGTCAAACCGCGCATTACTGGGGCGAAATCCATGTGAAGCGCGTCGGCTGGGTCGGGCTTGATCCGTGCTCGGGCGCATCCCCCGATGAAAGCTATGTCCGTGTTGCCGTCGGCCTCGATGGATCGGACGTCGCTCCGGTATCCGGCACGCGGCGCGGCGGCGGGATCGAGGAGCTCGACGTGGGTGTCCGCGTGGCGCAGGAGCAGTAATGACATATTGCGTGGGGCTGCTGGTCGAGGCGGGGATGGTGATCATCGCCGACACGCGGACCAACGCGGGGATCGACAATATCTCGGTGTTCAAAAAGCTGCATGTGCTGGCCGATGATCACGAGCGGCTGGTGGTGCTGGCGAGTGCGGGGAGTCTGTCGGTGACGCAATCGACGCTGTCGCTGCTGGAGGAGGGGCTGCCGTGTCACGACGGCAGCGGCGTTGCACGGACGATTGCCGCACAACCAACGATGTTCCGCGTGGCGCAGCTGGTCGGTGAAGCAGTGAGCACCGCGCGGCGTGCGATCGGCGTGACGCTGGAGGGGACCAAGATCAACGCCGGTATATCGCTGCTGCTCGGCGGGCGCGTCGGTGATGAGCCGCTGTCGCTTTATATGATTTATGCCGAGGGCAATTTCATCGAATGCCAGCCCGATGCGCCGTTCCTGCAGATCGGCGAGCTGAAATACGGGAAGCCGATTTTGGATCGTGCGCTACGCTGGGACTCGCCGCTTGATGAAGCGGTCAAGGTCGCGCTGATCTCGTTTGACGGGACAATCCGGTCGAACCTGTCGGTCGGGTTGCCTTTGGATCTGATCGTCGTGCCGAGCGATCCAGCGCGGCCGACAGTGCGGCGGCGGATCGAGGCGGACGACCCCTATTTCGACGCGCTCAGCACGACATGGGGGCGGTTGCTGAACGAAGCCCGGACACAGATTCCGGACCCGCCATTTATGTGAGGGGCGGGGCGAAGTTCTCGAAGTTCTCGCTACTTTCCTACAGGCGCGATCGATGGGCGCGGCGGGGCGAAGTTTACGAAGTTGACACTTGTTTCCTACGCGGGCGTGCGGCGTTGCGGCGGGGGGTTATCGGGGATTTGAAAGAGCCTGTTCGGCGGCTCGGCTAGCATGGGGTGAGGGGTGTAGGACAGGGGGTTATTCGCTGTAATGGGGTTCGCAGGCGATGCCGTCATTGTCGCCGTCCATGCCTTCGCGATAGCCGGGTTGCCCGCGATAGATCGGTGCTGCCCCCGCCGCGCGGGCTTCGTTGCATCCGGCGTAATATGTGGTCGAAACCACCGCCTGGACCGCGCTCGTGGTGGGCGGAGCGGAGGCGTCCGAAGCCTGCGATGGGCCGGGCGGGGTGATGGCATAGACGGCGATGAAGGTCGCTGTTGCCGCCAGCGGGATCGAGACGGTTTTGAGGATTTGGTTGGCCATACGGCGCAAGATAGGACGGGGTGGTTTAGGGAATACTAATAGCCCTCCCCCTTTTAGGGGGAGGCGACTCGCCAACGGCGAGCGGGTGGGGGTGGACGGCGCTCAAATGTCGATTGCCGACGCGCGCAAGGGCGCGCTCCCCCTCCCAGTGTCGGGTGAAACGGCCCCCGGCCGTTTCAGATTGTCCGGGGGACAATCGACCCGACACTCCCTCCCCGCCGGGGAGGGAGGAAGTAGCGCTAATGATGGTTTTTGTGTGTCAGGATAACCACCAACCCCGCGGACAGCAGCCTATCTTGCGTTTCGCTCCGGCGGAGGCGGCTATCGAGGCAAGACCGCCGAGGACATTTTGGGGCGATGTGTTTGAAATTGCAATTTCGATGTCAGTTTAGCTGAAATCGGTGCTGTGTGCTCGCATTGATCGAAACTTTATCTACCTTAGTCTTACTCTCTGGAATTGGCGTGGCTAGCGAAGAGACCTGAGTGATGAACTTCAACCGGTCATCATTGCTTTCCCAGTTAATCAACTCCGCTCCCTGATGCTCGGCGAGATGCAATGCAGAAGTAGCGACTGCCTCCATACGGGATGAGGCCTGATAAATTAGCTTGGTCTTCGTGCCTGTCTCTCCAAAAGTCATCCGAGCTTGCTCAAAAACTAGAGCTGACACCGCAATGTCGGCGATAATTTTTCGGGGGGTTTGATCTTCGCCCGATGCATCTGCCGTTTCAAATACGTGCATCAAACCATTTTTCAAAATTAGGTCAGCTTCATAACCTTCGGCAATCGGGTGTTTGGCGAGTATACGGTGAGAGTTCAAATCCTCCCCTTTTCGGGCCAAAACCCTTTCTTGACGAAACGCACGCTTTAACGTGGTGAGCAGCTTTGAAGGTCGGCCCTTAGTGGCTTTCATAAGAGCGGGTTCAGGCTCAACCAATTTCTGCAAAAGAGACGCAATAGCATTCTCGTACTCGGAAGATGAGGGCGAGTGAAGCAGCCCCAGCGATGAAAATTGCACGGGCGCAAGCGAAGCAATTTGAGCCAGTCGTTCCATTGGCGTCGATGCGCCCACTGATCTCGCATATGCATCAAGCGCATCGAGATTTGATAGTGAAGCCCTGACCTGATCGACGTCTAGCGCAGCAGAAAGTGTGCGAACGCGATCAAGTCGTTTTGACAGGCGAACGTCCAACGAGTTTTTGTGAAAAACGATAAGTCCAACATTAAGCCGCTCATCTCGCGCTGGGTGAGCAGCAAACTGTATAACGGCAAAATTAGCGTCTCGATCCATCTTCTAAACCTGAGCGCAGCGCGGATAAGCGCGACTGGAGTCGATTGTCAGCCCAAGCAGCACAAATTTGGAGCTTTTGTTCATCTGCCATCCAATCATTTGGCATTCCCCCAATAATGCCTTCGATTACGGGCACTGGGATTAACCGAATTTTTTCGATCATTTCCGATGCCGAATCTAGAAAAAATCCGTGAACGCTTTCGACAAATTTTCCATTGCAGACTGTGTTCGACGCTGCAACCGGAAACCGGTTGGTCGTTACGTCTTCAAGGCGACCGTCTGCAAAATCGATAACCCGCAGCCCGTCAACAGAACCACCCTTTTCAAGGATGAAATTGTTCGTCCCACGATCCGGATTGTTTAAAAATAAATCTAACACAAAAAGGCCTGTAAGCCAGCGACCGAACCAGTCCGTCGGGCCACCTATCTCATTAAGCTTTTTTCTGCTGAGATAATCACGGACTTCAAAAATACCCGCAGTTGAAATAACCTGCCGAGAGCCGAATAGCGTCTCTCCATCCAAGCCTTCCATAACTCGAAATTCGGGAACTGCTATGCCCAGATGATGAGCTAGACTTTGCGCAATCCATTCTGTTGCTCGGATCGGCCGACCGTGAGCATCGGCTTTGCAATAGTAATCGAAGCCATCCACAGCTGTGCACAAAAAAGTAACGTGCTTGCCTGTCGGTTGCTGAGGGTAGATCGTGCTGATCCTCGTCGGCAGAAGACTCGGCTGGGAATCGACGTGAAGCGATGATCTGTTGGATGATCGCGTCCCATTATTGGGCATCTGGAACGTCGATCTCAGCATCGGAATCACCCAAAAGTTGTTTTGTTGATAAAAGCACTGACTCGCCCCTCCTTCTGTCAATCAGTGCTTTGGCCTCTATTCCTATTCAGCGGCGACGCCTGTTTGCCCGAACATATCCACTTCACCCGCGCCATCATCCTCATTCGCGGCAGGCCCAGCCTTTGCTTTCCCGCGCCGGTCGAACGAATCCCACACTTCGTTCCAGTTGCCGCGCGTCGCCGCTTTCGAATATTCCGTCGCTCTCGTTTCGAAGAAGTTGGCGTGTTCGACGCCGTTGAGCAGGGGGGCGAGCCACGGCAGGGGGTGGTCTTCGATCATGAACATCGGCTTGAAGCCCAGCTGCCCCAGCCGCCAGTCGGCGATGTAGCGGACATATTTCTTAATGTCCTTGGCGGTCATGCCCGAGACGGGGCCGTCGGCGAAAGCGAGGTCGATGAACGCGTCTTCCAAGCGCACCGTCGTCTGGCAGCAGTCGAGAATGTCGTCTTTCACCGCCTTGGTCAGGCACTGACGCTCGGCACAGAAAGCGTGGAACAGCTTGGTGATCCCCTCGCAATGGAGACTCTCGTCGCGGACGCTCCAGCTCACGATCTGGCCCATGCCCTTCATCTTGTTGAAGCGCGGGAAGTTCATCAGCATCGCGAACGACGCGAACAGCTGCAGTCCTTCGGTGAAGCCGCCGAACATCGCGAGCGTGCGCGCGATATCCTGATCGCTTTCCACGCCGAACGTGTGGAGATAGTCGTGCTTGTTCTTCATCTCCTCATATTGGAGGAACATGCCATATTCGCTCTCGGGCATGCCGATCGTGTCGAGCAAATGCGAATAGGCCGCGATGTGCACCGTTTCCATGTTGGAGAACGCGGCCAGCATCATCTTGATTTCGGTCGGCTTGAAGATGCGGCCATAATGTTCGTGGTAGCAATTCTGCACCTCGACATCGGCTTGCGTGAAGAAGCGGAAAATCTGCGTGAGCAGGTTGCGCTCATGATCGGTGAGCTTCTGCGCCCAGTCGCGGCAATCC
>JANOVZ010000034.1:0-47581 GCA_031417655.1 Sphingomonas sp. | reverse complement strand
TCGTCGCGCCGAGCGGATTTGAGTTTCGGCATCCCCTCGAACCGCAGATGGGCAGGCACATAGCGTTTACTGATCGCAAAATTCATGATGGCGGCAAAGATGCTCATCTCGATGCGAATGGTGGAATCGCTGATCTTGCCGTTGCGCCGTCCAACGCCATTCTCGCGCCGCCATAACGGATACTCCGACCAGCGATCCTGACTGACAAGATGAATCTGGGTGGTGCCAACATAGGCGGCAAGTGGCCCGTTGACCTTGTTCTTGACGTTCATTGCTCGTGCTTGGCTGACCTCACCCGCATTCGCGCGCCGCTGCTGCATATTCGCGTATTCCTCGGCCACATGCGAAAAAGACCGATTGAACACGGGAAGCTCATGCTTCACCATAATGCGGATATTTGCATAATGCTCCAGCGCCTCGTCGAGCGCGGTATGCCGATCCGATGTTTTGAGCGAAATCGTTTTATAGCGATCCTCGTTCTGAATCCTGATGCGGCAGTAGTATCGGTTATGCCCGACATCGCCGCGCCGGAAGATGATAAGGCCAGCCTTGACCTGCTCCTTGTCGGTGATGAATTTCATTTCACTTGCCTCACTGTGCAGAATCTGTGCAGATTGCGGCCCTAAGTCGTTGAATCGCCGTAGCTGTGTAGGTTCTGTGTGGGCAATAGTAGCAAAAAATGTTGTTTATTTCTAGGTATTTGTTATGATCCCTTCACCCGCTCCATGTTTTACCAGCTATTACAATTAGTTGGCAGCTGGTTGCGCCATGGCAGCGCGCTTACAGCGGTCTTGACCGACAAAATGTAAGCACTTTGTAAGCAGATGTGCTGAAACTTCGATAATGCGATCCTCCGCCCCTATTTTTGCTTTGTCATTTTCGTGAATCAGTGCGCTCGGGCACGCTACACAAGCAGTGTTGAACGTAGTATTCGGGCGAAGAATGTGCCCACGGCGTCGGCTTGTGCTTGTGCGATCTGGTGCCCGAACCCAGCAATCGGTCTCGCCTCAATCATATAGCCATGCTCGACAAACTCTTTAAGTGCATGGCTTAGACATTCGAAGGGTACGACAGGATCGCTATCGCCATGCGTCATGAGCAACTGCGGCAACGGCGACGATGCCGGAATGACTGATCGGGCGATCCGACCGGCAATCGAAGCGATGGCTGCAGGCGAATTGGCGCTGTCGGCCAGCGCCAGCGCCATCATCGCGCCTTGGCTGAACCCGCAGACACCAAGGTCTTTGCGCGTTAGCCGGTAGTTCGCCAGTTCCTGCTCGATGATCGCCTCGAGCCCTGGCAGCGCGTCGGCAATCCGCGTCTGACGGTTGTGGTCGTTGACGCCTCGAATGCTAAACCATTGGTACCCGCGACCGCCAGCGTCGAATGGCAAGGGCGCGTTGGGTGTGACGACCGCTGCCGTTGGGTTAGCCTCGTGCAGGACACGCGCCAACGGCTGTATAGACGCCGCGTCGGCACCGACGCCGTGCAGCACTATGATAAGGGCCATTGGCGCGCTGCCATCGGGCGGCAGCAGTCTAAGCGTCGTCATAGGTCGTCATCCAAATGCATAAGCGTCCATTCGCAGGACGCCGTGAGTGGTGGCCCGCCTGCACCCAGCGCCACGAACAGCGGCAGCAGATGCTCCTCGGTCGGGTGATTGCGGACGGCGTCAGGCGCAAGCCGACGATAGTCGCGCAGCGCTTGTCGATCATCGGCCATAATCGCGGCATGCATCCAATCGGCAAAGCCCGTGACCCATTCAGGCTCAGCGGCGTCGGGGGCATGCCGCTCGGCGATGTAGCTGCGAAGGTCATGCGTGAACGATCCGGAGCCGAGAATGAGAACGCCTTCATCACGCAGCGTTTCGAGCATGACGCCCAGCCGGAGGTGGTGATCGACGCCCGCGTGGGTCTGAACTGATAACTGGATGACCGGAACGTCGGCATCCGGCCAAGCCAGCATCAGCGGCACCCACGCGCCATGGTCGAGGCCGCGCGACTGATCGATCGCGGCGGAAATCCCGTGCGCCGCGATCAGTTGAATCACACGCTTTGCCAGGTCGAGCGAACCGGGGGCCGGATAGCGGATCCGATAGAGTTCACGTTCGAAACCGCCAAAGTCATAAATCGTATCATTGATAGCGGGCCCGCTGACCATCGGCTTTGGTGTTTCCCAGTGCGCCGAGATGACCAGAATCGCGGCGGGTCGTTCAGGAAGCGCGTCACTCAGGGTGGTCAGAAACGCTTTGGCTGGGCTGCTGCCGAGAATCAGGTTCGGGGCACCGTGGCTGACGAATATCGCGGGGAGCTTTGCCATGGTCGTCTTTCCGTTCATGCAAGGGCTGCGGGCGGTTGCTTGCATCTGCCCGCAGCCGTGCCGTCAGCCGTAATAGAAAACTTCGCGAACGACCTTGCCGTCGCGCCAGGTCCGCACCGCGACCTGATGATAGTTGCGCTCACCCCATTCGCGGTGGGTGAAGTCGAAACGCCAGTGCGAGAAGCTGGTGTCGCCGCCGACGCCTGTCGCGAGCACCTCGCCACTGCGGAATTCGGTGATGGCTGCAAAGAAGGCCTGTTCGCGTTCACGGTTGGCCGACTTGCCGATCGTGGGTTCAGTATCATTCTCCTGCATCACGACGTCGTCGTGATAAAAGGTCTCAAAGGCTTCGAGCGCCGTTCCGGAGAGAATCGCCTCATTGATCCGGGCGTCGAGCTCGGCAATTGACTGTGTGTTGGTCATTGATTGTGTCCGTGTTGGAGCGATTAGGTCGTGTCAGGCAGAAGCGAGGTGGTTGGTCGCCGGAAGCCGCGTCGCCTTCAGTGCGAAAGCGCCGTCGCCGATCATCGCCTGCACGATCAGCGCCACGATCCAGAATGCCGGGAACTCCCAGCCGCCGTTGGGATTGCTGAAGAAGTAGCCCGCCGATGCGTGCACCGTTGCAATCGCGCCAAGCAGGATCGGAACCAGCGCGATGGCGACGATACGGGTATAGGCACCAAGAATAAGTGCGATCCCGCCAGCGATCTCGGCAGCGAGCACCGCATAAGCCAGCGGGCCCGGCACCCCGACCGATTCGAAGAATTTCGCGGTTCCTGCAGGCGTGAACACAAAGAACTTGAGACCAGCATGGGTGAGGAACATCCCACCGAGGCTCACGCGGAGCAGGGTCGCGCCATAGGTGCCCAGTTGATTGTCATGCATTGTCATCATCTTTCTAGCTGTTGACGACAGCGAGCTATTCCATGCCCATTCGTTTGAACATTGTCATTTTAAGTAGACTCGCTATGCAAAAACGCATGAAACGGACCGAAATGCCACGTCTCGATTGGGACGATATGCAGTGCTTTCTGGCGATCAGTCGGCTTGGAACGCTATCCGCCGCCGCGAAGGCATTGGCCGTGACGCAGCCGACGATGGGTCGCCGCCTTGACCGGTTGCATGATCGAGTAGGAACGCAGCTCCTCCAAAGAACACCTTCTGGCTTCGTGCTCACTGCCGCTGGCGAAAGGGTGTGCGCCCATGTCGAGCGGATGGACGAGGAGGCGCTGGCCGTCGGGCGAGCGCTCACCGGTGACGACGACCGGCTGCATGGCGAAGTGCGGATCACGACCGTCGAGGCATTCGGCGCGCACATTCTGATGCCAGAGCTTCCAGCGCTGTTCGAGCGATACCCCCAACTGAGGGTCGAGATCGATGTCGACACCCGCAGCCTGTCGTTGGCGCGGCGCGAAGCGGACGTCGCCATCCGCATGGCAGCGTTCAAGCAGCACGAAATCGTCGTCAAGAAGTCCGGGATCATGTCCTTCGCCATCTATGCATCCGATTCCTACCTTAAGGCGTTCGGACGACCCGAGCCCGGCCATGGAGACGGCCACCGCGTTATCACGTTGCAGAACACCCTGATCGACACGCCCGAAGGACGTTGGTTCGGGGCGGCGATGGCCGGTGCCGACCGCGTGCTCGCGACAAACAGCCGGGACGGGCAGCTCAAGGCATGCCTCGCGGGTGCCGGGATGGCGTGCCTGCCACGATATCTTGCCGATCCCTATCACGCCCTCAACTTGGTGACCGTCGGCGACACTGCGGCTGCCCGAGACATCTGGGTCGGCACACATCAGGATACGCGCAGCAGCGCCAAGATTAGGGCCGTGCTCGACTGGATCGATGGCGTCATGCAGCACGCCCGACCACGGTTGAATCCTTAGCTGGTGGGAAATGCTTTGCACAATTCCGCGGCACGCTTGCGCCAATTCGTTGCCAACACGTCCATTCCAGCCAGATAGCGGACAGCTGGTTGATCGTTTTTGGCACCGCCCCCGATCAACAGCTCGATGACCTTGGTCACCGACCACTCTGGAAACGGGCAATCGACGAGGGCAAATTCGTCCCCGGACGCAACGACGCCTTCCTCAATCACGCGGTAATACCAGCCACAGCGCCGGGTCTTGACCATCCGGGCAATGATGCCCGCATCGCCAAGGCGGTGTCCTTGTTTCCAGCATGGCTGTCGTCCCTGTGCGATTTCGACGAGGGCAGTGCCGAGGCGGAAGCGATCACCGATACAAACATCATTTTCAATCAGCCCGGATGTTGAGATGTTTTCCCCAAATGCGCCCACCCTTTCGAGCAGATCGAGTTGTCCGAGCTCGGCCTGCCAGGCTG
Source organism: Sphingomonas sp. (assembly GCA_031417655.1). Taxonomy (GTDB): domain Bacteria; phylum Pseudomonadota; class Alphaproteobacteria; order Sphingomonadales; family Sphingomonadaceae; genus Sphingomonas_O. Next base: position 42,916 of record JANOVZ010000034.1, on the reverse strand, counting down.
GATAATGATCTCGCGGGTAATGGTGAATGGCCTTATCGGAACCACCATGAACCAAGCGATCGGCCTGCGCGTCGCCCTCAATGCCAAGCATTCCGACAATTTGCGGGCCTTTTACGGCCGATTTGGCGATCGCGCTCAATTCGCCGCCTTCGGTAAACTTTGCCACGCGGCCGATCAGAACAGCTTCGATCCCAATGCTCATGCCGCTTCTTGCTCGATGCAGATCAATTTCGAATCCGCGTCGCTGAGCGTAACGTCGAGCAGCATGCAGCGGTGCACGGAAAGTGAAATCGCGGCTTTTTCGAAATGGCGACAGGTCGAGCAAAGTCCCATCGTCCGGCGCCCGATAGTGCTCAGGTGGGTTTTCAACATGATCTGCACAATGCGTGCGAAGGCTGCTTGATCAGCCTCATCAATCAATCGGGTGAGCGTTTCAGACACATCGTCACTCGTGCCAACAACCGTCTGGCCCGCACTCGTCAAATCCAGTCGGACGACACGCCGGTCAGTCGCGTCGGGCGTGCGTGCTACCAGCCCTTTGCGTTCGAGTGCACCCAGCGTTTGCGACACTGTGCCCTTTGTCAAACCAAGCCACGCCGTTACGCCGCGCGGCGTCCGGGTAAAGCGATTTGCCTGCGCCAGAAACCGTAGCGTCTGGAGCTGCACGGGTTGCAGGCCATCGGCATAGCCTTCGCCTGCAACCAGACGTGCGAGGCGCGACAACAAAGGGGCAGCCGGACTAGACACAGGAATCTAGTATCGACTCAAAACAATATTTGCAACCTCGGCATGGTCGCCATAAGAGAATGTATCGACTCGATACAGATTCGATTATTTGGAGATCAGACATGGCTCAAAAGGCAGTATTTTATCATGCGGGGTGCGGCGTTTGCGTCACCGCGGAACAGGCTCTGGCCGGAGCGCTCGACCCGACCCGTTTCGACGTCGATGTGGTCAACTTCGCCGACACGCCAGGGCGCGTCGCCGAAGCCGAAGCAGCGGGCGTTCAGTCGGTTCCCGCGTTCGTCATTGATGGCGTTCCGTTCCATATCAACTTCGGAGCTTCAATGGCTGCGGTAAAGGGTTTGGCGTGATGCGTGGTTTGTTTATGTGCGCCGCGCTCCTGGTGGCTGTTCCGCTGACGACACTGGCGCAGGAGCCACGCGCCGTCCCCGGCCCGCCCCATGTCCACCAAGGTGGCATCATCGTCGCGCGAAAAGCTGGCGTTGCGGCACCGTTCGATATCGCGCACGCTAAGATCACGACCGAGGGCAATGTCGCTGTCTTCCATATGGCGGTCTCGGGCCGTGCAGGCGTGACCCGTCCCGTGGCCAAGGGCAAGTTTGCCGGGAGTGACGTGTTTTCCTACGTCTGGCCGACCAGCATCGACCCCTATGAAGTCGGGTTCGAACATGGTGCCGGCATATTGGCGCTGGCTGTTACGGCGCATCCCGATTTCGATGACACGCCGTTGTTCGATGAAACTCGCGACGGCAAGCGCGACAATGATGGCGGGCTGTGGCATGTTCATTGGGTCGTTCTTGGTCCTGACAATGCCTGTGGCAATGGCGCGCTCAAGGTGATCGACATCGCCGATGGTCAGCGTCCACGGCTTCCTCGCACATGGCCCGGTGTTCCGATCTTGATCGACAGCCCCGGATGGCAACCGTCGCTGGCAAACGAAACTGTCGAGGTGCGTGTGCCGTTCGACAATATCGGCGCGGTGGAACAGGCCAAGTTCGATGGCGTCACGGCCGGCTTACGGATCAACGCTAGCGCCCATGCCCCGCTTCTATGCGTGGCCAACGTCTTCAAGATTGCCTCGGGAAACCTCAGCTTGCCCGGAAAGCCCAATCAATAGGGCTTGGGGTCGCGACGGCCGGACCGGCACAGATCGATCCGGCTGTCAAAATAGGGAAGCACCATGAATAGCTCCGACACAATCGCCCCCGACTGGGAGGTTTCGCAATGGTTCAATACGCGAACGCCAGTGTCGTTGGCGGCGTTGCGCGGAAGAATCGTGGTGATCGAGGCATTCCAAATGCTGTGCCCGGGCTGCGTCTCGCACGGGCTTCCGCAAGCGCAGCGTGTCACCCAGACGTTCGATCCCAAGGACGTGGAGGTTATCGGCCTGCACTGCGTCTTCGAACATCATGATGCGCAGAGTCCGGTATCACTGGCAGCGTTCCTCCACGAATATCGAATTCGCTTTCCGGTTGGAGTCGATGCCGAGTCATCGGATCGAGGCTTACCGCTCACCATGGGGCGTTATGCAATGCGCGGGACCCCCACCTTGATCCTGATCGACCGCGCTGGTCGATTGCGCGAACATTGGTTCGGTCAGGTCGAGGATATGACACTCGGTGTCGGCATCATGGCATTGATCAAAGAGCCAAAGCCATCATGTGATGAGCGGGGCTGCGTCGCGAACAAGACGAAGTAAAACCAACCCAGAAAACGCAATCGATACCGAGTGGGCATCGCCCGCAAGAAGATACCGTCACTGGGACCCTCGATGTTTTCATTTACTGGCCCGGACGACGCTACAAAAGTTTTGAAGCAGTGGCGACCGGTTGTCGCGTCGCCACACCATGAACAATGTCGTGGTCACGGTGGCGTCATCGAGAGGAATATAGGCAACACCGTGCCGATGCGACTGCTCGACCGAGGCCGGAACGATCGACAGGCCAGCACCGACGGAGACAAGCGCCATCGCCGTCTGCAAGTCCATCGTCTCCTGCGTGACAGTCGGATCGAACCCGGCGATGCGGCAATGACCGATGACGTCGTCGGCAAAGCTCGGGCGCGGATGGCGTGGGTATAAGATGAAGCCATCAGCTGCCAGATCAACGAGCGCGATCGTCTGCCGATGCGCGTGCCGATTTGAAAGGGGGACGACGGCGACGAGCGGTTCCGTAAGAACGCTTTCACTCGCGAACTCACCGTCATCGAGCTGCGATCGAGCGAAAGCCACATCGATGCCGCGGTCGATCAGGGCACGTCTCAATTCAGCGTTGTTCATCGCATTGAGGGTCAGATCGACGGCAGGGTGCGCCTCACGAAACCGCTGCACGAGCCCGGGTAGCACCGAATAGGTCGCCGAGCCGACGAACCCGACCGCGAACGCGCCGACGGCGCCTTGCGCTGCGGCACGCGCGCTACGCGCCGCCTCGGCGGTCCGCAGCAGGATGTCATGAGCCTGAGGGACCAAGACCTCGCCGGCCTTCGTCAGAAAAACCTTGCTGCGCACACGGTCGAACAGCAGCGCTCCGATAGCATCCTCAAGGACCGCGATTTGTCGGCTGAGCGCCGGTTGAGCGATGCCAAGACGGTCGGCGGCTCGCCCGAAATGGAGCTCCTCCGCGACCGCCAGAAAATAACGCAATCGGCGCAACCCGATGTTCCCTGCGCGCACGTTGTCCCGACCCTGCTGCTTGGCACTCATAACTCAGTCGATACCTTTTCAGTATCAACATAGCGCAAACCGATATTGGTGCCAATCGAGTTCCGATGCCAACCGGGGAAACAAGCCACGCTCAGACGTCGGTAGAAAATACATTGGAGAGAGAGATGACCGGGGCAATAAAAGGCATATTGGCGAGCAGCGTAGCAGTAATCGGGCTCATCGGCGCGTCGCCGAGTTTCGCCCAAAACACCCATGCGACCGGTTCGGTTCTTTCTGCCCCGCAAGGTCAACCGTCACCGGCTGATGCCGCACAGGCACCGGCGTCCGGCGGGATCGAAGACATCGTCGTGACGGCACGCAAGCGTTCGGAGAATCTTCAGGAAACCCCGATCTCGATCTCGGCATTCTCCGCTGCAGGCATCGAGCAGCGCGGCGTCACCAACGTGTCAGACATCGACGGCTTCACGCCCAACCTGACCTTCCAGCGCTCCGCCGCGCAGTCCGGCGACAAGTCGACGGCGCAAATCTACATCCGGGGCGTCGGACAAAGCGATTTCACGCTGACCACGGATCCCGGCGTCGGCCTCTATCTCGATGGCGTCTACATCGCGCGTTCGATCGGATCGGCGCTCGACGTCCTCGATATCGACCGGGTCGAAGTGCTCTGCGGGCCACAGGGCACCTTGTTCGGGCGCAATACGATCGGCGGTGCGATCAGCATCACGTCGCGTGCGCCCGACACCGAAAAGCTGTTCGGGTCAGCCGAGATAACAGTCGGACGGTTCGGACGGCTCGACGTCAAGGGTGGCATCAATGTGCCGGTAAGCGACACGGTCGCCTTCACGGCCAGCGTCCTGCGCAAGACGTCGGATGGCTATATCACGCGGCCTAATCTGGCGAGCAAGACCGGCGAGGACAATCTATGGGCGGGCCGTGTCGCGTTACGCTGGAAACCATCGGCGGCGTTCACACTGAACCTGAGCGCCGATGGCACGCGCATCCGTGAGACGTCGTGCTGCAGTGAACTCGTCGCGGTCTATCCCGGTCTGCTCGCAGGGTTCCACAACGCCGTGGTCGCACCGACGCTGGTGCCAACGCTGGGTCAGGCGGCATTCTTCAACAATGGCAGCCTGCCTTCTCGTCCTTATCAGGACAACGCCGGGTTCAACCGGCCCGCGAACCTTAACCTGTGGGGTGTCAGCGCAAACGCCGAATACGAGGTCAGCAATCAGCTCTCGTTCAAGTCGATTACTGCCTACCGCAAGTTCGACAGCATCAACGGCGGCGACATCGATCACACGCCGTTGCGCGTGAACGAGACGGTCAACACGTTCAACAACCGCCAATTCAGTCAGGAATTCCAGATTCTGGGCAAGGCATTCGACAACAAACTGAGTTATATCCTCGGTGCTTATTATTTCGACGAAAGCGGTTTCAACGAGGACGCGGTCAATTTCTCGATCGTGAGTCTGGTCAGTGGCGGCTTCACGCACAACACCAGCGTGGCATTCTTCGGCCAGAGCACCTACAACTTCACCGAAGCGCTGTCGCTGACGACCGGCATCCGCTGGACGCGCGACACCAAGCGGTTCAACCCACGCCAGTTCGTCGTCGCAAACCCGGCTGGCGTCCCGTCGCAGGTTCGCTCGACACCGGGCAATGTCGTGCCCTTGCGCCCCGGTGATGTCGTGGTGCCCGCTGGCGAGCGCAGTGACAGCGTTGCCGACGCGACACCCTACCTCAACCTGAGCTGGAAGGCGTCGCGCAAGCTGCTGCTCTACGTGTCCTATTCGGAAGGCTTCAAGAGCGGCGGCTTCGTCCAGCGCAACTTCCCCGACCGGCTCGACGTGCCGAAGTTCGCGCCCGAGAAGGTCAAGGTCTATGAGGCAGGTATCAAGTTTGAGAATGACGACCGGCGGTTGCGCGCCAACCTCGCGGCGTTCAATACGGACTACAGCAATTTGCAGGTGCAAGTCTTCGACGGCATCGCGCCCGTAACAAAGAACGCGGCCGCGGCGCGCATCCGCGGTTTCGAGGGGGAGCTGACTCTGGCCCCGGTCGATGGGCTGCTGATCGAAGCAGGAATCGGCTATCTCGCTTCCAAATATACCGCGATCAGCCCGGCGGCGACTGACATCACATTGACAAAGCGCCTGGTCAACGCGCCGGAGCTGTCGCTCAACATCGGGGTTTCCTACGGAATCAACGTCGGCAGCGGGTGGACGCTGCGGCCGCGGGTTGATTGGGCCTATCGCTCGACTGTCTACGATGATGCGCGCAACACAGCTGCGCTCGTCCAGCCAAGCTACAGCATCTTCAATGCGGGCCTGTCGCTACAGGACGGCGATGACCGCTGGTCGATCACTGCGGCAGGTCACAACCTGACCAACAAGCGCTATATCCAGTCGGGTTTCGCCGATGAGGCGGTGCAAAGCGTTGCGGTCGCCACCTTCGGACGCCCGGTTGAGTGGGACATCAGCATCCGGCGCAAGTTTTAAGTCGAGCACAATTCGGAGTTTACCAGCTCATGACCCCGACGATCACCAGCATTGAAACGCTGATCCTCGATCTGCCGACGGTGCGCGAACATGTCCTGTCGATGACCGCCATCGACCGGCAAGTCGTTACGCTCGTCATCATCCGGGCATCGGATGGCATTGAAGGTTATGGCGAAGGGACGACGATAGGAGGCCTGAGCTACGGGGAGGAAAGCCCCGAGGGGATCAAGCTCGCCATCGATATCTATTTCGCACCCCTGCTCATCGGACAGCCCGCGGACCGGGTTGGGTCGGCGATGGCAGCGATCGACCGTGACGTGGTCGGCAACCGCTTTGCCAAATGCGCGATCGAAACGGCTCTGCTCGATGCGCAGGGCAAGCGACTCGGTGTGGCGGTGAGCGAGCTCGTCGGCGGGCGCGTGCGCGACACGCTGCCAGTTTTATGGACACTTGCCAGCGGCAACACGGCTTTCGACATTGCCGAGGCCGAACGCATGCTTGCCGATCGGCGTCATAATGTCTTCAAGCTCAAGATCGGGAAGCGCGACCTCGACGAAGACGTGACGCACGTCGCGACGATCAAGCGCGCACTTGGCAGCGAGGTAAGCATCCGCGTCGACGTCAATCAGCGCTGGACCGAATCGGTGGCACGGCGCGGTATCGCCATGCTGGCCGATGCCGGTGCTGACCTTGTCGAACAGCCAGTCGCCTACCGTAATCGTGCGGCGATGGCGCGTCTTCGCGCCAATGCTGCTATTCCGCTGATGTCGGACGAGGCGGTGCACGGCCCCGCTGATGCGTTCGACCTCGCCGCGCGTGCCTCGGCACACATCTTTTCGATAAAGATCGCGCAGTGCGGCGGACTCTCCGCCGCGCGCGCCACCGCCGAGGTCGCACGTGCCGCCGGAGTCGATCTATACGGCGGAACGATGCTGGAAGCGGGCGTCGGCACGGCGGCGTCCGCACAACTGTTCGCGACCCTGCCCGCGCTCGACTACGGCACCGAGCTGTTCGGCTCACTCCTGGTGCGCGACGACATACTCGCCGACCCGCTCGTCTACCGCGATTTCGTGCTCGAAGTCCCGCAAGGTCCCGGTTTGGGCGTTGCGCTCGATCCCGACAAGATCGCGTATTTTCGCCGCGACAAGACGCAGCCGCGCACCAGCTCAACCGCATAAGGATCCTCATCATGCTGTTTCACGTCACCATGGATGTCCGCATCCCGACTGATCTTCCAGTCGAGCGAGCCGATAAGCTGAAAGCGGACGAGCGCGCACTCGCGCAGGAACTGCAGCGTTCGGGAAAGTGGCGGAGCCTGTGGCGGATTGCAGGACGCTACGCCAACGTCAGCATCTTCTCGGTCGAAAGCGCCGATGAACTCAATGCGATTTTGTTCAGCCTGCCCCTGTTTCCCTTCATGACCGTCGCTGTCACCGCGCTGTGCCAGCACCCTTCCGCAATCACAGACGATACCCAGTAACCCGACAAGCAGAGAGGCGTGCCATGCCAACAGGATATTCCACAACCGAAGAAGTCAAAGCGTTGACACGTCGCGCAGCGGGCCTGACCGTCGATGGCGGCGACGCGCGCCTCAAGGCCATCGTGCATGATCTGCTCGCAGCAGTCTTCGATATCATCGATCGATATGACGTCAATGAAAACGAGTTCTGGTCGGCAATGAGTTTTGCCCAGTCGGCAGCGCCCGAATTCGGACTCATCGTCCCAGGCCTCGGCATAGAGCATTATTTCGATCTTCTGCTCGACGCGCGCGATGCCCAGACGGCGCGCGAGAGTGGGACACCGCGCACAATTGAGGGGCCGCTGTTCGTGGAAGGTGCACCGCTCAGCGATGGGTCGGCTTCCCTCAATCGGGCGGGCGACGCGGGCGAACCGCTGACGATGAGCGGCACGGTGTTCGATGCGGTGGGTCAAACGGTTGCCGGGGCAGTCATCGATGTCTGGCACGCCAATTCGAGCGGTTCCTATTCGATCTTCGACGCGAGCCAGCCGCCGTTTAACCTTCGCGCCAAGATCAGGACGGGCAGCGACGGGAATTACGCGTTCGATACCGTGATGCCGGTCGGCTATAGTTGCCCGCCGGGGGGCGCGACCGAAACCCTGCTCGCCAAAGTCGGTCGGCACAGTGCCCGCCCCGCGCACGTGCATTTCTTCGTTCGCGCTCCGGGACAGCGCGCGCTGACAACACAGGTCAACATCGCCGACGATCCCTTGGTAAACGATGATTTCGCGTTTGCCACACGCGATGGCCTGATCCCGCCAATTACACGCGAAGGCAATAGCGCACACATTGCGTTCGACTTTCATCTCCAACCGGCGCTGGTTCCCGCAGACGAAGCGCTCTCAAAGCGGACCCGTGTCGCCGCATGAGCAAAATCTATCTCGATGCCGCGTCGGCCCTAGCCGACCTGCTGCACGACGGCATGACGATCATGTCAGGCGGCTTCGGGCTGGTCGGCAATCCCGAAACGCTGATTCCAGCGATCGCAGCGCACGGCGCCAAACGGCTGACAGTGATCTCGAACAATTGCGGCGCATCCGGATTCGGGCTGTGGATGCTCCTGAACAAAGGGCAGATCGCGCGGATGGTCAGCTCTTACATCGGCGACAACGCACTGTTCGAGCAGCTCTATCTCGACGGAAAGCTCGACCTCGAACTCAACCCGCAAGGCACGCTTGCAGAACGAATCCGGGCCGGCGGTGCAGGCATTCCGGCATTCTATACCGCAACCGGCGTCGGCACGGTGGTGGCGGAAGGCAAACCGGTCGAACGCTTCGAAGGCCGCGACTATGTTCGCGAAACCTGGCTGCGCGCCGATCTCGCGATCATCAAGGCGTGGCGCGCTGATCCGGCGGGCAATCTTATGTTCCGCAAGACCGCGCGCAACTTCAATCCGGATATGGCGGCTGCTGCGACAACGACTGTAGTCGAAGTCGAGGAGTTGGTGCCCGCCGGGTTCTTCGATCCCGATCATGTCCACACCCCCGGAATTTACGTAGATCGCATCATCCTTTCGACGGTCAATGAAAAGCGCATTGAGCATCGCACCGTGCGAGCGCGCGCGTAATGAACGAGACACCATCAGGATGGTCGCGCGACGCAATGGCGGCTCGCGCTGCGGCAGAGCTGCGCGATGGTGACTATGTCAACCTCGGTATCGGCATTCCGACTCTGGTCTCGAACCACATCCCGGAAGGCGTTTCGGTTACGCTACAGAGCGAGAATGGCATGCTCGGTATGGGACAGTTTCCTTATCCAGACGAGATCGATCCCGATCTTATCAATGCTGGCAAACAGACCATCTCCGCGCTTCCGACATCAAGCTTCTTCTCATCGTCGGAGAGCTTCGCGATGATCCGCGGCGGGCATATCGACGTCACCATCCTCGGCGCGATGGAAGTGTCAGCGGGCGGCGACATCGCCAACTGGACGGTTCCCGGGAAAATGGTCAAGGGTATGGGGGGCGCAATGGATCTGGTCGCCGGTGTCCGCCGCGTCATCGTGGTTATGGATCATCGCAGCCGTGACGGGAAATCTAAGCTCCTTACGTCGTGCAGTCTGCCACTGACCGGCAAGGAGGTCGTGGAGCGCGTCATCACCAACCTGGGCGTCTTCGCCTGTAATCGCGAAGACGGCGTGTTCGAGGTTCTCGAACTCGCTCCCGAGATCTCGCTCACCGACATCGAGGCGGCAACGGATGCGCCGGTTCGCTTTGCCGTGCCGTCACCCGCGTGACCGCAGCTTACCTTTGCGATGGCGTGCGGACGCCTTTTGGTCGTTATGGAGGTGCGCTGGCGAGCGTCCGTTCCGACGATCTGGCTGCCGTCGCCATCAGAGCGTTGCTGGCGCGCAACCCCGAAGTTCCTCCCGAGGCGATAGATGAAGTCGTCCTCGGGTGTGCCAACCAAGCGGGCGAGGATAATCGCAACGTCGCGCGTATGGCGGCGCTGCTGGCGGGACTGCCAGACAGCGTTCCGGGCGTGACCGTCAACCGCCTCTGCGCCAGTGGGGCTGAGGCGATCGGCATGGCAGCACGGGCAATCCGTTCGGGTGAGCAGGAACTGATAATCGCAGGCGGTATCGAGAGCATGACGCGCGCACCCCTCGTGATGGCCAAGGCGCATGCGCCTTGGAGTCGTCAGGGCGCACTCGAAGATACCACCATCGGCTGGCGACTGATCAATCCGGCGATGCAGGCAGCTTATGGCACAGATTCGATGCCGCAGACCGCCGAGGCGGTGGCTCACGACTTCGGCGTCATCCGCGTGGATCAGGATCGCTTCGCGCTGGAAAGCCAGCATAAAACTGAAGCGGCGACTAAGGCTGGACGTTTCCACGATGAGCTGTGTCCCGTGGCCGTCAAGGGATCGGGCGCTGAAACGATCGTCGACTCCGACGAGCATCCTCGCACCGGTATGACGCTTGAGATGCTCGAACGGCTCAAAGGGGTCGTTACGCCCGATGGCAGCGTAACAGCGGGGAATGCCTCGGGCGTCAACGACGGTGCTGTCGTTACGCTAATTGCGTCAGAGCATGCCATTGAGCGACACAGGCTGGTGCCAAAGGCCCGGATCGTGGCGATGGCGAGCGCAGGCGTCACACCGCGCATCATGGGAGTGGGACCGGTGCCGGCGACGCGCAGGCTGCTTCATCGCTTAGGTCTGTCGCTCGGCGACTTCGATCTGATCGAAATCAACGAGGCCTTTGCGTCGCAGGTCATCGCATCGCTGCGCGAACTCGGTGCCGACCCGTTCGGCGACTATGTGAACCCGCATGGTGGCGCAATCGTGCTGGGTCATCCGCTCGGCGCGTCAGGGGCACGCCTGGCTCTCTCAGCAGCGCGCGATCTTGCCGCCGGACGCGGCAAACGAGCGCTTGTCACAATGTGCGTCGGCGTTGGTCAGGGCGTGGCTTTGGCGTTGGAGGCAATATGACAGAACGCGGACAGTTGCATACCGATGATGGCATCACATTGGCGTGGCAATGCGATGGCGATCACGACCTGCCGCCACTGCTGCTGGCCAACAGCCTCGGCACGACGATGGCGATGTGGGAACCACAAATCCCGCTTTGGACCCAAAGGCGCCGCGTGATCCGCTTCGATACCTGCGGACATGGCGGGTCTGCGATCAGGCCGACTGGGTTCGGTATTGAGCGCTTGGCACGTGACGCTGTTTCCGTCCTCGACCACCTTGGCATCGCCCGGGCCGACTTCGTCGGCCTGTCGCTTGGCGGTATGGTCGGCCAATGGCTTGGCATGCACGCTGGCCACCGATTGGGCCGACTGGTGCTCGCCAATACGTCGGCACACATGCCACCGCCCGCCGGGTGGGACGCACGGATCGCAACAGTCTTGATCGACGGAATGGCGGCAATTGGACCCGCAGTAGTCGAGCGCTGGTTTACCCGCGATTTCCGTGACCGCTCGCCGGTTCCCGCCAGAATGCAGTCGGCGCTCATCGACATCCCCGCGTCAGGATATGCGGCAACTTGCGCGGCTATTCGCGATATGGACTTCAGGGATGAAGTTTCGGCGATCACGTGCCCGACGCTCGTGATTGGCGGTCTCCACGATCCCGCGACGCCGCCGCCCCACAGTGAGCAACTCGCGACGTCAATTGTGGGATCTGCCATCGTATGGCTTGAGGCAGCACATTTTTCCAACCTCGAGCAGCCGCAAAAATTCGCCTCCGCAGTTGTGGAATTCCTGTCACGCGGCGTTGGTCGGCGAACGATCGAGTCGGCGGGCAATCGGACGTCGTCGTGAAACATTTCGGCTCCACTTACGAAATTCTGACGATCGTCTATCGTGCACATTGAGATCCGCCAGTTGCGTTACGCTGTAGCAACCGCCGACACGCAGAGTTTCGCACGCGCGGCGAAAGCGCTCAACGTCAAGCAATCGACGTTGAGCAAGCGGGTATTGCTGCTGGAACAGCGGTTAGGCGTTACGCTGTTTGATCGCTCGCCGCGCGGGGCGACACCTACCGACACAGGCAAGGTCTTCCTGACGGTCGCGCGGCGGATTGTCACCGACGTCGATAACCTGCGCACGACGGCAAGAGCGGTTAATTATGGCGAAGCCGGGCGTATCTCGGTCGGGTTCAGTGCAGCTTTAACGACCGGCAACTTGCGCATGGCCATTTCGGATTACCTCGTGCGCTTTCCAGACGTTCAGTTCGATGGCATCGAAGCGGGTGCCGAGGCACTGTTGAGCGGGCTGCAATCGCGAACGGTCGATATTGCTATCGTTGCGGCGGATATTTCGGATCCTGGTATTTGCAAGCGCGCCTTGTGGTCCGAACGACTCATGGTTGCACTCCCCGATGGCCATGCGCTGCTTGCGTCCGAGCGCATATTCTTCACCGACTTGCGGCGCGAAGTGTTCGTGGTTCCGAGCGGTGGCACCGGACCGACCATTTCAAACCTGCTTGCCGCACGAATGACCGATCAGGGCTATCGGCCGAACATTATCACCCAGGACACGAGCCACGAAACGATCTTGAGCATGGTATCAATCGGGCGTTTCATTACCGTCGTCAGCGAGAGTGCTACGGGTGGTGCGCGACCGGGGATTGTGCTCCGTGATGTCTATGACCCGAACGGCCAGGCGCGGATCGACGTTTCCGCTTTCTGGCGCGAGGACAATGACAACCCCGCCCTCAAGCGCTTCTTCAAGCTGATCGACGAGCGCTATCCGGTCGCGGGTTCGGCCTGAATGCCGCGCCGCGCCTTGGCGAAGGCCCGGTCGGTCGCGATGAAGCGCGCGATCATCGGTGCGATCAGCTTTTCTGGGGCTGGTGCGCCTTTCGCGGATTTCGCATTTAGCACTTCGGCATAAGCAACCAGATCGCGGTGGACCGCGGCGGGCAATTCGATGGTCACACGAACGGGCTTGTCTTCAGTGAGATCGCTAAGTTTCAGCTTGGTCATTGCGCGCTCCCCATCGGAGCCAGGATCAAATCCCGCGTCACGATCACGCGCAACGAGAAGCCGGACCGGATGGTCAGCGTCGGCGCAACGTTCAATTGCCGCCGCACGATCTGCTGCCCCGCCTGATTGACGGTATCCTGGGTTCCGGTGCGGAGCGCCAGCCTCTGCGCGGGCGTGATCGGAGCCACGCCCGTAACCAAAGTCTGGATGCCGATCGGCGTCGCCTCGGCCTCGAACACTTGTGATGCGGATGCTGGCGCTGCCGCGAAGGAAACGGCGGCACTCATGCCGCGCGCGCCACGTCTTGGGCGGCGGCAAACGCCAACAGGCAATCGGCTGCCTTGCTCGCTTGACTGGCGGCTTTGAAAATGGCGCGGCTGTCCTCGCGCAACACGCCAAGCCACGAACCGAGATAATCGGCATGGCGAACACTGGGCACGATACCGAGCGCGGCACACAGATAGGCCGATGCCAGTTCGGCGCACAGTTCCGCGCGGGCATAGACGGTATCGCCGAACCGCCCGCTAAAGCTGCGTTCGAGCCGCGACTTATGACCGGTCCAGTGGCCGAGTTCGTGGAGCGCGGTGCGATAATAGTCGATCTGGTGCGCGAACGCCGGTTGCGGTGGCACCTGCACGAAATCATGGATGGGTGAGTAAATGGCGCGCGGCCCACCGATGCGGAAGTCAGCACCCGTTGCCGAAATAAGAGTCTCGGCGACTGGCACCAACTCGCGTTCGGGGAGCGGCGGCGCATTGGCGCTATAGGCGTCGGGCAAGCCGTCGCACTGCGCGACGTTGAACACGACGAACCTTTTCAGGAACGGAATGGCGCGGGCATCGTCGCCCGCCTCGCCCGCGCGCTGCTTCTCGGCCTCGGGCGTGAAGCGGTCGGCAAAGCACACCGTCACACCCTGCTCGCCTTTGCGGACGCACCCGCCCGCCGCCAAGGCTTGGCGAAAGGTCAGCCATCCCTGATTGGCATAACCGCCCGCAATGACCGCACCCCACAGGATAAGCACATTGACGCCCGAATAGGTGCGGCCCGTTGTCGCATTGCGGGGAAGTCCCGGCGCGGCGGCGGCACTCGCTGCCCGTGCCTCGACACGGGCGCGCGAAGCGCGCCGCTTGACGCTCTCACCGCCCGAACCAACTCCCGAAAGATGCGCCATCGTTGCCTCGCTCGCTGCCCCAAAAACCACACCGACCCCGAAGAGGGGGGTGGGCGGCATCGAGCGACCAAGAGGCCCGTCGTGATCAGGCGCACCCTTGGGCTGGAACGAAGTGGAAGACCCGGCACTTGCCGGGTTGCGCCTGAGCGCGGCGGGCCTAGCCGGAAGCGCCGCCCATCCCCCTCTTCGGGGATCGGCTACAAAAGCGCCGGCGCAGCCGCGCCGTCCACAAACCTACAATGCCCCTGTCGAAACATCCGCGACCAGCGGATGATCGCCAACGCCATGGACGCGCACCTGCTAAAGAGACGACCGCAAAGTGCCTGTGCGGGATTGGCCAGGGCGGCAGTTGTCGCCCGGTCAATCCCGCGCTGGTGCTTGCCGAGCCGGTTCGCAAGTGCGCGCGGGGCCCTTCTCGTCAAACGTCGCGCCCTCAAGAGCCCGCCATCGGACAGGCGGGAAAGAGCGCGTCATCAGCTCCGCTCATTTTCTGGGGCGTTGCGGGGGCGGAGCCTCCCGCAGAAGGGGTAGCCGGAGACAGCGCAGCGACTCCGGCTCAGGGGAAGGCTTTCCCCCTAAAAACGAACGACAAAAACGAGGTCGACCGCGCCTCAGCTGACAGATGAACTGGTATCAATCCTGTTCGATCAACGCGGCGATGCGTCCACAGGTGCGATCGGCCGCGAGTTTCAGGGCTTCATCGACATGGACATAGCCTTGCGTCACCGACACCGGCGAATGCCCGAGCAGTGCGGCGATCACGAGCTCAGAGAAGCCCAAGTCGCCTGCAATACTGCCGAAAGTATGGCGCAAGGTATGCGGCGTGACCCCAACGATATTCGCCATGGCGCATAGGCGGGCGAGGCAGGCTTTGCCAGCGGTGAACGCGCCGCCGCTGCCAAAATCGCCGGGAAACACATAGGGACTTCCAGCGCGTGCGGGCTGGGCGGACAAATGCAGCACGGCTTCGTGCCCGAGTGCGCGAATCTGCGCGTCGCCCTTGGTATCGGGGAAGGCTACGCAGGCGCGGTCGGCCTCGAACCATGCGCTTTCCATCTGTTGCCCTTCTGAGATCCGGAGCCCGCTGAGCAACAAGAGGCGAACGACGGCAATGCCGATTGGATGCTCTCCGCGCGCCTGGGCGTGGCGTAGCGCACCGCCGAGGCGTTTAAGTTCATCGACGCTCAACCGCCGCGTCTTGCGTTTGGTCGCCAGCTTGCGTGCGCCACGACAGGGATGTTTTTCGATCTGGTCGAGACGGACGCCATGTGAAAGGACGCTCTGCAACGTGCCAACGGCGCGACCGGCAACGCCGACACCACCGCTTGCAACTCCGCCGCGGCCTGAACCGCGCACTTTGGCGGTTTTCCCCAGAACGATGTCGGACTGCATGCCTTCGACATCGGAGATGCGAAGACCTTTCGCGAGGCGATTGCCAAGCAGCGGTTTGATGTGCGTCTTGATCCGGCTTTCGTCGGCGGCCAGCGTCGATGCTTTGATCGGACGATTGCGACGACCGAGGATACGTCCCGCTCTGGCTTCGGTCAGATACCAGTCGCAAAGCGCAGCAACGGTGACATCATTGCGGATGTCGGCGCGTTCCTTCGCCGGATCGGCACCACCGGCAACCTGCCCGAGCTTGATTTTGGCCTGCTCGCGTGCCTGTTCGACGGTGAGAACGCCATAACGACCGAGCATCACGCGGCGGCTTTGCCCTTGAAGCGTGCGATATTGTATGACGAATGTCTTTAGCCCCGATGGGACAGCACGCACGCCGAACCCGCGAAGCTCGCCGTCCCAGAGAAACTCCTGACCTGAAGCGGGCGCTTTGAACGCATCCACACTACGCTTCGTCAGTCTCGACATGACCTCAATCCTCCGTCACTGTGCTTACATTAGCATATTGCCGGGAAAATGTAAGCACTTTGTAAGCAGGTGAACGGAAACCGTGGCGTAGAATCGGACGGAGTAGCGTTGCGCTTGATACATAAAAATATTCTTTATTAGTAGTTTATGGCGATACGGCGTAAGATCGGATATATCGACCCACATTTTGCCAAGGTCGGGGTCGAGGGTTCGAATCCCTTCGCCCGCTCCACGCGCAGTGTGAGACGATTTAACGAACTTAAATCGACTTCACACAAGCGCGGCCAGCCTCGGCGCAGCCACGAGGACCGACGCAGCGCGGGCTTTGCCCGTTGCCTTTATGCTAAATGATGAATATCCACTGCCAGTTCGCAATCCGCGAGCACGCGCCCAATCGGCACCGCACTCCCCGCCCCATCCTCAATCGCGCGCTCCAGAACCGCTTTCTTCTCCGCCCCTGAAATCGTGATGAGCATGGCGCGCGCCGCTAGGATCGACGCCTTTGACAATGTCACCCGCGCCACGGGGGCCTCGACCGGCAATGGCTCAGGCATCACGCCCAACGCACGTCGTTCCTTCGGCCCTTCAAGCGCCTCGTCCAAGTCCGGCCCCGGAAAGATCGACGCCGTATGTCCGTCCGCGCCCATGCCGAGCCAGACAAGATCGGGTGGCCACGGCAGGTCCGCCAACCGCGCGTCGGCTGCTTTTCCACTCATCTTGTAATCTGCCGCCGTCGCCCCGGTCAGCGGGATCACCCGCGCGCCCTTGGGCAAAAACAATTTCGCGAGCATCGCGACGTTCGACAATTCGCTCGTCACGTCGACGATGCGGTCGTCGGTCGGGATGATCGTGACGTCCTTCCAGTTGCGCTTCTGTTCGGACAGTATTTTCAATGCGGCATAAGGCGTCTTGCCACCGGGCAGCGCGATAAGCGCGCGGTCATGCCCATCCAATGCCGAATCGATGATGAAGCCGACATCGCCCGCCACCGCCTGTGCCATTTCATCGGCATCTTCATAATCCCACCATTCGGCTTCGATTGTCACGTTGGCTTTTCCTGTTGTTAAAGTGTTGGTTGGACGGTTGGCACTGCTGGCGCAGGGGCGGGCGTCGGGTTGGGGGTATCGGTAAGCGCGGCGGCTTCAATAATGTCGAGAGCCCGGTGCGCCTCGATATAGCGGCGCGCTTTGGCCATCCAGTCATTTGCTTTTGCCCGTGCCGGAAGCCGCGCGATTTCAGCCAGTGCACTTTCGACCTGACCGCCCTCGAGCCGCAATTGTGCGCGTCGAACACGGTCGTCCGCAGCAGGTGATTCAGTGCCTTGCTTGCGAACGACGACGAGGCTGCCCAGCGTGCGGCGCGTCGAGTCCCACCAGCTTTCAGCGGCCCCGCCGCCAACGAGATCGGGCGCAATCGTCGTCAGCCCCTGATGCAGTCCTTCGACGGTAACTGGCTGTTGTGCGCCCGCGATGATGGCTGCAACGGCGCGCGGCTGCGTTGGCCCGAAACGGTCGCGCAATTCGCCTTCGATATAACCAAGCGCGACACCCCGATCGAGCGCACGGCGAGCCGCGAACGCGATCAGAAGTCCCTCGGCCCGTTCGGCATTTCCAGCAGCAGCCGCAGCACGCAAATCAATTCGCGCCATGCGCCCTTCAAGGTCGGCAATGCGCGCGTCGATGGCACTTGTCTGGCCGATGGTTGCCGCGACAGGCGGCGCTTCGGCGGCCATCATGCCCGATGGCTGAGCGGCCGTGATGGGGCGGTTGGCTGTCGCGGGGACAACTGGGACAGCGTCATCACCCGCCACAAAACGCTTCATCGGTTCCCACTGAGTCAACGCCCACGCCATCAGGGCCAGGCCGCCGAGAAAAGCAAGGCCCGCCACGATCAATGCCGTACGCAACGGTCGCGCTGGGCGTGGTTCGTCAGGATAATTGCTGGCCATTATGTCTGTCCGTTGGGTGTTGCCGCGCCATCGCACAGCACGGCGGCAAGTTCCAGCATGGCGTTATCGGTCGGGTCAACTGCGGTTGAAACGGAACGCCACCCGGTCCCTAATGCTTCAGCGACCGGTGCACTAATCGCCACCACATCGACGAGCGCCGGTGAGGGACAAAGCGCGACAAAGCGAGACGCCGCGCGCGCCGAATGAACGAGCGCGGCGTAGCGCCCGGTTGGCAATGCGATATTGATCGGTGTGGCCGCATAAACGAGCCGCGTCGTCACCGTAAACGGAATGTGCGGATATGGTGTTCGGTTCTCTCCTGATAAATGAAGCGGGCGCGAACGGCCTGCCTTGCCCAGCGCGCGCAATGTATCGGCAGCATTGCCCGCGCCGTCGATGACGTCGGCAAACCCGGCTTGTCGGGCAGCATCCGCTGTTGCTGCACCAACCGCGAACGCGGGGAGCGAACGATACAGGCCAACCGCACCGCCACCGTAACGCACTGCGTTTGCACTGGTCAGCAGGATCGAATCGAACAACGCCGGGTCAGGCGCGTCCCATTTCAGCGCCTCAACCGAGAACAAGGACCGGATCATCGGAAAGAGACCAAGCGCTTCGGCACGCTTTGCCGTCGCGGCTGCCCCACGCGCCGGGCGAAGGACGAGCAGCGGAATCACCCGCCGAACAGCGCACGCAGCTCCGGCGTTGCGCGGTCAAGCAGGCGGCGGGCGAGCGCGGCGGGGGCGTCAGCGCGATCAACAATAATGACGTCGCGGACGTGGTCGCGGCCATCGCCCGACAGCAGTTCGGCGGTCAGCGTCAGGACGTCACCATCCCACCGGGCATGCGCCCCCACGGGCGAATGGCAATCGGCAGTAAGCGCCGCGAGCAACGCGCGTTCGGCCTCCACAGCGGTACGTGTCGGCACATTATTGATGGCATCGAGCAGCGCGCGCATTTCAGCATCATCTGTGCGTGCTTCAATCCCGACTGCACCTTGCGAGGCAGCGGGAAGCATCTGGTCCGGGTCAAGCGCAACGCCGATTTCGGGGCTGCCCAACCGGTCGAGACCCGCCGCAGCAAGCAGCGTTGCATCCGCCTCGCCTTTTTCCAGCTTGCCAAGCCTTGTGGCGACATTGCCGCGAAAGCCGACAATTTGTACGTCGGGGCGGAGTCGCTGGATTTGCGCTGCGCGGCGCGGGGAGCTGGTGCCGACCCGGGCGTTGTGAGGCAGCGCAGATATGCTGGCCGCACCGATCAGCCGATCACGGGGGTCCGCGCGTTCGAGGATTGCCGCGAGCGTAATCGCTTGCGGGCGGAACGTCTCGACATCCTTCATCGAATGCACCGAAAAATCGATGTCGCCGCTAAGCAATTTAGCATCGAGTGTTTTGGTCCACAGCGCCTTGCCACCGATTTCGGCGAGTGGGCGGTCGAGGACAATGTCGCCCTCGGTCGTGACGGCGACAATCTCTATGTCAGTGTCCGCCCATTCATGCGCGGCGATCAAGGCAGCCTTGGTCATATGCGCCTGCGCCATGGCAAGCGGAGAGGCACGAGTGCCGAGGCGATAAGGGGGGCGTGTCACTCTCGGGAATCCTCAACAAAATCCGTATGGCTGAGCTTGTCAAGCCGGAGGCGACCGCAGGTCAACCCCTGACCTTCTTTGACCTGCGCTAAAGAAAGGACAGCCCTTCGACAAGCTCAGCGATGCGGATTGGGTTTCGACAGGCTCAGCCCGAACGGTTAGAGTGAAGCAATGACGATTGTCCTTGGCATCGAATCGAGCTGCGACGAAACGGCGGCGGCGCTGGTGACCAGCGACCGGCGGATACTCGCGCATCGGCTGTTGGGTCAGGAGGACGCGCACCGCCCCTATGGCGGGGTCGTCCCCGAAATCGCGGCGCGCGCGCATGTCGAGGCGCTGATCCCGCTGGTCGAGCGTGCACTGGCGGATGCGGAGATGACACTAGCCGACGTCGATGCCGTCGCGGCGACGGCAGGGCCAGGGCTTATCGGTGGGGTGATGGTCGGGCTGGTAACGGCGAAGGCATTGGCGCATGCGGCAGGCAAGCCATTGGTCGCGGTCAATCATCTTGAGGGGCATGCGCTCAGCCCGCGTTTGTCCGACCCTCATCTGGCGTTCCCCTATCTGCTGCTGCTCGTATCAGGCGGGCATTGCCAGTTACTTTTCGTCCAAGGGGTCGGGCAATACCGAAGGCTGGCGACGACGATCGACGATGCGGCGGGGGAAGCATTCGACAAGACCGCCAAATTGCTCGGGCTGGGCTTTCCCGGCGGGCCCGCAGTTGAACGCGCGGCATTGCGCGGCGATCCGAAAGCTGTTCCCCTGCCCCGCCCGCTGCTCCGCTCGCCCGAACCGCATTTTTCGTTTGCGGGACTAAAAAGCGCGGTGCTGCGGGCGCACGAAACCGGGTTGCATCGGACCGAAGACATCGCCGCATCGTTTCAGGCGGCGGTCGTCGATTGTCTGATCGACCGGACGGCGCGCGCCATTGAGCGGGCGGATGGTGCAACGGCGCTGGTCGTTGCTGGCGGCGTTGCGGCAAATGGCGCTGTCCGTTCGGCACTACAGGCGCTGGCGGCAAAACATGGTCTGCCTTTTGTCGCGCCACCTCTGTGGTTGTGCACTGACAACGCGGCCATGATTGCCTGGGCGGGATACGAGCGGTTCAAGGCAGGCTTTACCGACGGCCTCGACACTATGGCGCGACCGCGGTGGCCGCTTGATCGGGATGCCGAAGCCGCACGTGGTGCAGGCGTAAAGGCGTGAGGATCGGGGTGATCGGCGGCGGCGCGTGGGGCACGGCGCTCGCCCAAATCGCCGCTGCGAATGGCGAGCCCGTCCTGCTATGGGCGCGCGAACATGCCGTCGTCACCGCGATCAATATGGCGCATGAGAACACGGTATTTCTCGCAGGCCTCCCGCTGTCGCCGTCGATCCACGCGACCGAAGTGTTGGGTGATCTGGCAGCATGTGACGGGCTGCTCGTCGTTACGCCAGCGCAATATTTGCGCGCTTCGCTGGCCGAGTTGCCACAGGGCTACCGCCCGCTCGTCCTGTGCGCGAAAGGGATCGAAGCGGGCACAATGGCACTGATGTCCGACATTGCCAGCGAACTGCACCCGCAGTCACCCGTCGCTGTGCTGTCGGGGCCGACCTTTGCCGCCGAAGTCGCCAACGGTTTGCCCACGGCGGTAACGCTTGCTTGCACGGACGAGGCCGCCGCGCGCGCCCTGTCGCAACGGCTCGCACGACCGACGTTCCGGCCCTATGCGTCGGATGATGTGACTGGCGCGGAGATTGGCGGGGCAGTCAAGAACGTCCTCGCCATTGCCTGTGGCGTCGTCGCGGGACGCAAGCTGGGCGAGAATGCTCGTGCGGCGCTCATCGCACGCGGCTTTGCCGAAATGGTCCGTTACGGCGTGGCGCGCGGCGGGCGGGCTGAAACGCTGAACGGCCTGTCGGGGTTGGGTGATCTCGTATTGACCTGTTCGTCAACGGCATCGCGCAATTTCTCGCTCGGGGTTGGCTTGGGCGAAGGCAAAGACGCGGCATCCCTGCTAAGCGGCCAAACTGTAGCCGAAGGCGCGTTTACCGCGCCTGTCCTGCAAGCCTCTGCACGCGCGCTGGGTGTGGCCATGCCAGTTGTCGACGCGGTGTGCGCGTTGCTTGAAGGCGGCGCGGTTGATCAGGTCGTTGGGGAATTATTGGCGAGACCGCTCAGGATTGAGGGCTAGTAGCCGTTCCGTCATTGCGAGCGCAGCGAAGCAATCCAGTGTGCACTGTTCGAATGGATTGCTTCGCTGCGCTCGCAATGACGGAACTTTCTAAAAATCCCAGCAAATTCCCTTGTGCTCCCAATCGCCATAGCGTGTGGGTTCCGGCCCTTCCTTGCCGCCATGTTCGGTCTGCACGGCAATCGGTTCAGGTGTCGGCACGGGCGGACTTTTGGACAGATAGGCGGGCGCTTTGACGTGCGCGGGGCGGTCCTTGTTCATGGCTCGATATGTCCTAAAGGGCTTCGATGATTAAATCGGGTGGATATAGCGGCGGCGCAAGCCCCGAGGGCGAGATTGCGGGACTGAAAGCACGGCAGGCAGCATTGCGACTTCTCGACGCAGTTTTGCGACAGGGGCAAACACTCGACAATGCCGTTGTCAATGCAACGCGCGGAATATCGGCGCATGAAGACCGGGCGCTGGCATTGGCGATTGCCAGTGAAGTTTTGCGCCACTTGATTGATCTGGACACGCTGATCGATTCAGCGACAACCAATCGCCTGCCGGATGATGCCAAGGCGCGGATGGTGTTGCGCATTGCACTGGTGCAGGCGCTGATCCTGAAAACGCCGCCTCATGCCGCAATAGCGACGGCGCTCCCTATGGTGCTCGGTGGTCCGCGTCGGTTGGTCCACGGTGTACTCGGGACGCTGATCCGACAAGGGGTGTTGCTGCCCGAAGTACCGACGCTGCCGCCCGAAGTTTCTGCGCGCTGGGCTGTCTGGGGCGAACAAGCATTGGTCGATGCTGCACTCGCACTTGCCGAACCGCCGCCGCTCGATGTGACATTGCGAGACCCGGCGGATGATGGCAGCCTCGACGGTGAAGCGCTTGCCCCCGGCCACCGCCGCCTGCCGCGTGGTACCGCGATCGTCGCCCTGCCCGGTTATGACGATGGCACATGGTGGGTGCAGAATCTCGCGGCATCGGTGCCTGCGCGACTGCTGGGGGCAGGGCATGGCCGGACCGTGCTTGATCTGTGCGCTGCACCCGGCGGCAAAACGATGCAGCTGGCGGCGCAGGGATGGGCTGTAACGGCGGTCGATAATCATGCGGGACGTTCAGCGCGACTGCATGAAAATCTGGCGCGGACCAAGCTCGATGCCGACGTCATCACGGCCGATATCATGACATGGCAACCAACCGCACCCGTTGATGCGATCTTGCTTGATGCGCCTTGCACGGCAACGGGGACGTTTGCGCGCCACCCTGACGTCTTGCACCGGATCGGCGCGAGCGACATTGCCGCCCTTTCAGCGCTCCAAGGCCGGTTGCTGACCAAAGCTATGGCATGGCTTAAACCCGAGGGCCGATTGATCTACGCGACGTGTTCGCTCGAGCGTGAGGAAGGCGAAGGGGTGATCGAAGCAAGTGGTTTTGCGATTGATCCGATCAGCGCGGACGAACTGCCGGCAGGCATTTTGGCCGATGACAATGGCCAAGTCCGCATCCTGCCCAAGCCCGGCCTCGACGGTTTTTTTGTCGCGAGATTGAAACAGGGCTGACTCCCCTGCGCGCCATCGCTATGGCCCTGCCATGCAGCAACCCGTCCGCATTGCGCCGTCCATCCTCAGCGCCGATTTTGCACGACTGGGTGAAGAAGTTCGCGCGATTGACGACGCCGGATGCGACTGGGTCCATGTCGATGTGATGGACGGGCATTTTGTGCCCAATCTGACCATAGGTCCAATGGTTGTAAAAGCGCTGCGCCCGCACACGAAAAAAATCCTCGACGTC
This sequence comes from Sphingomonas sp., assembly GCA_031417655.1. Classification (GTDB taxonomy): domain Bacteria; phylum Pseudomonadota; class Alphaproteobacteria; order Sphingomonadales; family Sphingomonadaceae; genus Sphingomonas_O. Next base: position 19,534 of record JANOVZ010000034.1, on the reverse strand, counting down.
CATTTGATGATCGCGCCAGTCGATCACTTCCTGGATGCCTTTGCCGAAGCCGGGTCGGATATCATCACCGTTCATGCCGAAGCGGGTCCGCACACGCATCGCACGGTCCAGCATATTAAGGGGCTGGGCAAGCAAGCAGGCATCTCGCTCAATCCCGCGACGCCCGCCAAGATGCTCGATTATCTGATCGACGAGATTGACCTCGTGTTGGTGATGAGCGTCAACCCGGGCTTTGGCGGGCAAAGTTTCATTGAAAGTCAGCTGCGCAAGATCGAAGCGATCCGCAAGATGATCGACAAAACCGGGCGCGACATTGCTTTGCAAGTTGACGGCGGAATCACGACCGAAACCGCGCCGCGCGTTATATCGGCAGGGGCCGATGTGCTTGTGGCCGGAACTGCGACCTTCACGGGTGGCCCGGGCGCTTATGCCGCCAATATCCGCGCACTTCGCGGTGGCTGACGGAATGGATGAGGATGAAGGCATTGGAGGAATTGAATCCGGCAAACGCCTCGTCCGCGTTGGTGACAAAGGGCTGTCGCTTGGCGAGCGGCTTGCCAACCATTTTTATCGGCTGACATGGCGGACACCGCTGCACGCCATGCGGCTGAAGGGGCGCTATCCGCTCAAGCTGCTCGCTGTGCCGACCGATCCGATGCCCGGCAACCGGCAGGCGGGACAATGGATGTTGTCGGGCAGTATGCGGTGGCGCGGCGAGAATATCGCGATTGATGCGATCACATTTGGTGAGGATGCGGTGTCGCCTCAATTCAGCGATTATCTCCACCGCTTCGAATGGCTGCGTGATCTAAATGCCGTTGGCGACCGCGCGGGTTGTGCGCCGGTCGCCGAAAAGTTGATGCGGGCATGGCTGGTCAAGCACGGTGAGACCGTCAGCGACACCAGCTGGCGCGCCGACCTTGTCGGGTGGCGAACGCTGTTCTGGACAAGCCACGCACCGCTCATCCTGTCATCGACCGATCTCGTTTACCGGTCATCCGTGCTGAATTCGCTGGCGCGGGGTGCCCGCCATTTGGATCGTGGGGCCGACCGCGCGACGCAGGGCAATGCCCGGCTTGCAGCCTGGGCGGGCATAGTCGCGGCGGGGCTGCTTGTGCCGGGGGGCGAACCGCGCCGAACTTTCGGCGAAGCGGGATTGCAGCGCGCGATCCTGAGCGGGTTCAGCGAAGACGGTGGTATCGTCAGCCGCTCGCCGGTCGATCAGGCGGAAGTGATTGTCCTGCTGGCCATGCTTGCGCAGGTTTATGATGCGCGGCGCGAAGAAACCCCCGAGTTTCTCACAAGCTTGCAATTGCGCGCGGTGGCAGCGCTGCACGGTGTCACGCTCGGCGATGGCGCGCTGTCGAGCTGGCAGGGTTCGGGGCCAGTCGCTGCCGATCACATCAAACAGATCATTGCAGCCAGTGGCGTGCGCACGCGTCCCTTACGTCAGGCGCGCGACTGGGGCTATCAGCGGATGGCAGGCGGCGCGACTGTCGTCATTTGCGATGCTGCACCGCCACCTGCGAGCCGGATTGGCGGCGGCGGAAGTGCATCGACACTGGCATTCGAACTTTCCGACGGCGAAAAGCGCCTGATCGTCAATTGTGGCGGCGGACGCGGGACCGCAGCGATCGCGCCCGACCTCGCCAATGGTCTGCGTACCACAGCGGCGCATTCCACATTGATCGTCGGTGACAGCAATTCGACCGCGATCCACGCCGACGGGACGTTAGGCGCGGGCGTTCGCGCGGTCGAGCTTGACCGCGTCGAAGCCGAAGGAGGGAGCAGAATCGAAGCAAGCCATGACGGCTATGCGAAACGCTTCGGTTTCATCCACAAACGGATGCTCGCCTTATCAGGCAACGGCCGCGAATTGCGCGGTGAGGATTCGCTGCTCCCCGCCCCGCGTCGGCGCAAAACCGGCGGTGCGCATTTCGCCATCCGCTTCCACTTGGCGCCGGGGGTCGAGGTAACGCCGACAGCGGACGGCCAAGCCGCCTTGCTCCGTATCGACCACGGGCCGCTGTGGCAGTTTCGGTGTCGCGGGGCTGCGCTGACTATCGAGGAAAGCCTGTGGATCGACACGGGCGGACGCGCGGTCGCCAGCCTACAATTCGTTGTTTCGGCCGAAACCGCGGCAGGCGGCGCTACCGTCGGATGGTTATTGAAACGGGCGGGGTGATGAGGTGCAACGAGGTTCCCCTCCACGCCTTCGTGGAGGGGTTAGGGGTGGTTCTTTGCCCTGATTTAGAAACAAGGGGCACCGCCGGCCCCTCCAGCAAGGGCTGGAGGGGAGGAGAAATGGAAATAGAAATTGACCGACATTAAAATCACCCGCGCGCTCCTTTCGGTATCCGACAAAACTGGCTTGGTCGAACTCGGACAGGCTTTGGCCGCGCACGGTGTCGAACTCGTTTCAACCGGCGGGACCGCCAAGGCATTGCGTGATGCTGGCCTCACTGTACGCGACATCGATGACTTGACTGGTTTTCCCGAAATGATGGACGGGCGGGTCAAAACGCTGCATCCCAAAGTGCATGGCGGTTTGCTCGCCGTGCGCGACAATCCAGGGCATATGATGGCCATGTCAGAGCATGACATCGGCGCAATCGATCTGGTCGTCGTCAATCTTTATCCCTTTGCCGCGACGGTAGCCAAGGGCGCCGGACGCGACGAGATTATCGAAAATATCGACATCGGCGGCCCGTCGATGATCCGCTCCGCAGCCAAGAACCACGCTTTTGTTGCCGTCGTGACCGACCCCGCCGATTATGCCGACCTCATGTCGGGCGTCACCAATCTAGACCAGCGCAAGCGGCTGGCGGCCAAAGCTTACGCAGCGACTGCGGCGTACGACGCGATGATTGCGGGCTGGTTTGCGACCATCGATCAGGGGAAGATGTTTCCCGCCACTGTGACCACCGGCGGGACACTGGCGACAACGCTGCGTTATGGCGAGAACCCGCATCAAGCAGCCGCGCTCTATTTGGCCAATGGATCGGGGGATCGTGGTATCGCGCAAGGAGTGCAGGTTCAGGGAAAAGAACTGAGCTACAATAATTATAATGACGCAGATGCTGCGCTCGAACTGGTCAGCGAATTCCGCGACGGGCCGCCGACGGTTGTGATCGTTAAGCACGCCAACCCATGTGGCGTAGCATCCGGTGACAGCTTGATTGAAGCTTATCAAGCCGCTTTAGCGTGTGACAGCGTATCGGCATTTGGCGGAATCATTGCCGTCAATCGCCCGCTTGACGGTGCAACGGCCGAAGCAATCAGCGGTATTTTCACCGAAGTTGTCTGCGCACCCGATGCCGATGCCGACGCCCGCGCGGTGTTTTCAAAAAAGAAAAATCTCCGCCTGATCCTGACCGGCGACTTGCCCGACCCACAGCGGTTCGGCATGACGATGAAGACAATTGCGGGGGGCTTGTTGATCCAGACGCGCGACAATGGGCAATTGAGTGACCTGAAGGTCGTGACAAAGCGCCAACCCACGCCATCCGAACTCGTGGACTGCCGCTTCGCTTGGACCGTAGCCAAGCACGTGAAATCCAACGCGATCGTCTATGCCAAGGACGGCAGCACGGCGGGGATTGGTGCGGGCCAGATGAACCGTCTCGAATCCGCGCGGATTGCCGCATGGAAAGCCAAGGACGCTGCCGACAAGGCAGGCTGGAAAGAACCGCGCACAATTGGCTCAGCCGTGGCGTCCGACGCTTTCTTCCCCTTTGCCGACGGCTTGCTCGCCGCTGTTGAAGCAGGCGCGACTGCCGTCATTCAACCCGGCGGGTCAATTCGCGACGATGAAGTCATCGCGGCTGCCGACGCAGCCGGGCTGGCAATGGTCTTTACCGGGATGCGGCACTTCCGCCACTGAACGCCGTCAACTTAGCGCGTACAGCGTGCTTCACCCGACCCATTTTTGGTAATCGTGCAGCGATCAGTGCCCGTTACGTCGGCATTGCCCGATCCGCCTACCGCGAGCGTGGCGCCTTCGGTGGCAGTCGCGCTGACATCGCCCGATCCTTCGACCGTAATCGTAACCCGCTGAGTCGAAAGCGCACGCGCTTCGATGTTGCCTGAGCCATCAGCGTTCATTGATGCGTCGACGGCACGGCCCGCAATCTCAATATTGGCTGATCCTGATGCCGAAAGCTGTGCGCGTTTGACCGTGACCGATTTTAACTCGAGATCGCCCGATCCCGATGCAGCCGCGCTAAACGCTTCCCCCTCGGCGCGGTCCACAGTCATGTCGCCCGAACCGCCGACCGCCACTGCGCTTAGTGTTGGCGTCGTTACGGTGATCACAGCACTGCGGTCGTTGCGCCAGCTCCACCCGCCCGAACTTCGTTTCCGGTCGATTTTGAGCGTGTTGCCTTCCACGCGAATGTCGAGCGCGTCGAGCACGCGCTGCGATCCGGTCGCACTCACAGCTACCGCAGCGCCGGGCACGATGCGGACGTTATCCGATCCTTCAAGACTGACGGCAGTGAATGCCCCGACCGCGTAATTGCGTGACCCCGACGGCCCCGCCTCACGCGATTCGCTATTCGCAGCACCACACGCCGCAAGCGCGAGAAAAGAAAGAGTCATCAGAGCTGTGCGCATCGTCGAACCTCCACTGTGTTGCCTAGACAATACAGCAAAAGCTCCAGAGGCGCAAGTGCTAAGCGGCAGGCTTGTTATAAATTGCTGCCGACGCCCGAAGAATGTCGAGCAGCTTTACAAGCGCCGTTGGCTCGTCGACCTGTTCCATTGCCGCCAGTTCACGCGCAAGACGCGATGCTGCCGCTTCGAAAATCTGGCGCTCGGAATAGCTTTGCTCGGGCTGATCTTCGGCACGGAACAGGTCGCGGACCACTTCGGCAATCGACACGAGGTCGCCTGAATTGATCTTGGCTTCATATTCCTGAGCACGGCGCGACCACATTGTCCGCTTGACGCGTGGCTTGCCTTTGAGCGTTTCGAGGGCTTCATCCATCTGCTTGTTCGACGAGAGTTTACGCATCCCGACGCCTTCAGCTTTGTTGGTCGGCACGCGCAGCGTCATCCGCTCTTTTTCGAAACGCAGGACATAAAGTTCGAGTGCCATGCCGGCGATTTCGGATTTTTGGAGTTCGATGACACGGCCCACGCCATGCTTTGGGTAAACGACGTAATCGCCGACGTCGAAAAGAAGTGCGCTCGAAGCCATATATCGACCTTTTCTGTTCCGGCCCTATCGTCGATGCTGCCAAAGGAGCCGCACCAGATGTGGTGCAGAGCTGCCAATAACAACGATGCGCGTGGACCTTAGCGTGATACTCCACAGGGTTGCCGTAACGGAAACCGCTTGCTTGGTGAGGGGAATAACAGATTCGTAACAAAAATGCCAGCATTTCGCATTTTGTTGCGCGAAGCTGTCCAGACACCCTAAAGAGCGCGTCGAATCTTCAGAAGGAAATCTCTCGTGGCCGACACCCTTACGCTCACTCTCGACACTGGCGACGTCACCATTAAGCTCCGTCCCGATCTGGCTCCCGGCCATGTTGAGCGCATCGCCGAACTCGCTAATGAGGGCTTCTACGACGGCGTGGTGTTCCACCGCGTCATCGCTGGTTTTATGGCGCAAGGCGGCGATCCCACGGGCACCGGCATGTCGGGATCAAAACTGCCCGACCTCAAAGCTGAGTTCAGCCGCGAAAAGCATGTCCGTGGCGTCTGCTCAATGGCGCGCTCGTCATCACCCAACAGCGCCAATAGCCAGTTTTTCATCTGTCTCGACGATGCAACCTTTCTCGACGGGCAATATACCGTCTGGGGCGAAGTCACGTCGGGCATGGACGCCGTCGACGCGTTGCCCAAGGGCGAACCGCCGAAAGTTCCGGGGAAAATTGTGAGCGCAAAGGCTATCTAAGCCGCCATCGCGCCGACAAGCCAATCCCTGAATACCCGCACCGGGCGCATTTCGAGCGCGCGGGGGCGGCACACGAACCAATAGCTATACGGGCTTTCGACGTCGGCATCGAACAGCTTGACCAGCCGATCATCATGCGAATCGTTGAAATGGCTTTCGTGCATGAAGGCAACGCCAAGCCCCTGTGCCGCCGCATCAAGCATCAATTGTCCTGAATCATAATGATCGACGGCGGCAGGCTCTAGGTCAGTAAGCTTCATCGCCTTGCGCCACTCCTCGAACGTATCGGGCATGTCGCGATGGAGGATGACCGTCATTTCGTGCAACTGTTCAGCCCGCGTGATCGCGCCGGGCCCGTTTTTGATATGTTTGGCGGAGATCGCGAACACCTTGTTGCGGTCGAGCCGTTCGGAATGCAGCGCGGGATCGGGGTCCCGCGTCAGGATGATTGCAGCATCAATGCCGTCGCCGAGGCGAGTTGAGGCGTGCGGCGCCGTGTCAAGATCGAGGTGCAGCTTGGGATGCGCCGCGCGCAATTCGGCAAGCTGCGGCATCAACCGCTGCGTCGCAAACAACGGGAGTACACCCAGCCGGAGCCGCATGACTTCACCATCGCTCGCCACAGACTCGATGGCATCCGACAGCTGGTCGATGGCAGGCGCAATAAGGGCAATCAGCCGTTCACCCGACGATGTCAGCGCCATCGCTTGGTGACGGCGCTCGAACAGATCGCGTCCGATAAAGCGTTCGAGCGATTGGATGCGTCGGCTGAGCGCAGGTGACGACAGCGACAATTCCTCGGCAGCAGCCTTTACCGAGCCCGTGCGCGCGACCGCGACGAACGCTTCGACACCCGACAGAGATGGCAGACGCCGCATGAGCATGCCCTTTTACGCTGCACTGCCGCAAAATAGCGGTGGTTAAACCAGTCCGGACAACATGCGTATTTTAGAGAGTGTTTCAAGATGCAATCTTTGCAAGTGTGATTTTTCTTTTCGCACTTGCAGCATTTGATGCGGCAATGCACAAAGGTCGGGCCTTTCAGGCATCCTCTCCTATAAACTTTCAAGGGTCGGCTCCCAGTGGGTCGGCCCTTTTTTTACGGCTCGCGCTTTAAGACGCGCCACGCGTAAGCCGCAAGTATTGCGCACGCCGCCGCTGAAACAAGATAAGGGAGCGGGCGCCACATTTCATAGAGCCCGATGCCGATGGATGGGCCGAGGACGAATGCGGCCCCGTTGACCGACGTCACCCGCCCCGCCACCACGCCCTGTAATTCAGGTCCAACGGCCAGCGACGACCCCGCCGTATAACCAGGCCGTGCAAAACCAAACCCCGCGCACGCAATCGCAAATGCCGTCGCAATGCCAAAAAGTGATGTCGCTGACCCGATCATCGCGCATCCTACCGCGGCCAGCACCAGCCCCACCAGCACCAGCGCGCGCGGCTTCATATTCAGTTGCGGGATCACGCCCCACTGCACGAGCAGTGCCGCGCCCGCCCCGGCCGTCAACACGATGCCAATCGTCTGTTGTGACAGGATCGTCGCCGGATCGAGGTTGAGCCGGTCGATGGAGAGAAAAGCAATCGCTTGGCCCGCCATTGCCTGCGCATGCCCCATCACCAGCCCGATCAGCATCCACGGCCAAATGCGCGGATCAGTGAGTTTGACATGTTCAGTGGTTTTGTCCGCCGTTGCCGCTGTCACGCTGGCACCCGTCAGGTTTCCCCCAATCGAGGGATAACTCGTAACGGCTCCATGTGCGGCACTGCCGGGTGTGTCATCGGGCAACCAACGCCACGTCGCCGCCAGCACCACAAAACCGATGCCTGCAAAAAAATAAGCAGGCCCGGCCAATCCCACGCCGGGCAGCACGAAATAGGAAGCGAGAGCTGGCCCCAATATCGTGCCAAGTCCGAATGCCGACGCCAGCAACGTCAGCGCCGTGGTCCGCTCCGCCCGCGTTGTACGGTCGGCAAGAATTGCTTGTGCCGCCGGGGGCGCCGCGGCGCCAAATAGCCCGTAAATCATTCGCGCAGCGATGAACGCGCCGATCGTCGCAATCGGCGTAATCAGCCCGTGGATGCCCGCCGTAAGGAACATCCCGCACAGCAGCACCGAGACCGAAAACCCCGCCAGCCCCATCAAGACCATCCGCCGCCGCCCCGTCCGGTCCGAACGTCTGGCCCAGACCGGCGCCGCAATCACCCACACGAAAGCAGAAACCGAAAACGCCGCCGCAATGACACTGTCCGCAATGCCCAGCGATCTTCCGATTGCGGGCATCACCGATTGCAAAGCCGTATTGCCCGCGCCAATTGTCAGCATCACCGCAAAGAGGAGCGCGAATTCAGGCGCAATTTTGGGACGAGCGAGTGGCACGCCCGCCTGATAAGCGGATCACGCCCGAACACAATGTCCCTCGCCCGCGCGACTTCATTGTTGTTTAACAGCACCGCCGTAAGGGAGCGTTGGGAAGCGAGCGACGATGACCACAGCCGATTTCAGCACAAAGACCGCGTTTGCCCCCTCGAAACTGCTTTTCTGGTTGACCGGCATCGCTTTCATCGTTGCCGCAGGGCGCGCGGGATTTTCTGGCTGGGATACCCCGATCTGGCTTGATGAAAGCTACACCGCGACAATCGCAACACAGTCCAGTGTCGCACGCCTGATTGACTGGTGTCTGCACGAGCTCAGCGGTCCGGTTTACTATGCAATGATGTGGCTTTGGGTGAAGCTTTTCGGGGTGAGCGCTTTTTCGCTTCGTTTGCCAAGCCTCATCTTTGCGGTCGCAACGCCGGTACTCATCCTGTGGAAAGGGCATCCGTCGCGCGAAACACGGCTGGTTTGGGCGGTGCTGATTGCGCTTTGGTTGCCGGCCGTTGCCTTTACCAGCATGGCGCGGCCTTACGCCCTGCTCATGTTCCTCGCGACAGCCCAATCTGTCTTGTTTTATCGGCTTATTGCCCATGGCGGGCGCAGGCGCGCCTTGGCTTGGTCAGTGACATCGGCACTGGTAATCCTAACGCATTATCACACGCTGCCCGTGACGGGGCTTCAAGGCCTGATCTATCTTGCGCTGCGCCGCAGGGATCTCAGGCGGACAGGGCCCGCCGCCCTCGTCTTTGTACCCGTTGGGCTTTGGATGGCGGTGCACCTCCCCTTCATTCTGAGTTATATGAAACCCGGCGTGGCATGGTTCCCGACCCTGACATTGGAGGACAGCTGGAGCATTCCCGTCGCCCTGATGGGCGGCAACATGGTGGTGGGACTGCTCTTTGTCGTCATGGCCCCGATGATGGCGTTTCAGACAGCCCGCGCGCTTTTGGGAAAATCATTTTCGCCCTATACAGCAGCCGATCTGGCGGTCACCGGTGCCGCGCTCGTTGCTGTGCTGATCATTGTCATCCTCGGGTTCTTCAAGCCCGTATTCATGCTCCGTTATCTGGTGCCTTGTATCCCGGGCCTCTTGTTTGGAGTCTCGGTTTGGACGACGGCGATGTCACGCCGATACGCGCTGCTGCCAACGGCTGTCGTCGGTACGGCGATTATTTTCGGCGCGCACCAGCTTTACCAGCTGGTGCAATTTCCCAAACAGGATTTCCGGCATAGTTTCAGCTTTGAAAAGCCATCGGCCTGGCTGCAACAACAAGGCGTGCGGCGGCTCATCTTTTTCTGGGATAACGTCAGCGCGTCGATTTCGACGCCCGAACGGACTGGTGAAATGGGCAGCTACTTCCTGCGCCGTGACGGGTGGACAGGCCCTGTGATCGTGCCACCGATTGCAGGTCAGACGCTCGATCCCAATGTCGCGCTCGCCGCCATTGCAACCCGACCGGGTGATGGCATCATCTGGGCCTTTGAAAAAAATGCCGGTGACAGCCAAGGGACAAAGCATCCGCCCGTTCTGGGCAAAGGTATATCCCCCTTTAGCTGCCGTGATTTCGGTCGCGATCCGATCATAATCATGACCTGCATCCGACGCTAAACGATTAAAGCGAAGCGACTTTCTTTTGAAGTTCATGAACAGGATTGGCGACGTCATCGATGCGCCCGAAATTGATCCGCTCGCGTTCCACAACCATCGGCCCACGCCGCACTTGCGAATGGATCGACGTCACATATTCGCCGAGAATGCCAATAAAGGCGAGCTGGATCCCCGACAGGAAAAACAGCGAGACAATCAACGTGGCAGTCCCGCGCGGCGCGATGCCCCAGCCGATTGCGTAAGTCGCGACAGCGGCAAGCGCGTAGAAAATGCACAGCGCGGAAAGGATGAATCCCGCAAACGTGCATAGCCGCATCGGCGCATTCGTAAACGAAAAAATGCCGTTCATCGCTTGGTCGATCAGGCGCGGAATGTTGTTCTTTGACAGCCCCGTCTTGCGTGCTTCCCATGTGTAGGGAACGATGACGCGGCGGAACCCGACCGAGGCAATGATGCCGCGGATGTAGGGATAATGATCGTCATGATCGACGACCGCGCGCCAGACTTTGCGGTCAATCAGCTGAAACTCGCCAACATTGACCGGAATATCGATGTCCGACAGCCCGTTGACGAGGCGATAAAAAATTGCGCGGCAACTGCGCAGCGCAAAGCTCTCCTGCCGGTTTACGCGTGCGCCTGCGACGACTTCGACACCGCTTTCCCACAGCTGGACAAACTCGACAATCTTTTCGGGGGGATCCTGCAAGTCGACCGCAAGGAACACGAGTACCGCATCGCCGGTCGCCGCGCGCAGGGCGTTGAAGTTTGACCGAAACGGGCCGTAATTGCGCGCATTCAGGATGACTTTTACGCAAACATCTTCGGCTGCGATGTCGCGCAAGATTTCCTGTGTCGCGTCGGTCGAAGCATTGTCGGCAAAGATGTGCTCGCAATCATAGGCCGCCAGCGGTCCATCAAACAACGCTTTCACGGCATCATAACAGGCGCGGACATTGCCTTCTTCATTGAAGCACGGCGAAATGATCGAAATTCGTTTGCGAACTTTCATGCCCGAACTCCGCTGAAAACGAACTGCCGCATCGACAGGTAGGAGAGGATCGTGAGGACCGGAAGGAGAAGGGCTTGCGCCACGAGCGGCGCGACACCGAGCGTCTCAAGCGCGCGAAGCATCGCGAGGTTGACGACGCATTGTCCGGCATAAACAATCACGAAGCGCGGCAGCAAAGTGGTTTCGCTCGAACGAAATACGATCCAGCCCGTCGAGGCAAAGTTGAACAGCGCGCCGATAATCGTGGTTGCGATGACGGCCACAGCCGAGTCCATGCCGCCAACGATGAAGGCCGAAAATATCAGATAGCCAACAAGCGTGTTGAGACCGCCAACAATCAGGAACTTGATGAATTGCCGCACTTCGGCGGCACGGCGGACCGAGCGGAGCGCAATCATGCCGCCACCATCGCGTTGATCGTACGGGCAAGGCCTACTTCAAAACTCACCTGCGGTGCCCACCCCGTCGCTGCGCTCAACCGTGAACAATCACCCTGAAGGTGCATGATCTGCGCAGGGCCATAGGGGATTTCGCCGAAGATCAGGTCGAGGCGCGGGGCAACTTGATCACGGATCGCTTCGGCAATGTCGCGGACACGGGTAGCTTCGCCCGAACAAAGATTGAAAACGCCAGTCGCATCAGACAGCGCAGCCACAAGAATCGCATCGGCACAGTCATCGATAAACAGATAATCCCATTTTTGCGCACCCGCCGTCATTTTCGGCGCGATGCCTGCCGCCATTTGCGCGATCAGGCTGGGAATCAACCAATTGCCATTATCACCGGGGCCATAGGGCGAGAACAGGCGCAGCCACGCAAATCCCATCCCGGCATCGGCGGCGCGCTGCCGTGCGAAATGATAGGCGGCGAGCTTGGCAACGCCATAAATCATTGCCGGGTTCGGTAAGTCATCCTCGCTGATCAACCGGTCAAACCGCCCATATTCAGCCTGTGACCCGATGCCAACAAATTTGCGCGCGCCATTGCGGATCGCTGCATCGATCACGTGCGTGCTATGCTGGACGTTGGCAAACTGGATATAGCCCGCGCGCGCCGTGCCAGAAACACCTTCCCACGCGCTGTGAATAATGATGTCTGGCTGCTCGGCGTCGATCATCGCGTCAACTGCGGCGTAATCGGACAAATCAACCGCATAATAGCTTGCTGTGGTTCCGGCCAAACGGGCCGGGGCAGCGCTGCGCCCGGTAGCGACGACATCATGCCCGGCGGCAAGCGCGGCGCGCACGACAGCGGCGCCTACAAATCCGCCTGCCCCTGTCACTAATAATTTCACCGGATCGCCCCCGCGCGTTCTCATGCAGAGGGTAGTGAAAGATATTGGTTAACATGTTCTTTAGAAAGCGCGGCGACATCGCCCTTTTCGTGCCAGCAGCGATACCAGTCGATACTCAACTGCAATGCCTGTTCAAGCGTAAAACGCGGCACCCAGCCCAACTCGGTTTCGGCTTTTGCGCAATCGAGCATCAGCGTCGCTGCCTCATGTGGGTGCGATCCCGGATCCTGAACCCACCGCGCGCCACCGCCCCATAATGTCGTCAGGTGATCCACCACGGTTTGCACCGGCGCGGCATCGCTGACGGCAGGTCCGAAATTCCACCCCTGGGCAAATGCATCAGGGTCCTTGTGTGTTTTCTCGGCGAGCATGAGATAGCCGTAGAGTGGCTCGAGCACATGCTGCCACGGACGGATCGCCAGCGGATTGCGGATCGAAAGTGGCTTGCCGTTCGCAAACGCGCGCATCGCATCGGGCACCAGCCGATCCTCGGCAAAATCACCACCGCCGATCACATTGCCGGCACGGGCCGACGCCAGACCGACACCACATTCGCGCATAAAACTGTCGCGATAAGCCGCGACGGCCAGTTCGGCGCAAGCCTTGCTGTTCGAATAGGGGTCGTGCCCGCCCATCCTGTCGCTTTCGTCATAGCCACGCGAGACGCCGAGATTTTCGTAGCATTTGTCCGTTGTGACGACGACGATGGTTTTAACCGAAGGCACGCGGCGACAGGCATCCATCAGGTTGACCGTGCCCATCACATTGGTCGCATAGGTTTCGACTGGCGTAGCGTAAGACGCACGCACCAACGGCTGTGCCGCCATATGAAGAACAATGTCGGGCTGGGCATTGGCCAACACCGATTCCATCGGCAGTAAATCACGGATGTCACCAATGTGGTGATCGCAAAGCCGATCCAGCGCGAGCAATTCAAACATCGACGGATCGGTTGGCGGCGCGAGGCTATACCCCGTTACCTTTGCGCCCAAGGCATCGAGCATAAGCAGCAGCCAGCTGCCCTTGAACCCCGTATGTCCGGTAACGAAAACGCGGCGTCCGGCCCAAAAGCCCGGATTTAGTGCCATGTTTTCCAGGGCGCTTCGCCGCGCTCCCACATGCCTTCGAGCAGTTGCCGGTCGCGCAATGTGTCCATCGGCTGCCAGAAGCCATCGTGGAAATAGGACCGCAATTCGCCTTCTGCAGCAAGCCGCTCAAGCGGATCGCGTTCCCAGACGCATTCGTCGTCATCGCCCAGATAATCGGCAATATCGCGCGACAGGACAAAAAAACCACCGTTGATCCACCCGCCTTCTTCCACGGGCTTTTCGGCGAAGGCGCGGACGGCGTCACCGTCGAGATCAAGCTGGCCATAGCGGCTGGCGGGGCGAACGGCGGTAACGGTCGCGCGCTTGCCATGTTCGCGGTGAAACGCGATCGCGCCGCCGATGTCGACATCCGACACGCCATCACCATAGGTCAGGCAGAAACTTTCGTCATTGCCGATGAACGGCATCGCACGGCGCAAGCGACCGCCGGTCATCGTCATCGCGCCGGTATCGATGAGCGAGATTTTCCAGTCTTCGCTGTCGTTCCGGTGCACTTCGATGCTGTTGGTGCGCAGGTCGACGGTGATGTCGGACATATGCATGCCGTAATTGGTGAAATATTCCTTCACCATGTAACCGCGATAGCCAAGGCAGATGACGAATTCTTTCACGCCGAATTGCGAATACATCTTCATGATGTGCCACAGGATCGGCTTGCCGCCGATCTCGACCATCGGTTTGGGACGCGCCGACGTTTCCTCGGCCAACCGGGTGCCGAGGCCCCCTGCAAGTATAATCGCTTTCATGGGGGTTAGCCATGAACGAGGATGGTAAATAAGTGGTAAAACCCCGGCGGGTTATGCCGACTTCTTGAAGGGGTCGACGATATTTCCAATCATGCCCGGGCCTTCACCGGCTTCCTCGGCAGCAACTGCATCGGCAACGCGCGCAGCTTCAGTACGCTGGTCACGCAGTTCCTGGATCAGCGCGGCGCGATCGCCCTCAATGCGGTCGTCAACGGGTGCTTCGATGCCTGCAGCCTTCGCGGCCTTGGCAACGGACGCATCAAGCTCACGCTGCGACGTCAGGCCCAATGTGACGGGATCTTTCGGCGTGATGTTTGCCATGTTCCAATGCGACCGGTCGCGGATGGCTCCAATCGTCGTGCGTGTCGTGCCGATAAGCTTGCCGATCTGCCCGTCGCTCACTTCGGGGTGATTGCGGATGATCCAGGCAATGCCATCGGGCTTGTCGGCGCGCTTTGATACCGGTGTATAGCGCGGCCCCTTGGTCCGCGTGACAGCTTCGGGCTCGCGGTCCATTTTCAGGACATAGTTCGCATCATTCTGGCCCTTTTCAATTTCGGCCATGGTCAGTTCGTGCGCGCGGATCGGGTCACGCCCGGTCAGCTTGGTTGCCGCTGTGTCATCGGCAATCGCCTGTACTTCGAGAATGTGGAGCCCACAGAATGTCGCGATCTGTTCAAAGCTCAGCGCGGTCTGGTCAACCAGCCATGACGCAGTCGCATGGGGCATGAGTGGCTGGGCCATCGTCGAAAATCCTTCGCATAAAATAAGGGCCACCCCTTTCGGAGCGGCCAAACGTTGAAAGTTGCTTAGTCGCTGTCCCCGCGAAGGGCAAGCATTACGCAGCTTTTGCCTGATCGACGACAGGAACGAGTGCCAACACGAATTGCGCGGCGCTGGCGGCCCAGGTGAACGTGGCGCCATAGAGGGCGCAATCGGCACGGTCGCGGGAAAGCGCACTGGCGATCGCGCCTGTCAGATTTTCGTCAAGCGCGCCCGTCATAGGCGTGACGACATCGATGGGACCACTGACAGGGTAGGCCGCGACCGGCGTGCCGCAGGCCAGCGCTTCGATCATCACAAGGCCGAACGTATCGGTGCGGCTGGGGAACACAAAGACATCGGCACCGGCATAGGCACCGGCCAGCGCACGACCGCCCATCGATCCCGTGAAATGCACATCGGGGAATTTCGCCGCCATCGCGACACGCGCCGGACCATCGCCGACGACGACTTTGCTCCCCGGCTGGCCGCTTGCCAGAAACGCCTCGATATTCTTTTCGATGGCGACGCGCCCGACGTAAAGCTGGATCGGACGCGGCAAGTAAGCAAAAAGCGCAGGCGGCGGCGCATCGGGTGAAAAATTGTCGAGATCGACGCCGCGGCTCCAGTGCACACTATGCGGAACACCGTGCGCCGTCAGCATCGTCCGCACTGACGGTGTCGAGACCAGCACGGCACGCGACGGGGCGTGAAACCAGCGGATATACATCCACACCCATTCGGCTGAAATGCCAGTGCGCGCCGCGAAATAATCGGGAAATTGGGTGTGGTAGGCGGTCGTGAACGGGAACTGGTTGCGCAGACACCAGCGCCGCGCGGCAACGCACAGCGGTCCCTCGGTCGACAGATGCACGGCGTCGGGCCCGAACTTAGTGATCCGGTCACCGACCCATGCCGCGCGCGTCATGGCAAGCCGGATTTCGGGATAGGTCGGGCACGGGATCGACGGATAAAGATCGGGCGAGATCACTTCGACGACATGCCCCTGCCGTTCAAGTTCGGCCCGCGTCGCCATCAACGTCCGCACCACGCCGTTGACTTGCGGGGCCCAGGCGTCGGTGACAATCAGGATTCTCATGCAACGAGCCTCAGTTCGGGCTCAAGCAAACTCCGCGCCTTAATCTCGTCGGCCCAGTGGAGGATTTCCATCCGGCCGTCGAAATGCTCCACCAGCGCGGTGCAGCCCTCGACCCAGTCGCCGTCATTGTAATAATGGACACCGGCAATTTCGCGCGCTTCGGCATTGTGGATGTGGCCGCAGACCACGCCGTCGACACCGCGCAGGGCCGCTTCATGCGCGACGACTTCCTCGAAACGCGAGATGAATTCGACCGCGTTTTTGACCTTGTGCTTGGCGGTTTTCGATAGCGACCAATAGGGCTTCCCCATCCACGCGCGAACCCTGTTCACGACATGATTGCACCGCATCAACCATTCGTAGGCAAAATCACCCACGAACGCGAGCCAGCGATGCGCCAGCATGATGGTATCGAACTCGTCGCCGTGGATTACCAGCAATTTCCGCCCGTCGGCGGTGTGGTGAATTGCCTTGCGCCGGATTTCGACGCCGCCAAAGCTCATGCCGGTAAACTGGCGGAACATCTCGTCATGGTTGCCGGGCACATACACAACGCGGGTGCCGCGGTTCGCGCGCTTCATGACACGCCACACCACGTCGTTATGCGCAGCAGGCCAGTAGAATTTCCGCTTCATCCTCCAGCCGTCGATAATGTCACCGACCAGATACATGGTTTCGCTGTCAGTCGAATCAAGGAAATCGATCAGCATCGCGGCATTGCACCCGCGCGTCCCCAGATGGATGTCACTTATCCAGATGGTGCGGAAACGCCGCCGCTGGCGTGCGACCTGTTCGGGAATCGATGGCGCACTGTCCGATAAATCGGAGAAATCAGCCTCGAACGGCAACCGCGTGATCGCGTCCATGATGGCTCCCTGCTGGACGTATCGTCGTCAAGCAGCGCCTATGAGTCCCCAATGTGACACAGGCTTTCTATTTTGATGCCACTATTGTGACAAGCCGATCACATGATCCCGGCTTTGTCGCGCTTCCATTCGGCACGCTTGACCATCAGCCACGTCACGAATGCCAAGGCCAGCACCGAAAGCCAACCCCAGATGTGTGCGTAATAAGGAAAGCTATACGTTTTGGTCAGATCGCTGCCGACGACTTTCGTCATTGCCGCACGGTCAATATCGGTCACAGGCGCGATGCTGATGTTTGCACCACTACCCGCAAACAGCACAAATCCCTGATCCTCGAATGCCGCAAACGGCATCCATAGTGCGCTAATCTCGCGATAGGAATAACCAAGGTCGAGCTGGATCGGCTCGCCCTTGTCATCGTAGCCGCTGAATTCCGGAGTTTGCGGCATCGTTGCGACCAGCGTGATATGGGGTGCGTTTATCACCAAAAACGGACGCGGGGTCCGGCGATCAGGCACGTAAAGCTGTGATGCGACGTAAAGCGCGAGGCCAACCGCGCCGAAGATGGCTAGCGTAACAATCCATCCGATCAGGCGCGCGATATTCATCGGCGAATTTGTAGCACGATCTTGCCGACATGCGCCCCTGAATCCATCAGTGCATGGGCACCCGCTGCGTCGGCAAGCGGAAATACGGTGTCGATCACAGGTTTCAATCGCCCCGCTTCGACATGCGGCCAGACGGTGCGCGCAAGTTCTTCGGCGACAAGGCTTTTGAACATCACCGAACGCGGACGCAGTGTGGATCCAGTCAACGTCAGGCGGCGCATCATCATCAGAGGGATAAACAGCTCTGTCTTTGGTCCGTTCAGCACTGCAATCGACACATGCCGTCCGTCCTCGGCAAGACATTGCAAATTGCGCGGCAGATAATCACCGCCCACCATATCGAGAACGGCGTGAACGCCCGTGCCGCCCGTCACCGCCAAAACCTCGGCCACGAAATCAGCCGACTTGTAGTTGATGGCATAGTCTGCACCGATTTTCCGCGCGCGAGCACATTTTTCGTCCGACCCGCAGGTGACGATAACGGTCAGGCCGAACAGCTTGCCCAGCGAAATCGCCATGGTCCCAATGCCGCTTGTGCCGCCATGGACCAGCACAGTGTCGCCTTCGACCGCGTAAGCGCGCTCGAACAAGTTGGTCCACACCGTAAACAATGTCTCAGGCATTGCCGCCGCTTCGACCATCGACAGCACGGGCGGCACAGGGAGGCAGATGCTCGCCGCTGCGACGCAATATTCGGCGTAGCCCCCGCCCGGTACGAGCGCGCACATGGCCTGACCCAACATCGCCGCATCGACACCGGCCCCCAGCGCCACAATGTCGCCCGCAACCTCAAGTCCCATGATCGAAGGCGCGCCCGGCGGGGGTGGGTATCCGCCTTTGCGTTGCAGCACGTCAGGCCGGTTCACCCCAGCGGCGGCCACGCGGATCAGGACTTCGCCCGGCCCCGGCTGCGGGACAGGTCGCTGGACGGGCAGGAGCACTTCAGGTCCACCCGGTGCCGCCGGATCAATCGCGACCATTACGGCAGGAATATCAGTCGTTCGATGTGTCATGATGCCCCCAATTCGCCTCTCCTTAGCCTTGGCTGATCAGGAAAGTAACTGCACAAAAGAACGTGGCCACGCCAACGGGGCAGAAATCATCTTTGCAAAACAACGCGCTGCGGCCTCAAGCCAGCCGAGTCTTCACAACGATATCGTTTAGACGGTAAAGCTCTCGCCGCAGCCGCACGCGCCCTTGGCATTGGGATTTTCGAAGACGAAGCCTGCGGTGAAATCATCCTCGACCCAGTCCATCTCGCTGCCGATCAGGTAAAGGATCGAGCCGCCATCGACGAAGAAGGTGCCACCGGGGGTTTCAATCTTTTCGTCAAAGGGCACAGCCTCGCTGATATAATCAACCGAATAGGCCAGCCCCGAACAGCCGCGACGCGGAGTCGAAAGCTTGACGCCGATCGCGTCGGCGGGCGCTTTGGCCATGAGGTCGGCAATGCGTGCTTCGGCACTCGGCGTAAGCGTCAATGCGGCGGGTCGGATGCGGGTCGTTGTGGTCATAGCATTCCCAGTTCGAGCTTAGCCTCGTCGGTCATTTTGCCGGGATCCCAGGCCGGATCCCAGACGAGGTTGACTTCGGCAACGCCGACGCCCGGTACCGCGCCGACGCGCATTTCGACTTCCATCGGCATCGTTTCGGCAACCGGGCAATTCGGCGTGGTCAGCGTCATCGAAACAGTAACATGGCCTTCATCGACTTCGACGCCATAAATAAGCCCGAGGTCATAGATGTTGACCGGGATTTCAGGGTCGAAGATTTCCTTCAATGCCTCGATGACGTTTTCATACAGGTCGCCACCGGGTTCGCCTGCCGCGAGTTTGGGCGGCTCGGCTCTCAGGAACCCATCGAGATAGTCGCGCTTGCGCCCAAATTCCTCGCGAGGACTATCGACGCGCGCTTTGGGGGGCGATTCCACCGATGTGACTTCTTCCACTTTCATCCGAACAACTTCCTTACCCGTGTCAGCCCGTCGATCAGCGCAACGATATCATCGGGGCCGTTATAAAGTCCAAAACTTGCACGTGCCGTGGCGTCAACACCAAGATAGCCCATCAGGGGTTGGCAGCAATGATGCCCCGCTCGGATCGCGACACCTTCTTCATCCAAGATAGTGCCGACGTCGTGCGGATGCACCC
>JANOVZ010000033.1:0-5164 GCA_031417655.1 Sphingomonas sp. | reverse complement strand
GAGATCATCAGCGGCGCCGTCGAGCTTTCACAATTCCCGTAAGTCTCCGGATCGACCAGCGCCCCGCCAACCGCCACGCGCCCCTGCGCATCGGTTGTCCCTGTGGCCAGTACTTTGCCCGAACAACTATCCGTCACGCGCACGGCCGCGCCTGCCACCGGCTTGCCGCTGTCGAGCGCGGTCACCCACGCAAGCGAGCTTTCGCGCCCCCATTTGAAATGCACGGCCATATTCGTGACCAACGCCCCCGCCGCAACATAACGCGGCACACTGCGCCCGAGCAGGGCATTGCCGAGCACCGGGCTCACCAGTTCAACAACATAAAATCCGGGCTTGGTCAGTGGAATGCCGATGACTTCGAATTCCTTGCCGGCGCCGGGCAATCCGAGTTTTAATGGATTGCCCCGACCCTCAAGCAACGGTTTCGTGCCCGTGTAATTAACCGTCTTGGTATCACCTTTCGGTCCCTCCTCGCGGAAGTCGGTATCGTCGGCATCGTCCAGCTTGCGAAGCCATTCGGCGACTTGCCCGTCCGAGCCGTCAATTTTCAAGCTCGCCCCGCCCACGCTCAGCATCCGCTGCGCCAGTTGCGGCTCGACCGCGCGGACCGTCACCGGCAACACCCCGCCTTCCTTTGCTTCGATAATCCCGAACGGCGCGGCAAACTTCACCAGCGGGGGTGCCACATCGAACTTCACTGCCAACGGAAAGCGTTCGGCATTTTCGAGGCTCCGCCCGCTCGCGTCCTTGATTCCCGCCGGGATGCTGACCGTCGCTGCCATTGCCGCCGGAAACGGCCCCTCGAACGTCAGGTCGCTGACGGCCGGATTGCTCTTGGCATCATCCGCAATCGTCGGTTCGCGCACGGTGCCGTCGGCAAAGGTGAGGCGGATCGCCTTGGCCTGATCTATCGGAATATCCGCCGAGAAACGCACATTGGCATCGCTCACCGGATTGCACCCGGCTTGCGGATTGACCCGCGAACATTCGAAGCGCGCCGCAAAGGCCTTGCGCACCGTGAAATCAAAACGCTGGTCACGCGCCGCCGTTCGCCCGTCAGCGCTCGCAATGCCCGCATCCCATACCAGCGCCATCTCGCGCCCCGGTGCCAGCGGACGGCGACATTTGACGGCAACCACAGTCGACAATGCCTTCGCTTTGTCCGCTGCATTGGCTGGCATCTGTTGCGGCAGCCCCGCACTTTCCATAAAATTGCGCAAATTCCAGTTGTCCGGCCCCAGCCCGTCAACAATCTGTGTCACCACTTCAGGCTTCATGACGTCCAGCGCGATCTTCTCGCCTATCCCGTCCACCGAACAATAGCCATTGGCCGCAACCGACTGAGCCGATGGCGTCACATTGGTCGCGACAAGGAACACCTGCCTTTCTTCGATGTCATCGCCATAGGCTCCCGGTAAAACCGCCCGCGCCGAAGGCCCGCCCGTGTCAATGGTGAAGACGCGCGCACCCGTCACTGCAACACCGCGCACGCTGGTCAGTTTCGCACCGAGATCGACCGTGCACGAAATCCCGCCCGGCAATGCCTTTTCAAAATCAAAGACGAACGTCTGCGGATCGACCCAGCGCCCCGTTGACCCGATTGGGCATTTCATGGTCGCAGGCGGCGTCGCGCGCGGATCGCCGAGCGGCACCATGCCTTCCGAAAAGCGCATCGTGAAGCGCTCGATTGCTCCGCCATTGGTTCCCGCTGACCCCGGCGTGGCCAGAACAACTTGCGGCGCTCCGCTGCTGATCGCCGCAATCGGCGCTGCGAACAATGCCAGCGCTGCCAACATGAAACCCTTGGCCTGCATCATCCGCTCCCTTAAATGCCGTGTCCGCAAGGTTTGCCCAATGCAGCGCGCCTGTCTAGTGTGGATACGACAGGAGGATGTCATGGCAACTGCAATTAAGGCCCACACGATGCCCGAAACCGAATGGCTCGCGCGGCAGGAGCTGGCGGCGTGTTACCGCATTTTCGCGATGTTTGGCTGGGATGAACTGATCTTCAACCACATCACCGTGAAGCTCGAAGAAGAGGGCGCGTTCCTCATCAATCCCTATGGCATGCACTTCAGCGAAGTAACGGCATCGAGCCTCGTCAAGGTCGACATCGACGGCAATAAACTCGACGCCGACAACCCGTGGCACGTCAACCGCGCGGGCTTTGTCCAGCACAGCCTGTTCCACCGTCACCTGCCCGATGCCCATGCGATCATCCACACGCATACGACCGCGACCGTGGCGGTTTGCAGTCTCGAAGGCGGATTGCAGCCGGTCAATTTCTACGCCTGCAATTTTATGGGCCAGCTTGCTTATCATGACTTCGAAGGCGTGACGGTACGTGACGAGGAAGGTCCGGCACTGCTCGCGAGCCTCGGCGACAAGCGAATCATGATGCTTCGCAACCATGGGCCCGTTGTCATGGGCAAGACATTGCCCGATGCGTTCATCAAATATTGGGTGCTGCAACGCGCGTGCGAACACCAGCTGGCTACGATGAGCATGGGCACACCGATCCCCGTTGCATCCGAAGTCATAGCCGTGCACCAGCGCGATATCGGCCAGACCGCGATCCCGGGTGGATCGGGCCGTGCCGAATTCGACGCCATGGTCCGCCGCGTGGACAAGATCGACCGGAGCTGGCGTGACTAGTCTTACGATCAACAATCAACCCGTCCGGTACCGGATGGACCCGACAACGCCGCTGCTGTGGGCGATTCGCGATGCGTCGAACCTGACTGGCACCAAATATGGCTGCGGCACCGGCGATTGTGGCGCGTGCACTGTCGACATCGATGGCCGAGCCGTCCGATCATGCCAGATCACGATTGCCCAGGCCGAAGGGGCATTCGTCACCACCATCGAAGCCCTGTCGCGCGACCGCTCGCATCCCGTGCAGCAGGCGTGGGTTGCCGAACAAGTGCCGCAATGCGGCTTCTGTCAGCCTGGCATGATCATGGCCGTATCGTCCCTACTCAAGGCAAAACCCAACCCGACCGATGCCGAAATCGATGCGGCAATCACCAACATCTGCCGCTGCGGCACCTATAACCGCGTCCGCCGCGCCATCCGCCGTGCCGCGCGCGCGCTGGCCGGCAACGAGATTATTTCGGCCGCGCCACCACCGGGCATCGACCCTGCGGACGCGGCCAAAGCCGTGCCCGCGCTGACGCCTGCACCGACGCGATGATATGACAGTCGCCGACTGGATCATTCCGCAAGATTGGGCGCATTATTCGGCGGACGATCATGCGACATGGGATACGCTGTTTGCACGGCAATCGGCCATGCTCCCGGGTCGCGCGTCGGCAGCTTTCCTGCGTGGCATCGATGTGCTCAAGCTGTCCAAGCCCGGCATTCCTGACTTCGAAGAACTCTCGACTCGATTGACCGCTGCCACCGGCTGGCGCGTTGTGGCGGTACCGGGACTCATCCCCGACGACGTCTTTTTCGATTGCCTCGCTGACCGCGTTTTCGTTGCGGGCAATTTCATCCGGCGACCCGACCAACTCGATTATCTGAAGGAGCCCGATGTCTTCCACGACGTCTTCGGCCATGTGCCCATGCTCGCCGATCCGGTGTTCGCCGATTATATGGTCGCCTATGGCAAAGGTGGACAACGCGCGGGTTCGCTCGGCGCGCTCGAGAAACTGGCGCGGCTTTATTGGTATACGGTCGAGTTCGGTCTGGTTCGCGAAAGTGGGGCCTTGCGCATTTACGGATCGGGCATTGTCTCGAGCCACGGTGAAAGCCTCTTCGCGCTCGACGACCCCAGTCCGAACCGCATCGGTTTCGACCTGAAGCGCGTGATGCGCACGGACTACCGGATCGATGATTACCAGCAGACCTATTTCGTGATCCGGTCATTCGACGACCTGCTTCGCACCACCGTCGAAACCGATTTCGCACCGATCTATGCCGATCTTGATGCGGTGCCCGATTATGCCGTCGATACCATTGCCGATGACGATGTTGTCATGACGCGCGGCACACAGGCCTACGCTCGCCGCGCCCGCCAATGATCGGCGCTCTGCCCCCACGCATCGACTCGCGCGCTTTCGAACGGAGAGGGCAATTTCGTCGGCCCGCCATTGGTCGAACCCAATCGCTCCGCCAATTTGACCGAGCGGATATTTTCGGGATCAATCGTGTGAATAATGAACGGCCATTTCAGCACATCGACCGCATAATCCATCGACGCGACGGCAGCTTCATAAGCATAGCCCTTGCCCGCGAACTCGGCTGACACGCCCCAGCCGATTTCCTCGCCCGGCCAGCCTTCGGGCATCCACGGGCCGATCCGCCCGACCCATGCGCCGGTCGCCCGCTCGATCACCGAAAACATTGCAAAGCCGCGAATGTCCCACGCGCCGCGCATCGTGCACAATTGCCGCCACGTCTCCGCTCGCGACGCGACACCGCCGATGTAGCGCATCGTTTCCTCGTCCGAATTCATGATGGTCCAGCCGTCGAGGTCGGACGCTTGCGCAACACGCAGGATCAGATTTTGGGTTTCGATGACCGGATAGACACTCATGCAAACTGCGCCTTCAACGCCATCATGGCCAAAGCCGCTTTCGCCGATTCGCCGCCCTTGTTTTTTTCGGTGGGCTTGGCGCGGGTCAAGGCTTGCGCTTCGTTTTCGACAGTCAAAATGCCGTTGCCAATGGCAAGCCCATCCATCGTCAGTGCCATGATTCCGCGCGCGCTTTCACCCGCGACGATTTCAAAATGATAGGTCTCGCCGCGGATGACGACCCCCAGCGCGACATAGCTATCATAGCGGCCACTTTCCGCTGCGAGCGCTATTGCGCCAGGCACTTCGAGTGCGCCGGGGACGGTTATGGTTTCATGCACATGCCCCGCATCCTCAATCGCGGCGCGAGCCCCTGCGAGCAGGAGGTCGTTGAGATGGTCGTAGAACCGCGCTTCGACAATGAGGAGTTTGGCCATTATGTTACCTCCGGAATTGGTTGTTCGCCGACGATGTTCAGGCCATAGCCCTCAACCGCAATCACATTGCGATGTGCATTGGTCAGCAAAGTCATGTCATGCACACCGAGATCAGCCAGTATCTGTGCGCCGATGCCGTAACTACGCAGGTCCATTTCGGTGCGCGGCGTGCCGCCGATTTCGCGCGTCAGGCTTTCGGGATCATTGG
>JANOVZ010000032.1:0-32983 GCA_031417655.1 Sphingomonas sp. | reverse complement strand
TGCATTGTTGAACCGGGGCACCGAAAGCGGTCCGTCAGCAAACGGCCCAGTTCCAGCCTTATTAAATGTCTATCGCGGGCTTGTATGAACGGCAGCTATTGGCGAGCCGTGTAAGCTCGCAGATCGACCGCAATGTTGGCGGTTGTCGCCAAGGCGGGCGGCTGGAAACCAGCTAAATGTCCGCGCGGCGAATCTTACCCGGCGCGCGCAGTCACAATCCACGCGCTCGCCTTGAAGACAACGCGCCCGTTTTTAATGCTAAGTGCACATATGTCGGCGACCTTGCCCAGCATGTTGTCACGTTCAGCACCTTCAAGTCCGGCGATTGCCGATGCCGCCGGACCGATTTTCTGGAAATACTCGACGGCATCATAAACGGGATCCGCGCCATCGCCTGCGACATAGTCCCAATCGACGGGTTCGAACGCGATGTTTTCCCATCCAGCGGCTGCGAGTATGCGGGTGACATGCGTCTTGTCGGCAAATGCAAATGGCCCCGGTGCCGTGATGTCACCGGGTAGTGCGACAGTGCCGACCAACTTGCCAATTTCGGTCGCCCACGCATTATCTGCGCGATCACGAAAGCAGGAGAAAATCAGTTGCGCACCCCCACGCGACGACGCGTTGAGGTTGGTGAAGGCTTTTACGGGATTTGCGAAGAACATGACCCCATGCCGCGACACAAGCGTATCCGGAACAAATGTTGGATCGTGCCACATGGAGGCGTCGGCAGCGGCGAAGCGAACATTCTTCAACGGACGACCGCGACGCCGCGCGACTGCAATCAGCGGCTCCGACAGGTCGATCCCGATAATATCGGCTTTCGGGGTGGCTCTGCCAACGGCGATGGCCGTTTCACCGGCACCACACCCGATATCGAGCAGGTAACCGGGCGAAAGTGCACGGGTCCGGTCAACAAGGACGGTCGTCAGTCCTGCAAAACTTCGATCGGTCCGCGCAAAACCCCGCGCCCAGTTTTGGCCGATTTTGCCCTTCCAGTCGTATGGGTCGCTGTTCAACGACATACAGGCGGTAGATTTGAAGATATTTTAAGCGCCACGTTATCGTCCTTTTTTGCGGACTTTACTGTAATGCGGTGCCGCCGCAAGCGCTCGTGCCTTTCTGCGGGCGCGGCTAGCGCCATCGTAAAGACCGGCATTCCAACGCGTGATTAGCTCGCGAATTCACCGCGCGTTGTGCCGTATGGCCAAAGTTATCGCGGCTTTGACCGCACTCGTTTACACCGCGCAGTAGCCGATGCGCTGAACGGATGGCCGCTATCGAGGTAGCCATTTCACTGGCTGAACGGTTATAAAATTGGCGCTTGCCGCCAGTGAGGAACCGTCATGTGATCGCGAGCAAAACCTCGACATGTGCTGATGTTCGGTCTCAAGGGCGAGGTAGCGTCTCAGACTTTGCTTTTGGGTCCCGGTGGGGTTGCTACTCCAGCATCGCGCACGGTAGAAAACTGTTTGTTCCGCTTTCGCGAGCTAGAAATGAAATTTATTGAGGCTATCACTGCCCTCGTTGCGGCAGACGAATGTGCGTCTCTCAGCGACGTGACCCAAGGATTCGTCAGGCATCGGTCGAAGCTTGCTGAGGATGTCGTAAAGTTAGTCCATAGCGGTATAATTGGGAAGAACCCCAGACTTCAAGAGGCTGTGATGAGCATGAGCAAGAAAGCCGCCTATGTCGCATAAATTAGTAGGTAGCAGGACGGTCTATAAGGGATTGTTCGTCAACGTGCGGTTTGATAGCATCGAAACTGGTGCAGGATCGGTGGAACGGGAGGTCATCGAGGAGAATGAAGGCGTCCTTGTAGTTCCAATGACCAGCGATGGACGGGTCGTGCTTGTCGAGCAATGCCGCCATTTATTTGGATCGACGTATGAGGTACCCTCTGGCGCGATTAATCCTGGTGAGACGCCGATCGAGGCGGCCGCTCGGGAATTGCGTGAAGAGGCGGGTTTAAATGCGAGCTCCTTCGAGCTGCTGAGCTCACACGCTCTCAGCGTTCACATGACAGGACAAAATTACTATTTTTTGGCCACGGGCCTTACGCCTTGTGCGAATACTGCTTGCGACGACGACGAGGAATTTATTCGTCGCTCGGCTGTCAACTTCGAGGAAGTCGAGCGCCTCATCGCCAACGATCGAATTCCTGACATTCGCAATCGGGGCTGCTTATGGCTCACGCAGCTTCGCATCTTGCAGAGGGGTAACCTGTCAACGAAATTGCCAGTTCATTCCTTCGGTCGTTGAAATGGTTGTTTAGCACCCAAACGAGGATTCACGCTGATCAGATTAGTGCATAACAATTGCTATGATGAATGAACAGCAGCTTTGAGCGAATTGGATTGTTACCGCGAATGGCTGGAATGTTTGGCGAAATCTGCCGTGGTCAATCGACATTAGGAATTCGGGTGGTCATTCAAGCTGGTCGGCAAAACCGCGATCGACGATTTCTATTTTCACATTGAGCGGCTAACCCAACGTCGGGTGCGGTATAGAAATTCGGGTCGAGTTTCATATAACCGCTAATCACGGGGTTACCGACGAGTTGCGTATACGTCTGTTTTGGGTTGTATTTTTTGCCATTCTCCTTTCCGTAGGGTGCCTATCGTTGCAATTGATACCGGATTTCGCGTCGGTGCAGCCTTATGCGTTGCCGGTCGTGGGCGCACAACGTCAAGCCGTCGTCGATAGGGCGTTCAACAGCCCTCAATCTTTCAATTCGCAGCTTGGGCCATTAACTCGAACCATATTTAATTTTCGATCTCGAGGCGGGAAGGGCGAGCCGGTCGCGATTTATGCACCAGCTTATGGCGGTGATATCCGAATTGTCGTCAACGGTAATATCATCGGCCAAGGCATGATGACGCCGCCGCTCCGTCTCAATCGATATCGATCAGCATCAGTTGCGATCGTGCCCGCCGGAATCATTCTCCCCGGACAAAACAGCATCATCGTTGAGCAATATAATAATGCCACAAACCTGACGGCGGGCCCGGTTTATGCTGGCCCCGAAACCTTTATATCTGCTGCATCAACACACTACGCACAGATTGCTCGTTTTATGCGGACGCCCATTGCGATCGCTATCGTCACGGCGATCGGTCTGGCAATGTTTCTCGTTTTTTTTGCGCAGAAACCCGGGCGATATTTCTGCCTTCTCGGGATGTTTCTTCTCCTACTCATTATAAAAAACGACACAGAGTGGATGGTGTTCGAACAACCGGTCATTCGGTTTATCAACTATGTGGGCTGTCTTTACGAGTTGATGGCATTTTTGGCGTTAAGCTATTGGACGAATGGACAGCCGCACGAGCGCATATTTGGGTTGAAGGCAAGCATTGTAACTCTGGCACTTATACTTGCAGTGGATCTCTACTTCGGGTTGGATTCACAGAAAACGGTCGCATTCCGGATATCAATCTTTGCGATTCCTGGAGTTTTTCTCGTGCTTTTTGTCGCAAAAAGAGTGCTGGAAATCTTGCCGTCAGCGAATGCCGAGTCACAGGTCGTCTTTGCGATCATTGCTGCGCTTATGACTGCATTTTTGACCAGTCTGATCGGCATGTATTGCCCGATGAGCGTCGAAAACACTTATCTTTCGATTATCATAACTCAAATCCTTACTATGTTTTGCTTAGTGTCACTCTCGGGCTTCGCGTTGTATTTCGAGTTCAGCCGTTACCGCGCGGCTTTGAGTGGTAACGAAGCGATGGCATCGATTGTCGCGGGACACGGGCTCGAACTGGGTCTGCAGTCGCAGCGCTTGAAATCAGAGATCGAGCGGCGGGCAGTGCTCGAAGAGCGACAGCGTTTCACTCGCGACATGCACGACGGCATTGGCGGGCAATTGCTCTCGCTATTGCTCAAGGCGCGGAGCGGCGACGTCGCTATGGACGAAGTCGAACGCGACGTCGCGCAGAGCCTCAACGACTTGCGCCTGGTCGCGGCATCGCTCGACGGCGCAGACGATGGTTTTGTGGTCAGCCTGCACAGCTTTCGCGAGCGTGCCAGCGATCAGTTACTGGCCGCAAAAATTGTGCTGGATTGGCAAGAAGACGAACGCGTCGCGCTCATCGACTATGGTCCGCGCGAAACGCTCGACGTGTTGCGCGTTGTGCAGGAAGCCATCACGAATATCATCCGTCATGCGCAGGCCGGACGGGTCATGGTGAGCATTAGTGTCGATAACGCGAAGGCCCGATTGATCATTTCTGTCACCGACGACGGTATCGGGCTGGGTGCCGATGTTGCCGACAGCAGTGGCAAGGGCATCAAGAACATGCGGGTACGGGCAGCACGGCTTGGCGGATCGCTTTCGCTTTCGCAAGCTGATGGTGGATCGGGAGCAGTGCTGCGCTTGTCACTTCCATGTCCGGACGAAGGCGTCAGTTGAAGACCTTGATCCATCCTTGCGCTCGTGCTTCGAAGATCGCTTCACTTTTAGAATTGACCGCGAGCTTGCGATAGATCGCCTTCAGATGATCTCCGACGGTATGGACCGACAGATCAAGCGCCTTGGCAGTTTCAGCATAAGATAGCCCCTTCGAAATCATCTGGAGTACATCGCGCTCGCGGTCGGTTGGGCGGATTTGATCGTCTGCTGCAGCGCTGGCCGGACGACGGAACAGACCGAGGATGTGCGTCGCCGCCGCGGGGCTGACGGGGCTCTCGCCAGTCATCACGGCATTTATGTTGCGCTTGATTTCCTCAGTCGGCGTGTCCTTCAGCAAATAGCCATGCGCACCGCGTTCGAATGCGGCCATTACGCTCTCGCGGTCGGCCAAAACCGTCAGCATCATGATCCGGCAGGACGCGTGTCGAGCAGCCACGGAAACTAAATCCAGTCCCGAACCGTCGGGTAGTTGCATATCGACAAGGAGCAAGTCAGGCGGATCACTAGCAAACCCCAACATTGCCTCCGCCACGGTTTCAACGCGGAAAGCCAGCGACAGCGTATCATCACTTGCAATGATCGCAGCGAGGTGGTCGCTGAATTCGCGATTGTCCTCAAGGATGCCAACCCGGATCGACGCACGGATTTTTGCTGTGGCGGTCATATCGCTTTTATAAGCCCCCTCGGCACCATAATGCACCCCCCGTAAACGCGGGATGGTGCTCATTCCGGTTCGCGACCACCTGCCCAGCGGAAGATTGCGGGGGCGGGCGTGAACGACATCGATAGTCTGATCAGATCAGCTGCGGCGAAAGACCATGCTGCTTTCACAGCGCTCTATATCAGCCAGCAACCGGTCATGTACCGCTACGCCACGGGCTTGCTGGCGGGCGACCGCGAGAGTGGGGCGGACGCCGTTGACGAGGCTTTCCTCGACATCTGGCGCTTCGCCGATCGCTATAACGGCAGTGGGAGCGCTCAGGGTTGGATGCGGCGGATTGTTCGAAACAAGGCAATCGACAGCTTACGCCGCCAGCGAGAAAAGCCCTCGTCCGGCGATGCGTGGCTCATGGATACGCTCGCTGACCCGGCAGATGACCCTTACCGGATTGCCGAACAAAATTCCGACGCAGGTGAACTTCGCGCCTGTCTCGAACGACTGAGCATCGAACACCGCGAAGTGGTTTGGCTGTGTTACTTCGAGGAAAAGCCATTGGCTGAAATTGCCGCCATTGCCGGATGCCCCGAAAACACAGTGAAGACGCGGCTTTTCCATGCCCGTAAGCAGCTCGCAAAGATGCTTTCGGTTGAACCGCTGTGATTGATCCTGACGAAACGGCAGCCATGATCGACCAGTTGCCGTTTTTCGTGACGGGCGCGCTTTCACCAGCAGACAGTGCGCGTATCGAGGCGGCATTGCCGTCATCGCCGCAGTTGCGCGAAGAGCTGGCAGCGACCAGCGGCTTGTTCGCGCTGGTCAAGGAGCAGGGGGCGGCGCTGGTTGCAGGCGCTGGTGTGTCGGAGGGTCGACTGGAATCGCTGATTGATCGTATCGAAGCCGAGGCAAAAGGTGAGCGACGGGTGCCAAAACCTTGTGGGACATCGGGTGTAATGGATTGGTGGCAAGGGCTTTCTGCGTGGCGATGGACACCGGCTCTGGCAATGTCGCTCGCCGCAGTTGTCGCTATTCAGGCCGGGGTGATCGCGACGATGATCGGGGTCAAAGATAATGCCGGATATGTCACCGCATCAGGGCCGGGCGAAAGCGCGCAAAGCGGAACATTATTCGTCGTGCGGCTGGCTCCTGAGGCGCGCTGGGCCGATGTGGCAGCGCTGCTGGATCGCGAAGACTTGCAGGTTATTGATGGCCCTCGCGAGGGCATGCTGACGATCGGCACGCGCGTGCCACGCACAACTTCCGAAGCGGACTCGCTTCGCAACCGCTTGCGCGCATCGCCAGTTATCGCATTTGTCGGCAACGTCGGATGATCCCGCGCACTGCTACGGCGATGCTGTGCCTCGCGCTGGCACCACCGACTGTCGCGCAGGTCGGTCAACAGGCACCACAGCAGCAGCCTTTGAGAGGCGGCAGCCTGGGAATCGGACTTTCGATCAACCTGCGACCCAAACGAGTCGTGAGCATTGAGGAACGTGACGGCCAGGACTTCGACGTCGTTACTGACCAGCTTATCTTCATTCTCGACGCACAAAGCACCGATGCTGTACTGATTGCTGCTGCGGCGCGTGTCGAGGTCATCGACGTCTCCGCGATCAATAGCGTCGCATTGACGATGGTCGTCGCCAGTGTTTCGGCCCCCGACACGCCCGAACTCGCAATCGCGCGGCTTCAGAAGACTGCGGGCGTCAGATGGGTCCAGCGCAATCATGTCTATCGGGCATCGGGAACCGCTCATCCGCTGCCAAAACGGTTCGCGCTGCACGGCCTACCGACCAGCCCGACAGCGACCGTCAGCGGCACGATTGCAATGATCGACACACCTGTCGCAACAACGCACGAGGCGCTGCGTGGGGCTGAAATCCGCCAATATATTTATGGGGAGAGTGCCACCACGGGCATTCACGGCACGGCGATTGCCTCCCTGATCGTCGGGACGGGCGAGGTGCCTGGCGCAGCGCGCGGGGCGACACTGCTGAGCCTCGCGGCGTTTACCAGCGATTCACGGTCACAAACGCGCTTCATCGCAAAAGCAATCGACGCCGCAGTGCGGTTGCGCCCTGACGTGCTGAATCTGTCGTTTGCAGGCAATGACGACCGTCTGCTTGCAACGCTGCTCGACGCCGTAAAAGCGAAGGGGATTTGTGTGGCCGCTGCGGCTGGCAATGGCGGGCCAAAGGCAGCCGTTCCGTTTCCTGCGTCGCACCGCGCCAGTCTGGTGGTGACAGCGGTTGACGAACGCATGCGCCCCTATGCTTATGCGACGCACGGCGCGCAGGTCGACGTGGCCGGGGTCGGCGTCGATATGCTCGCGGCGGTGCCCAACGGCTATCGTAAGGTCTCGGGCACGTCATTTGCAACTGCGGTCGTTTCGGGCGGATTGCTCCACATGGCGGCGTGCAGCCGCGACCATGATCCCGTCACCATGCACTATGGCGCGACAGCGATGGCGCTCGATATGGGTGCGTCTGGGCCGGACCCGGTGTTTGGCGCAGGATTGTTCCGGTTGTTGCCAGTGGGGCGGCCTCAAAAATAAATCGAACAGACTTGAACCTCAAGGTGGCACGCAACGACTAGGCTTTGTCTGCGACCTTCAATGCAGACATCGCACAGAAGGAACGGCATCAGATGACAAAGTTTTTAACGGCCTGCGCGATCTGCGCATTTGCTATCGTAAATATTGCGCCTGTGGCAGCTTGTCCGGTGGGGTGGAGCGGCAACCCATGCCGCCCGAATAAAGCCCCCAAGCGGAGCATCGCAGACCGAAAAATCCAACCGGCAAAATCAGAGCAGGCACCGCCTCAGGCCTCTGCTTGTCGGACAAAGGGCCCAAACGGCAGAGATGTTCCGGTCGTTCCAACGCCCGCAGGCTGCTGACTACTACAAGCCGAAATATCCCGTGTGCCGTGACCGGCACACGGGGTTTTCATGTCTGCAAACGACAGGAAGCAAACAATTTATTTCCACAGCCGTTGAACCATTTCCGCCAGTGAAACGACTTCGCTTTGTCCGCGTCATCAACGCCGGACGAGTGATTATTTCTGGAAGGCAAATAGATAATGATACGTCCCGCGCTTATCGCCGCATTGGCAACCACCGCCGTCATTGCCCCGGCGAGTTTTTCGTCACCCGCACAAGCACAATCGGCCCCATCGAACCAGTGCGCGGCGTTCAAGATCGATGTGACCCGCACAACCCCTAATCAAAACTCGGCAACATTTGGCGACCATGGCACGCTGACGGTGCGACCTGACTGCTATTACAGCGGTATGGTCGGTGTCGCTAACTATTCGCTGTTCGGGATCACCAATGGACCTGTGCCGACGCCGACCGTGCCATCGAACACCGCACCGAACGGCGTGATTTTCGGCTGCGTCGAAAAGAATGGCGCAGGCACTTGGATTCTCGTCCCCAACAAGAAAATCTGCGGCACCCAGACCGCGCAAGTGTGTCAGACGCTGACCGTCAACGAAAGCACACCATGGACGACTGCGGGAATGATCACATTGCCTGGTTTGCCCAAAAAGCTGGTTTCGATGACGGGTAGCTACACGGTGGCAGCATTCAACGGCCTCCCATCGGAAACCAAATCGATTTTGAACCCGCCACCAGCACAACCCAATCAACGCAAGGCTGGACCCTATCCGCTTAGCCTCAGCAACAAATACATCAACACTTTCATGGTCCCAAACCCGACGACACTGCCGCGCATCTCACAAGCCGGTGCCCAATTTTACGTCACGATGAATCAGGCGATCGATCCGAACTCCTATCTTGTCCCCGGCATGTCCCTGTGGCCCGATGGCACGATCCACGCGCACGGCAACATCACAGGCACGGTTACGCTCTGCGTCCAGTAACAGACCACTATCATCAACCCCGGCGGAAAGCGTGCGACCCGGACGCCGGGAAACTGGGTGCCGGTTCTGATGCCAGCGTTAGTAATGGCTTTGGGACCGGCATTGTTTTTATCAAAAAAGGTGTCTGAACATGCTTTTCCGCCCGTCGATTTTTGCCGCCGTCCCGATGGCATCGGTCCTTTTGGGATCAATGCCAATCATGATTGCAGCGGCACCGGCAGCATCTGCTACGCCCTATGTTAAGGTCTGCAACAGTGGTGATAAGGCAGGGTTAGGGGTATGCCCTGCCAGTCCGACACAAGGTCCTGCGGCCAATGAATGGGCCTGCACCATCGACAACGCCACTAATCTGATGTGGGAGGTGAAAACCCAAACGGGTCGGCGCGCCTATGGCAAGGGTTACACCAATTACGACAATACGGCGCTGGCGCAAAAGAGCACAGGTGCATTCCCCACGGCCGCTGAAATTGTCGCCGCGACAAACGTCATTGATTATATGACAACGGTCAATGCGTCGTCTTTATGCGGTGCGTCGAACTGGCGTCGCCCGACGAACTCAGAACTCGCGGCGCTTGTTGTCGGCACGACGCAACCGGCCATTGATGCAGCAGCCTTTCCGTGGACAACCGGTGGGCATCCGGTCCAGCTGCCATATACGACAACAACGAATGCCGTCGCGTCACCAACGACCTCGCTTTACATGGTGTCGTTCTATGATGGCCAAACCAAAGTCTGGCCACGCGACCATCCGAGCCACGTTCGCTTGGTTGCCACGTCATCGCAGCAATGCCAGACGCTGATCGTAGACGAGAGCAATCCGTGGGCAACCGCAGGTAAGATCACGCTGCCAGGATCGCCAAAAACGCTCGTGTCGATCACTGGAAGTTATACGGTGGCTGCCGCAAACGGGCTTCCGTCGGAGACTAAAGCAATTCTCAACCCGCCACCCTCGCAACCCAATCAGCGCAAGGCCGGACCTTATCCCCTGAGCCTCAGCAACAAATATCTGAACACCTTCATGTTGCCCAATCCGACGCCACTGCCGCCGATCTCGCAGTCAGGGGCCGCCAATTATGTGACGATGAATCAGCCGCTGGTGACGGGGTCCTATCTCGTCCCTGGCATGTCAGTCTGGCCCGACAACACGATCCATGCGCATGGCAAAATCACCGGCACTGTAACCCTCTGCGTCCAATAGAAACTTGGCCCCGGCGCGGCGTTTGCGAACTCGACGTGCCGGGGCATGGGCGCGGGTTCCGGTATAAAACGGGCCAGAGGCATCAGCTGCTTTTTCAGTTTAACCAGAAGGCTAGATGATGATACAATTACTAAAGTCACGCTCAGCCGTGATTATAGCGATCGCTATTTCAGTTCTTGCGACAACGTCCGGCCGAGCAAGTGCATTTTGGGCTGGAACCGTGGCGAATGTACCCACCGGGCAATCCCTCGTGGTTCGCAAAACGGCAGCACCAACCGCGCAAAGTTGGGGCAATGCTGCAAACGGCGACACGCTCAGCATGACGGGTCAATGTCGACAGTATAATGCACGCGGCGGTGTCATCAACAGCTTCAGGATTGATGGCACGGGTGCGGCAGCCCAGAAATATCGCCGAATGAAACGCTCAGCCACGTGGTGCGAAGTTTTTTACGAGATATCAGCGACCCATCACGAAATCGCCTGGGTTCGCGGCGCCTATGTTTATCCCCAATAGTTTGTAATGCGAGTTATGCAAAACGTATGACTATATGGCAGCTTTTAACGAACCAGCAGGGTCGGCATCACGTCCGGAATGTTGGCGATTGAAGAATTCCAAATTCGGATGACGACATTGCGGGAGTGATGTAGTTGATCGTGCATGTTCATGCCCGCCGCTATCGAGGTCCTCAGGTCGGGGCCGTGGTTCCAAACGCTTCCGGCAGATGTCCAGCGGCGGCTGATGGCGGAGGGAACACGAACAACGCTCAATCCGTCACAGATGCTTTTCGTGCAAGGTGCCGAGCCGAGCGGTCTTCATGCAGTCATCACCGGCGAACTTCATGTCGCCGGTATGAGCGAAAACGGCAATGACGTGATCATGGCGATCATCCGGCCCGGCGAATGGACCGGCTTTCTCGCATGCCTCGATCGCGGGCCTCATGCCTATTCGGCGGTAGCAGTTGTCGAAACGACTATGTTTTCGCTCCGCCCAACGGCAGTTGCCGCGATTTTCGAAACTGACGTTGCGACCTATCGCTTGCTGCAGTCCCCCGAACTAAGCGCCGCGCGCAAGCTGTCGCATTTTGTGATCGAAGAAATGGGCTTACCACTGGCGCAGCGTGTTGCCGCGCGTTTGGCTGATCTCGGGCGCTGGGCCTATGGTCCGGCGTCAGGGCCGGTCGCGGTTCTCGACAACGTCAGCCAAGAAGAGCTGGCCATGTCGGTTCATGCATCGCGGCAGAAGGTCAACATGATCCTGCGCGATCTTTCAGCGCAAGGGCTGATCGAGATTGGCTATGGCCACATCCGTGTGCTCGACAGCACCGCACTTGAGCGCTTCGCGCGCGAAAAATAATTGGCGGCAAATGTCGTGACGGCGACACTGTTTGTGGTCACGCGGGTTTAGCAAGGCACCTGACCCCAAGGATACGCCATGCCAGTCCCAACAAGAACAAGTCTTTCGACACTGTTTGTCGTCGCTGCAATGGCCGCAGCGCCTGCCAACGCCCAATCGATGTCGCGTGGCGTCCTGCTCTCATCGACGCCGATTGCGGGCGCGCCGGCGGGCGCTTCGGCGTATCGCATCCGATATCAGTCGCGCGCCGTCGGCGGTGAACGCAATCAGGTCACTGGCGTCGTGATCGTGCCCAACGGCCGGGCTCCGCAGGGCGGCCGCGACATCGTGGCGTGGGCGCACGGCACTTCGGGCGTTGCTGAAAGCTGCGCGCCTTCGCAAAGCAAGGCTCTATACGAAAGCATTGCTGGCCTGAAGGACTTGCTCGCGGCGGGCTATGCCGTCGTTGCCACCGATTATGCCGGGCTCGGAACGCCAGGCCCGCATCCATATCTGGCTGGCGACGGCAGCGCCTATTCGGTGCTCGATTCGATCCGGGCGGCGCGCGAATTCGGGCGCGGCAGCATCGGCAACCGCTTCGTCGTCTGGGGGGAATCGCAGGGTGGCCATGCAGCGCTCTGGACCACGCAGTTCGCGCGAAACTATGCGCCCGAGCTGCAGCTCGAAGGCGTTGCGGCCGCCGCCCCACCAACCGACCTCAAGGAAAACCTGACCGGCGGCACCAATCCGCTCATTAAAGCGCTGCTGACGGCGTATACCGGCACCAGCTGGTCGCAGACCTATGGCATTCCCTTAAACACGATCCTGAAGCCGGTCGGGCAGGATCTGGCTCGCCGCCTCGCGCGCAATTGCGTGTCGACCGATCCGGTTGCGCTGCGCACCAAGATCGGGCTGTTCCGGTTCTCGCGCTCACTGGCAAATGTCGACATCAGCACATCACCGCGCTGGGCCGAGCAACTACGTCGCAACTCGGTTGTGCCCGATGGTTTTGCCGTCCCCGTGCTGATCGCGCAGGGCTCTGCTGACCCCATTGTGGCACCTGCCGTGACACAGGCCTTCGCAAGATCGCTGTGCCGCAGCCGATCGGTTCCCGTGCGCTACCTCGCGATTGAAGGCGGCGATCATTTTTCGATCGGGAAGCGCAGCGCCGACGTGACTGTCCGCTGGATTGCAGATCGTTTCGCCGGCCAATCGGCACCCGACGATTGCGGTAAATTCTAAACCTGTCTGGAGACAATCAATGACTCGTGCATTCATTCTTTCTATCCTTGCAGCCGCTGTCAGTGCAGCCCCGGCTTACGCGTCGACCCCTGGTTCTTATGCCGCGCTCGATCGGCAGACGACGGCCGCCTGCGCAAGGGCGTCTGGCCTCCGCGATGCGACTGTTGGGCCAGCCGTTCGCTTTTCCGACCGCTTCGCGATGGACGCGCGCACGGTCACCGGCACCTATCCCCAGCCCCACATGAAGGGTGCCAGGGGAACGATGCTGTGCCTTTACGACCGGCGAACGCGGCGCGCCGAGGCGCAGGAAATGGCGCCCGCGATACAGTCCGGTGCCAGCGCCGAGATAAAGGACATCTGGTGGCGCGGGACCGAAGTCGGCGGACGCTCGGTCGGATCGAGCACGGTCACGCTGATGTTCGGATCCGATGGCAAGGTAGCGGGCAAATCTGCCTGCAACAATTATTCGGCCAACTACATGCTGACGGACAGCGCGCTGCGCGTATATCCCGGCATGATCGGCACGCGGATGGCGTGCCCTGAAAATGTTATGGCACAGGAAATGCAGTTCAGGACTATTCTGACTGCGGCGCGTACGGCGATCGTCGAGAACGACGGTATGATGACCATTACCGCAGCCGACGGCCGGTCGGTGCGTTTCGTGCGCGCACAAGCGCAGACAAATTGAAACGCTCTGCTGCGCTGGGGTTGGCACTGATGGCAAGTGCAACAAACGCACAACTTCCGCGCGTCGATCCGGCCGCCTTTGCGTCGTCTCCGATTGTCTTGTCGAGCGGCGCACGGGGCGTTATCGTTGAGGTGCTCACGCGCAACCCAGCGGATTACGGCCCTGCAATCCGTGGCGATCTGGGCACCAACGTTGCGCTTACGGCGCAACTCTTCGCGCCTTCCCGTGAAGGTAAACGGGCGCCAGCAGTCATTATCGTGCCGGGAAGCGGCGGCATCGGTCCACATCATCTCGAACAGGCGTTCGCGCTCGTCACTGCGGGCTTTGCCGTGCTCGTTATCGACCCTTTCCATGCACGCGGGATCGGCGACACGATCGCCGATCAGGGTCGGCTCACCTGGGCAGCGAGTGCCTATGACGTGCTTGCCGCGCTTACCTATCTTCGCACGCGTGCCGACATCGACCCTGACCGCATCGGTGCCGTGGGCAGCAGCCGAGGCGGCACAGCCGTCATGATGGCGATCGCGGCCCCTTTTTCGGACGCAATCGTCGGCCGCGGTCGCGGACTGCGCGCGGTCGTTGCGGGCTATCCATGGTGCGGCACGCAGTTCCGGTCCGCGCGCCTCACCAGAGGGGCAGCGCTCCTCGTGCTACAGGGCGACCGCGACGATTGGGTATCGGTCCAGCAGTGCCAGGACGCTGTGCACGCGCTTTCGGTGGCGGGTGGCGATGCAACGATAAAGATATTTGCTGGTGGGCTTCATGCGTTTGATCGCAGCGGCATACCACCGACGCGGATCGAGAGCGCCGTTACGTCCACCATCTATCCGACCGTCTATATGGACGATACCGGTCGCTACTACGATCTCCGGTCCGGCGAAGTCGATCCATCGCTGAACGCCAGCGATTTCCTCAACAAGTCTGTTGCGGGAGGATTTTTACACAAAGGGGTCACGGTCGGCACAACTGGCACGCAGGCTGCCGACTATATCCACGAAATGGTCGAATTTCTGAAAAGCCGC
Source organism: Sphingomonas sp. (assembly GCA_031417655.1). GTDB lineage: Bacteria > Pseudomonadota > Alphaproteobacteria > Sphingomonadales > Sphingomonadaceae > Sphingomonas_O. Next base: position 18,556 of record JANOVZ010000032.1, on the reverse strand, counting down.
CTCAAATAATCCGAGAATGTCGCCGACGCGACAGTGTCGGTCGGCTCCGTATCGTATTGCTAGTGGAACGATGGAGGCCCGTATGAAGACACAATTTATCCAACTCGCCACAACGACCGCGCTGGTCGTCGCTCAGATTATGCCCGCTCTGGCGCAACCGATACCGCCAACGGCCCCATCACAAGGTGGCCCGCAAGTCATGCCTGCGCGGCCCGATGTTCCGCAAACCCTGCCGCCACGGCCCAGCACCGGCGGACCTCAAATCCAGCCGCCGCGTCCCGTCGGTCCGCAACCAGTCCGGCCACCCGCCCGTCCGCAACCGCCGACGCCGCCCGTCATCGACCGCCCGCAAATTCTGCCGCCGGTTTATCCGGGCCAGAACTTCGCCGGTGTGATCCGCTGCGAATCGTTCAACAATCGTTGGCGGCAATGCAATGCGAATACCGGCAACCGCGTCGAGATCGTCCGAACCCTTTCCGGAAGCTGCCAGCGCGGCCGCACCTGGGGGTTCACGCGCAGCCACGTCTGGGTCGAACGAGGATGCCGTGCGGATTTTGGCTATGGATATGCGAATAGCAACAATCCCTATCCGGTCCCGCAGCGACAGCCAGTTCGCGATCGTGGACCAAGTGCAGGCGCCGTCATCGCCGGCGTGGTCGTGGCAGGTGGATTGATTGCGCTGCTAGCAAGCCGGAAGAAGTCGACGACGCCCGATGCCCCCGCATCGACTGGCCCGACAACATATCCGGCAGGCCCGCCGGCAACGCTCAATGCCGACCTGTCGGCGATCCCGAGCGCAGCGCGTGCCTCCGTCCAGAATTGCATGTTCGATGCTGCGCGCCAGATCGGCGTGACGGGCGGCACGAAGCTGCGATACGAACGGACCACGTCGCTCGAGCCAGGCAATGGCGGCTGGCGCTTTCGCGCCGCGATGACCGCATCCTACCCCGACGGCGATCGCGCGCTCGACATGTATTGCCGTGCGACGCCAGCCAAGATCCTCCAGCTCGATTTTTCCTGAAAACACGTCTTATTATGGGCGCGCGTTCCGTGGCAACGCCCCGAACGCGCCTCCTATATGCTTGAACTAGCCACAGGAGGATCGCTCGGATTATGATGTCCTTCTGCCATTAAAGCCGAAGGAGTCGTATCATGGGAGTATCTGATCTCGATCCTGATGCGCTCGGACGCCGTCTGTGGAACTCAGGCAACATGGTAGGCGCCAAGCGTCCACTCAACCCGCGTGACGTGTGCCTCCCCGCATCCGCCAAGTGGCGTCGACAAAGTTGCGACTGGACAGCCCTTGAGTTGCATCCGGCCAAGCTTTCGGCACCTCGATTGCAGTGGCATATGAACCCAAATTGCTCGGAAAGAAGGCGCTGAACAAACGACTGCTTTTAAGGAGCCAAGTTCATGACCCTAATGGCGGGTTTGTTGGCGGGAGGCGCAGTTAACTTTTTAAACAGTTTTGCCGTTTAGGTTTCTTCCGGCAATTACGGCGGAAAGCGTCGTATTATGGGAGTATCCGACCTCGATCCTGACGCGCACGGACTCCGTCTGTGGAACGCGGGCAATATCTCAAGCCCGAACCGGCCAAGCAAAGCATGGCGGGCTAACCCAGGTGTCCCCACAATCGGGGGAAGATCAGTTGCCAAGCGTCGTCGTTGGTCGGTCGATCGCCGCTGCATCGAGATAAGTCGGAAGCTGGCGCGCTTGGTGCGCGGTCCAGCTGACGGGTGTCCATCTGTTTGCCATCGTGCCGTCTCCTTGCGGAAACGGCCCGCACATTGCGTCGTCAGGCGGACACCCAGTTGCCGTGAAACCCTGGCGGAATGCGGTGAGGGATGGTGATTGTCGCTTGGGGTTCGCCATCGAAATTCCGCGCATCGAGGATGACGAGATCGGTCGTGTCGGTCGCAGTATCAATGACATAACCCATCAGCCAGCCCTCGTCCTCGCCCGGACCACGCGGCACGAAAACAAACTCGCCGGGGAAACGGGTGGGGCCAAAGTCGTGCGTTTGCTTGGTGTTGGCTTCGAGATCATGTTTGTAGAGTTTATTACCTAAAAAGGCGTTGGGCGTAACAACCTCGGGCAGTGCCATTGTGTAGGCATAGCGATAGGGCTGGCCGAGACGCCGCTCGTCGGGGCGGGGGAACTCCTGTCGCGCACGATCAATGACGGAGCGGGTGACCGTGCGCGTGACTTCGTCGATCGTCCAGCGTTCGAACGGTGTGATCGTCGATTCGGGGCCGAGTAAGCTGTCGGCGAACATATGGTCGTGCGCAGCGACATCGACGATGACCTGCCCGTCGGGTGTTTCATAGGCATTGCACGGGTGGAAAACATAGGCTGGATCGACGTCGCACCAGATGATGTCGGCGTCCTTGCCCTCGCGCGGCAGCAGGCCAACGCGGGCTTTGTGGTCGAGGTTCCACGTGTACGGAAAGGGGTGGCCGGCGACCATTGTCTTCATCGAAAAAGTGACGGGCAGGTCGAAGATCAGCACATAGTTCGCGGTGATGGCGCAGTCGTGGATGCTGGGACCGTGCTCGACAGTGATCGGTTCCTCGCGGCGCACTTTGCCCGTTTTGTCGATGACGACATGACGGATCAGCCTCGGTTGCGTCGCATCATAGCAGATGGCGTGCATTTCGCCGGTCAACGGATCGAGATGTGGATGCGCCGTAAACGAGCCTTTGAGCGTTCCGCCGAACGGATCATGCGCAATCGTGTTTAGCTCCTCGTCAATGCGCACGGGATTGCCACCCGCTTCGACCAGTGCCCAGATCGTGCCCGCATGGCCGAGGACATTGGTGTTGACGTTGTCACTGCGTTTGTTGCGTGGGCCGGGAGCAGGGGGCTCACCGAGCGCCGCGCTGACGGCGTTCGAGCGGATCCAGCGATTGCGATACCAGAGCGCCGTGCCGCCTTTCAGGCTAACGCCGTGAACCATGCCATCGCCGACGAACCAGTGATAAGAGGCAGGATTTGGCGGGGTGACGGGATTGGGGCCGATGCGGATATAGCGGCCATCAAGTTCGGGCGGGATTGTGCCGATGACCTTAAGATCGGTGATTGTGCGCTCGTCGGTCATCGGCGTGTGGACACCCGAGAGAAAGGGGTGTGGCGCAGAGAGGGGTTTCAAACGGTCGCGGTTGAAGGCGGAGACTTTGGTGATGCCCGCGCCAACGACGTTGCGGATGGTTCTTTCAATTACGCTGGCCATTGCAAAACTCCCGAGTTGATGTTTACATTGAAAACATGGCCATTGATGATAACAGTGTCAACATAAAAAGAAGCTATCACCACGGCGATTTGCGATCCGCCGTCGTCGCGGCAGCAATCAAGCGTCTTGAGGCGGCAGACGGCGGCCACGTATCGTTGCGCGAAGTTGCGCGCGATGTCGGTGTTAGCGCGACGGCAATCTATCGACATTTCCCCGACAAGGATCAGCTGCTCGACGCGCTTGCCTTCGAAGCTGCGGAGATGCTCGGCTTGGCGCAGATGGCGGCGAGCGCGGCGGCGGGTGGCGGCCAAGCGGGATTCAGCGCCTGCGGGCGGGCTTATGTGGTGTTTGCGCTTGAGCACCCCGCGTTGTTCCGGTTGATGGGAAGTCGTGCCGACCTCAACGACACGAGCAATGCCTCAAAAGTTGATGCATCGACCGCGATGCGGTTCCTGAATGAAAGTGTCGACGGCCTGATGCCGCGAGGAGCGACGAACGATCAACGGCGTAGCATGGCGCTGCATGCTTGGTCGCTGGTTCACGGTCTCGCTCTCTTGATGCTCGACGGACACATTCCGCGAGAGCCAGCCATCGTCGATTCCATTATCGGGGCGGGAGACGTTCCGAGCAAGTTCAGCGGAAACAAAAGCGAAAGGAGCGATGCACGAGGTTTGTGATCAACAAAGCGGCGTTTGTCATCTTTGGCAGGCGTTTATGCTATGCGATCAACCAGCGTGTTGGTTCATCCGCAGCCGTTTCAGCCCTTGGCAATCGTCGCGGTATTCCCTTTCATGATGTCGGTTGTCCTGTTCCAGAATCTGCCGACCGGCCCGGCGCGATAGCTCGACAAGGTGGTTCCGCTTTTCCTCGTCGGCGTTGTCGCCAACGCCTTCCTGTTCTTTGCACCCGAGAGGCGCGGCGGCTTCGTCAAGCGTGCTAAGCTCAAACTCGTTTTCGCAAGATCAGTTCGTATAGCAGATGCTGAGCCATTCCGCTGTCAGCGCCGGCTTTGTCTGACCTTCGATTTCGACGGTGACGTTGATCTTGGCTTTACGTCCACCGTCACGGCGGACGTCAACAGCCCCCATTACGAAATGCGCTCGAATGCGCGAACCAACGGGTATTGGCGAAATGATGCGCAGCCGGTCGAACCCGTAATTGAGTGCGTATTTGAGGTGTTCGTGCTTGGTGATTTGATGAGAGAAGTGGGTCAGCAACGAAATGGTCAGGAACCCGTATGAGACGATGGTCCCGAACGGTCCTTCTTCCTCTGCCCATTTAGGATCATTGTGGATGGGATCATCTCCATCGAGCGTCACCTTGCCAAATTGCGTGATCATCTCCTGCGTGATGATGAGCCAGTCGGAATGACCTAAATCCTGGTTGGCAATGAGCGTGATTGGTTGCGGATTATCCATTTCGTCTCTTTTTGTTGAGCATCACTGGCTGAGTTTTGAAAGTGCGGTCTCAAGAACGACGTCGCCCTTCGTCGAAAGTGTCCGGGGGGAGAAATGGTCGGGCACAAATATGTCGGGTTCTATACCTGCGACTTCAACATCACGACCGTTCGCAGCGCGGAATAACTCGTTGGAGATGCCGACCTGCCAGCCATTCGGAAGCGGCTTCATCAACACATCGGACATCGCACCGGCGGTGCGCTCGCCGACCCGGGTAACTTGGGGAAACCGTAGCGTCGCGATAGTGAAGTTCTCGCCCGCGCTGACGGTGACGTTGCCGATTAAAACTGCGACCTTGCCCGCGAAGCGATTGCTTGCCGGGATGACCTCGATGTTTTGCAGTGCTGTGAAGTCGGACCCGGCGCGCGCCTGTTTCTTGTACGCGAGTCTCCGGGTGTCGGCAAAGTGCGACATGAGCGTCAACCCGAGGCCATCGTTGCCTCCCAGGTTGAAACGCATATCGATGACGAATGCCTTGACGCCCTTCAATTCCCGCAGAGCCTCGTCCATTGCTGCTTCAAGCGCTTCTTTTTGATATTTATAGCCGTCGCGGGCATCATAGAAATACAACGAGTCTAATCGAATGTAGCCGACGTCTCCTTTTAGGCGCCCCCAGACGATTTGCCCTTGCCCACCCCTACCAACGGGCCCCGACATGTATTGTTGTTCGACAAGGAGCTTGAACGGCAGCATCCGCAGGTTGACATAGTCGATGGCGCTTGCCGCTGCCTTCGGATCCGCGGCAAAATCTTCGACCCAAGGCTTGATAATGGGACCCAGACCAGCACGGAACTCGCGCCCATCGGTATGCTGTAGTATCACGTGCCGATCGTTCAATTCAGCGAGCATTTTGCCGAGCAGTGAATACAGCTCCTCGGATGTGGTTTGCGATGTCACCTGAGGTCGGTAGCGCCGATAGACCTCTTTCCAGTCCACCTTGCGCTCAGCAAAAAACGCATAATGCGAGTCGAAAATCGCCCAGGCGGCTTGAAAGTTGGCAACTGGGTCTACGTCTAGCTTCGTAGCGTCCGCGCATGCCCTTGGTAGTTTGCCTACTTTGCGAAACTGGAACTGCGTGATGTTTTCAGAGGTTGACGCGACGAAAGTTTGACCGTTGTCTTTAACGGCTATTGGTGAAAGGCCAGCGATCGTATCGCCTATCGTATCCTTTTTGGTTTGTAAGCACCGCCCGTTATTCACATGGTAGACTGCGCCAGCCTTGCCGTTGGCAATCTTGACAAGCCAGCCGTATCCGTCCGACTCCCATATTCCAGGGACGTCCGCGAGCGACAGGGGAGGTTTGCCGCTGGCCGCAAATGACACGGCACTCAAGGGGATCAAAAGGGCCCAGCGGAGAGTGTGAAATTTTTGGCGGGACGGTGCTGTCGTTTTCATGAATGTGAGCGTGAGGAAAATTGACAAATATGTCAATAGTTTCGGCTATCAGCTTCCGATGTTTTTTGGCACTATGCGGAGCGTGCCGCGAAGCCCGAGTGAAATGGGAATTCTAAAATGACCCGCATCGTAGATCAGAAAAAAGTTGATGGGGTCTCCACTCGAAAGTCCGCCAAATTGGTCTCGGTCGTGGGCGCGGCTTCCAACCGAAACACTGCTTTCTTTCACCCGATGACGTTTCTGGTTGTGGATTTCTTCTTGGACGCTGCTGCTGCAGATGGGCTAGCAAAAGGGCAGCGTACTTTGCTTCGCCTCAAGGCAGGCACAGCACAAGCGCTTTACGAGATTCCTTATGCTGGGCTGCGAGTTGCCGACATCGTCGAGCGGGCAGGCCTGTCCTATGGACTGTTTTATCATTATTTCAAAGACAAGGAGACAGCGGCGAAAGCTGTTCTAGGCGATATGCTTGATCATGTCGAAGGCACGTATCGAAACATTCATACGTCCGAGAATGACTATGAATCCATATTCGAACCGAACCTGTTTTATGTCGAATTCTACCGTTATAACGCAGGGCTGATGAGTGCGTGCCTATCCCTTTCGGAAGAAGACCAAGAATTTGGCGACGCTTGGAATTTGACCAATGACAGCTGGCATCGCCGTATTGCAGCCGGGATCAGGAGCGCGCAGCACCAAACCAAATCAATTCTACCTGAAGCGGACCTGGTCGCTTATATGCTTGGCGGCATGGTCGATCAGATATGTCGACAGAAATATGTTCACAAGAATCCGTTCGCTTCTAGGTTGGTGAAGGACAGCTTGAAACTCGCCGAGGCGGTTTCGATTTTATGGTACCGCGTGGTTCACGGATGCGATCCAACCAAGGAGCAGGTTTTGGCGTGCCGTGAGAAATTTGCTGCAAAACAGAGCAGGTAATCACGAGCACGCCTTCAAATTCGGAAGGTTAAGGAGAGGGGTTAAAACTTATAACTCAGACGGACGCCATATGACCGCGGCGACCCATATGAAGTTGTTTGTTGCGCCACACCTAGGAAGGCCAGGTTGGTGTTTGGCCGACGCTCAATCACATAAAGGTTATCAGTTAGGTTTTTGCCCCATAGCGCGACGTCCCAGCCTGCGTCGGACGCCAGACTGATGCGACCGTCAACCGTCAGGAACGAGGGAACCGTCGTTACTGAACGTTCTGCCAAACTTCCCGTGCCCAACCGCGTGCTGCGATAGGAGAAGTCGTTGCGGAAGGTTAGCGTAATCCTATTCGATACCGGGATCGCATACTGCGCCCCGAATGCTGCGGTCCATTTGGGTGCGTCCAATGCAAAACCGTCCTGATTGACTTCGGGTGAGCCGGTAAGTGGCCCCGACCCATCCGGATCGGCTGTGGCTGGGATGATGAGGTAGCGGAGGTATTTAGCATCCGCGTAACCGACACTCGCTGACAGATCGAGGCCGTTGACGGGCCGCGCATTTAATTCCAGTTCAAATCCTCGCACGCGGGCGCGACCAGCGTTATCAGTTTTGTATCCGGCTAACCCGCCAACAAAGCGTGAAAGTTGGATATCGCTATAGTCGAGCTGAAACACGGCACTGCTAACTCTCAGGCGTCTATCGAACAGCTCGGCTTTCAGGCCCACTTCATAGCTTGCAATGCTTTCAGAGTTGAAACGAACCTGCGTGACGTCGAAATATGACGGGTTCGCCAGCGTTGGCGCACGATTGGGCGAAAGCAGCTCCGCATTCCAGCCGCCGCTCTTGAAGCCCTTTGAGTATTTGACATATCCCGTAACCGTGCCTGAGAACTTGTAACTGACGCCAGCAATCGGCGACCAGTCGCTATCGGATTGCTTATCGGTCGTTGGCGTGACGTTGAGATAGGTCGGATTAGGCCCCAGAATGCCCGGCAGAGCAAAAAAGCCTGGCGCAGTTTGGCTCACGCGCAAGGATTTGGTCTCGTTGGTATATCGCAAACCTGCAAGCAGCGTGAGGTTGTCAACGATCTCGTAGCTAGCGTTAGCAAACGCTGCGTAGGATTCGGTCTCTACTCGAACGTCCGTCCTGATAGCTGGATCAGTGAAAAGTGCGGCAGGGAAGTTAAAACCGCCGATCAGGATGTTTCGTGCATCACGTCCTGCGGTCGTGTTGCGGTTTGAGGTCGACTTTTGATTGAAATAGTAGAGTCCTGCGACATATTTCAGCCGACCTGAATCCGGCGAAGCAATGCGAAATTCTTGAGTAATCTGCGCGTTTTTGTCGAAATAGTCAAGAAGTAGATACTCAAACCTCGTATTGTCAGCATCGGTGTTTTGAAGACTACCGTCGTATTTCCGACATCCTGAAATCGAGGTTAGTATATGGTCAGATGGCAGCGTGTAATTTATAGAAAGAGATGCTCCATATAGTTTACGGACTGACGAGTTCCGGCCATCAATGTTTACTGTGTTTGCTGCTGGGACGACGGGATCAATCAACGCGTTGGGTAGACCGAAAGCGTTCTGCGTGACTGCAACCGCTTCATCCTCAAATGTATTTCTCTTACTTCGTGCGTAATCACCACGCAGGGCAATATCTAAAGACTCAGACGGAGTAATACGTAACTCCCCTCGAACGCCATAGCTTTTCTCGCCGTTCAAACTGGGCACGCCACTGGGGAATATGTTTTTCACATAGCCATCGGTTGAATTTCCGTAACCGGATATTTTCGCTGCAACGCGGTCTTTCACTAACGGTCCTGAAATTCCGAGAGCGACCCGGTAATGTTCATAATTACCATATTCGGCGCTCATGGAACCCGCGAACTCATTTCCGGGGCGCCTCGTTGAAATGCTGATTGCGCCGATTGTGGTGTTTTTTCCGAACAATGTTCCTTGCGGACCCCGCAAGACTTCGACGCGCTCGACATCGTCCAGGTCTTGCGTGACTGATCCAGTCCGACCCGTGTAAACACCGTCGATATAAGCACCCAAACCGCCTTCGAACCCGATGCTGCGTGCAGATGAGGAAAGCCCTCGAACCAGAAATGTAGGGTCACCGTCGTCTGAACTGTAGCTGGTGAAATTTGGCACGCCGAACGCCAAATTGCGCACATTGTTCGCGCCCCGCTCTACCAGCTGGTCGGCCGAGATCGCGGTTATCGAAATCGGGACATTGATCAGCTTCTCAGTCCGCTTTTGCGCCGTCACTACGATCTCCTCGAGAGCGCCATCGTCAGCCTTTACGGACTGGGCATGTGCTGGTGCCACAAGAGCCCACACAGCAAGCGCCGAGAGTGATGCCCCACGCGACACAAGCCCCTTGTTAGAAATTGAACGTGCCATGCCCCATGCTCCCGAGAAAGAAATTGATATTGATGTCAATAAATGAAATTGGATGTTCCGTGTCAAACGAATTTTAACACTTTGGCTTAACAAATCTGTTTGACGTATCAGTCGGAGCCAGCTCCATCGTTGAGATTGGCGGACAGCAAGGTTGCAGCATCCACCACTGCGGATGATCGTGCACGAGGTGTCGGACTGCCTCCCCAATCCGCCGGGTGGGTAATGTGTGCAGTAGGGTGGCATACGTGGACGGTGGTAGAATCGCCTCAAATGCCGTCCATTCGTCGTCGGCCAAATCATCGGTCACAGCGGGATTCGCACTCCCATCTTGCGTTCGATTGGCGAAGGTCCACGATGACGACTTCGTTCGGTTTGTTGCAAAACCGCTGGATCGATGATTAGGGCGAGCCGCAAGCCAACCCGCTGACACCGCTCGACTGTGTTTTGGATCAGGCTTCTGCGGCCAGTGTTTTGACAGAGGTGTCAATTGATGGCTCTGCCGAGCTTGCGGCTGTCAAATCATCCACTGCATGAATGTAAGCCGAGCGAATATGGTATTCACTGTCCGAATCAAAGTCGCACCGCTGGGATTACTGAGAAAGTTGCCGGCGGCGCTGTGCTGTCATTTGTTCATCGATTTGAACCAGGCCCGCGCCTGCGCGACGGCGCGGGTCACTACCTCGCCGTGCGTATAGGGCCCTACTTCGACCGTCATTACATTTCCTCCCATAGCTCTCATTTTGACAAGGGAGTCGCGCGCATCCGATGCTGGGACATCGACGTCCTTTGACCCGACGAACAGTTTCAGCGGTGCTCTGGGTGCCCATTTATGCCCTTCATTGGCGAGCAGGGCATTCCGAAACCATGACGGTTCACCATTATCAAAGCCTTTGAGAAATGCCGGTTGAAACATGGAGCGCGTGTTTGTTGGAAGTGCCTTTGCAACTTGGTCAGTTGACATATCGCCACTGTAAAGTCTGGGCAGCATCTTGGCATATTTATCAAGGAGGACGCTGGTCGCTGGTTTGCCATAAGTGTGGGAATAGGAGTTCACGATATAACCCGCGTAGAGCGACGACGCGTAAGACGGCACTCTGAGGGCGTTGGGAAATGATATTTCGGCAAGGTTTAGCGGCGGTGATATCGCTGCATTGGCTTTGACTTGGAATGAGGGATCTGGGTCAGCCTCGAGTGCGCGCTGTATCGCTGCGGTCGTAAGACCGCCTTGCGAATAGCCAGCGAGGTAGAGTGTCGATTTCCAAGGTATTTTCATTCCTGCGCTGACGGTCCTCGCGGCTTTGAGGAGGTCAATTGATGCCGCGGTGGTTGTAGGCAGGTATAGGTAGGGATGATAGGTTTTCGATCGCCCCATGCCCACTAGATCCGGTGCGAGTGTTGCAAATCCGCCGCCGGAAAAGGCAGCCGCGATCAGTATCCCCTCCTCTGGCGCCGGTGCCGAAGGGGCAATGGCGCGCTCAACACTCGTCCCATGCGACCACATCATCGTCGCGGTTGGCGCTGCTCCACGTGGAAGTGCATATAATCCCGATACCAGAACCGGTTTGCCGAGATGCTCCGTCCAATAATTGATGCGGTAGAGTTCGACGCCGTTTTCAACGGGAATCGGATCGGGAAGTCCGGCTAGGCTGATCAAGGCTCGCAATTGCCATGTGGAATAGCCGCTTAGATACTCCACGCTTTCGACACTGCCTCGGGCACGGGACTTTGCCAAATCTCCGACGTAATTAGGGTGTGAAGCCCATGGCTCGAATATAACCAACGCGCCAAAGGCAACCACTGCCGTCAGCGCCATAACGATACGTCTTGCCCTCATCGCCATCCCCCGGATCGTCGTCAGAACTCCAGTGGTCGCGACCTCTGGAAACAATCGACATTAATGTCAATTTTCTCGATACATGTGTCGATATTGAAGCCTTCGAACGAGCAAAATGTCGTGCGGCTGTTGATCAATCCGAATGCTTCGCATGATGGGTATACACGGCGAAAAATGCCGGATCGTCCTCGATGCGCTCAAGAAAGCCTTTGCTGATCGCCGCCCGACGCACAGTGAGTTGCCGTGCATGAGAGTGATTTGCGGCCGCTCTGCCATACTGCGGACAGAGCGGCCACGTTACGGGCAAGTGGTGAGCAAGGCGATCGTCAGAAGCGGAAGGATGCGCCGATCGATACCTTGTTCTGCTTGAAGTCGCGGTCGAAATTGGTGCGATTGAATTCCGCGCGGATCCCGACATTTGGCGTGACAGCGTATTCGACCCCGCCGCCATAAGTGAAGCCCTTCTCGGTGACCTTGGTATCGCCGTTACCAGTCAGCTGGCCCGTAATCGACCGCTTGGTTTCGAGCCAGCGATAGCCCGCCCGGCCATAGAGCAGTAGGCCCTCGGTTGGGATGACCCCGGCGCGCGCCGTCACGTCATAGGTGAAACCGGGATCGATGCGGTAACGACCACCGGCAAGCAACGAGGCTTGTTCAGTTGTTCGACCACCCTTGCCGATGCCGATCTCTGCCCCAATGATTACCTTTTTGCCGATCGCGGCATCGTAACCGGCAAAACCACGAACACCGAAGCCGTTGCGGGTGGCGTCGAATGCGCTGCCGGTCTGGCGCGCCTGATTGGAATCGCGCGTTACTTCGATGCCGACTTTTGGCCCGCTGAGCGGGTTGCGTCCGCTTTCGCCTTCGTCGGCATAGGCGATCGATGAGACGGCGAGCAGCCCGGCCGCTGCGGAAAGGGTAACTAATTTCACGATTATAATCCTTAGTCTGGTTGTGGCGCACAAAGTTGTGCAAGGACGGGAGGCATGTAGCTGAGAACCGTGGAGTGCCTGTCAGACTTGCGTGGAGCCGGTGTGGAGGCGTGGCTCGCGTGGGAGGCGCATTTCGAAAATCGTGCCCCCCCCGATGTGGTTGCCGATTGTTGCGCTCCCGCCGTGTGCCTCGACGATCGCACGGACGACGGCGAGCCCTAACCCTGAACCTCCGGTATTACGGCTGCGCGAAGCTTCGCCGCGCCAGAAGCGGTCGAATGCCCGATCGCCGGTACCATCGGGCAGGCCGGGGCCATGATCGACAATTTCGAGGAGTGCTTCATCCCCGTCGATCCGGGTCGTGATGCGCAAGAAACCAGAGTCAGGCGCATAGCGTCGCGAATTGGCGAGGACGGCACCGATCACCTGACGAATGCGGATGCCATCGGCACGGAGCGGAGCGGCCACGATATCGAGTATCGGCTCGAGCCCGGCCGCATCGAGATCGGGCTTCGTCGCGGAGAGTACACGACGCACCTCCGTAGCGAGATCGGTATCGTCCAGGGCAAGTGCCAGCCGGTCAGCATCGTCGAGGCTGAGCGCTAGCAAATCATCCACTAGGCGCCCCAACCCCTCGACTTGGAACAACAGGCCATCGATTTCGGCTGGAGCAAGCTCGAACACTCCATCGGATATACCGTGCAGACGACCCCGCAAAATGGTGATCGGGGTGCGCAGTTCATGCGCGATCGAAGCCGTGCCGGCCGCCAGCTCGCGCTCGGCGCGTTGTAACGAGACCGACATCCGGTTGAAATCGGTTGTCAGTTGGGCCTCTTCACGCGATGCCAGGGAGATCGGTGTGGCGCGGGCCGACAAGTCGCCATCGGCGATCCGACGCGCCGCACCGGCGATGCTGACCAGACCGCGACCCATTCGTCCAAGGATCAGGTATCCGAATGCGAACGTGAGGAATGCGGCAGCAACGACGAGACCATATAGTATAAAGTCACCCCGCTGCTCGATCTGCTTTTGGACCGGCGCCATGTCTGTCATGAGCGCGGCGATGTCGCCCGGGCTCGGGGCTCCACCTGCCCGGATTACTTTATAGGTATGCTGCGATTTGGGCGACATTGTCGAAAGAACATCCTCGACGATGTAGCTGTCCCAGATGTCCGAGACGACGATGATGAACGTCGCGTTGGCCAGCATCGCCAGCGCAAAGACGAGCGAGATTTGCCTTGTAAGCGGCCAGCGCGCCCATTTGCGCCGTCGGCGGCGAAATAGCGCAAGCTGACGCTGCCCGATCATGCCGCAACGAGCCGGTAACCCATGCCACGCACGACGACGCAATGTCCTGGGGCACCAGCCTGCTCAAGCTTTCGTCGCAGATTGCTTATGTGGCTATCGACGGTGCGCTCGAGTGCATCCCCTTCGGGCAGGCATGCGTCGACGAGCTCGGCGCGCGAGAAGGCACGACGCGGCGCATGGGCCATGTGCTCGAGAAGGCGATACTCGGTCAGCGTCAGATCGAGCGCGCTCGTCTTGTTCTCCGCGATGACGCTGGCGATATGGCAGATGACGTCGACCTCGATTGCGCCGACCCGGGATACCCCGGATTTCTCCATCGCGCCGTTCGTTCGACGCAGAACCGCCTTTACCCGTGCGATGACCTCCATCGGGTTGAACGGCTTGACGATGAAATCATCGGCACCGATGTGCAGTGCGGTCAGCTTGTCGAGGTCATCGGACCGCGCTGTCGTCATGATTACAGGCGTGCTGCCCCGCCGACGAACCTCCGCAAGGACCGCCATACCATCGAGCTTGGGCATCTGGATATCGAGCAGGATCAGATCGGGCGTCAGCATACGGTGATGCATTAACGCTGCGTCACCGTCGGCTGCCGCCACTGCGCGAAACCCATCTCGTTCAAGATAAGACGTCAGGATGTTTGCGATCTCTTGCTCGTCCTCAGCGACGAGGATCAGCGCATTTTCCAAAGAGTTTCTCCTGTTCCCACCAGTCCCGATACCATGGTCATTCGGTTATGAAGATTGTGTGGAGCGACCGTCGAGGCGGGAAGAAGGCATCATAGTTGCGCGATAACCCGGGCCTTGCTTCGCAATATCGACTTTTGCACTGAGGCGGAGTTCAGCGAGGCTGTTGCGACAGAATGCCAGCATTCTGATTTCACTTCGCTCGGATTCTCACTTGTCGCGTTTTTCGAGTGCCAGGCCAAATCACGCTTGCAGAACTTTTTCGGTCACGAAAATGATTGGACAACTGGTCATGTCGAGATCGAACCGCTCCCGCAGCACTGGATCGGCAAGAGCCTTGATCAATCCGGCAAGGCCTGTCGCACCGGACGCGGTCGTCGAAATGCCCGGCTGTTGGCAAAGAAGCTGCGTGGCCGCTGCAATTTCGGACTCGCTGACTTCAAGGGCCAACGCTGAATGGTGCAGCAATAGCTCAAGCGCGGGCGTGCTTGCCAGACCGCACGCCAGCATGTCCGCTGATGTTTCCAGATCGCCTGGTATCTGCACGGCTTTTCGTCGATGTAACGCCGGTCCTACGCAGGCGGCCTGATCCGGTTCAACAACGATGAGTTTTCCTGGCATCGCCAGCATACCGCACAAGCTTTCTGCCACGACTGCCGCAAGACCGCCAACTCCAGCTTGAACAAATATGTGCGATGGAAACGGCAAATTCTGCGCAGCCAATTGTCTAAGGATTTCTTCGCCGATCACACCGTAACCGGCCATGACGTCGGCAACGACCGGATCGTCTGCGGTTTCCCCAGTGTCGGCAATCAACACACCGTCACCGCCTGCGGCGGCGTGCCCAGCGGCAATCACAGCATCGTCATAACTCCCGTCAACAATAATTACGTCTGCACCTTGTGCTTTAATACGATCGACGCGGTCCGGTCCTACCAAGGGGTGAAGATAAACGGTGGCACTCGCCCCCGCCAGCCGCGCTGCAGCGGCAACGGCCAAGCCATGATTGCCGTCGCTTGCGCACAGTAATCGCGGCAATTTGGCCTTCTGCTCAGTCGACAGGTCGAATAGCACTGGGATATCTAGGTCGGCGGCTCGTGCTAATGCGGCTAAGCCAGCGTATGTGCCTCCCAGCGACTTGAAGCTGCCGAGCGCTCGCTCGCCTTCATCCTTCGCCAACAATCCAGCGATGTTGAGCGATGCCGCAACGCGATCGAGGCTCAAAAGTGGTGTGGTTCGATGCGCCGGGCATAGTTTCAAAAGCTGTGTTGGGCGACTCGAGTCGCCAGAGCTCCCAGCGGAATCATTTGGCGTCTTGGGGCTGGGTGAGAGGCGTGTGCGCAAATTCATCGGTTTATCCTTTTGGTGCAAAGTTGCGCCTCATGAACCACGGGGAGCTGACGATAACGGGACTCCAAAGGCCGCTTCGCGGCGACCTGCTCAACAGGACTGCCTTGGCTGGATACTGGCGATGGAGGTGGAAATGCGCTTGCGGTCAATTCATGCTGCTCGGCAGCGGCTGGCCGGAAGTCTGCGCTGCCTTGTGGGCTTGGCCATTGTGGACATAGTGAGTGACCACCAGCTGGTTTTCGGTCGACCAGTTATCGCCAAGATGTCGCATCAGCCGAGCAGGACTGCCACCCCATAATTCGCCACTGGGGATAGTTTTTCCGGATGTCAGCATGGCGCCAGCGGCCAGCATCGAGGCATGTTCGAGAACACAGCCATCCATGACGATTGCCCCCAGCCCAACCACGCTGTTTGATCTGATTGTGCACCCATGGAGCATGGCCATGTGCCCAACCAAGACATTTTCTTCAATGATTGTTGGAGGGCCAGGATGTTGTTTGTCATACGGATCACAATGTATGACGCTACCGTCCTGAATGTTACTGCGCGCCCCGATTATGATCTTGTTGACATCGCCCCGAATGACACAATTATACCAAATGCTTGCATAACTGCCGATTTCGACATCACCTATGATCCTGCATCCGGGTGCAACGAAGGCGGTCTCGTGAATGCGCGGCGTCTTTCCCCTAAACGGAATCACATCAAAAGTTGACATGGGCGGGGCCCTTCAGTTCCAACATCGCGCGTGCTTCGTCCGGCGTCGCAATTTCCAACCCGAGGCTTTCGATGATGCTCCTGATCTTGCGCACCTGATCGGCGTTAGATTTGCATAACTCGCCGCGCCCCAAATAAAGACTGTCCTCAAGACCGACCCGGACATTTCCGCCCATCATCGCCGAAGCAGTTAAGAAGTTCATCTGCGGTCGCCCGATTGCGAAGCACGACAGATAATAGTCGTCGCCGAAAAGGCGGTCTGCCGTCAGCTTCATGACGGTGAGATTTTCCAGATCCGCGCCGATGCCGCCTAGCACGCCAAATATGCCCTGAATCAGAAATGGCGGTTTTATCAAACCGAGATTGGCAAAATGCGCCACGTTATAAAGATGGCCGAGATCATAACACTCATACTCGAAACGCGCACCGCGCTCGACGCCCAATTGTCGTATGATCCGATCAATCAACCCGAAGTTATGATTTGCTGGGTGGTTCAGGCTCGCCGCAAGAAAGTCCCGCTCCCAAGGATGCTTCCATTCCTTGTATCTGTCCGCAAGTGCCCAAACGCCGAAATTCATCGACCCCATGTTGAGCGAGGTCATTTCAGGTGACGCACGCAGCGGCGCGGCCAATCGGTCTTCCTCGGTGAAGCCGGGAGCACCGCCTGTCGTTATATTGATAATGGCGTCGCAGCTTGTCTTGATGCGAGGCAGGAATTCCATGAATAACTCTGGATCTGCTGATGGGCGACCGTCATGCGGATCTCGAGCATGAAGGTGAAGAATGGCGGCTCCCGCTTCCGCTGCGGCAATCGCCTCAAGTGCAATCTGTTCCGGCGTGATCGGCAAATAAGGTGACATTGTGGGAGTGTGGATCGAGCCCGTAATCGCACACGTTATGATCGTCTTCGGCGATTTTCTCATAGGACTTTCCTCGTGTTCATTGCGCAGCGGATCGCGATGCAACTGTGACGTCGCGGGTAGTCGCCAACCGATAAGCGCTCAGAAGCGCACCTTGAAATCAGCCCCGAAGGTGCGTGGTGCGCCATAGGCCTGGAAACGCGCACCCTGAAAGATGACAGGTGGGAGCTGACCGTTATAGTCGGTCTTCACATAGGCGTTGCTTAGATTTCGTCCCCAAAGTGCAAATTCTATCTTGTCATTTTTTGTTGAGAAACTGATTCGCCCATTGAACTGGCTAACGCCATCTGCCCGACCAAGCGGGTCGTTGATAAAGTCCTGAAAATAACTGCTTGAATAGGTCCACTCTCCCTGAAGAGCGAACTTGCTGTCCGGGCTAGCGTCAAATTCATAACGCGACGACAGGCTGGATGTCCAACGCGGCGCAAAAGGCAGGCGGTTACCAGTGAAATTGCTTACGACGGTTCCACCAGTCACGTCACGGACTAGGAAACTGCTGTATCTTGCGTTCGTGTAACCCAACCCTGCGTCGATCGTCCAGCCGCGACGCGGGGTGGCGGCAACCTGAAGCTCGAACCCTTGCGACCGCGCCTTACCTGCATTGACCACTTCCGACTGCAGACCGACGAACTGTTGGGTCTGCAAGTTCGAATAGTCGATCCAGAATGCTGTGGCATTGAGCGTCAATCGGCGGTCAAACAATTTCGATCTAAAACCTGCTTCGTAGTTTTTGGCTTTTTCCGGTCCAAAAAATGGATTGATCGCCGAATTCAGAGGAGCGTCAGCATTGAAGCCGCCACTTTTGTAGCCTTGCGAATACGTCCCATAGACCATGATGTCGGGTGTGATCTTGTATTGCACGCCGCCCATTGGCGTTAGCACCGTGTCCTTGAACCGTTTTAGGAAAACCAACGGAGCATTTGGCTCGTCGACTATAACGGCACCCGTAGCGTTGAACGCCCTGAGCCCGCTTGCGTCACTTCCGAAGGTCTTCAGTTCGCGGTTCAAGCGAAAGCCAGCCAGGATCGTCAATTTATCAGACAAGTGAATGTTGCCTTGCCCATACCATGCATACGACTCGACGGTGCTCCGTCGTTTTTCGGACGTTTGAAAACGGGCAAACGATGCCGGCAGTTCGCCGGCGTCTACAAGAATGGCGGTCAGTATGGTACCGTTGCTGCCAATCGTGCTAGCTCGCTCCTTGAGCGAATAATAGTATAAACCTGTCGTAAAGTCGAATAATCCGCCTGTCGGTGATGTTAGCCGAAGCTCTTGTGAGAACTGCTCACTCTTGTCGGGAGCATCCAGTTGCCCGGTGCGTGATGTGAAGATATCCTGCGCGGTCTGATCTTCATCAAAAATACCAGAGGTTTTTAGGGAACGATAGCCACTTATT
>JANOVZ010000031.1:0-32208 GCA_031417655.1 Sphingomonas sp. | reverse complement strand
TCATACTCCGCGAATCCCGCATCCAGAACATGACTGATAAGTATGGATGTTGCGTTAAAAGTCAACTTTGCCCCCAAGTGAGCAAAATGTGACACATTAAATTGACAAGGGAAACCTCAAACCACCCTAACCCGCGGCTCTCCCCTAACCACCCCCAACATCAATTCCGTCACCGCCCAAACCAACGCATCCGCTCTGTCGGGCGACCGCCCCGGCCCTTCATAACCGCCGCCGGTCATCATCCCGCACAGCTCATCCTCAAGCGCGGGAAACGCCCCCGCGTGGCGCATCCGCCCGCGTTCATAGAGGAACGAGACCGGCTCTGCCCGCGCGCACTTGCCGCGCGAAGCATGCACCAACCGCACCGGCATCGCATAATCCGCCGCCCGCAAGACACTTGCCACCATGTCGCCGCCATTATTGGCTTCGGCCACGACCCGGTCCGCGCCGACCCGCGCCGCCAGGCTCGCCACCGCCGCTGCCCAGCCTTCGGGCGACTGCCCCGACACGCTGGCATCGGCTATCACATAACCGTTCTGGTTCTCGTCAAGCCCCACGGCGATAATCCCGCACGCATCGCCGCCCGCGCTCGCCGGGGGATCAACACCGATCACAACGCGCCGCAAACCCGGCACATCCTCAACGCGGCATCCTTCAATCAACCCCCGCGTCCACAACGCGCCCTCGACATCCTCGATCATCTCGCCATCAATCTCCTGTCGCCCCAGCGCGGTCCCGCCATAATCCTCGTTCAGCGCGCTCAGATATGTCTTCGGCACATGAACATTGTCGGTCGTCTTTCCCCGCGTCACAGCGGTCGATTTCGCCGCCATAATTTTCTTCAACAACCGGCGGTTTTTCGGCGTCGTCGTCACCACAATCTGTGGCCGCTTCCCGCGCCGCATGCCCATGCGCAAATTATCCCATGTTGCTTCATCCTTCACCCATTTGGCGAGTTCGTCGCACCAGGCATAATCATGCTCGGGCCCGCGCAAGCCATCGGGATTGGCTGCCGAATAAACAAAGGCCTGCGCCCCCGAAGGAAAAGTCACCACCCCGCGCGACGGCTCCCAAACCGGTTTTCCACCAATTGGTGCGGTCGCCAGGATCCCCGACGACCCTTCGATCATCACCCGCCGCACTTCCTCTTCAGTCGCGCCAACAAGGGCAATACGAACGCCCGGCTCCTGCGCAACATCATGAATCCATTCGGCACCTGCCCGCGTCTTGCCAAAGCCGCGTCCCGCCATCAGCAACCACACCCGCCAGCGCCACGCAGGCGGCAATTGCTCCATCCGCGACCAGCAATTCCAGCTGTCATAGAATTCGACGAACTGCTTTTCCTTCATCCACGCCATTACATGCGCCTTCTTCTTCTCGCTCAGCGCCTTGATCTGTTCATAAATCGATGGGCCCGTCCGCGTGACCTCAAACGCGACTTCAGTCATCATCGGGCGCGCGGTTAAGTTCAGCCAATTTGGCGATCAGCTGATCACGCAGCACTGCCCCGCGCTGCACCCGCGGCACATCGGGGCTCCCACGCTTTGCCTTGGCGTGGTGATGCCTCAGCAATGCGAGCGCAAAATTAGTCGATATCGCCGGCGTGTCCGCGCCATCACACGCCTCACCATAGGTCGCCCGGCGCAGCAACATCATCTCGAGCTTGGAATAGGCTTCATCAAGCGCCCGATCCCAGGCCCGCGCAAACCCCTCATCCTTACGCCGCAAATGATAGGGGCTGTTTTCCGGCACACCCACAGCACGCGCCGCGCCAACGACATTGGCCGTCTCGACCAGCGCCCGCAAAAATGCCTCACGCTTTGCCGCTGTCCAGCGCTCTGCCAATGCCATCGGCACCGCACGCGCAACTTTGCTCTTCGCTCTCGCGGCCATGTTTGATCTCCCCGTTTGGTAATGATGTGCTCCGGACTTGATCCGGAGCGTTGGACGAAAAATGCGCCATCCAAATCGCAAAGCGCCGGGTCGAGCCCGGAGCACTGTCGTTAATTTCACGCATCCAGCAAAAACAACGAGAAGACGTTCAGCTAACTGCCGCCGCCCCGACTCGCATTTCTGCATCGTTCGTTATTGATAACCAAACAGCGTCACGCTGTCAAGCATAAAGTGCGTATTTGGTTATTTATTCAAAAAACGATTTTCCTTGTCGATCAGCGTGGCAAAGCTTGGTCGTGCCAATATCGCCGCTGAATAGGCAATTGTTTTGGGATAAGCAGCGGCATGTATGGTCACGCCGGCATGGGCCAAGTTAACAAACGGACTCGCCACGGCGATGTCGGCCAGCGTAAACCGGTCCTCAACCAGAAAACCACTCGCCGGAATAACGCTCTCCAGATAATCGAGCACCGGCGGCAATGCCTCGGCCTCGGCCTTGTCAGCGGCGGCCAGATCGCCGTCTTTGCCCATCAATTTCATAACGATCCGGTTAAAAAATATCGGCGCGGCGGCCGCAAACATGATTGTGTCGGCATATTCGTCGAACCAAACCGCCCGCCCCCGCGCGCGCGCCTCGGCGGGAATCAAACCCGGCTCGGGCTGCTTGGCCTCCAAATAATGGATGATCGCCGATGAATCACACAACTGGTAATCGCCGTCCTCAAACGCCGGAATTTTCCCAAACGGGCTCATGGCCAGGAACTCGGGTGTCTTCGGCCCCGGCGGCGTCACCTTGTTTTCGACGGCCAACCCCTTTTCAGCGGCAAAAACCATAACCTTGCGGACGAAAGGGGACAATGTGCTGCCGTGGACGATCATGCGTTTTCTCCCGATGTTTCCGTTTCGCTAGACTTGAGAAATTTAGGTTGCAAGTCAAAACGCACAATTGTGCTCCGGGCTTGACACGGAGCGTTGCGAGAACAAGCGCACTCTAGTCGCATCGCTCCGGGTCGAGCCCGGAGCACGGATTCACATTTCCCGAACAACGCGCTAAGGACCGCACATGATCTCCACCCCCGCTATCGCCGCCATCCTCTGGTCCGTCGTCCTCGGCGGCGTTGGTGGCTTGGTTACCGAAATCGGCCCGTGGTATCGTGCGCTCAAAAAGCCTAGTTTTCAGCCGCCCGATTGGGCATTCGGCCCGGCGTGGTCGATCATCCTCGGCCTTGCCGGCTGGGCCGCTTACATGGCCTATACCGCCGCCACAACCGAAGCCCAGCGCACATCGGTGATCATCCTCTTCGCGGTCAATTTTGTCGCGCACTTCGCCTGGTCGCCGTTGTTTTTCAAATTTAGGCGCCCCGATCTCGCGCTGATCGAAGTCGTATTCCTCTGGACCTCGTGCCTTCTGCTCTGCGTTGTCCTGCGCCCGATTTCGGTCACGGCCAGCTGGCTCGTTGCCCCTTACCTCGCATGGGTCAGCTTCGCCGCCTGCCTGAATGCAGCGATTGTGAAACTGAATCCGCGCCCCTCATTGTGAAACCCGCCGCCCGCCGCGCTGAAATCACGGCCCGCGCTGCCGACCATATTCTCGCGCACGGTCTCGAAGCCTCCAGCCTGCGCCCCTTGGCAAAAGCGGCGGGCACAAGCGACCGGATGCTCCTTTATTATTTCCGCGACAAAGCCGAACTCGTCAGCGCTGCCCTCGACGTCATCGCCGCGCGCCTGACCGACATCCTGAACGCCCGCACCGCGAAAACCCCGCGTCCGCTCGACGAGCTTAGACCAGCACTTCTAAAAATCATTCTTGCCAAAGACCTTTGGCCCTACATGCGCATCTGGCTCGAAATCGCGAGCGATGCTGCCAAAGGCGACACATTTTACCAAAGCCTTGGCAACCAAATCGGTCGCGGTTTCCTCGCTTGGGGCGCGGCCCAACTCGACAGCGAACAGCGCGAGACCGACGCCGCCAGATTGCTCGTCAGCATCGAAGGTGCACTCCTCCTCAAAAGCGTCGCCCTCGACGATGTAATTGTGCAGGCGGGTTAATCCCCGCTCATCACCAGCCCGAGTACCAACCCAACCCCCGCGCCCCACAAGATCACGGCGCCCCCCGCGAGCCAGTGCGCCGGATCCGGTCCGTAAAGCGTCGGGAACCACGCAAACGCAACGCCATCCAGCAACAACGCCGCTGCTGTCACAACAGAAATCCCCATTGCCGTCTGCCCTCGCGCCAGTTTCGCAATGACTCGGGCACCTAAGATTGCGGGCACCGTCCCCGGCACGACCAGCGCATATGTCACGACCTGCCACACGCCCGACAACGCCCCCATCGGCGCGATGACGCGCACCAGCATCGCCGCCAGAAACCACAACAGCGCCCCATAGGCTGCAAGGATGGTAATCTGGCTCGGCGTCAGCTTTCGAGGAGTCGTCATTGGTCTTTTCCTTCCAGAACGAAAACCTCGGATAGCATTATGTAGCAGTCGCTACAATAATAAATCAAACGTAAAGGTATCTCGACTTCGCTCGGCACGAACGGCAGGGTATCACTGACCCAAAAGCAGAGGCATCTATGATCAAAACCCTATCGCTGCTAACCGCCGCGCTTATGACCATCGCTGCTGCCCCTGCCCCAAAATGGAGCCTCGTTATCCACGGCGGCGCGGGCGTTATCGAACGTGCGCGGATCAAGGCCGAGGATGACAAAGCCATCCGCGCCGCGCTCGCGCTGTCGCTCGAAACCGGATCGGCCATCCTCAAAAAGGGCGGCAGTTCGCTTGATGCTGTCGAAGCGGCCGTCCGCGTCCTTGAAGACGATCCCCATTTCAACGCCGGTCGCGGCGCGGTGTTTACGTATGAAGGCGTCAATGAACTCGACGCCGCGATCATGGACGGCAAAGACCGCCGCGCTGGTGCAATCACCGGCATAACCAAAACCAAAAACCCCATTGGCCTTGCCCGCGCAGTGATGGAGCACAGCCCGCACGTCATGCTCTCGCGCGAAGGGGCGGACCAGTTCGCTGTCGAACAAGGCCTCGAGCAAGCTGACCCCGCCTATTTCGCTACACCCGAGCGCCGCCGCCAGCTCGATGAGATGAAAGCCAAAAAGCTCAGCTGGTTCGACGTCGACCTGAAATATGGCACGGTCGGCGCGGTTGCCGTCGACCAAGCGGGCCATGTTGCCGCTGCCACTTCGACCGGCGGGCTGACCGGCAAACGCTGGGGCCGCATCGGCGATTCACCCATCATCGGCGCAGGCACTTATGCCGATGACCGCGCTTGCGCCGTCTCCGCCACGGGCGCTGGCGAATTTTTCATCCGCGAAGGCGTCGCGCACGAAATTTGTGCGCGCGTGCGGTTCGCCAAGGAAAAGATCGTCGCCGCCGCTGACACCGTTATGGCCGAAGTCAAAACCCTCGGCGGCAGCGGCGGCGTCATCGTGATCAGCCCCAGCGGTGAGGGCGGCTGGAGCTTCAACACCACCGGCATGTATCGCGGTCGCGTATCCTCCGTGAAACCCGCAGAGGTGGCAATTTACGGGGATGAATGAGCCCACCCTCGCAAAAACGTCGCAATCGCCGCTTCAATATCGGCTGAAATCGCTTCAGGCGTCACGTCGTCGATCAAGCCCAACATCAATTGCTGATGACATCCCGACTGGCACAGCGCACCAAATTGCCGCGCGGCAGCCTTTGGTTCACCCCGCCGAAGCCGCGCGCCGTCCATAGCCTGTGCCAGATAAGCGGCGAGCTTGGCTTTCCCTCGCTGTGGCCCGCGTTCATAAAACAGCGGACCCAATTCGGGAAAGCGTCCCGCCTCGCCCGTGACCAGCCGGTGCAGCGCGATGATCGGCGGCGACAGGATAATCTGCATCATTGCTTTTGCAAAACGTCGCAACGCCGCTTCGACATCTTCCTGCGGGTCCATCGGCACTTCCAATGACGCGCCATAGGTCTCGACCAGATCGTCGACTACGGCGACAAACAAGTCCTGCTTTGACGGAAAATACGACCAGAGCGTCGTCTTCGATCCGCCGACCGCTGCGGCAATCGACGACATCGTTGTGCCCGCATAGCCATGCATGAAAAAAGCTTCGCGCGCCGCTGTGACAAAAGCACTGCGGCGGAGTTCGTGCGGCGCGACGGGATCAGACATAAGCAATACTAGTTAGTATCATTGCGATTGACAACTGGTTTCACGGCGTCGATACACCCAATGATACTAACCGGTATGATTAAAGAATGAGTCGTTTCCGCCCTCTGCCCCTCGCGCCTGCGGTCGTGTTGGCTCTGCTGTCGGCCTGCGCGACCGTGCCGCAACTCGGGACCGCGCCGTCGCCACGCGCCCCCGAAACGCTCGCGTCGGCAATAAGCTTTGGCGCTGCTCAAGGGACATGGCCTGCCGACAACTGGTGGTCGGCTTATGGCGATCCCGCGCTTGATGCCCTGATCACCGAAGCGCTCAGCGGCTCTCCCGACGTCGCCGCCGCGGCTGCCCGCGTCCGCGCCGCCGAAGCGCTCGCCCAACAAGCGGGCGCCGCGCTGCGTCCAGGTTTCGGGGTTGAAGCCAGCGTCGGCGGCAACCAACAAAGCCAGAATCTGGGCATCCCCCCGCAATTCGTGCCCGACGGTATTCAGGACACGGGCCGCCTCGCTGCCACCGCGTCGTTCAATCTCGATCTGTGGGGCAAAAACCGCGCCGCGCTCGCGGCTGCCACGTCCGAAGCCGAAGCGGCCCGCGTTGATGCCGCCCAAGCTCGCCTGCTGCTCACCACAAATGTTGCTGCGGCGTACGCCGATCTCGCGCAGCTTTTCCGTACGCGCGACGTTGCGCTTGACGCGCTCAAAGTCCGCGAAACCATGGCATCCCTGACCGCCCAGCGCATGGCCGCAGGAGTCGATACCCGGGGCAGCTTGCGACAGGCCGAGGCCCGCGTGCCCACTGCCCGCGCCGACATTCTCGCGCTTGATGAATCGATCACGCTGACCCGCAACCGCCTTGCCGCGCTGCTCGGCGCGGGCCCTGATCGTGGGCTCAACATCGCGCGCCCCGTCCTGAAGGGCGCAACCATCGCGCTTCCCGCCGACGCTGGAATCGCGCTTGTCGGGCGCCGCCCTGATATCGTCGCGGCGCGCCTTCGGGCCGAAGCGGCGGCCAAACGCATCAAG
The DNA here is from genome assembly GCA_031417655.1 of Sphingomonas sp. Lineage (GTDB taxonomy): Bacteria > Pseudomonadota > Alphaproteobacteria > Sphingomonadales > Sphingomonadaceae > Sphingomonas_O. Next base: position 25,144 of record JANOVZ010000031.1, on the reverse strand, counting down.
GTCGCTCGTGCCGATTTTTATCCCAATATCAATCTGACCGCGCTCGTCGGCCTCCAGTCGCTCGGCCTCGGCAATCTGATCGACAGCGGTGCGACCATCGTCAACGGTGGTGCGGCACTGACACTCCCGATCTTCGACGGCGGGCGGCTCGCAGGTCGGTATCGCGGTGCCCGCGCCGACTATGACACGGCGGTGGCCCGCTATGACGGCACGCTGATCACGTCCTTGCGCGAAGTTGCCGATGCGCTCACCAGCCGCCGCGCGACCGACGCTCGCCTTATCCAGAGCCGCAGGTCGCTCGTCGCTGCCGAGGAAGCGAGTGACATCGCGATCCTGCGCTACAAGGGCGGCCTGTCGAACCAGCTGCAAGTGCTGCTCACCGCCGACGCGCTCCTTGCCGGACGCCGCACGGTCGCCGATCTCGAAGCGCGCGGCCTTGCGCTCGACATCGCGCTGATCCGCGCACTCGGCGGCGGCTATAGAATGATACCCAACGCCACAGGAACCCGGTAATGGCCGATACAAACATGACCGATTTCGAAACCCCTGTCGCTGTTGATCAGACGGCCAAGCGCAAGCGCCTGTTCGGCATCTTGGGCGCGGCAGTGCTCGTCATCGGTCTCGCCGTGGCGATCTGGTGGTTCGTCACTCAACGTGGTCGGGTCGAAACCGATAATGCTTATGTCGGCGCGGATTCAGCGCAAGTCACGGCGCTCGTCCCCGGCCCTGTCGCCGAAGTGCGCGTCGGCGGCACGCAAACCGTGAAGAAGGGCGACATCCTCGTTGTCCTTGATGATAGCGACGCCAAAATCGATGTCGCCACTGCCGAAGCCGCGCTTCGCCAAGCACAGCAGCGCTATGGCCAGTCTTCGGCAATGGTCAGTGCCGCCCGTGCCAAGCTCGACGCGCGCGGGGCTGACATATCGGCGGCCCGCGCGCGCGCGGCCGAAGCAGCGGCGCAATATGAACGCGCGCGCATTGACCTCTCACGACGCCAGGCGTTGGTCGCCAGCGGTGCTGTCTCAGGCGAAGAACTCTCCTCGGCGCGCGCTGCATTCGCCGCGGCTCAGGCTGCCCGCGCGCTTGCTGCCGCTGGTGTCGCTACGGCGCAGGCCACTCGCTCGTCAGCGGGAAGCGATGTCGTCGCCAGTGAATCGCTCGTGCGCGGCACGACCATCGATACCGCCCCTGATGTCGCCGTTGCTCGTGCGCGTCTCGAAGCGGCACAGCTTGCCTTGTCACGAACCGTGATCCGGGCACCCGTCGACGGTGTGGTCGTCAACAAAACCGTGCAAGTCGGCCAGCGTATCAATGCCGGCACACCGATCATGACCATCGTCCCGGTCTCGACGGCCTATGTCGACGCGAATTTCAAAGAGTCGCAATTCAAGGCACTCAAGATCGGCCAGCCCGTCGAACTGACGTCCGATTTCTATGGCAAGGACGTTGTTTTCCACGGCAAAGTAACGGGCTTTGCGGGCGGCACCGGCGCGGCGTTCTCGCTGATCCCCGCACAAAACGCGACGGGCAACTGGATCAAAGTCGTCCAGCGCCTCCCCGTCCGCATCGCGCTCGATTCCGCTGACCTGAAAGCGCATCCCCTGCGTGTCGGCCTGACCATGACCGTCACAGTCGACGCGCGCGGCGAGTAAGCCGGTGACACCCGCCGAACCCGCACCCTTGACCGGGCGCAAGCTGTTCCTCGCCGGGTTCGCCATTGCGCTCGCCAATTTCATTGTCGTGCTCGATATCACGATTGCCAATGTCTCGGTCCCGCATATCGCCGGTGGCCTCGCCATTTCACCGACTCAAGGGACGTGGGTGATCACGTCCTACGCGGTTGCCGACGCGATCAGCGTGATCCTCAGTGGCTGGCTCGCCGCGCGCTTTGGGGCCGTGCGCTTGTTCATCCTCTGCCTGACTGGCTTTGGTTTCTTTTCGATGATGTGCGGCCTGTCGAACAGCTTGACGATGCTGGTCGTCTTCCGCGTTTGCCAGGGCTTTGTCGGCGGGCCGCTGATGCCACTTTCCCAAACCCTCCTGATGCGCGTGTTTTCGCGCGAACGCGCGCCGCTTGCCACGGCCGTTTGGGCGATGACCACTGTTTGCGCGCCAATTGCCGGGCCTATTCTGGGCGGCTGGATCAGCGACGGGTGGAGCTGGCCGTGGATATTCTTCATCAATCTGCCGATTGTTGCCCTGTGTATTTTCTCGGCGATCCGCATGTTGAAGCCATTCGAGACGCCCATCGTTAAGGCACCGATTGACCGGATCGGCCTTTTGCTTCTCGTCATCTGGGTCGGCGCGTTTCAGGTCATGCTTGATACGGGGCGCGAGAATGACTGGTTCGGATCGGCCTGGGTCGTTGCGCTCGCGGTTGTCGCCGCAGTGGGTTTTGCGGCGTTCGTTATCTGGGAACTGACGGCCGCCAACCCCGTCGTCGATGTCCGCATTTTCCGATATCGGACGTTCGCGGTCAGCACGGTCGCGGTCGCCATTGGCTATGGCTCCTTCTTTGCATCGGTGGTCATGACACCGCTCTGGCTGCAACAAATTGTCGGCTATACGGCGACGCAATCGGGTTATGTGCTTGCCTTTGCCGGCGTCTTTGCCGTCATCGTGTCCCCCGTTGCCGCGCGGCTGATCGGCAAGGTCGATTTGCGGGCGATTGCCTGTTTCGGCGTGGTCTGGCTGGCGGGCGTTTCGTTCCTGCGCGTCGAATGGACGCTCGACATCGGTTTTTGGACGCTTGCTTTCCCTCAGATTATCCAGGGCATCGGCATGCCGTTTTTCTTCATCGGCATGACGACGCTGGCGATGAGCGGCATCGCGACGCGCGAAATCACGTCGGCGGCGGGGATCATGGCATTCATGCGGACGCTGTCGGGCGCCATCGGCACTGCTCTCGCCACAACCGCGTGGGACATGACGTCGCGAGTCAGCCGCTCGGACATGGTCAGCCGCCTGAACGATCCCGCCGGTGCGCTTGCCAAAATGCAAGCGGGCGGCATGTCCGCCGAACAAGCGCGCGGCGCGCTCGACCGCATGGTCGAAGCACAAGCCAGCACCATCGGCGCAAGCCATGTCTACCTGTTTGCCTGCGCTGCTTTTTCGATTGCAGCCATCCTTGTCTGGTTCGCGCCCAAACCGCTGAGCATAACCGGACCGTCCACCGCGCATTGAAACAGGGACAGTCCCCGCGTGGGGACTGTCCCCCTTCTTCGCGGGCGTGACTTTTTTGCAACGCAGCATAAGAAGTTGACCGGACATTAACGCATCTGTTGCGCCGCGTCACAGAGTCGCAACATAAGCCCCGCAGGAAGCCTTTCGAGTCGGCGCGACCGTGCGCTGCCATGGGCTATCGCCATTTAGGGGTTCAAGAAAATGCGTCACCAATTCTTCGCCAGCGTCGCGGTTGCGGCCATTGTCCTGCCCGGTGCCGCTTATGCACAGTCGACGGGGACCGTAGACGCCGAAGAAATCGTCGTTACCGGCGCACGCACGACCAGCGTCCAAGGCGTCGTCACGCCGCCAACCCCCAAGGCACAGACGGTCCTCGACCAAGAATTCATCGGTCGTCAGGGCGCGGGCCAGTCAATCCTCAACGCATTGAACGTCGTGCCCAGCGTCAACTTCACGAACAACGATCCTTATGGTTCGTCGGGCGGCAACATCCGTATCCGTGGTTTTGACGGCAACCGCGTTTCACTAACGTGGGACGGCGTACCGCTGAACGATAGCGGCAACTACGCGATTTTCTCAAACCAGGCGCTCGACCCTGAAATCATCGAATCGGTGAACGTCAATCAGGGCACGACCGACGTTGACTCACCCACGGCAAGTGCTGCCGGCGGCACCGTCAATTACCGCACGATCAAACCATCCGAAGAGCCCAGTGCTTATCTTCAGGGTTCGATCGGCGATTTCAGCTTTGCGCGTATGCTCGCTGTGTTTCAGTCGGGGTCGTTCACACCGTTCGGCACGCAGATTCTTGGCTCCGCGTCATTCTCGGGCAATGACAAGTTCCGCGGTCGCGGCGCGATTGCAAAGCAGCAATTCAACGGTCGCTTGTATCAGCCCATCGGCGACAATGGCGATTTCATCTCAGTTGCCGGTCACTATAATCAGAACCGCAACAACGCCTATCTCGCGCTCACCATTCCGCAGGTGAACACCAACTATTTCCTCGATTTCAACGACAGCTGCGTTCGGCCAACGCCCGTGACGGGCACCGCGCAGAATGAATCGACGGGTGCTGCTGGCACATGCGGCAACTTCTATGGCAACCGCACCAATCCGTCGAATACCGGAAACATCCGCATTAATTCGCGCTTTACGCTTTCCGATGGCCTTACCCTGACGGTCGATCCCAGCTTCCAATATGTTCTGGCAACCGGCGGCGGACAGACCACCACGATTGCCGAAACCGCCGGTCTCCTGCGCGGCGCAAACGGCGCGCCCGGTGTCGACCTCAACGGTGACGGCGATCGCCTCGATACGATCCGCGTCCACATCCCCAGCGTCACGAACACGCGCCGCTACGGGCTGCTTGCGTCGCTGCGCTGGGACATTACGGAAAATCATTATCTCCGCCTCGCCTATGCGTATGACCGGGCGCGCCACCGCCAGACCGGTGATTATGCCCAGCTCGACAATCTCGGCGGCGTGATCACACCATTTGGCGGCTATGACGGCGTTCGTATCCGCGCCGCTGACGGCTTTGCGCTTCAGAATCGTGACCGCTTGTCTTATGCCATGCTCAACCAGATTTCGGGCGAATATCGCGGCAAGTTCTTCGACAATCGCCTGACCGTGGTTCTCGGCATTCGCGCACCGTTCTTTCAACGCGATTTGAACCAGTTCTGCTACACAGCGGTCGGCACTGGCTTCCCGATTTGCACGTCGCAATCGGTCGCCGCAGCGGCTTTCACCGTCCTTGCGCCCGGCACATTCCCACCGGTGCCTACGCCAACGCCGACACCGCTTTATGTTTATGCGCCGTTCAAGGCGAAATACACATACAACGCATTGCTGCCCAACCTTGGCCTGACCGCCAACGTCACTGATAATGTCACGATCTATGGCAGCTATGCCAAGGGCTTCTCCGCCCCGCGCACCGACAACCTTTATCGTGCGACCTTCGTGAAGGTTCAGCCCGAAACGACCGACAACTTCGACTTCGGTATCCGATACACAACACCGCGCGTACAGGCAGTGCTCGGCGGCTTCGTCAACAAGTTCAAGAACCGCATTCAGAGCTCGTTTGATCAGGACACCGGCATCACGCTCGACCGCAACATCGGCGATGTCGATATCAAGGGCGCCGAACTCAGCGTCGCAGTCAAGCCGTTCAACTGGTTCTCGTTCCGTGGTTTCGGATCCTATATCGATGCGCGTCTGAAATCGAACATTCAAACCGGCGCCACGACGTTCCTGCCGACGGCGGGTAAGTTCCTCGTCGAAACACCCGAATGGCAATATGGCTATAGTGCGACGGCCGAATTCGGACCGGTTTCAGTCACCGGCCAATACAAGCATGTCGGTTCGCGTTGGGCGACCGACGTCAACGACCTGCGCGTCGATGCCTATGATCTGTTCGATCTCAATGCGCGTGTCTCGCTTCGTGATCTGGGTCTGAAGAAAACCTACTTCGAAGTGAAGGTCAACAACCTGTTCAACGCGCGTTATCTGGGCAGCATCAACTCGGCGACGACCGCTGGTGCGACCAACACCAACACAAGCTATTTCGTCGGCTCGCCGCGCTCGGTGCAAGGCACAGTCCGCGTGGGATTCTGATCTCCCGTCACCCGCGAGCGTAGCGAAGCAATCCAGCTCAGTGCTCGATTGCCGCGCTGCGCTCGCGGGTGACGAAGACTAATCCGCCAGCGTCATCATTCCCCGCAGCGGCTTTGCCATGACTCGCCGCACCATCGGCTCGAAAAAGCTCAGCGGCTCACTGTCATAATCCGGATCGAACGCTGCCTGATCATATTTCCGGCAAAATTCCTCGCAGGCGTCCCAATGCGCATGTCCGCGGTGCACATCCCGCGCGTCGCGGTCCATTCCCAGAAAATGGAAATAATAATTGCCTTGGAAAAGCCCGTGCTGCGCGCAGATCCAATGCTCTTCCTCGCTCACGAATGGCTTGATTATCGCAGCACCGATGTCGGGGTGATTATAAGTTCCGATGGTGTCACCAATGTCATGGATCAACGCCATCACGACATAGGTCTCGGGTCTTCCGTCGCGATGCGCACGCGTCGCGGTTTGCAGGCAATGCTGCATCCTGTCGATGGGAAAACCACCGAAATCACCCTCAAGCAGCTTCAGATGCGTCAGCACCCGGTCGGGCAATTTCTGCGCGAAACTCAGATACTGGCTCGCGATGATCGACCAGTCGGCTTGCGTCCCCTCTTCGAAATTACGAAACTTCGCGCGGGGCAGGTCTTCGCTGTCAGCCATTTTGGGTCTCCTCCGGATTAGGATAACGCGTATCCCTGAACTTGTCGAAGGAGGGTTTAGGCGCCGCCCTGTGCTCCGGACTTGATCCGGAGCCTTGCGAAAACAAGTGCGCTTTCGAACTGCAAGGCTCCGGGTCAAGCCCGGAGTACAACTTCGCATGCGGACCCGTTTTGCTCTTGGCGCTTCATCCGCTACACCCCTCCACAATGCCAACCACACCCCCCATCCCCGCCACCTTCTTTGCCGACAAGAATCGCGCGTTCTGGATGCTTCAGGCTGCCGGCTGGGCGGGTTATCTCCTGCTCCGCGCCGCACAAGGCGTGGCGAACGGGATGACGATTTCCTTCTTCATCCCCGTCCTTGTGTCGACCGCGACCGGCTATTCGCTCACGCTTGTCATGGCGGCGGTCTATCGCTGGCTGATCCTCAAATCGCCGATCGTTATCTGGACCGGCACCCTCGCCGCCGTCGCTCTCGGCGTCAGTGCTTATTCGATCATCGACGCCTGGGTTTTCTCGATGATCAACCGCGGCGGCGTTTTCGAAGGGGGTCTCGTGCTCGGCACGGTCCTCATCAACGGCCTCCTCCTCGGCGCATGGTCGGCGCTGTATTATGGCATCAATTTTTTCCTGATCGCCGAACGCCAGACGATTCAGCTTTTGAAACTCGAAGCGATGGCGTCCTCCGCCCAACTCGCCATGCTGCGGTATCAGCTCAATCCGCACTTCCTGTTCAACACTTTGAACAGCATTTCGACGCTTGTCCTGCTCAAACAAACCGACCGCGCCAACGCGATGCTCAGCCGCCTGTCGTCCTTCCTGCGCTATACTTTGGTCAATGAATCAGAGACACAGGTCACGCTTGAACAGGAAATCGAGACATTGAAGCTCTATCTCGACATTGAAAAAATGCGCTTCGAGGAACGCCTGCGCACCTCGTTCGACATTGATCCCAGCGCAGCCACTGCGCGCCTGCCCTCGCTGCTGCTTCAGCCGCTCGTTGAAAACGCCGTTAAATATGCGGTCACCCCGATGGAAGAAGGCGCGGATATTTCGGTCGCCGCGCGCCTCATCGGGGATCGCGTCCACATCACCGTGTCGGACACGGGTCCTGGGTTGAATGACAACGCGGTTCGGCCCAGTTACTCAACTGGGGTTGGCCTTGCCAACATCCGCGACCGGCTCAATCAAGCATTCGGCGCGGATCACCGGTTCGAGACACGCAACCAACCGGGGGGTGGGTTCGTTGTCACGGTGGAAATACCGTTTTTGACGCAAAATCAAATGCAAGAGGCCGCATGACCATTCGCACCATACTTGTCGACGATGAAAAATTGGCCATTCAGGGCCTGCAACACAGGCTGGCGGCGCATGCCGATGTCGAGATTATCGATACTTGCCTCAACGGGCGCGAAGCGATCAGGGCGATCAAGACGCACAAGCCCGATCTTGTGTTCCTCGATATTCAGATGCCCGGATTCGATGGCTTTTCGGTCGTTTCAGGGCTTATGGAAGTCGAACCGCCACTGTTCGTCTTCGTCACAGCCTACAGCGACCACGCTCTGCGCGCATTTGAAGCGGACGCCACTGACTATCTCATGAAGCCCGTCGATGAACAGCGCCTCGCCGATACACTCGACCGCGTGCGCACCCGCCTCCACGAAAAACGCGGCGTCGAACAGGCTGAACAACTCATGGAAGCGCTCACCGAACACGCCCCTGAAGCGGCTGAGGAAATCACCGAAGGCACCGATACGCTGGCGGCCAACCGCTTCGAAAAACTGATCAACATCAAGGATCGCGGGCAAATTTTCCGCGTCGATGTCGACACCATCGAACGCATTGATGCCGCGGGTGATTACATGTGCATCTACACCGGCGACAACACATTGATCCTGCGCGAAACGATGAAGGACCTCGAACGCCGCCTCGACCCCCGCCGCTTCCAGCGCATCCATCGCTCGACGATTGTGAACCTCGATCTGGTGAAGCAGGTCAAGCCGCACACTAATGGTGAGTGTTTCTTGGTGCTGGACTCAGGCGCGCAAGTGAAAGTGTCGCGGTCGTATCGCGATGTCGTGGCAAGGTTTGTGCACTAATGTGCATCCGTGCTCCGGGCTTGACCCGGAGCCTTGCGACTTGAGAGCGCACCTGTTCACGCAAAGCTCCGGATCAAGTCCGGAGCACTTAATTATTGAACCAACCGCGTCCGAAACCAGTCGGCGAGTTCGTCTTCGGACAAATCACCGGCGGCGAGCGCGAGGAACGCGACAACGATTTCAGCGTCGCTGGCGTCAAGCGCATAGCCGTTGAGCACGAGGAAAGTTTCGCTAACGACCGCTGCCGTTCGCTTGTTGCCATCCACAAACGGATGGTTGCGCGCGATTCCAAAAGCATAAGTTGCCGCCAGCGCCGCCGCATCGGGCTCGCCATAAGCCGCCAGATTCGGTGCACGCGCCATTGCACTGTCAAGCAGGCGCTCATCGCGAACGCCTTCGCCACCGCCATGTTCGGCCAACTGTTCACGGTGTGCCGCCAACGCGACATCGGTCGCGACCCAAATCCAGTCAGCCACCCGAATTTATTTGGCGAGTTCGCGAAGTGCGAGCTTGCGCCGTGCCATAACGTCGCGCGCCGCCGCCATCTGCGTTTCAAAATCGGGACGGTGCGGGGTTAGCTCAATACCGTTGCCAACTTCAGTCGCCGCAACATAATCCCCTGCCTCGGCACCGAGCTTTTTCAGCAGTTCCTTTGGCAAGATGACCCCCATCGAATTTCCGATTTTGATGACTTTAAGCGGAATGTTCATACGGACGTTATAACAAACAAACGCCGAATTGCCAACTCGGTCAATAACGCGGTGGTGGCATCATCGGGCGGCGACGCTCGACTGCGATCGGGCTCCCGCGGAAACAGCTGATCGTGTAGGGGAAATCGCGGGTGAAGCGGTAATGATAAGTCATAACGCGCTTGCCATCGATCATCACCGGACCGGTCATCCCGTGGCAGACGTCAAGATCCGCACTGGCATAAACCCGACCCTTGCCGTCAACCGGCCCCAAAATCGGGAATCCATCCAATATCCACCCCACCGGCGCGTCGGGCGTGGCGGCTTTCAGGCACGGCGACAGGTCATGATAATGATATTGGCTGGTTATTTCGGGATGGCCGTTGCATTTGTCCTGCATCTCATACGCCGGTGCGTCGCGCCCTTGCAGGTCAAAGGCGTTGAAAATTGCGACGCCCGACACCGCAAAGCCGATCATCCCCATCGGGACGCAAGACGGCTGCGTTGCCGGCTTTGGCGTGGCGGGCATCCGCAACAGGACGGGCCGTTCGCCGATGCTATTCGGGTTGCGGTCATAGCGATAGGCGACGCTGCCCGGACGCACCGGAAATTCGCCGGTTTCGTGGCTGGGCAGGCCATTGGCACGGACCACGCGCTCGCTGCCCTCTACCGCAATCGACACCCGCGCATTGGGCCAGCGGACATTGCCCTCAACCTGCGGCTTGGCGGCAGGCGTCCAGTATCCGTCCTTGATCCACGGCCCCGCCAAGGTGGCACCACCGCCGCCCGGAAAGCGGCTCTGGCAAGCGAGAACATAGCCGATCTTGGGCGTATTGGTCAGCTTCCCATCGCCCAGCGGCAAATGCGTGCCGTGCGCGTGCGCCAAGCCCGAAAGCAGCACGATCGTGGAAAGGCACGCCGTGAACCGCATCACAGGAAACTCGTGAGCGCCAACAGCTTCACATCGATCACAACGCCATCGCGTCGCTTGTCCGCGATAAATGCTGCGACCTCGCTCATCGGCACGCGGTACACGGTGATATCCTCACCCGGCACGCCGCCGCCCTCGCTTACTTTGGTCAATCCATGCGCGCGGACCAGTGTGAATGTCTCGCTGACCATGCCGGGCGACGTTGCGAAGCTGCCGATGATCTCTATGCGATCAGCGCGATAGCCGGTTTCTTCCTCCAGCTCGCGCGCGGCGGAGGTCGCCACGTCCTCACCCTCGGTTTCGTCGCCTACCAAGCCCGCAGGCAACTCCAGACACCGCGCCTGCAACGGCACACGATATTGCTCGACGAGCAACACATGCCCATCCTCAATCGCGAGGATCACGGCGGCACCAATCCCCCGTGCGCGCGCAACATATTCCCACGGCCCGCGGCGTTTGGTCGTGACATAGTTGCCCTGCCATACGACTTCTTCGGGCTCGCTTTTACTCACAAAAACCCCCGTTTGGGCTGAGCTTGTCGAAGCCTTGTCCTTCTTTCTGGCCATAACGAAGAAAAGGGCAGCCCTTCGACAGGCTCAGGGCGAACGGAGGTTGCGAAGCCCGACATCAAAGCTCGATCACCCGGTCGCTCAGCTCATTCTTGTCGTCATCGGCGCGTGGCAAATGGCCCGCGAGGATCACACCAACTTTTTCGACGGCAGCAATCATCCCGTCGGTCACGCGCCCCGCCGCGACATGCTCGATCATCGCCGCCATCGCATCGCCCCAATCGGTATCAGGGACACGAGTGTAGATTGCTTCATCGGCCACAATCTCGGCCATATGCTCGCCCATCGAAAGGTAGATAAGAATGCCGGTCCGTCCCGTCGTGCGCTTCTCCGTGCCGACTTTGAACAGCTCGAGCGCGCGCCGCCGCACCCGCCGCCGCCGCGTTGCTTTGGGCGTCAGCGCGAGCCGCAGCGGCATGATCGCCAGGCCATAGCGCACGATCAGAAACACCAGCGCTATCAGGAAGAAGATCAGCACATACAGCGCGGGCATGTCACGCTCGCCCCAACCGCTCGTAACCATCGCGAGCAACACTTCTGGCCATGCCGGAAACGCCGCGAACAGCACGGGCACGAGCAGCATCGCGAGGATCGCATAGTGCAGCCCGACATCATGATAGGCATCCGAACGATCCGCGATGATCGTGACAATCTCGCCCGAGGTATCGGCCTCGGCCGTGCGAACAGCGTTGCTCAGGCGCGCGCGATCGGTATCGTCCATCACCATCCCCCCGACGCGCCGCCGCCACCGCCCGAGCCGCCGCCACCCGAAAAGCCGCCGCCGCCCCCGAAACCGCCACCGCCACCGCCGCCGCCCCAGCCGCCGCCATCATTGTCGCGACTGTTCACCGCGGCGTTAATCGCGCTCCACAGGATGACTTCACCAATCCCGCTGCCGCCGCCGCGCCCCCCGATCCCCCGGTGCCGCCGCCCGCCGACGCTGCGCAGAAGCGGCAGAATCACAAACAGGAATATGAAAATGAAGAATATGATGCCGCCCGGAATGCCCCCGCTGTCGGGCCGTCGGGCTTGCGCCTGTGCTGCCCGCGCGGCCGCTTCCTCGGGCGGTAGTTTGATCTGCGCAGCAATCGCATCGACACCTGCATCGATCCCACTGGGATAATTGCCCGACTTAAACTGCGGAATGATGACCGAATTGATGATGACGCTCGAATAGGCATCGGTCAGCACCGGCTCCAGCCCGTAGCCGACTTCGATCCGCGTCCGCCGTTCGTTCGGCGCGATGATCAGGATCGCGCCGTCATCCTTTTCCTTGGTGCCCAGCGCCCACGTCCTGAGCAGTCGATAGCCATAATCGGCAATGTCGCGCCCTTCGAGGCTGGGGATCGTCGCGACCGCAACCTGATGCCCGGTCGCGGCGTTGATTGCCTTCAGCTTCGCGTTGAGCGCCGCTTCCTGCGCGGGATCAAGCAGGTTTGCGGCATCGACGACAGGTTCGCCCGCGAGTTTGGGGAATGTCTGGGCGTGGGCGGGGAGCACTGCAAACAGAAGGAAAACGAATAACAACCAATGTGCTCCGGCGAAAGTCGGAGCCGTGGACGCAGGTTGCACTCTCCCAAGCGAGGCTCCGGCCTGCGCCGGAGCACGGAGTGCGTTGTTCATCGAGCGACTCTAAAACTTCACCGGCGGCGCGCGGTCCGCGTTGGGTGCGGTTGCGGCGTAAGGCGTCATCGGCTTTGAGCCATAAAAAATCTTTGCGCCCACGGCATCGGGAAACGTCTTGATCGTAGTGTTATACCCCTGCACCGCTTCGTTATAATCCTTGATTGAGACGTTGATCCGGTTCTCGGTCCCCTCGAGCTGCGATTGCAGCGCGAGGAAGTTCGCATTCGAACTCAGCTGCGGATAGGCTTCGGTAATGTTGCGGATGTTGACCAACGCTGCGGTCACCGCGCCTTGCGCTTCCTGAAAAGCCTTCACCTTCGCCGGATCAGTCAGATCAGCAGGGGCAAGCGGCGTCGCGGTGGCGCGCGCACGCGCTTCGGTCACTTGCGTCAGGACGGTTGATTCCTGCTTTGCAAAACCCTTCACGGTTTCAACCAGATTGGGGATCAAGTCTGCACGTCGTTGATAATCGGCCTGAACATTCGCCCATTTCGCCTTTGCGTTTTCCTCCGCCGTCGGAATCGAATTGATCCCGCAACCGCTGAGTGAAACAGCAGCAAGCGGGGCAAGCAAGGCAAGGCGACGATCGAACGGCATAAAGTGTCTCCGGCGTTATTGTTCTACGCGGCTAATACACGACTCCCCGGCAAAGGTGCAATTCGTTTTGCGTCAGGAGGATACACGGGGTTGCAATCGAGTGCAGCGCTGTCATGGTAAATTGGTAGTTAATCAGAACGAGGGGTTCGCACTATGAGTATGATTTCAGAATTCAAGGCTTTCATCAACAAGGGCAATGTCCTTGACCTCGCAGTCGGTGTCATCATCGGCGCGGCGTTTGGCAAAATCGTCACCGCGCTGACCGACGATTTCATCAATCCGATTTTGAGCATCCTGACCGGCGGCATCAATTTCGAGAATATGTATGTGCCCATCGGAAGCGTGCCCGCAGGCGCTGCGGAAACGCTGGCCGGCATGAAAGCCGCTGGTGTGCCGGTATTTGCATACGGCCATTTCATCACCGAAGTGATCAACTTCGTCATTCTCGCCTGGGTCATCTTCATGATCGTCAAAGCCGCGAACAAAGCTTTCGCGCGCAATGCCGATGATGCGACGCCCGAGGATATTCTGCTCCTCCGCGAAATCCGCGACGGTTTGAAGAAGTAGGGAAGACTTTCTCCCCTCCAGCCCTTGCTGGAGCGGTCGGGGGTGGGTTCTTTCTGAACTATTGCAAACAGGGGCCACCCCTAGCCCCTCCACGAAGGCGTGGAGGGGAATTACTTTGAGCTAAGCCGCTTCAAGATCCTCGGCCGTCGCACTCGCTAAACTTGTCCCGTCCAAAATCCGCGCGGTATCGTCGCGCACGTGCAGCATCGTCCGGCGGATCGCGCAATGCGCTTCGCTGCGGCAATCCTTGCAGCGTTTATACGCCGTGCGGCTGACGCAGGGCACCAGCGCGAGTGGCCCTTCGATCGTCCGGATAATATCGCCGAACGAAATCAAATGTGATGGTCGCGCAAGGTGAAAACCGCCCGATTTGCCGCGCGTCGAGACGACAAAACCGGCATTGCGCAGCTCGCCCAATATGATCTCGAGGAACTTGCGTGGGATCTGTGCTTCGTTGGCAATCCGGCTCATGGGAACGGGGGGCTGTCCCACTGTTTCATTCGCCAGAACAAGCATCGCGCGCAGCGCATAACGGGATCGTTGGGTAAGCATCGCAAAGCTCTTAACGCGCTGAACATGAACGGCAAGTTGAGTCCGCCCTTTTAATTAACTGCCGTTGCCCTATATTGGCACTGCCGGATTCGTTCGGAGATGGTGATGAATGATGTCGTGTCATAGACACAGCGGACCCGGGGGCGGTACCCGGCGGCTCCACCAAAACTTCCGTGAAAGCGGGAGTCCTGACGGGGCCGAACTAGGATCGACGTGTGTTGAAAAGCGATATTTTTGCCAGGCCTGAATGCGCCTTAAAACCGTTCAAAACCAATAGGTGCCAACGATAACGAGGCCCTCGCAATTGCTGCCTAACTAAGTCTTCACGGACGAAGTTAGAAAGCCTGAGCGCGGTACGGACCACACCGGGCAACAGAAGTGGAAACCAGCGGCCGCCGGAGGGCCGAGCAACAGAACCTCCGGCATTTCCTGCAAAAGCGCAGGTGCCGGGCAACAGAAACCTCCACCCATTTTTTCACATCCCGCTGTGCTCCTGCGAAAGCAGGAGCTTTGTTTATCGGCAATGCACTCTTGCTCCAACGCTCCTGCCTTCGCAGGAGCACGAGCAGTTCGATTTGTATTGCATCGCAGCACAAACCATGATTCCTTGGCCGTTAAGCTTGCGCTAACCAAAAAGGCGCAAGCTGTTAGTCGGGACATGCTTTTTGGGCAAAGGGCACACGCATTATGGGTACCACCGCACGCGGGGCTCACGGGGCCGCAACACTTTCCGAAATGAAGGAATTCGCGAGCTTTCCGTCATCAACGCAGCGTTACATCCGCCGTTCGCTCGATGTCGGTTTGCAACGCGCCGACGCGCTCGACATCTGGTCACGCGACTTGATCGAATCCGCCAGCATCAAAGCCCAGGCCAAACTTTACGAACGATTGGAAACACTGCGCGAATCCGTGCCCGAGGATTCGGGGCTTGACCGCGTCGAACCTTTCATGGCCCCGCTGGTCACGATGAGCGCGTTCGATCTCGGGCAGGATCGCCTGCCGAGCTTTGGTGCGTATCGCTTCCTTTACGAACGCCTGATCGGCGCCAGCGCACGACCGTGGCTGCCCGGCGCCTTCTGCGCTGCTGCGTCATTGCCACATCTCCACCCTGAACGTCGGCGGGCCTTGCTCCAGTCGATCAGCGAAGCCGCTGCGACCGCGCCGGGCTGGTCAACACGTGAACCCGCATTTTATCCGGAGTGGGTCGACAAGATCGAACCGTGGGCGCTCCCGAATTAGCCATTGTGCTCCGGACTTGATCCGGAGCCCTGCAAGAACTGGCTTGCAAGCTTATTAGCAAAGCTCCGGGTCAAGCCCGGAGCACTGGTTTCCTATCCTTGAGCGACGTCACCCCCGCATCGCCTTCGACATCAGCTCCGTCGTCACCGGATAGCCCCGCCCGTCGGGAATGCACAAATATTGTTCGCCGTCGCGCATTTCGAAATACGGCGTTATCTTGTCGGGCGCGGTCACCGCAACCTCGGCCAGCGCCGCGTCATAGGATCCGAGCTTTGCCAGCCGTTCAAGATTGCGCCGCGTCGGGAAAATAATCTGGACGTTGCCCGCATCGGCATCGTCGAGAACGCTCTGCGCCGTGCCCCAGAACAGGCGGACATTCTCGGTCGCATCCACACTTGCCATCGCCGCACCATCGGGCATCTGCGCCACGTAAAAACGCGTATCGAAATTCCGCGTGTGATGCATATTGGGACACCAGCGCGCAAAACAGGTCAGCGCAGCGACGTCAATCCTAAGCCCCGCCGCCGCAATAACATCGCCGAACACCATGCCGTCCAAAAGCTGTGCGCGCATCGTCGCCAGCACTGCGGCGTCGGGCAAGTCATGGAACCCAACCGCAACCCCGGCTTCCTCTATGGTCTCGCGGATCGCCGCAATCCGCGCTGCGCCGTCATCAGGATCAAGCCCCGGAAAATGCGTGGCGAGCATCCGGTCGCCTGCGTCAATGCGCCCACCAGGAAACACGATTGCTCCCGCCGCGAACGACATAGTCCCTGCGCGCTCGACGAACAAATGCTCCGCCGCGCCACTATTTTCGCGGAACAGAACCAATGTCGCGGCGGGGATGTATATACCGTCCATACCCATCGCCTAGCCGCAACATTGCCAGCGCGCAAAGGGCGTGGCAGCTAGTGCATATGGACCTGATCAGTCTCATCGGAACCGCCGCCAGCCTTAGCCTCTTGTCGGGCTGGCGCGTGTATCTGTGTGTGCTCGCCACCGGCATCGCGATGCGCCTTGGCTTCATCGCGCTGCCTGAACATTTGCACGGACTGCAAGTCCTGAGCAGCTCTTGGGTGATCGGTGCGGCGGGCCTTGGCGTCGTCGCCGAATTTCTGGCGGACAAAATCGCGTGGATCGATTCGCTGTGGGACGCCGTTCACACGGCGATCCGCCCGGTTGGTGGCGCCTTGCTCGCGCTCGCCGTCGTCGACGCCAATGATCCGACGTGGCAGGTGGTGACGCTGCTCCTCGGCGGCGGCGCGGCGCTGATGGGCCACGCCGCAAAAGCAGGCACGCGCGCGGTGGTCAACGCCAGTCCCGAACCGTTGAGCAATGTCGTTGTATCGACCGGCGAGGATGTGACGACCACGGGCCTGATCGTAGCCGCGATTGCCAGCCCAGTGTTGGCAGTGATCGTCGCGGTTGGCGTTGTCATCGGGTCGGTGACGCTGATCGTGATGGTGCGGCGCTTGCTCGGGAAGTTGATGCCGAAGACGGGGTGAAGGTCACCAACTTCTTAATAGCCGCCTACTCCGAGGCACCGTCATTGCGAGCGCAGCGAAGAAATCCAGTCGAACAGTGCAATCTGGATTGCTTCGCTACGCGCGCAATGACGGGTTATCAATCCTGCACCGTCAAAACCTCGATCTCGACATACTGATATGGCCCCTGCGCCGCACACGAAACCACCACCAAGTCCGCCACAAATTGCCCCGCCATGGGGAGATCAATATCGGGCAATGCATCGATCAGCATCGCATCCGCCGTGCAAACGAACGCAATTTCGTGGCTCATTCCCACAAATGTCGCACTGGCCCAATCGCGGGTTTTGGCAACGACATCATCGAGGGGGCCAAGATAATCAGCGAGCGCATCCATCAGCACGCGGTGTGCAGGGCGAGTCATGCGCTGCGTTCCGCGATGAAAGCGAGAATGCGTTTGGCGACGCGCGGCCCAATCTCGCGGCCCCGGCGCATGTCATGAACAAGCCGCGGATCGCGAACCGCTTCACGCCCGAACCGCGTCGCCGGCGTGCCCGACGCTTTCAGATAGGTTTCGATTATTTTCCGTAAGTGCACCGCCCGACTCCTCCGATTCGTTAATAGGATTATTCCTATTTCAAGTGCAATTTCCTACTTGTCTAGGAGTTTTCCTATTGCTATGTCGTTTTTATGGTTGATGCGCGCGATACCCTCGAACGGCTGATGAATGATCGTGGCGACAGCAGTGTCGCGCTCTCTCGGCTGCTCGGTCGCAATGCCGCTTATGTGCAACAATTCATCAAACGTGGCGTGCCGCGCAAATTGGACGAGGAAGACCGGCGGATTCTGGCGCGCTATTATGGTGTATCCGAAGCGGTTCTGGGCGGTCCCGTCGAAGTACCGCCTGCGTCGGTAAGCCGCAAACGCAATGGGCTGATTTCAATTCCGCAAATGTCCGTCGGTGCGTCAGCGGGACCGGGGGCGTTGCCCGGCAACGAGCGGGTCGAGGCGCGCTTCGGCTTTGATGCGGGCTGGCTCCGGCGGCTGACGGCGACGCCCGACATGGTCTCGGCGATCCGCGTCGAAGGCGATTCGATGATGCCGACGCTGGCCGACGGGGATGATATTCTCGTGGATCGCGGTGACGCGGGCGACCGGCTGCGCGATGGGATTTATGTGTTGCGGATTGATGATGCGCTGAACGTCAAGCGGCTGGCGGTTAATCCAGCGGGTCGTAGTGTGGCGGTGCGGAGTGACAATCCCGCTTACCCGAGCTGGCCCGACGTTCCGGCGGCAAGAGTCGATGTGATCGGCCGGGTGATCTGGGTGGGGCGCAAGGTGGTTTGAACCGGCGGAAAAGTGTCAGACACTTTTTCGTGCAGCGGTTTTCATTAACGCCGACTTCTCGGAAAAAGTGTCTGACACTTTTCTGCCTGCGGCCCCCTCAATAATCCTTCGACACCCTGACCGTCGCACTCTGCCGCCCGATCGTCGAAATCGTCGAGAGCAGCGATAACCACCGCGTCACCTGAAACTCGATGCGCGTCGCGGAATAGCCCTGCCCGTCGCTGATCACTTCGACATAAGTGCGGCGCGTGATATATTTGCCCGCCGCAACCGACGTTTTCTGCCCCGTGGTCGCATCCGCCGCAACGATGCGCAGCCGGTCGAGACCAATCGCACGGCGCACGGCGTTGATCGGGTCGAGTCCACCACCGCCGCCGCGCAGGCTCGTCACAGCAGCAGCGAGTTGCAACGCTTCGGGGGCCGACAGGTTGGTGATCGAAGTCCCGAACAACAGGCGTGAGAGCAGCTCGTCCTGCGGCAGTGCGGGCACGCTGTTGAAGGTAATCTCAGGCTTCGACGCGGTGCCGATGACTTTAATCGTCGCAGCAATCGACTGGATGCTCGCATTGGCCTGAATATCGAGAACGGGGTCGGGCGGCGACACGCCTTGAAACCGAATCGTGCCGCGATCCAGATCGAAACGACGCCCGGCAAATTCATACCCCCCGCGCACCACATCGAGCCGTCCGGTGATGCGCATGGCGTCCAGTGTCCCGCCAAGTGTGATATTGCCTTCCCATTCGCTGTCGAGGCCGAGACCCGTCACCGCCAGCTGGTTCTGCGCGCGCGCTTTCACCTCAAGCGCCCAGCGCATTGGCGCGGCGGCGGCTTCGGCGCGGTCGGCGGGGCGATTGATCTCGCGGACTTTTAAGCGCGGAATTGCTGCCGTTGCCGTGGCCTGACCAAGACGGAAGGCACTGCGCACAAGATCGAGATCGCCCGAAATCAACCCGCTGCCGCCGTCCGACTTGATTGTCAGCGGACCCGTGACCGTCGCCGACACATCATCGCGCTTGATAATCTCGGCATTGGTCGCGTTGGCACTGATATCGATGCCGAAGCCGTTCGCCGCCGCGAGGTCAAATGCCGCCCGCCCCGCCAATGTCCCGCGTCCGGCGGTGGCAGTAAAGCTGTCGATCACCAGTTTCGACCCGCCAAAATTGCCGCGCGCTTGCACGCCGGTGAGTACTGTGCCGCTCACCGGACTTTCGAGGCGGAGATTCTGCGTGGCGAATGATCCGCGAATTTGCGGATTGTTGATCGTCCCGCCAACGTCCGCACCAACGGCGACCGGACCCGACAAGTCGAAACTTTCAACACCGGTCAGCCGCCACAGCGTATCCGCCGGGCCATTATAGCGGACCTGCGCAAACAGTGGGGCATTGGTGATGCGGCTCATCATGTCGCCACGCCCGAGCGGCGCAACACGCATCTGCGCCCGCCCGACCGTTTGCCCTCCGCTTGCCGCGACGGCGCGCAGGACAAGGCCGTTGCCCGACAGGATGGCAGCGACGCCCGCATCGACGGGCTTCGACGACAAGACCAGCCCCGAGCGCGTGAGATTTCGGATGCGCAGGTCAGCACGACCCGTGGGGGCACTGCCGTCCGCGGGTTGGTTGAAACTGATGCTGCCGCTCGCATTGCCGCCCAGACCGAGGCCGGGATTGACGATATCAAGCACGGTCAGCGGCATTGACTGCACCGTCGCATCCAAAGCAGTCGCCGATCCGCCGAATGTTCCCGAAACACGCGCCGTGCCGCCAGCAAAACTTAATGCCGTTTGCGCGAGCGACCAATCCGCGCCATTGCGCGTCAGAATGGCAGGCGCATCAAGCTTTATCGCGCGGCGGTCAACAGTGCCCGAACCGGTGATGCTGATCCGGTCAGGGGATATTTGCGCAACGGTCTGCAAATCAAATGTCCGTCCGCGCGATCCGGCGAACGCCGCCCGCACTTCGCCGCTGCCGTCGGTCAGTTTCGCCGTGCCGTTCAGCTTGGCGAGCGTGAGGTTGCCATAACGCAGCCCCTGCCCCGTCATCGTCGCGTCAATCGTCGTCCCGCGCGGGTCGAGCAGCATCACCGCATCAAGCTGCCCACGACGCGCCGCGATTACGGGCGGACCGGCGAGCCGCGCATCGCGCGCCGTCAAATGCGCTGCGATCCGCTGGACGCCCGATGGTGCCGCGAAATCGAGCGTGCCCGAAATGCCGCTCCCGTTCAGCGCGAGTTGCCCGCCAAAGCCACCGTTCAATGCCTGAAGATTGCCGGTGGCGCGTAGGCCCGAGGCGTCAAGCGCAGCAATCTGGATCACCGCGCTGCCATTTTTGGGGAGCAGGATCGCGCCGTTTCCGGTGAAGGGGCCTAGCGTCGAAATCCCCCGCGCGGCCCATGCAAAGCCGGTCGCCGTCGGGTTAAGTGACGCTTGCACATTACGCAGGCCCAGCGAATCCATCGGCCGCGCTAGGATCAGGTCAATCTTGGGCCGGTCGATCCGCCCGTCGAGCTTCAGGCGGATGGGGCCATATTGCGCCTGCCGTCCCGATCCTTCGAAAAAGAACGTGCCGTCGTTGCGCCGATGGCCATTGCCGACCAGTTGCAACTTGGGCGACCGCAATTTTAAGTTCACAAAACGGATGATGCCATCGCCGCCACGCTCAAGTCCCGTTTCGATAGTGGGCAGCCCGCCGGTCAGGCTGGCTAAAAAGCTATTGTCGAGACGGCGCACCCACGCCTCACCGCGCCCGACGATCCGCGTGCCCACACCGTTTGGGCCGGGGACGATTTTGAGCGTCGATTTCACCTCGATGATGCCAAGGCCAGGGATCAAGTAACGCCCCAATTGCCCGGCCAACGCAATGTCATAGCGGCCATTGGTAAGATCAATCAGCAAAGTAATCCGGCTGGTCAGCTTGTCCGACGACAGCCTCAGATTTTCGCCAGTGATTAGCTTCGATGTGACTTTCAGCACCCCGTCGACCGACAGGTTGCGCAAGATACCACCGGCAATATCGCCAACGCCGGTCACCCGCGCTGCCGTTAGCCGAACCGGCACATTGACCGGCGATCCGCCCAGCCGCCCCTGCCCCGAGGCGCGGACATTTTCGAAACCCGTCGCATCAAACGCAGCGCGATTGGCGGTCAGCAGATAATCGAAGCGGGCCGTCGCAAAGGTGCCGTCGAGCATTGCTTTGAGCGTAATATTCCGCCCGGTCATGTTGCCAAGCAATGCGTTGGGACGGCGGAGGATAACGTCGATCCGCATCGC
Organism: Sphingomonas sp.; assembly: GCA_031417655.1. Lineage (GTDB taxonomy): Bacteria > Pseudomonadota > Alphaproteobacteria > Sphingomonadales > Sphingomonadaceae > Sphingomonas_O. The sequence goes on along the minus strand of JANOVZ010000031.1, from coordinate 3,718 downwards.
ATCGAAACTGCTGTTGGCCAGATCGACAATGCCATTCGCGCTGACCGCCAGCGCATCCGACGCCATCGCAATATGCGTATCAAGGCGCCGGTTGGCGAGCATCGCATTGCCCTTCACGCGCACGACCGGCGACGTCAGCCGCATCAGCTTACCTTCGGTAATCAGCGACGGCGCGAGCATCCCTTCGACATCATAACGCCCACCGCGCACCATCAGGTCGAGCGAGACGACGCGCTTTGCCGATGCGGTCGCCGCCAGTGTGCCTTTCCAGTTTTGCCACGTCCCATCACCGTCAAGCTGCGCGGTCACGGGACGCTGTGTCCCGAGCACCGCGCCGAACAAACCACCGGTTGGCGCATCAAGTGTACCCGCGACGTCGAACTTGTTACGGTCAGGCTCGGCGTCCAAATTGATTGCCAGCAGATCACCGCCACTGGTTTTCGCGTTGGCAACCACGACCGCGCGCCCGTCGCGGATGTCGGCCTTGGCCTCGAGCTTGCCAGTCCGTGCTTTGCCCGAAACAGCCTCGCCAATCGTCAGCCGTTCGATGGCCAGCCGCCCGATTCGAATATCGAAGCCGGGCAGGATCGCACCCTTTTTGACCGACGGCACCAGTTTGGGCAGCCGTCGCAGTGTCGCGGCCTCGGCAGTCAGGCTGGTGATGTCGAGGCGATTGTCGAGATATGCGCGCGGCGTCCAGTCGAGATCGACGTCGGGACTTTCAAAAAACACGCCGCCTGCGTCAAGAATGCGCAGATCGCGGATGCTGGCCTTGTTCCAGATCGAACCGTCGATCCGGCCGACCTGAAATCGCAAGCCCGATGCGGGGCGCAGCGCTTCGATCCGGTCAATGAGGTAGCGGTGGCCAACACTGCTGTCCGCTAGCAGAAGCAACGCGCCTGCTGCCAATGTCAGCGCGAGCAGAATGCCGCCGATCCATTTTACGGCGCGAGTCACCGCCCCCACCGTTCGCCCTGAGCTTGTCGAAGGGCTGTCCTTTCTTTTGCGACAGTGCCGAAAAAGGACACGGCTTCGACAAGCTCAGCCCGAACGGTGTGGGAAGGATTCATCAAAACGCCTGCCCCAGCGAAACCTGCACTGCGACAATCGATTCACCCTTGCGACGGCCGAGCGGCGTTCCAACGTCGATGCGGATCGGGCCGAAGTTCGAATAATAGCGCAAGCCCACCCCTGCGCCGATGCGAAACCCCGAAAATTTCGGGATCGATTCCGTATAGATGTTTCCCGCATCGACAAACGGGACCACACCAAAATTGCCACCGAAGATCGGCAACCGCACGCGTGCCTCAAGCGAAAACTCGGCGAGACTGCGCCCGCCAATCGGCTGGTCGAGCACGTTGCGCGGGCCAATTTCCTGATAGCCATAGCCGCGCACCGAACCGCCGCCACCCGAATAGAACAGTCGCGACGGCGCAATGTCATCGCGCGACGCTCCCGCCGTCATGCCGATCCGCGCGCGGCCTGCGATCACGAGCCGCTCGCCAACGGGGACGTAGCCGCTCGCGTCCACCTGGGCACGGACATAGCCGAAGGTTTTGCCCGATAGCGAAACTTCAGGCGACAGCCGCCCCGACAAGCGAAAACCGCGTTTTGGATCAAGCAAATCGTCCGACCCGTCATAACCAAGCGTCGCGGGCAGTGCGCCGATGAAATAAGTCCGCCGCTGGGCGATCCCCGCTGTTGCCACAAAATCTTTTTCGTCGGACGCGAGCAGCTCGAACCCCAGACTATAGGTCCATTTTTTCTGCCAGATGATGTTCGTCTGCCGCTCGAGGCTTGCGGCGATCTCGAATGTGCTGGCGTCATAGGCGGCACGCGCTTCACGGCTGGCGATCATCGAGGCATTGAGAACCTGATCGCGCCGCCGGAAATTGCCCATGCGCAGGATCGCGCCCAGCGACTGTTCGCGCGTGCCCGCAACGCCCTTAAACGTCACGGCACCTTCGGGGCGGATGAAATTACGGTGCTGCCAGCTGGCCTCGACGCGGAATCCTTCGCCCGTGCCATAACCTGCTTCGCCCGCGATCGTGCGGAACGGCGCCGGTTCAATGGTGGTGGCAATGTCGACGGTGCCGGGCGTCGTGCCTTCGACGGGTTCGAGTTTGACGGTCGAGATCAGCCCAGTCGCGATGAGGGCGCGGCGCAGGTCGTCGATCATCGACTGGTCGTAAAGCTCGCCCGAACGAAAACGCGCGATGGTGCCGATATGCTTGGGTCCGAACGGCGCCTTGTCGCCAAGCACGGTGATCGCACCGATCCGTCGCTCACCCCCTGAATCGACGTTCAGGTTCAGCGTCGCGATCCGCGTGTCATGGTCGACGACGATTTCGGGTTCAGCGACTTTGGCAAAGGGATACCCTTCGCGACCCAGTTTCTGAGCGATAGCGAGTTCGCCCGAGATGATGGCATCGGCGTTGACGGCATCGTCGGCTTTCACACCAAAGGAGTCACGCACCTCGGGCTTGGGCGCGCCGGCAATCTGCACATCGCCGAATTTATACAAAGGCCCCGGCTCGACCGCGAGGGTGACGACCAACCGCCCATCGACAGGCGCGACATCGGTTTCGATGTTCGCGTCATAGTAACCTTCGGCGCGCAGGATCGTATTGAGAAGCTCGGAATCATCGCGCGCGCGCCGATCAATCTGCGCGACGTTTGCGGGTTTGCCTTCGCCTTCCTTAAGCACCGAAAGCTCATTGAACCGTGTCGACACAATATCGGGCAGGGTATCAATCCCGGTAATCACCAGGCCGTAACGCTGATTATCCGCCACTTCGATGGTCGCAGGTGCCGCCTCAAGCGCGGGCGAGATCGGGTCAGTCTTATTGAGGTCAGGCCACTCAACCCCGAGGTCGGGCAGCGGCGCCATCGGTGATTCAGGATCGAGCGGAACTGTTTGCGCGTGCGCAGCCGATGCAAGCATCAGTGCGACCATCGCGCACACCGCCGACCGCCGCACGTTTTGAAAACTCATGGACCCTCGCTAACGGCTTTGCGCCATCGGGACCATAACTAATCGATCAGTGGCGTGTTCCATCGACATAGGGATTACCCAGCGCGACGATCATCCGCTCAATCTGACGCCACCGGCAAAAGCTGGTGACATTGCCACGGTTGCGACTGGCGTCCGCACGGGTCGCGGCCTCTGCACCGGCGTCTTCGCCGAAACGGGCCATCAACTCATACGCATCTGTTACCGCCCCCCGGTCAGCGACAAATGGAAAATTACTCAACGCCAACGCTCCCGTGCCCTTTCTCCATCTTACAATTTGCGTGCCAGTTCTGCGCTTTGGCCTCTGCGGCGGCTGACGATAATGAAGCGTCCGTTCACCAAGTGCCAACGTGGGACAGCGGTCCCGGCGTGGGACGGGGTGGCGCTCCATATCGGGACGTGGCAGGGGCAGTGTTATGGCAAAAGTATCGAAAAACCCGACCGGTGGCGGCATCTTCATCGCATTGGGCGCCGCAGCAGGCGTCGTCGTCGGGCGGCTTTATGGACAAACGTCGATCGGGCTCGTCACAGGTGTTGCCCTGGGCTTTGCGATTGCCGGACTACTCTGGTGGCGTGAGCGCCGTTGATATAAAACGCCGTCGTGGGGAGCGCCCCGAAGCAATACACCGTGGAAGGGTAGTTTTGGTTTGTTTTCTTGGCGACGCGCGCCCAAAAGAATCAAACGGCGGCCTTGCGCGCCGGAAA
>JANOVZ010000030.1:0-2111 GCA_031417655.1 Sphingomonas sp. | reverse complement strand
AGCAAACTCATTTCCCCGCTAACATCAATTCTCAGGTGCCCCCTTCGTCTGCCAGATTTCTGTTGGATCGAGGAGGGGTAAGTTCACAATCCTTGCACCAGGATCATCCATGCAAACCGAGTTCTCGCGCATCAAGCGCCTTCCGCCGTACGTCTTCGCCATCACCACCGACCTAAAGATGGCCGCCCGCCGCAAAGGCGAAGACATCATCGATTTCGGCATGGGCAACCCGGACGGCCCCACCCCCAAACATATCGTCGACAAGCTGGTGGAAACCGCGCTGCGCGGCGACACGCACGGCTATTCGGTGTCGAAGGGCATTCCCCGTCTGCGCAAAGCCATCTGCAATTGGTACGCGCAGCGCTACGGCGCATGGCTCGATCCGGACACGGAGGCTATCGTCACCATCGGCTCGAAAGAGGGCCTCGCGCACCTGATGCTCGCCACGCTGGATCGCGGCGACACCGCGCTGGTGCCGAACCCGAGTTACCCGATTCACATTTACGGTGCGATCATCGCTGGCGCGGACATTCGCAGCGTGCGGATGACTGAAGACGTGGATTTTTTCGAGGAAGTCGAGCGCGCGATTCGTGAGAGTTTCCCGAAGCCGAAGATGCTTATTCTCGGCTTTCCGTCGAACCCGACTGCGATGTGTGTTGACTTGCCGTTCTTCGAAAAGATTGTGGCACTGGCGCGCGAACACGGCATCTGGGTGGTGCATGATTTGGCGTACGCCGACCTCGGTTTCGACGGCTACAAAGCGCCGAGCATCATGCAGGTCAAGGGTGCAAAAGACGTCGCCGTTGAATTTTTCACCATGAGCAAAAGCTACAACATGGCCGGCTGGCGCGTCGGCTTCATGGTCGGCAATCCGCATCTGGTGAACGCGCTCGGCCGCATCAAGGGTTACAACGATTACGGCACGTTCACGCCCATTCAGGTGGCGTCGATTGCGGCGCTCGAAGGTCCGCAGGATTGCGTTGAAGAAATAAGACTCAAGTACGAAGGCCGCCGCAACGTAATGGTCAAGGGCCTGCACGAAGCAGGCTGGATGGTCGACAACCCGAAAGCGTCGATGTACATCTGGGCGAAAATTCCGGAGCCATACATGAAAATGGGCTCGCTGGAATTTGCGAAAAAGTTGCTGGCGGACGCGAAGGTCAGCGTGTCGCCGGGCATTGGATTTGGGCAGTATGGCGATACGCATGTGCGCTTCGCCTTGATTGAGAATGAAGCGCGTTCCCGTCAAGCGGTGCGCGGCATCAAGGAAATGTTCAAGAAGGATGGGCTGCTCTGATGTGAGCGCCCGAAGACCATAGGGTGCGCTCTGCGCACCTCGTGACATGGTGCGCAGAGCGCATCCTACAAGTTAGATAACTACAAATGAAACCACTAAGAATCGGACTCCTCGGCATCGGCACTGTTGGCGGAGGCACTTTTGACGTGCTGACTCGCAACGCCGAAGAAATTTCTCGTCGTGCTGGACGTCCGATTACGATCACGCATGTGGCGGACAAAAACCTGACGCTCGCCAATCAGGTGGTCGCGGGCTGCGCGGTGGTGACCGATGACGGCTTTGCCATCGTGCGCAACCCCGACATCGATGTCGTCATCGAACTGATCGGCGGCTACACCTTCGCCAAACAGCTCATTCTTGAAGCCGTCAACAACGGCAAACACGTCGTCACCGCGAACAAGGCGCTGCTCGCCTTGCATGGCAACGAAATCTTTGCGGCTGCACGTGCAAAAGGCGTGATCGTCGCGTTTGAAGCTGCGGTCGCAGGCGGTATTCCGATCATCAAGGCGTTGCGAGAAGGCCTTGTCGCCAACCGTATCGAATGGATCGCCGGCATCATCAACGGCACGACCAACTTCATCCTCTCCGAAATGCGCAGCAAGGGCGCGTCGTTTGCCGACGTGCTCAAAGTAGCGCAGGCCAAGGGTTACGCCGAGGCCGACCCCACGTTTGATATCGAAGGTGTCGACGCCGGTCACAAAATCAGCATCCTCGCCGCGATTGCGTTCGGCATTCCGCTGTCGTTCGACAAAGCCCACGTCGAAGGCATTACCAGGATCGAAGCGATCGACATTCGTTACGCTGAAGAGATGGG
>JANOVZ010000029.1:0-27673 GCA_031417655.1 Sphingomonas sp. | reverse complement strand
TTTTTAAGCCCCTTCCCTTCAGGGGAGGGGTTGGGGTGGGGAGTGTTCGCAGGGGCCAAGCTAGGGGATTTTTTAACAGTCCCCACCCCCGGCCCCTCCCCTGAAGGGAAGGGGGGAAGGCTCACGCCGCCCCAATTTCCTTGGGCGTGTCCTTGTCGGCACCCCATTCGCTCCACGATCCATCGTAAACCGCGACCTTGTCGTTCCCGAGCAGATGCGCACCGAACGCAATTGCGGTGGCCGTCACGCCCGAGCCGCACGTCGCAGCAATCGGCGCATCGACATCGACACCCGCGTCCTTGAAGGCAGCACGGAGCGTATCGCCGGTTTTCCAAGTACCATCAGCATTGAACAGGCCCGACATCGGCAAGTTCTTGGCTCCCGGCATATGGCCTGGGTTCACGCCAAGCCGCGGCTCGGCCTCGCGCCCTTCAAAACGCCCGGTTCCGCGCGCATCGACAATCTGTTCGGCTTTGCTGTCGAGCAAACCGAGCATCTGGTCCTTGCTGCGGATATGACTTGCATCCTTCCAGACGGTAAAATGGCGGTGGCGCAATGTTTCCTTGCCCGCTTTCACCTCGCGCCCTTCGGCTTTCCATTTGGCAAGACCACCGTCGAGGATCGCAATCTGGTGCGCGCCGAACAGCCGCAGCATCCACCACGCGCGGGCCGCGCTTTTTACGTCGGAGTCATCGTAAAGGACGATGCGGCTGCCATCGCCGAGACCCAGCGACTGCATTCGGCTTGCGAATTTTTCAGCGGCGGGGAGCATCATTGGCAGATCGGTCGTCGTATCCACCACACCGCCAAGGTCCATAAACACTGCGCCAGGAATATGCGCCGCTTCATATTCCGCCGCCGCATCGCGCGCATCCAGATGCCAGCTCGCGTCAACGACACGCAAGTCGGACGCCCCCAGTTCCTTGGCCAGCCATTCGGTGGACACCAGCGAATCCATGTGCATCTCCCTTTATCTTGGCGTTGCCTCTAATAGGGTGCGTTGCCCGCGTCGAGACCGTCGAGAAATTCTGCTGCCGATGCGCGTAACGCGACTTTCGTCTCATCGGCCATATTCGCCCAGTTGCGATATGGCATAGCGAGGCGGACGTTTTTGCCGAGCTTGTCCTCGTTGCGCGCCAGAAAATCCCAATATAACGCATTGAAGGGACAGGCGTCGGGACCGGTGCGCTGTTTCACATCATATCGGCAATGCCCGCAATAATCGGACATCCGGTCAATATACGCCCCCGACGACGCGTAAGGCTTTGACCCGAGCAGCCCGCCGTCGCCAAACTGGCTCATACCCAGCACATTGGGCAGCTCGACCCATTCATAGGCATCGGCATAGACTTCGAGATACCATGTCGCGACCGCCTTCGGGTCCGCGCCGATCAACATCGCGAAATTGCCGGTAATCATCAGCCGCTGGATATGGTGCGCATAAGCCAGGTCGATGGTCTGGCCGATCGCCTGGCTCAGGCACTTCATCTTGGTGTCGCCCGTCCAGTAAAAATCGGGCAGCGGGCGGTGCGCATTCAGGAAATTGCGCTCGACATAGTCCGGTCCTTCGCGCCAATAAATGCCACGGATATATTCGCGCCAGCCAATGATCTGGCGGATGAAGCCTTCGGCGGCGTTGATCGGCACGCGACCGCCGCGATATTCAATTTCGACAGCGCGGCAGACTTCAAGCGGGTCGAGCAGGCCATTGTTGAGGTATGGCGAAACCAGCGCGTGCCATAGCAGAGGCTGATCGGTGACCATCGCATCCTGAAAATCACCGAACTGCGCGAGGGCGACGTCGATGAACCGTTTCAGCGCGTGCAGTGCATCGTCACGCGTCACTGCCAGCCCGAAATTGTCGAGGCTGCCGATATGATCGGCAAAGCGCACTGCGACCATATCGATCACGTCCTGCGTCACTACATTAGGCGGGAAATGCGGCGCGGCGGGCACGAACAAGTTATTGCCGGCGGGTTTTCGGTTTTCCTTGTCGAAATTCCACTCGCCGCCCGCCGGTTTGTCGCCATCCATCAACAGTCCGGTCTTGCGCCGCATGTCGCGATAGAAAAATTCCATGCGCAGCGCTTTGCGGCCCTCGGCCCAGTCGTCGAATTCGCGGTGCGTGGCGATGAACCGCGTGTCGGCGCGGATGTCGACTGCGATACCGAGCACCGTTTCCCACGCGTCGAGCATGGCTTGCACGCGCCACTCTCCGCTTTCGGTGACGACGATGCGGTCCGGGGCGTGGCGTTCCACGGCTCGGGCGATTTCGCCAGTGAAGCTGCCGCTATTTTCTGGATCGTCGAGCTTCACATAATCAACTGTCCAGCCCGCTTGACGCAACGCCTCGGCATGATGCCGCATGGCCGACAGGATGAACGCAATCTTGCGTTTGTGGTGGCGGACATATGTGGTCTCGTCGGCCACTTCCATCATCAGGATGATCGAGTTCGCAAGGTCTGCTTCGTGAAGCGAGGACAGGTCGAACGACAATTGGTCACCAAGGACCGGGATCAGAGTCGTCAACAAATTCTCCGTTCGGGCTGAGCTTGTCGAAGCCTGTCCTTCTTCTCGACGATTGCAACAAGAAGGACAACCCTTCGACAAGCTCAGGGGGAGCGGTTAGGAATAAATAATGACACCGAAATTTCTTGGCCAAACCAGCAGCCTGCCAGCATCACCCAAAGAAGCAACGCTTGATTATGTGCCGAACCCACGTCCGGGGCGGCCCTATCTCGTCCGTTTTACCGCGCCCGAGTTTACATCGCTGTGCCCGGTTACCGCGCAGCCTGATTTCGCGCATCTCGTCATCGATTATGCGCCACGCGAAACCATTGTCGAATCGAAATCGCTGAAACTGTTCCTCGGCAGCTTCCGCAATCACGCGGCTTTCCATGAAGATTGCACAGTCGGCATTGCTGAACGTCTCTTCGCCGAAATGGCCCCGCACTGGCTGCGCATCGGCGGATACTGGTATCCGCGCGGGGGGATTCCCATTGACGTGTTCTGGCAATCGGGCGAGCCACCAACTGGACTTTGGCTCCCCCCGCAGGACGTTCCCGGATATCGTGGCCGCGGCTAGGCGAGCTGCGTGCGTGCCCGATGGCGCATCGCCGCGCCGACAATACCGAAGCCCGCAATCATCATGCCCCATGTCGTCGGTTCGGGCACTGCCGGAGCGTTGATGCCGGTCGCTCTGAAGCTGTAGATTTTGCTTTCAATCAGCGCGAATCCAGTCGGGCAGCCCGCACCAAGCGCGACCTGAACATTCGTGCCGCCAGCGCCGCTGGTGCACACGTCGAACTGCGTGCCGTTGCCGGTCTGCGTCACCGAAAAGTCGTTGTCGGTGACGAGGATAAGGTTGAAGCCGCCGCCGGGAAGCGCGGGACCAAACGCCAATCCTTCAAGCTTTTCAAATGTGTTCTCACCGTTTGCACGAAGCGCCGCCTGAACGTCGAGATACAATGTCTTGGTCGCAGGAACGATGCTGCCGAGCGCATTTGTCCCTGCCAGACTGATCCCCGACACATCCGTCGCGCTCGCCAGGCTGATCTGATACACGCGCTTCTGGCCGATCACATTGATGTTCGCATTCGGATCGTCGACGCCCAAACCGCGATTGTCGCGCTCTATGACCAGAAACGTCCCGTCGGGCATGGCCGTAATCGATGAAACGCCAATCGAGCGACCCTGATTGGTTGCCGTGAAGCTGTTTGCGGGACCACCGGCAGCCACGACACGACCGTTTATGTCGGCAATCGTATCAAGCTGATAAATAAATTGCCGCTCCGCCAGACCCGTCGTCGCATTGAATTCAACAATGCGCAGGTTGCGGCTGCGGCGGCCATCGCTCTGGTCGCCTTCGCTCACAAGCGGATCCTGCATGATCGCATAGACTTTTCCGTTGCTGCCGACGGTGACGCCTTCAAAGCCGCGGTTGTCCTGACGACCTGTCGTGATCGTCGGACGACCCGCGACATAATCGAGCGTACCGCTTGCTGTCCGCGGCTTCAGGTTTTCCGGCGTCGTGAACGCGCGGACTTGTTTGCCGGTCGGGTCAAATTCGTAAAGCGACGGGCCATATTCGTCGGACACCAGCATGTTGCCGTTGGGCAGTCGGACGAAGCCTTCGGGATCGAATGAATCGCCAAGGATTGCAGGGTTGCCCGCGCGAATTTGCGGATTGAGGCCACTGAAAACGGAGCCGTCTGCCTTGGTGAACACAATAGTCTGTTGCAGGCTGAACCCCGTAACCGCGTTCGTAACGTTATCGAACGTCAGCCGGAACGCGTTGACGCGCGGCGCATAATCGACCAGGCCGCCGCCGGGTCCACGGTCCGTGATGCCGTAAAACAGGTCTGTTGCCTGATCATAAACAAGGTCCGATCCAAAACTCAGCCGGTTGCCGCCGAAAGCAGCCGCAATGCCCGACAAGTCCGTCGCTGCCCCCGCGACCGAAAAGCTGCCCGTCAATGTGACGGCGGCAACCGCGTGTGCGGTGGTCGACAAAAGTGCGACCGCCGTGGCGACGCGGATCAATTTTTTCATTGGAAGCTCCCCTCTGGCAATCCTCATCCGATGCGGCCCGACTGTTGCGCAGCGATGACGCATTGACGTCACAAAGATGACGGTTGCTCGCTTTAACGAGAGTTATCCCCAGCCATAGAAAGTTAATCGCTGGTGCCCTACATTATGGGAATGACCGCGATTCCCCATCATCACGCCATTGGCATCCTGCCCGCCGACATTGATTTCATGGGGCACGTCAACAATGCGCGTTACCTGAATTGGGTGCAAGACGCGGTTGTCGCACACTGGCAAAAACTGGCGCCGCCGAGTGCGGTCGCCGCGCATATGTGGGTCGCGCTGAAGCATGAGATTACGTACCGCAAACCTGCGTTCCTGAATGATGAAGTGATTGCGACAGTCGTCCTCGAAAAAGTTCAGGGCGCGCGCGCATTTTACCAGACACTTATCAAGCGCGGCGAGGATGTACTTGCCGAAGTTCAATCCAGCTGGTGCTGCATCGATGCACAGACCATGCGCCCCGCGCGCATCGCCAAGGACATTGCCGATCATTTTTTTGGTGGGTGAGGGCGGGCGGTCAAAAGCCGCTCGTGAGCATGTCCAGCGAACCTTGTATGGCCAATTCTTCACGCTCCAAACTCATCACAACAGGGCCAAGGGCGGTTGTTGGAACGCTGGCGATAAAATGCGGCACCATCACCATTGGCTCACCCTCGATCTCGAACACGGGATTGAGACGACTGACAATTTTGGGTGCAATCGAAGGGGGGAGCAACGGAACGACGACCCGCACCCTGTATTCGGAAAACAGATCGGACTGGCAGTTGACGACATACCCCACACCCTCGGGATTCCGATGCACGTCGAAACGTGCCATCAGAATTGCCGGTATTGCGACAACGGAATCCCGTTTTTCTCAACATAATCGTTGAACGATTGGATCGCTTCGGCATTGTCAGCCTTCCACCGCGCCTCGCGCTCCGTTCGGATGGCTATGCGAAGCGCGTTGTCGCAGGTACGGGACAGGTTCATGCCCAAGGCCTTGGCATCCTCGACGATGGTCCGGTCCAGATAAACATTGACAGATTGCCGCTTTGGGCGGGAAATGCGCTCATGTTTCATGCGTTAAAACTACGCGCATGATTCATGCGCGTCAAGGATTGCGACCATGTCCGAATTCACCGACTATTTAACTGACGACCACCGCGCCTTCATCGCCAAGCAACCCGTGTTTTTCATTGCCACCGCCGCAGCCGATGCGCGGATCAACCTCAGCCCTAAGGGGATGGATAGCTTTCGCGTGCTTGACGACAAGCGCGTCGGCTATCTCGATGTCGGCGGATCGGGCAACGAAACGCATGCGCATCTCGCTGCCGATGGCCGCGCGACGATCATGTTCTGTGCGTTTGATCGGCCTGCGTTAATCCTGCGTATTTATGCGCATGGCCGCGCGATCCTGCCCCAAGATGCACGTTGGGCGGACCTTGCGCCACATTTCGAAATACTTCCCGGCACGCGCCAGATTTTCGAGTTCGATGTTGACAATGTGCAAACAAGCTGCGGCTGGGGTGTTCCGCTCATGACATTTGATCGCGAAAGCCAGACGCTCAAGAAATATGCGCAGAAATTTACTGAAGCCGAATTGCTCGCTTATCAGGCGAACCGCACCAAGAGCATTGATGGCCTACCGGTTCGGTTGCAGGATCATGTTCCTGCTCAATAATTAGGCAGTCACGGCGACCGGCTGCCCAATTCGAATCCACTTGAGCCCACAATTCCTTCCCGCCGCGCCCCTGCCTTATCTGGCACGTCTCTTGCTGCGCTGCACAATGAACAGCCAAGGGGGCGGCATGAAACTCGTCGTTGCAATTATCAAACCGTTCAAGCTCGATGAAGTTCGCGAGAGTCTGACTGAATTGGGCGTTACCGGCATGACGGTCACCGAAGTCAAAGGCTTCGGGCGCCAAAAGGGCCAGACCGAAATCTATCGCGGGGCCGAATATTCGACCAACATGGTGCCAAAACTAAAGATCGAAGTCGCGTGCCCGACCGAACTTACAGACCGCGTTGTCGAAGCAATCCAGGCGTCGGCGAACACGGGCGCAATCGGCGACGGCAAAATCTTCGTCATGGACATCGGACAGGCCGTGCGCATCCGCACCGGCGAAACCGACAATAACGCGCTTTAAGCAGCAGGGGGATTTATGAAATTAGTTAAGAAATTCGGGCTGACGATGACGGGGGCGGCATGCACCCTGATCGCGGCCACCCCGGCATGGGCGGCGGACCTGATCAAGGCGCCGAGCGTCGAACAGCAAGCGACGATGGTCAACAAGGGCGACACCGCATGGATGCTGGTGTCGTCAGTCCTCGTCCTGATGATGTCAGTGCCCGCGCTTGCCCTGTTCTATGGCGGCCTCGTGCGCACCAAGAATATGCTGAGCGTCCTGATGCAGGTGTTCATGATCGTCAGCATCGCGTCACTTGTCTGGGTGTGCTGGGGTTACAGCATGGCGTTCACGAGCGGCGGCCCGTTCATCGGCGGCTTCTCCAAAGTCATGTTGATGGGCGTCAGTGCAGGCACCTACGCCGCGACGTTCAGCAACAATGTCTACTTGCCTGAATATGTGTTCGTTATTTTCCAGATGACTTTTGCCTGCATCACCCCCGCGCTGATCGTCGGGGCGTTTGCCGAGCGCGTGAAATTTTCGGCACTCATGGTCTTCGTTGTCGCTTGGCTGACGGTTGTGTATTTTCCGGTTGCCCACATGGTCTGGTATTGGGCGGGTCCCGACTTCCTCCCCGATGCGCCGACCGACACCGGCTATCTTTGGGGCATGGGCGCGCTCGATTTCGCGGGCGGCACGGTGGTTCATATCAACGCAGGCATCGCAGGCCTGGTCGGCTGCCTGATGATCGGCAAACGCATTGGGTTCGGCAAGGAAGCCACGCCACCGCACTCGCTGACCATGACGATGATTGGTGCATCACTCCTGTGGGTAGGCTGGTTCGGGTTCAATGCGGGATCCAACCTCGAAGCCAATGGCGTGACCGCCGTTGCGTTCATCAACACCTTTGTCGCAACAGCCGCAGCAGCGATCAGCTGGGCACTCGTCGAACAGATCACACATGGCCGTCCGTCGCTGCTTGGTGCAGTTACGGGCGCGGTCGCAGGCCTCGTCGCCATTACACCGGCGAGCGGGCTGGCCGCGCCGATGACGTCGATTGTCCTCGGGCTGGTCGTTTCGCCCATCTGCTATATTTTTGTTTCGAAAGTGAAGAACGCGCTGAAATATGACGACACGCTCGACGTTTTCGGCGTGCACTGCATCGGCGGCATCGTTGGCGCGCTGGGCACGGCAATTGTTGCCGACCCCGCGCTCGGTGGTCAGGGCTTTTTTGATTACACCGTCTTTCCGGCAGGCGTCGGTGCCTATGACATGGGCGCGCAATTGATCACGCAAATCAAAGCGGTTCTTCTAACCCTTGTCTGGTCGGGCGTGGGATCGGCGATTCTCTATTTCATTATCGACAAGACCATCGGTCTGCGTCCCACTGAGGATGCGGAACGCGAAGGGCTCGATCTCGCCGAACACGGCGAGCGCGCCTATAACTATTAAGCAGCTTGGGTTGTCGGCGGCGGTCCTCTCGCCCGCTACGTCGGCACCCCAAACCAGGTTCCTCCTGCGAACCACTGGGCCGACAGAGCGATCTGTCGGCCCTTCTTTTTTTTAAAGCCCCTCCCCTGAAGGAGAAGGGACTAAGAAAGATCAGCAGCCACGAAATCAGCGCACCGCTCACCGATCATGATGCTCGGCGCATTGGTGTTCCCTGAAACCACCTGCGGCATCACGCTGGCATCGGCGATGTAGAGCCGTTCGACCCCGCGCACGCGCAATTGCGGATCGCACACGGCATTCTCATCGGAGCCCATGCGAGCCGTCCCGACCGGGTGATAGACTGTGTCGGCGCGGTTGCGGATGATCTCGATCAGCGCGCCGTCGTCCGTTACGCCATGCGTATGCCGGTCGCGCCCGCCATGTTTCGCCAGCGGCCCGGATTCCAGGATGCGCCGCATCAGCTTGAACCCGTCGAGCAGCGTCTGCACATCACGGTCATCGGTTAGAAAGGCCGGATCAATGAGGGGCGCGGTCGCCGCATCAGGCCCTGCTAGCCGCACCGTCCCCCGGCTATGCGGTCGCAACACGCAAACATGGCAAGAAAAGCCATGAGCATTGACCTTAGTCCGCCCGTGATCTTCCAGCAGCGCAGGCACGAAATGGAACTGCAAATCGGGTACCGCGACATCGGGCCGCGACTTCGCAAAGCCACCCGCTTCGGCATAGGGTGTTGTGATCGGCCCCGTCCGCTTGCGCAGCCATTCGACGATGCTCCACGCCGATTTCAAATTACCCAAAGCCGTCTGACCGAGAAAATAACGACCGGGTACTGCATAGCCCGACACATAGTCGATATGGTCGTGGAGATTGCTGCCCACAGCGGACTTATCAACCAGCACATCAATGCCGTTCGCTTTCAGATGATCCGCTGGACCAATGCCGGACAACATCAGCGTTTGCGCCGTGCCGAATACGCCCCCCGCCAGCACGATTGCCCGCCGCGCGCGAATTTGATCGCGCCCGCGCTTGGTTCGGATATGCACGGTTGTCGCGCGGCCATTCTCAAAGCCGATCCGCTCGCACATCGTGCCCGTCATGACATGCAAACGGCCTGCAGCCTTTGCTGGCTCGACATAAGCGCGCGCCGCCGACCAACGCTCGCCACCTTTTTGCGTGACCTGATACATGCCGACGCCTTCGAACTTCGCGCCGTTGAAATCATCATTGCGCGAGAGCTGCAGCGCCGCTGCGGACTCGATGAACGCGCGGCTTCCGGGATGTGAATATTTCTGGTCCATCACGTTCAACGGACCGTTGGTCCCGTGAAAAACATCACCCCCGCGCTCATTATGTTCGGCGCGTTTGAAATAGGGCAGAACGTCGTCATAGGCCCAGCCCGTCGCGCCCAGTGCGGCCCAATTGTCATAATCCCACGCGCAACCCCGGATATAGACCATCGCGTTGATCGCGCTCGATCCGCCGAGTCCACGCCCGCGCGGCTGATATCCGATGCGTCCGTTCAGTCCCTTTTGCGGGACAGTTTCATATCGGTAATTTGCTTTGTCGGGAATGAAGGGCATCATTCCAGGCGCTTTGACCGGAAAGATATTATTATGTCCGCCCGTCTCGATCAGGCAGACGCGATATTTGCCGCCTTCGCTAAGCCGTCCGGCTGCAGCACTTCCGCCTGATCCGCCGCCGACGACGATGATGTCATAGTCTTCCATTCTTCATCCCGCTCCATCCAGCGCGCGCGGATGGTGTCCGACGTGTCGCGTGATCCGTCATGGCTCCACCCCGGTGGCGCCAGCAGATAGTGCAGCTTGTAGCGAAGCGGCGCACTCCACAAGTCCCGCGCGATCCCGATCCATTCATGAAACACACTCCACAGCAGGTTGAATGTGCCAAGGTTCTTTACAATGCCGTAACGGCATTTCTCAGCTTCGAGCTCGGGCGTGAAGCTGCCAAATATTTTGTCCCAGACAATAAAGACCCCGGCATAATTGCGGTCGAGATAACGCGGGTTGGTCGCATGATGCACGCGATGGTGGCTCGGCGTGTTCATCACAGCCTCAAACCAGCGTGGGCAGTGGTCGATCACCTCAGTGTGAATCCAGAATTGGTAGATGAGGTTGAGGCCGCCGACGAAGAGCATCATCGGCGGCGGAAAACCAATTAGAACCAGTGGCATCGAATAAAGGAAGGCGCCTGAAAAGAAGCCGGTCCACGTCTGTCGCAACGCCGTTGAAAGATTATAATGCTGACTGGAATGATGGTTGACATGCACTGCCCAGAACCAGCGGATGCGGTGCGCACCACGGTGAAACCAGTAGTAAGACAGGTCATAAAGTACGAAACACAGTGCCCATGACCACCAGCTATACGGGATGTCGAGCAAGCGAAAACCGTAAAGCCAGATGGCCATTGCAATGACGAAGCCTCCTGTCAGTAACCCTGCAACTGAACTGCCAAAGCCGAACAGCAACGATGTCAACGTATCCATGACCTCATACCGCGCGCGATTCCGCATGCGTGCGACGACCATTTCAATGACAATCAGCGCGACGAAAGCGGGGATCGCATAATCAACTGGATTGGGGAGATCGCTCATGTTACCCGCCGCAATCCCGCCGCCCACACTGCTGCGGCCTCGCCCAGATCAAGCGTGATGCGACCGAGTGCCGGCTCGCCCGTCCCGATGGTCAGGAATTTTTGATCGAGCCGCGCATCAAGCGGCGGTCGCAAGATCCGTGTGACGAAATTCACGCCGTGTCGCCGGATCAGCATGTGCCGCCCCGCCGCATCACGAGCAACCGCTGCCATCCCGGCACGGTCGACAATCAAATCAGCGGGTTCAAACCCCTCGTCTTGCGAAATCTTCAGCGCAGTATTGCTATCAAGCCGGACATCGCCGCCCAGCCCAAGCACTTTTGCGATCAAAGCGAGCAACAAAACCGCTGCCAATGATCCAAGCAAGAGCAGCCAATTCATCGATTGGCAGCCACAACGTCGATCAAATGATTGATCGGCGAGAGATCATAACCGCCCCGCGCCGCTTTCGCTTGCAGGCTCGCTTTGTCGTCGCCCAGCTGCGTCCGCGCCAGTGCCCACAGCAATGTTGATCGCGTGCCCGACCGGCAATAAGCCAGTACAGGCCCCGTCGCCTTCTCCAGCGCAATCGCCATCGCGGCGATTTGAGGCCCTGAAAATCCAGCATGTGTCACCGGAATCGCGACATAGCCAAGCCCTGCGGCAAGCGTCGCCGATTCGATATCGATACCCTGCGGCTCGGACGGTTCTTCGCCATCGGGCCGGTTGTTGATGATGGTTGTAATGCCGAGCGCCTTGGCGTGGGCAATGTCGCTCACCGCGATCTGCGGCGACGCAAGGAAGTGATCGTCAATCTTGCGGAACATGGCGCCCTCTCTCCGAAACACCGGCATAGCCGATCTTTGGAGAGAGGTGAACCAAATGCTATTTAGGCGAAAGCAACGCCTGCACGACGGCGGCGACGCAGCGCCCCACCGACAATGCCAAAGCCTGCGATGATCATCGCCCATGTGCTGGGTTCAGGAACAGCACCCTGACCACCACCGCCGATGGTGATCACGCCGGGGCCTGTGATTTCAAGCGAATAGCGCCCGACGTCGGTGTTCGCGAAGCCAGTCGCAATGGCAAAATACGACGTGCCAGCCAACAACGACACCGTCAGGAGTGAATCGCTGCCGGGGCCGCCATCATCGTCATACGCAATGGCGTTTGTCAGCGCTGCCAACGGAAAGAAGGCCGTATTGTGGATGCCCAGGAATGTGTCGAACGGGGTCATCGCCATCGGAGTCATCGCAAGCGTGTAGCTGCCACTCGTTGACACAGTGAACGCCGTCACTTCGTACCCGACAGCAGTCCCAACAGCTGACAATCCCACAGGCGGTGCCCCTGCAAGCGGACGGTTATAAGTCTGGCCCGTCGCCGTCGATCCGAAAACGGTAACGGCAGAGGCAGGAGAAGCGACCACGGCACTGAACGCAAGCGCGGCAAACATCAATTTCTTCATGACTATCCCTTTTCGATCAATGTGACGCCGACTTGGGTCGACGGTTTCGTCCTGCACAAGCTCTTATCTTATCTCGGCAAAATGGACTTTGTTAATGCTTTGTCAATATTTATCGGTGGGTCGCCGTGTCATTTTCGGACGTTTACGATGATGCCGCGCGAATAACCGCCAGAAAACTGCTGCCATACGCCTCCAGCTTGCGTGCGCCGACACCCGTGATACGGCCCAAAGCAGGTAACGTCGCCGGGCGCGCCGTCGCCATGTCGCGTAACGTCGAGTCGTGGAAAATGACATAGGGCGGCAATCCGGCAGCACTCGCCAGCGTCCGGCGACACTCGCGCAATGCTTCGAACAGGGGATCACCGACCGGATTGGACACGGTGCCCGCGCGTTTGGACCGGCGTTCACGCGCGGGTGGCAGGAGCAGGTCAACCGTCGCTTCGCCTTTTAGAATTGCGCGGGCATCGGCGCCAAATATCAGGCCGCCATGCTCATTGGTCTCAAGCGCGCCGCGCAACAGCAACGCGCGGGCGACTGGCTTGATCATCACCGCCTCATCGCCCTGAACAATGCCAAAGACAGAAAGGCGGTCATGTCCCAGCTTGAGGGCGCGTTCGTTGGCGTTGCCGGTCAGGACATCTTCAAGATGAGTTACGCCGAAGCTCTGTCCGGTGCGATACACAGCGGACAAGAATTTGCGCGCAATCTCGGTCGCATCAATCTGGCCCGTCGGGGGGTTCAGGCAGTTGTCGCAATTGCCGCAATTGTCGGGTGCTGGGTCGCCGAAATGACGCAGCAGGATCGCACGACGGCATCCCGGCGTTTCGACCAGCGCGCCGAGCGCTTTTAGCCGCGTTTTCTCGCCAGCGACGCGCGACTCTTCGACTTCAGACAAGCGTTGCCGCGCCTTGGCAAAATCATCCGCGCCCCAAAATAGATAGGCACCCGCCGGGTCACCGTCGCGGCCCGCGCGCCCGGTTTCCTGATAATAAGCTTCGATGGATTTGGGCAGGCCCGCATGCGCCACAAAGCGGACGTCAGGCTTGTCGATCCCCATCCCAAACGCAATTGTCGCGACCATCACCATATCTTCCGAATTGACGAATTCGGCTTGGTTGCGGCGGCGGACATCGGCATCAAGCCCAGCATGATAAGCGCGCACCGCTCGCCCCGTGCTGCCCAGTTGCGCCGCCAACTTCTCCGTTCCGGCACGCGACTGAACATAGACAATGCCGGGCCCACGATGTGCCGCAACGACGTCGGCAACTTGATTAGCGGTCCCTGCGCGCGGCGCCATATGATAGCGGATGTTGGGCCGGTCGAACCCCGCAACGATCAGCCCTTCGCGCGGAATACCGAGCTGATCGCAAATATCCTCGCGCGTGTGGGCATCGGCCGTAGCAGTAAGGGCCAGCCGCGGCACCTGCGCAAAATCATCAAGCATCGGGCGCAGCAGACGGTAATCGGGACGGAAATCATGCCCCCATTCGCTGACGCAATGCGCTTCATCAATCGCAAACAGACTGATCGGACTTTCCCGCAACAGCCCACGAAAACTGGCCTGCGACGCCCGTTCGGGCGCGGCATACAAGAGATCGAGCGCCCCGGTCCGAAATCGCTCGATGGTCTCCGCCCGGTTCTCGTCTGCTGATGTTAATGTCGCCGCGCGAATGCCCACCGCTTCGGCCGCGCGCAGCTGATCATGCATCAGCGCGATAAGCGGCGAAATAACAATGCACGTTCCCGGTAAGGCAACCGCCGGGAGCTGATAACACAACGACTTCCCCGCACCCGTCGGCATGATCGCTGCCGTCCGCTTGCCGCCCAAGACGCGCGCGACCACATCCGCCTGAACCCCGCGAAATGCAGGAAAGCCGAACGTTGTTTGGAGGATATCGAGGGTTTTCACTCCACCGCGACCGCTTCATCCTGCTCCGCTGCCTGCCGTGCCCACATTTCGGCATAGAGTCCGTTTTTCGCGAGCAGCGCTGCGTGCGTCCCGCGCTCCGCCACTTCGCCACCGTCAAGGACAATGATCTGATCCGCATCGACAATCGTCGACAGCCGGTGGGCGATGACGATTGTGGTGCGGCGTTCGGCGATGGCGCTCAGCGTTGTTTGGATTTCCGCTTCCGTACGGCTGTCGAGCGCACTGGTTGCCTCATCGAGGATCAGGATCGGCGGGTTTTTGAGGAGCGTCCGCGCAATCGCCACGCGCTGCTTCTCGCCGCCCGACAATTTCAAGCCGCGCTCGCCAACTTTCGTTGCATATCGATCGGGGGTCGAGGTGATGAAATTGTGGATCGCTGCACCGCGTGCTGCCGCTTCGACCGCCGCCTGATCCGCACCCTCAAGACCATAAGCAATGTTATAGCCGATGGTGTCGTTGAACAGGACGGTATCCTGCGGGACGATGCCGATTTGTGCGCGCAGGCTTGATTGGGTGACGATGCGGATATCCTGTCCATCGATCGTGATCCGCCCGCCGCTGACGTCGTAAAAACGATAGAGTAGCCGCGCGAGTGTCGATTTCCCCGCACCCGATGGCCCGACCACCGCAAGTGTGCCGCCCGCCGGTATTTCGAAACTGACTCCTTTCAGGATCGCGCGGTCGGGATCGTAGGAAAACGACACATCTTCGAATCGGACGACACCGGCGCCAACCGCAAGCGGCACAGCATCCGGCGCGTCGACAATCTCGGCTGGGGTATCAGTCAGCGCAAACATTGCTGCCATATCGATCAACCCCTGGCGGATCGTCCGGTAAACCATGCCCAGCATATCGAGCGGGCGAAACAACTGCGCGAGGTAGGTACTGACAAACACAACATCGCCGGTCGTGTAGGTGCCTTTCGACCAGCCCCAGACGACATAGGCCATCGCACCCGCCATCATCAGATTGGTAATCAGCGACTGGCCGACATTCAGTGCCGCGAGTGAATTTTCGGATTTGACGGCGGCATCAGCATAGCGGCGCGCGACAGCTTCGTAACCGGCCACTTCGCGCTTTTCGGCGTTGAAATATTTGACCGTTTCGTAATTAAGCAATGAATCGACCGCGCGCGACACGGTGCGTGTGTCCATATCGTTCATTTCCTCGCGCAGCTTCGCCCGCCAGTTGGTGACTGCCCAGGTGAACCACGTATACGCTACGACCATCACCAACGTCGCCGCGACCAGCGACGA
Source organism: Sphingomonas sp. (assembly GCA_031417655.1). Classification (GTDB taxonomy): domain Bacteria; phylum Pseudomonadota; class Alphaproteobacteria; order Sphingomonadales; family Sphingomonadaceae; genus Sphingomonas_O. The sequence continues at coordinate 12,283 of JANOVZ010000029.1, read as the reverse complement.
TCCGAACATGATCCAGAACGTCACCGTGACAACGACCAGTTCGATGATTGTCGGCGCGATGTTGAACAGCAGGAAATAGAGCATCGTATCAATGCTCTTGGTCCCGCGCTCGATAACTTTGGTGACCGCGCCCGTCCGCCGCGCCAGATGAAACCGCAGCGACAGCCCGTGCAGATGCTGGAACACATTGACCGCCAGATGCCGCGTCGCGTCCTGCCCGACACGCTCGAACACCATGTTGCGGACGTTGTCGAATACCACGCCGGCAAAGCGCGCTCCGGCATAAGCCGCGACCAGCGCCATGACGAGGCCAACGGCGGCGCTCTGGTTGGCCGACATTGCGTCGATCGCCCATTTATAGGGGTAAGGGCCAAACAGCGTTATCGCCTTGGCCACCAAAACAAGCAGTACCGCGCCGACAACGCGCGTGCGCAACGCGCGGTCATCCCCCGGCCACAGATAGGGGAGAAAACGCTTCAGTGTATCAAAACTGGCGGGCGTGTCGGGCGTATCAGTGACGGGAGGCATGCGCCGCCGATATGGCGCGGCCTAAGCGTCGACGCAACGCGCGATCAGGGCATGTCAGTTACAAAAAGGCGGCAGGGGATGATATTTGCTTCGGGGCAGGGCCGTTCGCGTGGCTTTGGTGACCGCGATTTCCGGTACTGCGGCTCGGTTTCGCTAGATTCAGCCTGTTGCGCAATCCTCACGCCCGATAATATCTGGGCACGCGCGATCGTGACCGCAACTGCATGCGGGGCCGCTTCGTTCGCCCGTGACGGGCCAGTCAGCATCGTCAGCACAAATATGGTTAGCCACATGCTAACCGCACTGCCGCGCGAGGTCGCACGCTTGCCATCCTTTAAGTGCTTGCATGGTGTATCGATACGGGACTGTCCCCGAACGAAACGCTGCAAGAATGGAACATTGGCCACCCGCTATAAACGGTCGGATCATGGCGAAGTTTAGGGACATGACGCGCCAACTGAAACGCGCTATCTTTCGCCATGTTGTTTTGACGGAGTTCCCCCAATGCGCACCTTGCTCGCTGCTTTAGCCCTCTCGATTCCTGCTCTTGCACAGGCCGCACTGCCGGTCGGTGCCGCCGCGCCCGACTTCACGACTCAGGGCGCCATCGGCGGCAAACAATTCAGTTTCTCGCTTGCCAAGGCGCTGAAAAAAGGACCGGTTGTCCTCTATTTCTTTCCCGCCGCCTTCACGTCGGGCTGCACCATCGAAGCACGGCAGTTCGCGGTTGCCAGTGATGATTTTGCCAAAGCGGGCGCGACGTTGATTGGCGTCGCTGCCGACCCGATCGACAAGCTCGCAAAATTTTCGGTCGAGGAATGCCGGAATAGGTTCGCGGTCGGCGTCGCCAGCCCCGCGATGATTGAGGGGTATGACGTCAAATTGCCCGTCATGGCGCGATCAAATCGGACGAGCTACGTCATCGGAAAGAACGGTCGGATTGCCTTTGTCTATTCGGCAATGTCACCCGAAGGACATGTGTCGGGCACGTTGACTGCAGTAAGAGCATTGAAAAGCGGGAAATAATGCCGCCGCGTTAACGCGCTGGAAACCCGTTTTGCCCTATGTTCTCCTCCACGCTATTGCGCGATCAGGGGTTCGGACGGACATGGCCAGCAACGCTTTGCCCAGTGAGCATCGGCTGACGATGCGCCTTGATGTGCGTTTCAACGCTTGTCTGCGCGAGCCTGGCTCATCGCAGAAATTCGAAGTCGATGTGATCGATTTATCGATGACCGGTTTTCGCTTTGAAACCAGCTTTACGATCCGACCGGGGAGCAAGGTCTTCGTGACCATTCCCGGCATGAATACGTTGGAAGCCACCGTTCATTGGGCGCGCGGCTATGTTTATGGCGCTCAGTTTAATCAGCCGCTTTATGCAGGTGTTTTTGATTTGATTGCCGCCCGCCACAAAAAAGCCTGAGCGGAGCGCGGGCAGCACCATGTGGCCCTTTACCGGCAAACGCATTTTCGGCAGCCGCTGGTGGGCAATCGCTTTTGTGGTTTTTGTGTGCTGGCAAGTTTCGATGTTCGCTGGTGTGACCAACGATGATCCCTCGCCGCTCAACGCGCAGGACGTGCAGAAACTGACGGACGCGCTCAACGCAAGGTGAACGCGTCCGCCGTTAAAGGCCTATTTGAGATGTTTCGAGAGATATTTGTTCATTTCGAACATCGTGCACTTGTCGACACCGAAAACTGCCTTCAGCTTGGCATCAGCAATAATTTCGCGCTTGTTTGCGGGATTCTGAAGATTATTGGCTTTGATATAAACCCAGATCTTGCTGACCATGTCACCACGGGTCACTGTGCCCGCGCCGATGACGGCGGCAAGCTCGGGTGATGGTGTCAACGGTTGTTGCAGTGCATTGGGTTTCTTGACGTCGGCCATGAATGTCCTCCCTTTAAGTCGTCGCGCTCTATCCGCGCTGTGCGACTCGATGTTCCGCCTTTGTCGCCGCGTCAAGCCACCCGAGGCCATCACAGGGCATTTTTGCGACAATTTGGTAAATAAGTGCCCGATTTTGCTCGGTCCCGCCCTAGAATGCAGCGGATTTGGCCCCTAAGGGCGCGGTCATGGCTGCACCGATATTGAGTTTTGAAGACCTTGGATTGATTCAAGGGTCGGGCTGGCTGTTCCGCCATCTCGATATTTTTGTCGGCCCCCGCGACCGGCTGGCGCTGATCGGGCGCAATGGTGCTGGCAAAACGACGCTGCTGCGGCTGCTCGCTGGGGACGTTGAGTGTGACGAAGGGCGGCGGACGATTGTGCCGGGGTCGCGGGTTGTCCTTCTCGAACAGGAACCTGCGATGAAGGGTTTTGCGACGCTGCGCGACTTTGCGCTTTCGGGCGACAATCCGCCCGCGATCCACGATGTCGAAAGCATTGCCAGCCAGATCGGCATCGACTTGTCACGCGACGCCGCTTCGGCATCGGGGGGCGAGCGCCGCCGTGCCGCTATCGCACGCGCATTGTCGATGGACCCCGATGTGCTGCTCCTCGACGAACCGACCAACCACCTCGATTTGGCGGCGATCGATTGGCTGGAGGATTGGCTGGGTCGCTATCGTGGGGCATTCGTCGCGATCAGCCATGACCGGACCTTCCTGACGCGGCTGACCAAATCGACACTCTGGCTCGACCGGGGCGCAATCCGGCGCAAGGACATCGGTTTTGGCGGTTTCGATGCCTGGACCGAGGCGATCTATGCCGAGGAAACGCGCGCCGCCGAACGGCTCGATGCCAAGCTGAAGCTCGAAGAACATTGGCTGCTGCGCGGTGTCACCGCCCGGCGCGCGCGCAATGAAGGGCGCAAAGCCCAACTGATGGAAATGCGCGCCGCCCGCGCTGCAATGATGGGGCCGCTGGGCGGGGCCAAGATCTCGCTCGGCAATGATGCTGTCCGCACCAAATCGGTGATCCGCGCGGAGCATGTCACGAAGACGTTCGGAGACCGCACCATAATCAAGGACTTCTCGCTCCGCATCCAGCGCGGCGACCGGATCGGTGTCGTTGGCAGCAATGGCGTCGGCAAATCGACGTTGCTCAAACTCCTGACCGGCGAACTCGCACCCGACAGCGGGACCATCACCCTCGCCAAAACCCTCGACAGCGTGATCATTGACCAGCAGCGCAGCCTGATGGCCCCCGACAAGACTGTGCGCGAAGTGCTGGCGGACGGTGGTGACTGGATCGAAGTGCTCGGCATCAAAAAGCACGTCATCGGCTATCTCAAGGAATTCCTGTTCGATCCCGGCGTCGTCGATGCGCTCGTCGGCACGCTGTCGGGCGGCGAACGCTCGCGGCTCTTGCTGGCCCGCGAATTCTCGCGCGCCTCGAACCTGCTTGTCCTCGACGAACCCACCAACGACCTCGATCTTGAAACCTTGGACCTGCTTCAGGAAGTCATCGCGGACTATGACGGCACGGTCCTCATCGTTAGCCACGACCGCGATTTCCTTGATCGCACGGTCACAATCACGCTTGGCCTTGATGGCTCGGGCAAGGTCGATATTGTAGCGGGTGGCTATGCCGACTGGGAAGCGCGGCGCTCCCGTGCTCCTGCGAAAGCAGGAGCCGTGCAAACACCAGCCGCAGCCGCGCCTCCTGGGCTCCTGCTTTCGCAGGAGCACAAACCACGTGTTAAAACCAAACTCACCTACAAAGACCAGCGCGACTACGACCTCCTGCCCCAGCGCATCGAAGACATCGAAACTGCCATCGCCCGCGACGAAGCATCGCTTGCCGACCCCGATCTCTACACCCGCGACTACGTTAAGTTCGAAGCCCTGACCAAAGCCATCGAAGCTGCCCGCGCCGAAAAGGATGCTGCGGAGGAACGCTGGCTGACACTGGCTGAAATAGTTGAGGGGCTGGCGTCATAGCCCGTGCTCCGGACTTGATCCGGAGCCCTGCGAGAATTGAGTTGAACCTTCAACGCAAAGCTCCGGGTCAAGCGCGGAGCACGACAGCTAACGCCCCGCCAGCTCGACCACATAATGCCACGCCACCCGCCCCGACCGGTTGCCGCGTTGCGTGGCAAAGCTAATCGCGTCCTGTGCATCGAAGGGCAGTTTATAGGCGTCGGTATAAGCCTGGACCATCGCGACATACGTCTCCTGATCACACCTATGAAAGCCAAGGCTCAAGCCAAAACGATCCGCCAGCGCCAATCGGTCATCAACAACATCGCGGACGTTGATTGCCGACTCCTGCTCCGCCATTGCGCGCGGCACGATATGCCGCCGGTTCGACGTGACATACAGCCGGACATGCGCGGGCCGCGCGCTGCTGCCGCCATCCAGCACCGACCGCAAAGCGCGCGCCGACGCAATCCCGTCGTCGAACCCCAGATCGTCGATGAACGCCACGGTCGGTCGCGCCCAGCCTGAAATCGCATCGAACAGCGCGGGCAAGCCTGACACATCAGTCGCGGCCAATTCGACCAGCGCCAATTCACTGCCAACGGCCCCAACGCAAGCCTTGACCAGCGCTGATTTCCCCATGCCCCGCGATCCCCATAACAGCGCATCATGCGCCGCATGCCCGCCCGCGAGCCGTCGCGTATTTTCGAGCAAGCGGGCCTTTTGCTCATCAATCCCGGTCAGCAAGTCGATGGAAAGCGGGGCGAAGTGGCCAATGTGCAAAACACTGCCGTTCCAGACATAGGCTGCGGCATCGGCAGGCGGCGGCACGGGTACGGGCGGTGTCATCCGGTCCAAGGCATCGGCAATGCGGCGGAGTGTTTCTTCCATCCCCGCTCCCTAGCGCAACTTAAGCCGTCATTGCGAGCGCAGCGAAGCAATCCATCGTTGCACTGTTCGACTGGATTGCTTCGCTGCGCTCGCAATGACGGATTTTCCTACAACTTCGCCCGCGCTGCGGCCAGTTCCTCGGCATAGCGCCTGTCACCGGGCGCCATCGCCACGGCCTTTTCGAGCAGCGGCACAGCTGCCCCCGCCTTCCCTGCCCGTGCCAGAAACGACCCATAGCTTGCCGTTACGAGCGGGTTCATCGGCGCGAGCTGATAGGCACGCATGCCCAACTTTATGGCGTCATCGGGCTGCTTCAAGCCCACTTGTGCCCAGCCGGCATTGATCAATCGCACGGGATCACGATTGCCCAATCGCACGGCCAGCGCCTCATAAATTGCGGCAGCGGCTTCAAACTCACCACGCGACAACGCCCGGTCCGCCGCTGCCCGCAGCGCCGCCGGATTGGCGGGGTTGTGCATAAGGAACGTGTCGAGCGATGCAAGCTGATCGGCGTTCAGCATTCCTGCCGCCGCGCGGGCTGCGCGGTCGAGCGCATCGGCAGCGACTGCCCGATTGCCCATTGCCTCATACGCGCGCCCGGTGATCGATAGCGCATAACCGTCTCCCCGCTCGGCCAGCGGTCGCAGCACGTCAATCGCATCAACGCTGCTCCCCGAACGCCACAGCGCCAGCCCCAGCAAGCGCCGCGCCTTGGCATTGTCGGGCCGGTCATTTACGACTGGGCGCAGCTGGGCAATCGCGCCGTCATTCGCGCCCGCCTGCATCATCACCATCGCTCGCATCAGCGCCATGCCGCCAATACCGTCCATCCGGTCGCCTGCGCGATACAGGATCGTCCGCGCCAAATCCCATTTTCCCGCGCGCGCGGCCAGAACAGCCTGAAGGTAACAAGCCTGGGCATTGTTCTTCGACAACGCCAGCAACCGGCGCGTCACAGCGAGCATGTCGGCAGATTGCCCAGCGTCGCCGAGCGTCGCCGCTTTTTCAAACAGCACGTCGAGATGGTCGGGCTTCACTTGGAGGGCACGCTCATACCACGGCAGCGCCGGGAGTAGACCATAGCCATCGCGCACTAAGTTCCCTGCATAGACGAGAACATCGGGATTGTTCGGCGCGATCTTCAGCGCCCCTGCGACATCGCCGCGAGAAAGCAGCGCACGCACCTGAACGATGCTATTCTGCGGCCGCTTGGCAGGGGCGGCCAGGGTGCTCACCCCCATCATTACGAGGCTGAGGATTGCGAACTTACGCCGAAATGTCATAGCTCTTCAGCAAGTCATAGAGTGTCGGGCGGCTGATCCCGAGCAGTTTTGCGGTGTTCGAGATATTACCATCTGCCCGCGCCAGAGCCCGGTGGATCGCCCGGCGGTCGGCGGTTTCGCGCATCGCTTTTAGGTTGATGATGTCGCCTTCCTCTTCGGCCTCATCAAGGTCGAGGTCGGCTGCTGTTACCATTTTGCCATCGGCCATGATCACCGCGCGTTTCATCCGGTTTTCCAGCTCGCGGACGTTGCCCGGCCAGCCCCATGCATCGATGGCGGCCAGCGCATCGGGCGCAATCCCCTTCACATCCTTGTTCATGTTCGCATAGCGCCCCATGAAGTGCCGGGCGAGGAGGCCCGCATCACCCGGTCGCTGCGCGAGGGGCGGTATTTTGATGACGATTTCGGCGAGCCGGTAATAAAGATCCTCTCGGAACGCTTGGGCAGCGATCATTGCGTCCAGATCCTGATGTGTTGCACAGACGATCCGCGTGTCGACGGGGATCGCCTTGCGCCCGCCGATCCGCTCGATCACCCGTTCCTGCAGGAATCGCAGCAGCTTGACCTGCAATGGCAGCGGCACGTCGCCGATCTCGTCGAGAAACAGCGTGCCGCCATGCGCCTGTTCAATCTTGCCTTCGGTCGTCTTTACAGCACCTGTAAAAGCGCCTTTTTCATGGCCGAACAACTCGCTTTCGAGCAAGGTCTCGGGAATCGCCGCGCAGTTGATCGCGACGAACGCGCCTTTACTGCGGTCGCTGGCATCATGCAGCCCGCGCGCCAGCAACTCCTTGCCGGTCCCGCTCGCGCCGAGCAGCATCACCGAGACGTCGGCATTGGCAACCCGCTCGATGGTCCGCGCGACTTTCAGCATTTCCGGCGCCGCAGTGATCATCCCGCCGAGCACGGCATTGCCCGACACCGCTTTCGCCAACCGTCGGTTCTCCGCTTCGATCGCATGTAGATGAAACGCGCGACGCACAATCAGGCCGAGTTCGTCAATATCAACCGGCTTGGCATAAAAATCATAGGCCCCGCCTGCAATCGCGCGCAATGCTGACTCACGCGCTCCGTGCCCCGACGCGACGATGACTTTGGTATCGGGTTTAAGCGCCAATATTGCGTCGAGCGTCGCAAAACCTTCCGCCGTGCCATCGGGTTCGGGCGGAAGGCCTAGGTCGAGCGTGACCACATCAGGCTCTTCGGCGCGCAACGCGTCAATCGCACTTGCGCGGTCGCCCGCAACGATGACTTCATAATCATCATAGGCCCAGCGAAGCTGCCGCTGCAGCCCTTCGTCGTCCTCGACGATCAGGAGTTTGGGTTTATCGGTCACTGTGAACAACCCCGTTCAGGCTGAGCTTGTCGAAGCCCTATCCTTGTTCTTCGCCAATTCGCCAAAGAAGGACAGCCCTTCGACAAGCTCAGGGCAAACGGCGGAAATCTCAACATCATGCCACCAATGCCTCATGCCAGCGCGTCGGCGTCGGCAACCAGATCATGAACCGCGTTCCCTGTCCCGGTTCGCTATCGACCGTGACGCGCCCGCCCATGCCGACAATGATCGTCCGTGCCTCAAATGCCCCGATGCCAAAGCCACCGTCTTTGGTCGACGCAAACGGGCGGAACAGCTGCCCGCGCACAAAATCCAAGGTCATCCCGTGTCCCTTGTCGGCAATCTCGATGCCGGTTTCCTCGCCTTGCTTCATCACCGTGATTGTCACCGGCTCGGCAGGCTCGCTCGCGTCGATGGCGTTTTGCAGCAGATGCCCCAGCGCCCCTTCGAGCCGCACCGGATCGGCCATCGCACACAGCGCCATATTGCCGGCGACAATCACTGGATGCTGGATGCGTTTCGCGCCCGCCAATTGTGTGACTAGCGGCCCGAGCACCACACTGCGCGGTTCCTCGGCACGGCCGGTATTATGTTGCGACAATCGCTCGAGCAGATCATTCATCTTCGTCGTCGACGATTGCAGCGTCGCGATCATGTCGGCGCGAAATTCGGGCTTGTCGGCATGGCGTTCGGCATTGCGCGTGACCAATGTCAGCTGACTCACCAGATTCTTGATGTCGTGCATGATAAACGCAAACCGGCGATTGAACTCGTCGAACTGCTTGGCATCGGACAAGGCTTCCTGACCGCGCGCTTCGGCGAGGTAGCTCGCGACCTGTCGTCCCGCCACGCGTAACATGTCGAAATCTTCCCAGTCGAGTGTTCTCGCAAGCGGTGGACGCGACACCAGAACCGCACCCGCCAGCCGATCAAAATGTATGAGTGGGACAATGGCCCAATTGGTGGCATCGGCCAAAATCCATGCGGGAACAGCGCGCGCCTCGTCGGCGGCGTCTTTGGCCTCGGCACGTAACGGATCAAGCTCAAGGATGCGCCCCTGCGCGAGCAACGCAACCAGCTCTTCGCCCGGCACGAATGCCGGGACCAGCGACATGTCCCAATTCCACCCCGCACGTGCCGCAAGCCCCGCATCCTCGGGCACCAAAAGTAATCCAGCGGGGGCTTCGGTGATGTCGGCAATTGCTTTGACCACACGCACGTCGAGCGGGGCAGGAGCCTCGCCCGGTCGGCCGAGCGTGTCGGTAAAGCGCAGCCATTCGGCACGGTAATCATAACGGTGCGCAAACATATGCTTTGACAACAGCACCCGGACTCGTGCGCGCAGTTGCGGGCTGGGCATGATGATCACAGCCGCAATCGCTGCCAAAGTCAGCGAGCCAACCTGCACAATCGCAGCGCCCGACGCGCCGACCGCATCGAGCACGGCGGAGACGATAACCGTCAGCAGCAAATAAGCCGCAACGATGCCCAGCGACAGCGACCGAAATGCCACTGTGCGCGACAGGCGGACCGACCAGCCTTGGTTGCGACGTGCCGCCAGTGCAAATACAGGTACCAGTGCGGCAATTGCAAAGCCACGCAGCGCGACCAACCACGCCATCCAGTCATCTGCCAGATACGACAACGTATAAAGATTGAGATCATAGGCCCATAGCAGCGCCAAGGCCATCATCGGCAGCCCAATTCCGCCACGGGCACCTGACGCTGCGGCGGTGTAGATATTATGCACCAGCACGAGTGCGCCGATCGCAAACATCATCCGCATGACGAATGTTGCTTGCATCAGCAACGCCGCGACGTCGGCATCGGTCATCATATAGGGCCAAGAAATGCCAATGCCGACCTGCAACCCCGCAACCAGGAACAGTGCGGCATAAACCGCGCGCAGCGACCACATCCGCCGCTCGCCCTCGCCACGCCGGAGCAACGCATACATGAACCCGAGCCATGCGACGTTACGCAGCGTTTCGGCGTAGCCCGCCGCGAGCGTTGTCGGTTCGAGTGCGGCGCCAGCAACGGCCCACGCTGATGTTGCGGCATAGGCCACCGCCAGTACCCAGCGGTGCCGCTCGCGCCGCGCCGCGCGCACTTCGCTGACCGTCAAGATGCCAAACAGCAACGCCGCGAGCGCATGGCCCAGATAGGCAACCAACCCGATCATCGTGCCCCTTCCGGAAACAGGACAACGCGGATCGTCTGCAACAGGATCACAACGTCGAGGAAGGGCGTGTAATTTTTTGCGTAATACAGATCATATTCGAGCTTGTGCCGCGCATCGTCCATGCTCGCGCCATAAGGATAGTTGATCTGCGCCCAACCGGTGATCCCCGGCTTCACCATGTGGCGTTCGGCATAATAAGGCATTTGCAGCGCGAGTTCGGCGACGAAGGTGGGACGCTCGGGGCGCGGGCCGACAAAGCTCATTTCGCCTTTCAAGACTGTCCACACCTGTGGCAACTCATCGATGCGCAGCTTGCGGATGATCCGCCCGACTTTGGTAATGCGCGGATCGTCCTTCTCGGCCCACACCGCAGTCCCCGCCACTTCGGCATCGACGCGCATCGAACGTAGCTTCAGGATATCGAACTCCTGTCCAAACAAGCCAACGCGCGTCTGGCGATAAAATGCCGGCCCCTTCGATTCCATTTTCACCAGCAGTGCGGTGAGCATCACCAGCGGCACCGTCAGCAATAGCAGCAGCCCGCTCGCCAAAATATCGAACACACGCTTTGCAACCGACGACAGGCGCCGCCCGCTCGAAAAGCCGTCGGAGAAGATCAGCCACGACGGATTGGTAGACCGCAAGTCGACCCGGCCCGTCTCGCGCTCAAGAAACGTCGTGATTTCGTTGACATGCACCCCGGCTGTGCGGACGCGGAGGAGATCGTTCAGCGGGATCGCATTGCGCCGTTCCTCAAGCGCGAGCACGACTTCGTTTGCGTTGAGCCGCGTCACATAGTCCGACAGATTTTCGATATGCTCGCGCGAAATCGCGGTCGGGATCACACTGGGTACGTCGCCCATATCGACATGTCCGACGACCGTGAACCCGGCGCCCTTCGAATCGCCCAGGCGCCGCAAACGATCCGCCCGCTGCCCCGCGCCAAGCACGAGCACTCTTCGTTTAAATGTTTCGCTGCCCAGCGCCTTGCCGAGCATTGCGCGGATGGCAACAAGCAAGATGAACGCAATGATCATCGCATACAGCGAGTTCGACCGCCACAACGTCGCGCCCGGAATGGCAAAATACACCATCGACAGGAAAATCACGCCGAGGCAGATTGCCACGAGCAACCGCGCCGACGCAAAACGCAGCGACTGCACCGAATCAACCCCATAAACGCCGACGGCAATCATCGCGAATTGCAACGACAACGCAAAACTCACGAGCGGCACAAGCCGCGTCACTGCCGGATCGATTCCCATCCCAATCTGCCGTGCGCGGATGACCCAGGCCAGTTCTGCGGCGCCCAGCAACAGCACGAAATCGAACAGCGCGAGCAGCAGCACCGCATAGGGCACATAGTGTTTGAACAGTCTAAACATGCGCGATTTGTCGTCATCCCTTACGTCAAAGCGTCAAATTTTCCGACACTCATGTCCCCTGTCGGCCAAATTGACAAAAATTTCCTGAAAATCGCGTTTAATATCTTTATGGGCCTGATTCATGGATGAAATCACACTTGTCGTTCCCGTCATCTTGTCGGGCGGATCAGGTACGCGACTGTGGCCGATGTCGCGTGACGAACAGCCGAAACAATTCCTTGCCCTCACGGGCGAGCGAACGATGTTTCAGCTCACGCTTGATCGTGTTGGCAGTCGCACGGGCGATGCGGCTCGGTTTGCCGAACCCTTGATCGTGGCCAATGCTCGCCATGCTGACCTTATTGAAACGCAGCTTGAAGGGTGCGCCGCAACGCTCATCCTCGAACCGCTCGCCCGCAACACCGCGCCTGCGATTGCGCTTGCCGCGCTTGCCGCAAACCCAGCCGATCCGCTGCTCGTTATGCCCAGCGACCATGTGATTATCGATGTCACTGCTTTCACGGCCGCAATCGACGCGGCGCTGCCACTGGTTGAACGCGGCTGGCTCGCGACGTTCGGGATCACGCCCGACGCACCCGAAACCGGCTATGGCTATATCCAGATGGGCACCGAGGAAGCGCCCGGCACCCACCGCGTCGACCGTTTCGTTGAAAAGCCCGACGCAGCAACGGCCGAGGCCATGCTCGCGCAAGGCGGTTATGTCTGGAACGGTGGCATTTTCCTGTTCCGAGCCGATGCCTATCTCCATGCCCTTGCCGAGTTTGCACCCGCAATGCTCGACGCCGCCCGCGCGAGCATGGAAGCCGCCGAGCGC
>JANOVZ010000028.1:0-19987 GCA_031417655.1 Sphingomonas sp. | reverse complement strand
CGAGGAGTTTGGAGTAGCCGCCGAACGCGAAAACGCTCCATCCCTTGCGGATGTCGGGACCAAGCGACTGGACGAGCAGGAGGTTGCCGCCTGCGCTTTTCCAGCCCGCACCTGTGACGCCATAAGGCGCAAGACCGCTGGTGTTTCCGGTGACCGGCACGTCGAAATAGGTCTGGCCATATTTTCGACCGACATGTTCAGCCGAGATCGCGATCAACGCCAGCGTACGGCGTGAAAGTGGTGTCACATAGCTGATCGTGGGTGATGTGAGCGCGCTGTTGTGAATGCCGCTGACGTCGGCACGATAGCTGACGTCGAACTGGAGCTTGTCGAACGGATTGATCACACCTGATTTGCCGATGCCGACATAGCCGCCGAGTTCGAGCGCGGGCTTGATCTTGCCGAGCGCGGCGACTTGCGGGTCGCGGATATTGCCGTTGCGTTCGAGACGAAGCTGGACGACCGGCCCCGCGACGAAGTCAATCTTGCTACCCGGCGCTTCACGGAGCAGGTCCACAAACAGATTGGTGCCGCGCGCAGCAAAGCTGAACCCCGAGACCTGCCCCTGGACAAGGCCGGCGGGGCTCAACCGGTAATTGTCCGACCCTTCGTAAGACGGCGACACTGCAACGGCGAGACCCAGCGTCAGGCGGTCACGGTTAACCACGGGCCGGGTCGGCTGTGTGTCCGCATCTTGTGCAAAGGCAGGGGCATTGAGCGCCAGAAGGCAAAGCAAACCAAGTGTGAGACGCACGATATACTCCCTAAACGACTGGACGATAACTGTCCGACACGATCAGGGGTTCCGCCGTCCCTAGAACAGATATTTGATCTTCACACTTTCGTCCGACCGTCCGCCCGTAATGGCAACTTCGGCTGACTTGAAACTGGGCGGGCCGAAGCGGATGACGGGGTTCTTTGAAAAACCGAAACCTTCCTTGGGGATGCCCATCATCGTGTCGAGCTTGCCATTGCCGTTTTCGTCATGAATCAGGGCGAGGGCATAAGCGCCGCTGGGCAGGTTATCGAACTGCAACATGCCCGCAAAGCGCGTCGGCACAGTCATGCGGCGCGCGTTCGGATCATCCTGACAATTGGGGAAATTCTGCGGTTTGGTGGTAAGGCAGGCCATGACCTGACCCTTTTGGCTGCGGAAACCGTGGATACCTGCGTCAAGCGATCCCGGTGCGATGGCCCCCGTCATCCCGGCGAATATCGTCAAAGCGGCCAAGGCCCTTGTCGGTGCCGCAAACATAATCCCAGTGGCGGAAGTAGAGCCCATAATTGCACCTATATTCAGCGTGATGACGTTGATGATGAGATGCTGTTATGAGCCAATTCCCTAACGGGCCGTTAACGATGCCCTTCGGAAACAGCTCCCACCCCATATGATTGGTGACGCCCATAACTGTCATCACGGCGAGAACAACCCCCAATGCGCCGACATGGATGGGGATTGCGAAAACCAGCGCTGGAATGACGACTGCGCCGGTGATCGCTTCCCACGGGTGGAAGGACATCGCGGCCCATGCCGTAGGCGGGCGGCTGGCATGGTGAACGGCATGCGCTATTTTGAACGGCTTGGGACGATGCATCCAGCGGTGTGTCCAGTAGAACCATGTGTCATGCGCGAGGAGATAGGCGAGGACGCTGACGGGGAGATACCAAAGCGGGTAGTCAGCTGTCTGAGTATAAACCTGTGTCCAGCCGTGATGCTGCCAGCCCCACGCGACGATGCCAGCGGGTGCGCCATATATGCCAGCACTGAGCAGGCTCCACCAGATTTCACGGCGGATTTGCGGGGTAAGGTTGGCATAAAGGCCGGGACGGACTTTGCTTGTGGCTAAGGCGAATGCGCCGCTGACGATAAGATAGCGCATGCCGACAATGATCGTCATGACAATGGCGGAGAGGATCGCAAGGAGCATTGATCGCGATATGCCGGTGGCACGATTAAGAATCAACTGGTACCGTCCCTTCCTTTTCGCGCGTCCGGCGTTAAGGCGTGCTGCAACGCATCACACAGGGAAACGCCGCCATGACCGCCGTCGGACAGGACACACTCGCCACCCGTTCCACGCTGGAAGCCGGAGGGCGGACGGTCGCCTATTTCAGCCTCGACAAGGCAGCGGCGAAGCTCGGCGATGTATCGCGCCTGCCCTTCAGCCTGAAGGTTTTGCTCGAGAATTTGCTCCGTTTTGAAGACGGCGGGTTTACCGTTTCGGTCGATGACATCCGCGCGCTGATTGACTGGCAGAAAAACCCGGTCGGCCCTGACCGCGAAATTCAATATCGTCCCGCGCGCGTCCTGCTTCAGGACTTCACTGGTGTTCCCTGCGTTGTCGATCTGGCGGCGATGCGCGATGCGATTGCAAAGCTTGGCGGCGACACTGGCAAGATCAATCCGCAGGTGCCCGTCCATCTGGTGATCGACCATTCGGTGATGGTTGACGAATTCGGCCACCCCAAAGCGTTCGAGCAGAATGTCGAAATCGAATACTACCGCAATGCCGAACGCTATGACTTCCTTAAATGGGGATCGAAGAGCCTTAACAATTTTAAGGCGGTGCCGCCGGGCACGGGCATTTGTCATCAGGTCAATCTCGAACATATCGCACAATGTGTCTGGACCTCGCCCGAAGTCGGGCGTTTGGCGAGTGACCGTCGCCAAGAAGATGAGTTTGTGGCAGGCGACCGCCGCTCCGACAGCGACCGCCGCGACGACATCGAAATCGCTTATCCTGACACCTGCGTCGGCACGGACAGCCACACGACGATGATCAACGGGCTGGGCGTGCTCGGTTGGGGCGTTGGCGGGATTGAGGCCGAAGCAGCAATGCTTGGCCAGCCGGTGTCGATGCTGATCCCCGAAGTCGTCGGCTTCAAGCTGACCGGCGCAATGGGCGAAGGGATCACGGCCACCGATCTCGTGCTGACGGCGACGCAGATGCTGCGCGCGCATGGCGTGGTGGGGCGGTTTGTTGAATATTATGGCCCCGGTTTGGACAGTCTCAGTCTCGCCGACCGCGCGACGCTCGCGAACATGGCGCCCGAATATGGTGCAACATGCGGGTTTTTCGGGATCGACGAAAAGACGCTTGATTACATGCGCTTAACGGGCCGTGAAGAGAGCCATATCGCGCTGACCGAAGCCTATGCCAAGGCGCAGGGGCTGTGGCGCTTTGCCGACGCGCCCGATCCGGTTTTTACGTCGACGCTCGAACTCGACATGGCAACCGTTGTGCCGAGCCTTGCGGGACCGAAGCGTCCGCAGGACAAGGTTGCGCTGACGATGGTCGATGATGTGTTCAACGGTGAACTGTCTTCGGTTTATAAACATGATGGATTCAAGCGGGTGCCCGTCGAAGGGCGCGACCATGACATTGGTGATGGTGATGTCGTCATCGCCGCGATTACGAGCTGCACCAACACGTCGAACCCGAGCGTTCTTGTGGCAGCGGGGCTTGTCGCCAAGAAAGCCAACGAACTTGGCCTGAAGCCCAAGCCGTGGGTGAAAACCTCGCTCGCGCCCGGCTCGCAGGTCGTCACCGATTATCTCGTCAAGGCAGGGCTGCAATCGCACCTCGACGCGGTGGGCTTCAACCTCGTCGGCTATGGCTGCACGACTTGTATCGGGAACAGCGGGCCGCTGGCGGAACCGCTCAGCAAGGCGATCAACAATAATGACATCGTCGCCGCCTCGGTGCTTTCCGGAAACCGCAACTTCGAAGGTCGCGTTTCGCCCGACGTGCGTGCGAACTTTCTCGCCTCGCCGCCGCTGGTGGTGGCCTATGCTTTGAAAGGCACCGTGACCGAAGACTTCACAACCACCCCCATCGGGCAGGCGACCGACGGCCATGACGTGTATCTGAAGGACATCTGGCCGACCAACGCCGAAGTCCGCGAGACGATGGACGCCAATGTTGATCGCAGCATGTTTCAGACCCGCTATGCCGATGTTTACAAGGGCGATCTGCATTGGCAGGCGATCCAGGTCGAGGGGTCGGACACTTATCAATGGCGCGCAGGGTCAACCTATGTCGCGAACCCGCCCTATTTCGACGGCATGTCGATGATGCCTGCGCCAGTCAGCGACATCATCGGTGCAAAGCCGCTCGCGATTCTCGGTGATTCGATCACCACCGATCACATCAGCCCCGCCGGGTCGATAAAGGCGGACTCGCCTGCCGGGACTTGGCTGATGGCGCATCAAGTCGCAAAGGCCGATTTCAACAGCTATGGCGCGCGCCGCGGGCACCATGAGGTGATGATGCGTGGCACCTTCGCCAACATCCGCATCAAGAACGAGATGGTCCCCGGCGTCGAAGGCGGGATGAGCATTTACAATGGTGAAATCATGCCGATTTACGACGCCGCGATGCGCCACAAGGCCGACATGACCCCGCTGATCGTGATCGGCGGCAAGGAATATGGCACGGGCAGTTCGCGCGACTGGGCTGCCAAGGGTACCAATTTGCTTGGCGTCCGCGCGGTCATCGTCGAGAGTTTCGAACGTATCCACCGCAGCAACCTTGTCGGGATGGGTGTCCTCCCGCTTCAATTCAAGGACAGTGACACGCGACTGACGCTGGGTCTTACCGGCGACGACAGCTTTACGATTACTGGCGTTGCGGCCCTGTTACCGCGTCAGGATGTCGAAGTGGCGGTGACCCGCGCCGATGGTTCCACCTTCACTTTCACCGCGCTGTGTCGCATCGATACCGCCAATGAAGTCGAGTATTTCATGAACGGTGGCATCTTGCAGTATGTGCTAAGAAAGCTGGCGGCATAGCGTGGATCGCAGCCGCAAAGAAGTTTTCCTGCACCAATAAAACAAAACCCCGGCGCTGGCTGACCAGCACCGGGGTTTGTTTCACATCGCCGAAGTGAACGCGGTTCAGGCGACCGAGTAGGTAACCTTGGTCACGCGCTTGCGACGGATGGCACCACCGATCAAGCCGAAGCCGACCAGCATCTGTGCCCAAGTTGCGGGTTCAGGAACCGCAGCGGCGACGGCACCGAACTTGACGACACCAACCCACGTGCCCCAGCCATCGAGCGTATTAGCAGCATCACGGAAGTTGGCGAATTCGCCGATTGCCCAGAATTTGCTCGCATCCGTCGGATCGACCGTTACGGTGCTATAGTCACCCCAGCGGTTGCGACCGTTACCAAGCAATGAGTAGCCGTTGTTGGTGCTCTGCTTCAGCATATGCGCGGCGTCGAACACAAGCAGCCCGTTCGCATCCAGTGTGTAAGCGTTTGCCATAAATGCCACGTTACCCGTCGCGGCGTCGAAGCTCGAACGGTTGTAGCCAACGACAACACCAAAGGCACTGACGGCCAACGACGACTGGTAGTAATCGTAGTTTCCACCCGTGATGTCGATTTCTTGCAGCACCGAGAAATCGGTCGCGCTCAGCACGGTAATCCGCGACGCCGTATAGTCAGTGCCGTTTGGCGTGACTGTGCGCGTGAAGTAGATCTTGCCGTTCTGTTCGAAGGCCGAGCTGCTGATCCGCGTATCGAGCGTATCGAGCGTGCGCGAACCATCGGGCTGGCGTGCCTTGCCGTTGGCGATCGTGTTGTTGTTGTTGAACGTCTGGACCGCAAGCGAATTGACTGCACCCTGCGCTGCGACTCCGTTGCCACCACCGGCATTGGTGATGTCATAGCCAACACCGTAGTTTGACGTGACGCCGTCAGCCACAACCTTACCGGTCGTGCCAGCAGCATTGCTGTTCACAGCCTGGATAGCAAAGCCGCGATCGTTGGCCGTCGTTGCTGCACTCGCCAATTGCGAAAACACGGCACGGTTGGCGACATTGGGCGCAACAGCGCTGAAGATGTCACCGATCGGAATGACGTTCAACGTCGTACCGATGAAGCCCGCAGTGTCGAAGTTGTTTTGGCCGATATAGACCGCGTTGCGATCCATCGCGAGCGTCTGGTAATCGGCAACACCGGCACCGGCAACGCCGTTAAATGCAAGGAATGTGGTACCTTTCCAGGTGCCAAGTGCGTCTGCTGTGTCAGAAACAGCAATATTCAGGTAGGACGTATCGCCGCCGAACGCAGAGGCAATCCAGCGATTGCGGGTGGCGTCGAACATGATGCGATGGTCGCCGCTTGTGTATCCGCCCGCTGTTGCGCCGTTGAAATCGGTCGCGCCGGCCGCTGCCCAGAACACATCATCGTCGATAAACGCAGTCTGTGCGCCCGTCGCCTTGCTATACACCGAGAAGGATCCGTTGAGCAGCTCAGCATATTGCGTCGTGCCGACCGCGCCCATCGTATCGGGCGGAATGAACCCGCCGCCAACCGTCTGGTTCTGCGTGAGCGTTGCGCCCTGGAATCCCTGGACAACCGATGAAGCAGCCCATGCGGCCGACGTCATCGAAAGCGCCAGCGCGGATGCGCCCAATGCAATCTTCTTGAAATTCGTCATAAATCCCCCTCGTTGGGAATGGTTGGCCTAGTCGACAATCGACTAGGAAAGGATGAATCCTTAATGGTTTGTTAATGCGACTGGCGGGGGTGTCAATCTCGATTCATCGTAAATATCCGCCCGATTATGAGACAGTTTCGAATGTGACAATGACGTGACATTCGCGTCACAATTCAGCGCTTTGACCGCAAAATAAAAAGCCCCGCCGAATTGCTCCGGCGGGGCTTTTTGAATTAACTGCAAGCAGCTTCAGACGAGATAGCTAACCTTGACCGTTGGACGACGACGCATGGCGCCACCGACCAAGCCGAAGCCCGCAACCATCATCAGCCATGTGCTTGATTCAGGCACAGCAGCCACGACGTTGCCGGTTCCGATCACGCCGATATACGTGCCCCAGATCGAGCGAAGCGCACCAGCCTGTGGAATGACAGCGGTGGGTCGCGCATATTCACCGATGACCCAGAAGTTGTTGCTGTTGGACGGGTCAAGCGAAACGGCGGCATAATCGCCCCACCGTTCGCGGCAACCTGCACCGGAACAGTGATAATCGCCGGTGTCGCTGACGCGAATCATGATCTCATCGGTCTGGCTGATCGTGCCGTTGGCATTGGCGTTAAACACCCGCGCCATGACCGAAATATTGCCGTCTGCCTTGCCATCGTTGTTCAGATCAGCGGTTTGAGCACCTGACCGATTGTAGCCAACGACCAGTTTCCCGGCGCTGTTGATTGCAAGCGAGCCCTGATAAAAATCGAAATTCGGATCCTGAATTTTGGTTGTGCTCAAAACAGCCTTGGTTACGGCATCAAGAACGACAATCCGGACCGCCGCTGCCGTGCCGACGTCGGCAGCAACAGTATGCGCATAATAGATTTTACCGTTCATTTCCCAAGCGCTGCCCGTGATCCTCGGTGACAGCGTATCCACCGTGCGTGTCCCATCCGGCTGACGACCCAGCGGTGCAGTTGTATATGCAGTACCCGGAACTTGCGTGCCAACCGTTTGCGTCGCGCCCGCTGTGCCGGGATTGTTAATGTCATAAGCGACATTGGCATCCGCAAGACGGCTGTCGGCAACAATGCGTCCGATGCCGTCAGCATCGTTGCTGTTGACGCCTTGGATCGCAAACCCGTTATCGAGAGCACCCGAATTTGGCGATGTGAATGTCGCCAAGCCAGCTGTCGTTGGTCCGGCTGCTGCGAAGACCGCATTACGGTTAAGCACCAACAGCGATGTTCCAACAAAGCCCGGATTGAAGTTATTCGTTCCGATGTAGACCGCTTGATTGTCGAGGGCGAGTGTCGGATAATCGGCGATCGCACCAGCACCGAGCACGGTTATCGCCATGCCTTTCCAAACGCCCAGCGCATCGCTGGTCGCCGAAACGCCGACATTGATGATGTTACCAGTGACGCCGAATGCCGCTGCAATCCAGCGCTGGCTGGGCGCATCGAACATCAGGCGATGATCGCCGCCCGAACCGCCGAGGCCGACCGTTGTGTTCCAGAAATCGCTCGGATTCTGGGAGAACAGGTTTGCCCCAGTCGCTTTGTCATGAACGCGAAAAATACCGTTGTTCAACTCGACATATTGCGTCGTGCCGACGGCACCCATCGTGTCTGGCGGACGGAAGCAGGAGTTGAGCACGCAGGCTGCGAGCTGGTCCGACCCTTCGAACCCGAGGATGAGGCTGGCGGCACTTGCCGGCGTTGCCACCGCAAGTGCAAGCGCGGATGCGCCAAACGCGGCTGATTTTAAATATGACATATTATCCCCTGTTTTTTAGGTTGAAACCAGCGACTCGATTTCGGGCAGGATTTTTCCTTAACCTCTTGTTAATCTGACTAAGGGGTATGTCAATGTCGGTTGGTCGGAGAAAAGTGACACATTTCGAGACAGTTTTTTTCGACATCTTTGCGTCAAGACGGACGTCTCGTGATATACAATGTTTTTGGAGGTTGCGGTCATGTCTGACGATATTTACCTGCATCGAACCGTTAGGTTTTTTTCAAGCGCCGCCATACTGTTGGGATCCTTCCTCATGTCATCCGCCAGCGCATCCGGAGCCGCACCTTCTCCAAACGGCATATGGGGTGCAAAGGATGCTGTCCTGACCATAGGAGCGAAACAAAGCCGGATTGAGTGGGGCCATGCGGCAGCAGCGATTGACGGCCCGCTCAAGACCGATGCCAACGGCCGTTTCAAGCTGACCGGCCAATATCACGTGTACACACCCGGGCCCGACCGCGTTGGCGCGGCGCCGGCAGTGCGCGACGCGCACATCGAGGGACGCATTTTGGGTAATTCGATGCAAATGACCATCCATGTTGCAGGGGAGCGCGCGGTTCGCCGCTATGTCTTTACGAAAGGTCAGCAGACAAAATTGCACCGCATGATGTAATCAACGTCGATGCCACGCCGAACCCGCACCATGTCGACCCGCGCGCTGCTCCGCGCCTATCAGCGACTTCAGCGCGAAGACCAAAGTGGCGGCTTGTCGCAGGATCTTGATCTGCTTCAGGCCAAGGATCTTGACCTGTCGGTCCGCCTTGGCGCGTTGCTTGCATTCGATGCCCTGCTCGTCACGGTTGCCACCAATCCGATCAGTGCGTCACCCGGCGCACCGCTCAGCCTTGACGCGCCGACGCAGCCAATTGCCGTGGCGCTCATCACCTTGTCGGTGATCATTCTAGCGGTTGCCGCTTATCTCTGTGTGCGGGCGATCATGATTGGCGAGGAGTTCAGCGACGAAGGGATCGAGAATAATCCGCAAGCCATTATCCAGCGCATGTTCGCCGCCTATTGCGCTTCGGTCGATGCCCAGCGAAAGCTGCTCATGCAGGCATCGCGCGTTACGATTGCGGGCGGCGCGCTGGCGGGTCTGACCAGCATCTGGATCATGGCCAATAAAATATTCTGAGAGGATCGATAAAATGCGCAAGGCCGAGTTCGACATTATCGTTTATGGTGCGACCGGGTTCACCGGGCGTTTGGTCGCGGAATATCTGACCGCGCGCGGTGTCAAAGGCTGGGCAATGGCGGGACGGTCTGCCGCCAAGCTCGCCGAAGTGCGCGACTTGATCAATGCGCCTGCCGACACGCCAGTCGTGGTCGCCGATGCCGATGATCCCGTGTCGATCCGCGCCATGTGTGCCCGCGCCCGCACGATCATCACGACCGTTGGGCCGTATCAACTATACGGCAATGATCTTGTCGCGGCGTGCGCGGAAACCGGCGCGTCCTATGTCGATCTGTGCGGCGAACCTGTCTGGATGCGCCAGATGATCGACGCGCATGACGCCACGGCCAAAGCTTCGGGCGCGCGCATCGTATTTTCGTGCGGGTTCGATTCCATCCCGTTCGATCTCGGCGTGTGGAAATTGCAGGAAATCGTCAAGGACCGCTTCGGCGAGCCTGCCAAGCGCATCAAATGCCGCGTCCGCTCGATGAAGGGCGGCGCGTCGGGCGGCACGGTCGCCAGCATGAAAGCAACAATGGCCGCGGTCGGCAAAAACCCGAAACTGTTCGGCCTGCTCACCAATCCCTTTGCGCTGACCCCCGGTTTCGATGGCCCGCACCAGCCGACCGGCCTCATCCCCGAATATGACCGCGCGGAAAAGGGCTGGGCCGTCCCCTTCGTCATGGCGCCGATCAACACCAAGAATGTCCACCGTTCGAACTTCCTGCTGGGCGAGCAGGGTTATGGCGCGGACTTCGTTTACGACGAAATGATGCTGACCACGATCGGCGAAGCGGGCAAGGCGATGGCCGAAGCCGTTGCCAAGATGAACCCCTTCGGCGACGGCAAAATGCCCGAACCCGGCGAGGGGCCATCGAAGGAGGAGCGCGAGAACGGGTCGTACGAAATCCTGTTCACCGCCGAAATGGAAGGCCGCGATCCAATCAAACTCGTCGTCAAAGGCGATCGCGATCCGGGATACGGCAGCACGTCGAAGATGATCGCGGAGGCGGCGTTGACGCTGAACGAGACTGAGAGCGGCGGCGGGGTGTTTACGCCGGGCGGTCTGATGGCGGGGGCATTGCTGACGCGGCTCGAAGCGAATGCGGGATTGAGTTTTGTGGAGGAGGTATAGGAGAGCATCGGCACCCTAAAGCTCGTCCCCAAGCGAGATCGCCCTTTGATATATAGCGAATTTGACTATATTATATTGACATAGGGTTATACCTACCCATAAAAAGTTAGAAATGGACCCAATACGAAATCCTTTTGCGCCCGGGGCTGGGTCACAGCCGCCGGAGCTGGCCGGTCGAAATGAAATCATCTCGGGGGCTGATACATCGCTTCAACGAGTGCTTCGTGGCCGCGCCGCACAGTCGCAAATGCTACTGGGACTACGTGGGGTCGGAAAAACTGTTCTTCTGAATAAAGTCGAACAAATTGCTGAGGGGCATGGCTACCTTACCTCGTTCATTGAGGCACCAGAGGATCGCACCCTCGTCGACTTGCTCTATCCAAAAATACATCAGGTGCTTCGCAAGCTATCGCTCATTGAAAATGCAAAAGCAAAAGTGCATTCCGCGCTACAGGCATTGCGTGGCTTCGCGAGCGCATTTCAGATCAGCGTCGGCGATTTTGCCTTATCCGTCGATCCAGAACCAGGCTTAGCAGACAGTGGCAACCTTGAATTCGATCTTACCGAGCTATTCATCAAGATCGGTGAGGCGGCAAAGGCAGCGGGCCGAGGGTGGGCACTGCTGATCGACGAGGTGCAATATCTATCGCAGGAAGAGCTTGGCGCTCTGATCGTGGCAATCCATCGCATCAATCAAAAAGCGCTTCCGGTTTTGCTGTTCGGGGCCGGACTACCGGCGATCGCAGCTCTAACCGGCGATGCCAAATCATATGCTGAACGGCTTTTCATCTTCCCAAAAATAGATGCGCTTCCAAACGAAGATGCCGCAAACGCGATCCGGCAACCGATTGAAGAGGAGGGCGAGTCGATAGACGAGACCCTACTTGAAAAGATCATTGCATCGACCCGCGGCTACCCATATTTTTTGCAGGAATGGGGCTATCAAGTATGGAACGCCTCCGCCCAGTCTCCGATCTCTGAAGACTGTCTCGAGAGCGCCGAACGAGAAGCGCTTCGAAGGCTCGATGAAGGGTTTTTCAAGGTTCGGATTGACCGCCTCACACCAAAAGAGCGGGAATATGTCATTGCCATGGCGCGGTTAGGTGCTGGACCATACCGATCATCGGACGTTGCCAACGAATTGGGCGAGCAGTTGACGGCACTCGGGCCTCGACGTGCACAGATCATCTCGAAGGGCATGATTTACAGTCCCGCGCATGGCGACATCGCTTTTACGGTCCCAATGTTTGATGAATATCTCAAGCGACATTGGATGTATGGCTGACGTTCATTTCCCTGAAACGCCAAATCAAATCCGCTGCGGTATAACTTCCCTCAATCATCCTCATCCTCATAGCCCACCAGGTCCAGCGCGCGCGCCTTGATCTGGCGGGTCATGCACCAGTGCATCAGCGCTTCTTCGCGGCCGTGGGTGACCCACACTTCCTTCGGCGCGATTTCGGTCAGCGTTGCGGTCAGTTCGTCCCAGTCGGCGTGGTCGGACAGGATCAGCGGGAGTTCGACGCCGCGCTGCACCGCGCGCTGGCGGATGCGCATCCAGCCGCTCGCCATCGCGGTGATCGGATCAGGCAGGCGGCGTGACCAGCGATCGTTGAGCGCCGACGGCGGGGCGAGGACGATATGGCCGCGCATTTCCTCCTTGCTCGCGACCAGCGCGGGGCGAAGCTCGCCGAGATCGACACCCCACTCGCGATAGAGATCGCACAACCGCTGCATCGCGCCGTGGATATAGATCGGCGCATCATGCCCCAGCGCGCGCAGTTCGGCGATCACCCGCTGTGCCTTGCCCAGCGCATAGGCGCCAACCAGCACGCAGCGCTCAGGCTCCGCCGCCAAGGCCGCGAGCAGTTTGGCCATTTCGTCGCGCGTTTCGGGATGGCGGAAGACCGGCAGGCCGAACGTCGCTTCGGTGATGAAAATGTCGCACGGCACGACCTCGAACAGCGCACAGGTCGGGTCCGCGCGGCGCTTGTAGTCGCCCGACACGACGACGCGCTCGCCGGCATATTCTAACAGGATCTGCGCCGAGCCGAGCACATGCCCCGCCGGCACGAACGTCGCCTTCACATCGCCGACTGTCACGCTTTCACCATAACTGACCGCATGCCCCGCTTGCTCGCCGTAACGCACGCCCATGATCGCCAGCGTCTCAGGGGTAGCCCATACCGCGCCATGCCCGCCGCGCGCATGATCGGCATGGCCATGCGTGACCAGCGCGCGCGGCACCGCCCGCGACGGGTCCACCCACGCATCAGCGGGGGGAATGTAAATGCCGTGCGGATGCGGTTCGATCCATGCGCCTAATCGTGTCATCATCGCTATATGCGCATTGTGCCGACTGATTCCCACCTCCCTGCGGTTCTGAAAGACTGGTTCGCGACCAAAGGCTGGGCACCGCGACGGCATCAGCTTGAAATGCTCGATGCGGCGCGGACGGGGCGGCATGCGCTGCTCGTCGCGCCGACGGGATCGGGCAAGACGCTGGCGGGTTTTTTGCCGACGCTTGTTGATCTCATTGAAGCAAAGACCGTTCGCTCTGAGCTCGTCGAAGGGGTGTCCTTCTCTGGCACGGACGGCGCAGAAGAAAGGACAAGGCTTCGACAAGCTAAGCCCGAACGGGTTGGGGAAGGACTGCACACCCTCTACATCTCCCCCCTCAAGGCGCTCGCCGTCGATGTCCGCCGCAATCTGCTCACGCCTATCGACGAAATGGCGTTGCCCATCCGCGTCGAGGCGCGCACCGGCGACACGCCGTCGGATCGCAAGAAAAGACAGCGCGAACGCCCGCCACATATCCTGCTGACCACGCCTGAATCGCTCAGCCTGCTGCTCAGCTACTCGGATAGCCTGACGCTGTTCGGGGACCTGAAAACCGTGGTCATCGACGAAGTCCATGCCTTTGCCACGGGCAAGCGTGGCGATTTGCTCTCGCTGAGTCTCGCCCGCCTCCAGACCATCGCACCTGAATTCCGCCGTGTCGCGTTGTCCGCTACGGTTGCCGATCCCGACGCCTATCGCGCTTGGCTTGCGCCTTATGGTGACATTGACGCGGTGACGGTGGTGCAGGGCGAAAAGGGCGCGGACCCCTCGATTGAAATCCTGCTCCCCGAAGGTCGTGTACCTTGGGCGGGACATTCAGGACGCTATGCCGCGCCACAAGTCATGGCGCAGATCGAAGCGCACAACACGACGCTGATTTTCTGCAACACCCGCGCACTCGCTGAGCTGATCTTTCAGGACTTGTGGAAAGTGAACGAGGGGCGGCTCCCTATCGGTATTCACCACGGCAGCCTCGACATCGAAGCGCGGCGCAAGGTCGAAGCTGCAATGGCCAATAATAAATTGCGCGGGCTGGTCGCAACCGCCAGCCTCGACCTCGGCGTCGACTGGGGGAATGTGGATTGCGTGGTGCAGATGGGCGCGCCGAAAGGATCGTCGCGCCTGCTCCAGCGCATTGGTCGCGCCAACCATCGGCTTGATGAACCGTCCGAGGCGGTGCTGGTCCCCGGCAATCGTTTCGAATATCTGGAGGCGCGCGCGGCGCTTGACGCGGTGATCGCGGGCGAGCTGGACCCCGACATATTTCTCAGTGGCAGCCTCGACGTCCTCGCCCAGCATCTGATGGCCTGTGCCTGCGCCGCGCCGTTCGATGAAGCGTGCATGCTTACCGAAGTGCAGTCCGCACTCGCCTACAGCGCGCTCGACGCGACAACCTTCGCCGCAGTCCTCGATTTCATCGCGACCGGCGGCTATTCGCTGCGCGCCTACGACAAGTTCAAGCGCCTGACCAAAACTGGTGACACATGGCGCGTCAGCCACCCCAAATTCATCACCCAGCACCGCATGAACGCCGGGATCATCATCGAAGCCGCCATGCTGAAAGTGCGCTTCAAGAATGGCCGCACACTCGGCCGCGTCGAGGAAGGGTTCGCCGCCACCCTCTCCCCCCGCGACACCTTCTTTTTCTCCGGCATCAGCCTCGAAGTTGAACGCATCGACACCGAAGACGTGATCGTCCGCGCCACCAGCCGCCCAGCACGCATCCCGAGCTATGGCGGCGCGCGCATGCCGCTCTCAACCAATCTCGCCGACCGGGTGCGGGGGTTTCTGCACGATGACGGCCAGTGGCAGCGCTTCCCGCCCGACGTCCGCGAATGGCTCGAAGTGCAGCAGCGCCGCTCTAAAATGCCTGCGCCGGGCGAACTGCTCGTCGAAACATTCCCGCATCACGGGCGGCATTACATGGTCGTCTATCCGTTCGAGGGCTGGAACGCGCACCAGTCCTTGGGAATGCTACTGACAAAGCGGATGGAAAAGCGCGGGCTGAAACCGATCGGCTTTGTCGCCAATGATTATGCACTCGCAACCTACAGCCTCGACCCCGTCACCGATCCGCGCGCGCTGTTTTCTGCCGATATATTGGCCGATGAATTCGTCGATTGGGTCGAAGGATCGCACATGCTCAAACGCGCGTTTCGCGAAGTCGCGGTCATCGGTGGCCTCGTCGAGCGCCAGCATCCCGGAACACGCAAATCGGGCAAGCAGGTTACCTTTTCGACCGACCTGATCTACGACGTTCTGCGCCGCTACGAACCCGACCACTTATTGCTGAAAGCCGCTTGGGCCGATGCCCGCGCCAAGATGACCGATGTCGGGCGGCTGGTAAACCTGCTCGACCGCGCCGCCGATACCATCCTGCATATCGACGTCCCGCGCGTCACACCGCTCGCGGTTCCCGTCCTGGTCATGATCGGACGTGAAAGTGTGGCGCAGGGCACCGTCGACGACGCCCTCTTGGTTGAAGCCGAGGGACTTGCCGCCGAGGCGATGCGGGTCGACTAAGCCTCGTCCGCATCCAGCCCATAGGCTGTGTGAAGCACGCGCACCGCAAGTTCTGTATAATCTTCCTCAATCAGCACGCTGACCTTGATCTCCGATGTGCTGATGGCCAGGATATTGATCCCGCGATCCGCCAGCGCCTTGAACATTGTCGAGGCAACACCCGCATGGCTGCGCATTCCGACGCCAACGACTGAAATCTTCGCCACTTTCGTATCATGTACGACGCCCGAAAAGCCGATACTTTCTTTCGCGTTGTCGAGCGCATCAAGCGCGCGAGCCAGTTCGGCCTGCGGCACAGTGAATGTCACGTCGGTCGATCCAGCGCGGTCCGGCGACCGGTGCGCGATGTTCTGGATGATCATGTCGACATTGATGTTGACCGCAGCCAGCGGCTCGAAAATCCTCGAGACCGATCCCGGCGTATCGGGCACCTCGGTCAGCGTAACTTTGGCTTCATTCTTGTCATGGGCGATGCCCGTGATCAGCTGGCGTTCCACATCATCTCCTAACTCGTCATCGCTGACGATCATCGTTCCGGGCAGCGTGTCGGCGGTTGCCGAATTGGTCAGGTCGTCAAAACTCGAAAGCACCTGAATGCGGACCCCCGCCTTCATCGCGAGACCTACCGAGCGGGTCTGGAGCACTTTGGCACCAACGCTCGCGAGTTCGAGCATTTCCTCATAAGTGACACGCTTCAATTTACGCGCGCGCGGCACAATGCGCGGGTCAGTGGTATAAACGCCGTCGACGTCGGTGTAGATATCGCAGCGATCGGCCTTGATCGCCGCCGCAACTGCCACGGCCGACGTGTCCGATCCCCCGCGACCCAACGTCGATATATTGCCCTCAAGCGTCAGGCCTTGAAAGCCGGGAATAACGGCCACCTGACCGTCGGCCAGCGAACAGAGCAAGGCGCAGGCATCGATACTTTCAACCCGCGCGGCGGCATGCGCCGACGAGGTCCGGATCGGCAGCTGCCAGCCCATCCAGCTGTGTCCGTTGACACCAATCGCCTGCAGCGCAATCGCCAGCAGTCCGGCCGTCACCTGTTCGCCCGATGCGACGACAACATCATATTCGCGCGGGTCCGCAAGCGGGGATGCTTCCTTGCAGAATCCCACGAGCCGGTCGGTATCGCCTGCCATCGCGCTGACGACAACCGCGACTTCGTTGCCCGCATCAACTTCGCGCTTTACGCGCGCGGCAACGCTGCGGATGCGCTCGATCCCCGCCATCGATGTGCCGCCGAATTTCATCACGATCCGCGCCATCGCGCTGTATTCCCCCTTGGGTTTTTGCGTTGGGGGCTGATAGGAAGAGGGTATGGCGAAGGCAACAGCAACAAATATTGTGCCGCACGAAGCTGAACGCTTCGGCAGCATGGCCGCAGACTGGTGGGATCCGAAGGGATCGTCGGCGATGCTCCACCAGCTGAACCCCGTGCGGCTGCGCTATATTCGTGATCGTGTGGATGCGCATTGGCATTGTGATCCGAAGACGCGAACCCCGCTGTCGGGCAAGCCCGTGCTCGACATGGGTTGCGGCGCGGGGTTGCTCACCGAACCGCTGGCGCGGATGGGTGGCAGCGTGACGGGCGTCGATGCGGCGCCGGAAAATATTGCCGTGGCAAAGGCGCATGCAATGCAATCCGAACTGGCCATCGATTACCGTGCGGGCGAAATCGATGCAGTGGCCGGCGAGACATTCGATCTCGTGACCTGCCTCGAAGTGATCGAGCATGTGGCGGACCCCGCAAGTTTCATCGCAGGCTTAGCAGGGTTGCTCGCGCCGGGCGGGTTGCTCGTTTTGTCCACACCCAACCGTACGGCACTATCGCGGTTAGCCCTCATCAGCATTGGAGAAAGTGTCGGCGGCATCCCGCCCGGCACACATGACTGGGATAAGTTCCTGACGCCCGACGAGCTGGCGGGCCATGTCCGTGCGGCGGGATTGACCATCGCCGACCAGCGCGGCCTTGCGTTTAGTCCGCTAAAAGGATTTCACATGTCGGATAAAATGCAGCTTGATCATTTGTTGGTAGCGCATGGGTAAGCGCAACTGTTCCCCCGCCTTCGCCGGGGAAGTGGTTTTGATTTCGTCAGCCCTCCTTCTCGCTGCCTGCTCGACGTCGCCGCGCGCAATCACGGAACGCGACATGCAGGGCGTTTTCTCAGCCGACGCGACACCCGGCAGCCGCGCGCTGATGGTCCAGTTCCTGAACGATGGCCGCTTCGGCGGTGACCAACCCGAACCCGGTGGCATCATCACGACGCAGGGCTATTGGCAAATAGGCGCATATGACCCCAAACGCCGGTGCTCGGTTATCGAAACCAAACCCCGGCAAGGCGAATGGCGCGAAGGCTTCTGCGCCTCGATTGAAAACGAACGGACTGCACTCAATTGCAAGGGCGAGGGCGAAGCGCGAACCTGTCTGATGACGCGTCGCCCGGGGAAGTGGGTCTCACCCCCTGTGAAGCACTAACCGCGTCTGCATCCGCGCCAGATAGCGCGCAAGGATGTCGATTTCGAGATTGACCGAAGACCCTGCCGTCAACCTGCCCAGCGTCGTCATCGCCGCGGTATGCGGAATGATATTGAGCGTGAAATGCGCGGTCCCGTCTGGCTGGTCGGTAACAGCGTTGACGGTCAGCGATACGCCATCCACCGTGATCGATCCTTTCGCCGCGACATAGGGCGCGATAGAATCCGGCGCAGCAATGACAACGTGCCAACTGTCGCCGACGGGATCGACCGACACGACATGGCCGATGCCGTCGACATGCCCCGTCACGATATGCCCGCCCAGTTCGTCCCCGATTTTCATTGCGCGTTCGAGGTTGAGCCGACCACCCGCGACCCACATCCCCGGCGCAGTGCACGACACGCTTTCGCCCGACATATCCACGGCGAACCAGCCCGCGCCTTTGTCAACCACGGTCATGCACGCGCCGGAACAGGCAATCGATGCGCCCATCGCCATGGTTGCGGTGTCATAAGAGGTTTCGATTACGATACGCAGGTCGCCGCGTTGGTCGATGCTGCGGATGGTGCCGATGTCGGTGATGATGCCGGTGAACATGAGCCCTTAATCCCGCACTCGTTCGTAAATGTCGAGCCGATCTAACCCCAGCACTCGCGAATCAACCGTGCGCCAGCGGCCATGTGCGTCGAATAGCGCTGTCAGGCCGATATCGTTCAGGCCCGGCTTACCACTGCCGATCAGGATAGGCGCGCGATAGATGAGCAGGCGGTCAACGAGGTCTGCGGCGAGGAACGACGATGCGATTTGCGCGCCGCCTTCGACAATCACATGGTCGGCGGAGAGGGCGGCGATGTTTTGTGGCGATGACATCCAACCCCATTCCGTTTGGGCTGAGCTTGTCGAAGCCTTGCCCTTTTCCTCAACTATCGTCTCGCAGAAGGACAGCCGTTGACCTTCGGTCGCCTGCGGCTCGACAAGCTCAGGGTGAACGGTTTTTGTGGCGGAGAGTATGTATCTTTGCGGACTCCGCCTCTCCAACCCCGCAAGCCGCACATCAAGCCGGGGCTTATCCACCTCGAACGTCCCGCGCCCGACCAAAATCGCCTCAACTCGCGACCGCTCGAGATGTCCGTGCGCGCGCGCTTCAGAGCCGGTGATCCACTGGCTTTCGCCATCTGCGCGGGCCATGCAGCCATCGAGCGATAGCGCGAGTTTCAAGGTCACATGCGGCCGTCCAAAGCGTTGCCGCATCAGGAACCCTGCCATCGCGCGGCTAGCTTCGGCAGTTTCGATCGCTTCGACGACATCAATCCCTGCATCACGCAATCGTGCCGCGCCATTGCCGTCGGTGCGCGGGTCGGGATCGCGCACCGCCATGACCACGCGTGCAATAGCTGCCTGAATGATCAGATCGCTGCACGTCGGCCCGCGCTCGCTCACGTGTGCGCAAGGTTCCAGCGTTGTATAAAGTGTCGCACCGCGCCCGGCCTCGCCCGCCTGATCCAAAGCAACCGCTTCGGCGTGCGGTCGTCCGCCATCTGCCGTCACCCCGCGCCCGACGACGCGATCCTCACGAACAATCACGCATCCGACATTGGGATTGGGCCATGTCCGTCCGCGCGCCCGCGTGGCCAGTGCAATCGCAGCGCCCATCCAGCGCGCATCCCAATCGCCCCCTGAGGCGTTCATTTGCGCTGCTTGTCGACGTCGATGCCCATGTTTTTGGCCAGCCGGCGGTAAGACTGACGCCGCGCCTCGGCGGCGTCCTCGCGTGCTTTCTTGGCAGCCAACTCGGCGGGTTTATCCTTCGCCTGTTGCGCGCGCACTTCTGCGGCTGTGCGGCTCGCGGGCCATTGTTTGACGTAGATGATCGTTGGCGGCACCCAGACTTCGTCGATTTTGGCTTCGCGGATCATCGCCCAGAAAATGACAGCCGGAAGCGAGAAAGACAGCGCGGCAAACACAATCTTGTGCTTGCGCGGCTGGCCCACGAACTCGCGGAAATCGCGCCACGCGGCAAGCGGGGAGGAGGGGCGGGGCAGGATGGCCATGCGCATTAGATAGAGCGCTTCGCCCGACAATCAAAGATGCGTCTTG
>JANOVZ010000027.1:0-80531 GCA_031417655.1 Sphingomonas sp. | reverse complement strand
TCTGGCCGAGGACCGCGAGCAGTTTGCTGCACTGGTCAACAAGCTGGGCCTGAAGCAACCCGAGAATGGCATTGCGCGCAGCCGCGACGAAGCGGTCGCAGTGGCCGAACGGATTGGCTATCCGGTGCTGATGCGACCGTCGTTTGTGCTGGGCGGAAGGGCGATGGAGATTGTCGATACGCCTGCCCAGCTCGATAATTATATCGCGACCGCGGTGCGTGTGTCGGGGGATGCGCCAGTGTTGATCGACCGTTATCTGCGCGATGCCATCGAGGTCGATGTCGATGCGGTGGCCGACGGGGTCGATGTGACGGTCGCCGGGATCATGCAGCACATCGAGGAAGCAGGGGTGCATTCGGGCGATAGTGCGTGTTCGCTGCCGCCCTATAGTTTGCCGCCCGAAATCGTGGCGGAGATTGCGCGGCAGACTGACGTTCTGGCGCGGGCGCTCTCGGTGCGGGGGCTCATGAACATCCAATTCGCGGTGAAAGATGGTGAGGTCTACATCATCGAGGTCAATCCGCGCGCGTCGCGGACGGTGCCGTTTGTGGCTAAGGCGACGGGGGCGGCAGTCGCGAAGATCGCCGCGCGGGTGATGGCGGGCGAGATGCTCGCCGATTTGCCCAAGCTGGGTGCTTCGGGGGATTTCGTGTCGGTCAAGGAAGCTGTGTTCCCGTTCGCGCGCTTCCCCGGGGTTGATCCGGTGCTGTCGCCCGAAATGAAATCGACGGGCGAAGTGATGGGGATCGATCAGGATTTCCCGATGGCCTTTGCCAAGGCGCAATTGGGCGCGGGGATGGTGCTGCCGAGTGGAGGCGCGCTGTTCGTGTCGGTGAAAGATAGCGACAAGCCGGTGGTGCTCCCGGCAGTCAAAACGCTGGCGGGACTCGGGTTTGAAATTGTCGCAACGGGTGGTACAGCGGACTATCTGGAGGGCCAGGGGATCGTTGTCACGCCCGTCAACAAGGTGGCGCAGGGGCGGCCACATATCGTTGACCGGATCAAGGATGGCGACATCCAGCTGATCTTCAACACGACCGAAGGGTGGCAATCGCTGAAAGATTCGGCGGAAATCCGCAAATCGGCGCTGACCGGCAAAGTCTGTTCGTTCACAACAGCAGCAGCGTCGGTCGCGGCGGCGCAAGCGATTGCTGCACTGCAATCGCGCGGGCTTGAAGTCGCCTCGCTCCAGTCTTATCATCTACGGCTGACAAGCTGATCCCGACAGCGCGACAGATTGGTGCTCCCATTACCGGGGGCCGGATTGCTTTTGAATAGAAAGACGAGAAGGATATGGCGACAGTCGACAAGATGCCGATGCTGGTTGAAGGGCAGAAAATGCTCATTGCTGACCTGTCGCGTCTGAAAGCCGAGCGGCCGGAGATCATCGATTCAATCGAAGAAGCGCGCGCGCACGGCGACTTGTCGGAAAATGCCGAATATCACGCGGCGAAAGAGCGTCAGGGTCAGGTCGAGGCAATGATCGGTGACATCGAGTCCAAGCTGAGCCGAGCGATGGTGATCGATCCCGCAACGCTGTCGGGCGACAAGATCGTTTTCGGCGCGACCGTGACATTGCTCGACGAGGACGAGAAGCCCGTTAAATATCAGATTGTTGGCGAAACAGAGGCGGACGCAAAGTTGGGACGGATTTCCTATGCATCGCCGCTCGGCCGCGCGCTGATCGGGCGTAAAGTCGAGGATGACGTCGAAGTGACCGTGCCGTCGGGCGACAAATATTATCAGGTGTCGAAAATCGAGTTCATCTGAGTGGCAGCGGGTGCAAAGCCTGCGCGGCTGACTTATGGGATCGCAGCCGTAACGGCGCTGGCGTATTTCGCCGGAATGTTGCTGACGTCGGGAGAATTCACAACCGAGCAGATGGGTTTCATTCCGCTGCGGTTTTCGGTCGAGGCACAGGGCTTTGTCGTGCCGGTGTGGTTGACACCGCTCTCTGCTATGCTGTCGCATGGTGACATTTTTCATCTTGGTTTCAACATGTTGATGCTCGTGTATTGCGGGCGCTCGGTCGAAGCGGTGGTTGGCGCGGGGCCGATGGCGGCGCTCTATCTGATCGGGGCGTATATCGCGGCGGCGGGGCAATTTGTCGTGGGGCCGATGTCGCCCGTGCCGATGATTGGCGCATCGGGTGCGATTTCTGCTGTGCTTGCGGTCTATGCCCTGTTGTTTGGTCGTAATGACGTCAAGCGCATGGGACCAATCCCGGCGCATTGGGTGCGCGCGATTTGGCTAGCAGTGGCGTGGACGGCGATCCAGTGGATGATCGGGCTGGTGTCGGGCGGGGGCGGTTACGAGATCGCCACCGCAGCGCATGTCGGCGGGTTTCTGGCTGGACTGGCGCTGGCGCGGCCGTTGCTCGCGTGGCGGTATCGCGGGGCTTAGACCTTCGCGGGGGCCAGCATGTCGGGTTCGAGCAACCGGTGGAGGTGCGCGACGACGAAGCGCATTTCTGCATCGTCGACTGTTTTTTGCGCCGCACCGCGCCATGCTTTCTCGGCGGTGTTGTAGTCGGGGAAAATGCCGACGATCTGAATTGTTGAATCGTCAAAATCGAGGGTGCGGGGATCTTTGACGCGGCCGCCGAAGACGAGGTGAAGTTTGCTGCTCATGTCAGCCGTTTAACGTCGTCTTCCGGTTCGGGCGAGGGGCTTTCGTGCTTGTTACGATATAAAACGCGCATGCCGACGGCTGTCGCCGCAGCGACGCCGGCACCGATAAGTGCCCGTTTGCGCTGTTTGGGCGTGGTCCGGATTGCGGCAACGCGCGCAATGGAGCGGGTAAGCGCAATCTTCGCGAGGTCGGCGGCGATCAGGCGCGGATCGAGACGGCTGCGAAACAGAGCCGCTGTGGTCGCGAGTGCCATCTTACGCAGGTTGGCCTTGGCGGCGGCTTCGGCAACAGGGTCATCCGTCATGTCGGCGTCTCCAAGCAATTTTGATTGACCGCAGTTTCAGGCGGATGAGCCAGACGAACAAGACAGCAAATATCGAACAGCTGAGCACAACGATGGTTGTTGCCCATCCCGGCCCGATAATGGGCACAAGAACGAGCAATAAGCCAACGACAAGCGCAATCATCGCGCCTTGCGAAACAACCACCGCTGCCAACGCAAAGATTGCAATCCAGCCGACCGACCGCCGCGTGAGTTTGACTTGAACACCGTAAACCTGACGTTCGGCATCAAAATACGCCGTAATGTCCGCGATCAATTGCCGGAACAGGTCAGCGAAGGACGGTGGAATCTCGTTGTCGGGTTGCGAAACGGGTTCCACCGGGGTGCTTCAGGTCAGGCTTTGTCGTTTTTGTTGCGGCCGCCGGTGAAGAGACCGACGATCAGCAGGCCAACAGCGGCAAGCGCACCGATGGCGATGGCGGGACGCTTCTTAACGAAATCAGTCGCTTCGGCTGCGAGCTGGTCTACGTCCTTGGCATGCAGCTTGGCCGCCACATTCTCGACCCCGGTCGATGCCTTGCGTGCATAGTCGCCATAGGTTTTGCCGAGATGCTGGTCGACTGTCCCCGCCGCATCGTTGGCGATTTTCGACAGGCCCGACAGCGCTTCGGCAGCCTTGTCTTTGCCGGTGTTCGCAGCTTTGCGCGCGGCATCAGTGGCTTCGCTCGCCATCGTCGAAGCTTCCTCTTTCAGCTTTTCGACCGTGGTTTTCGTCTCGGCAACGGCTTCCTTCACCGCAACATTTGGCGTGGCACGTTTGCGGGGTGCTTTTGGCGGGGTCGTTTCAGCCATAGGTCAGTCCTTATTATGAGCGGTGAGCGGCATGTGGGGGACAAACCGCCCACGTCAACAGGTGTTCCATTGTTTCGCTTCCATCATTTGCACAAAGCAGCGCGCTTCGATAGGGGCGCGCGCATCCGCAGTCGTATATTGAAAGCGTTCAATGACCGAAATCCTCGACATCCACGCCCGCAGCATCGTTGACAGCCGTGGCAATCCAACTGTCGAAGTCGATGTGTTCCTCGAGGACGGCAGTTTCGGGCGTGCAGCGGTGCCTTCGGGCGCATCGACCGGAGCGTATGAAGCTGTCGAGCTGCGTGACGGTGGACCGGCTTGGCTGGGCAAGGGCGTAACGAAAGCCGTCGATGCGGTGAATGGCGAGATTGCCGGAGCGCTGGCGGGTTATGATGCCGAGGATCAGAGCGAAATTGACGCGGTGATGATTGCGCTTGACGGCACCGCCAACAAGGCGCGGTTGGGCGCGAATGCGATATTGGGCGTTTCGCTGGCGGTGGCGAAAGCGGCGGCGGATGCGCGGGGCTTGCCGCTGTATCGCTATGTCGGCGGTGTCGGCGCGCATGTTTTGCCGGTGCCGATGATGAACATCATCAACGGCGGGATGCACGCCGATAACCCGATCGACTTTCAGGAATTCATGGTGATGCCGGTCGGCGCCGACAGCTTATTCGATGCTGTGCGGATGGGTGCGGAGATATTCCATACGCTTAAAGAAAAGCTCCATGACAAGGGTCTGGCGACGGCAGTGGGTGACGAGGGCGGCTTTGCACCGAACCTTGCCAGCGCGCCCGAAGCACTTGATTTCATTATGGCATCAGTCGAGGCGGCAGGATATCGGCCCGGCGAGGATGTGATGCTGGCGCTCGATTGCGCAGCGACCGAATATTTCAGGGACGGCGCATACTGCTTTGACGGGGAGGGTGTTGTTCGCACGCCGCACGAAAACGCGGTGTATCTGGCTGAGCTTGCAGCAAAATATCCGATAGCGTCGATTGAAGATGGAATGAGCGAGGACGATTTCGAAGGCTGGAAAGCGCTGACTGACCTGATCGGCAACAAGGTGCAACTGGTCGGCGATGATCTGTTCGTGACCAATGTGACGCGGCTGTCGGATGGGATGGCGCGGGGCCTCGCGAACTCGCTGCTGGTCAAGGTCAACCAGATCGGGACGCTGACCGAGACGCTGGATGCTGTGTCGATGGCACAGCGCGGGGGCTATACCGCCGTGATGTCGCACCGGTCGGGTGAAACCGAGGATGCGACGATTGCTGACCTCGCGGTTGCGACCAATTGCGGACAGATCAAGACAGGGTCGCTGGCGCGGTCAGACCGGTTAGCGAAATACAACCAGCTGATCCGCATCGAGGAAGAGCTGGGTGCGCAGGCAAAATATGCGGGGAAATCAGTCTTCGCACGATTTCGAGGTTGACAGTGCGAATCAGCGCTGATTCAAGGGTTTTGTGAACAAAGCGCGCAAAAAAATTATGATGAGCGTCCAAGCGGCTGCGATGCCGGCATTGGCGACGCTGGTTGTCGCTTTTTTCGGTGGCTATGCGCTGTTCGGCTCGAACGGCGTTTTGGCTTGGGGCGAATATTCCAAAGCGCTGGATATGCGGCGCACGGACTTGATAGCGGTCGAGCGGGAAAAAGCGGTGCTGGCCAACCGAGTCGCGCTGCTTGATCCGCGACATGCCAATCCGGATATGGTTGATGAACTTGTCCGTCGCGACTTGGGAGTTGCGCATCCGGATGAGATGATTGTTCCGTTGCGCTAATCGGGGACAGGTATGCCCGGCACTTGCTTTGCCGTGCGGATTGTGAGCGACGTTTTGACGCTTGCGACGTTGGGTGCGGTCGTCAGCGACGACGTCAGAAAGCTCTGAAACTCCTGAAGGCTTCGCGCCACGACTTTAAGGATGAAGTCGATTTCGCCATTGAGCATATGACATTCACGCACCGGTTCGAGTGTGGCGACATGCGCTTCGAAAGCTTTGAGATCAGGCTCGGCCTGGCTTTTCAAGCTGACCATTGCAAACACCGTGATAGCATAGCCCAGTGCATCGGCATTGAGCTCCGCATGATAACCACTGATCGCGCCGCGCTCCTCTAGCGCGCGGACACGACGAAGACAGGGTGGGGCCGTCAGGCCAACGCGCGTGGCGAGTTCGACGTTGGTCATTCGCCCATCAGCTTGCAACTCGGCCAAGATGCGCCGGTCGACCGAATCAAATAGCTCACCGGACATATCGCGTATTATCCTGTTTTATAATTGTATATTAAAATAATTAAATTGCAGATGAATGTAATTGTGCCAGATTGCAACGTCCCAAAACGGGCGCTTGGCGCGCGCGGGATCACGGCGTAACGAATTTATTAACGGACTATCACATGCTGTGACTCGGCCCGCTGTCTCGGGGATTAGGTGCGTTACGATTCGATGCTTGCAACGGCGCTTTCCTATGACGGGGACGACGCAGGTGCGCGGACGGCGCAGTGGCGGCAATTGGTCGATCTGGTGGTGCAGGCGAAGGGCGATTTGAGTCCGGCGGTGCGCGAAGCCGTCATTGGACGGATTGCAGCATTGCGGGCTGCGGTGCCAGTGGAGCAGCGTCGGCTGGCAGCCACACAATTAGCGGCGCGGGCCAGCGATGTTGATGCGGTGGCTCTATTCGCGATTGACGAACCGGTGGTTGCCGCGCCGGTTCTGTCAGTCGCGCAGATGGATGGTGAAAGCTGGCAGCGCCTTATCGCGCAAATCCCGCCAGCGTCGCGGTCGCTGTTGCGCAATCGCCGTGATTTGCCGAGCGATGTCGTGCGGGCGTTGGCAAGCTATGGGCTTTCGGATTTTGCCTTGCCCGCTCGTGATGGGCCCGCTCGTGATGGGCCCGCTGGTGATGAGCCCGCCGGTGATGGCGCGATGATCGATGCTAGTGCGCAAATCCGTGATCTTGTCGCGCGGATTGAGGCGTTTCGATTGGGCAGCGCGAGCGTTGCGCCGGGTTTCGACATATCGCCGCAAGTACTTGAGGATTTTTCATTCGAGACCAGCCCCGACGGGCTTTTCGACTGGATCGTCGGCGCGCCACGCGAGGCGTTGATCGGGATGAGCGTGGCCGAGATTGCCGAACCGGGCGGTTATGGTGTGGACGGTCAAGCAGCGGGAGCGTTCCGGCGACGCGCGCCATTCTCTGATGCGCGGTTGCTGGTCGCGGGGGCAGGCTCAGCGGGCGGCGATTGGCTGATTTCCGCATCACCGGTATTCAATCCGCGTGATGGCCGTTTTGCGGGTTATCACGGATTGGCGCGGCGACCGCGGTCGGATGAAATTGCCGGCCCAGTGGCGCGCTTTGCGGGAACGAACTTGCCAGTGGATTCGCTGCGCCAGCTAATCCACGAATTGCGGACGCCGCTGAACGCGATCCTTGGTTTTGCCGAAATGATCGATCGGCAATTGCTCGGACCGGCGGCGCTGGCTTACCGCGAACAAGCGCAGGCGATTGTGCAGGACGGGCAGCGATTGCTTGAGATGGTTGATGATCTTGACCAGGCGGCACGGACACGCCGTGATTTGAACGCGTCCGATTACGTGAGCGATGCGGCTGCGATGTTAGCGCGGATCGAAACGGGCATGCAGTCGACGTTGGTAGCGCGCGGAACGGTGTTGGCCGTGACCTGTGATCCCACCATTGTCGTGGGTGATGTAAATCCGACTGTGCTCGAACGGATGATTGCGCGGTTGATTGGCGCGGCACTTGGCCTTGCGCACATGGGCGAAGTGGTTTCGGTTAACTTGTCCGAAACAACATCGGGGCAGGTGCTATTTTCGGTGACGCGGCCCAATGCGTTGGCGGGCGTCAGTGATACTGTGCTCCTTGATCCAGGGTACGATCCCGACATGCCGTATCCCGATGCCCCGTTGCTGGGGCTTGGCTTTACCCTGCGGTTGATCGAAAGTTTGGCGCGCGACGTCGGCGGACGGTTTTCGATTTCAGCGACGGCGTTTGCACTCACGCTGCCGGGCACGCGCGCGCATGCTGACTTGCCAGCGGGAACACCGAGCGGCTAACGGGGACGGTACGTTGGGGGCCTGTAGCTCAACGGTAGAGCCGGCCGCTCATAACGGCTAGGTTGCGGGTTCGATTCCTGCCGGGCCCACCAGCGCGTTTCGGCTAGAAATAGCGAAGCTATTTCAGAC
This sequence comes from Sphingomonas sp., assembly GCA_031417655.1. Taxonomy (GTDB): domain Bacteria; phylum Pseudomonadota; class Alphaproteobacteria; order Sphingomonadales; family Sphingomonadaceae; genus Sphingomonas_O. The sequence goes on along the minus strand of JANOVZ010000027.1, from coordinate 72,564 downwards.
GCGAAACGCGCTCGGACGGCCTCGCCTGCGAGGACCGACGGCGTGGCCCTTCGACCGCCTGCAAGGCAGGGGCTCAGGACATGCTCTGCCACAACGTGCCGCAGATGACGAGTAACCGCGACGGCAAAACCACATCATCCGTCCCTTATGACAGAAAGGCCGACCACGCCGGTTGCGTGTGCGGCATAGCTTCGCTATGCGCGTCGCTCCGGTTCGGGGAGTGGCGCAGCCTGGTAGCGCATCTGGTTTGGGACCAGAGGGTCGCAGGTTCGAATCCTGTCTCCCCGACCATTTTCTTTCCCAGCATGTGTCTTTTTGTCTCATATTGTCCGAAAAGACGTTGTTCTTCAGATAGTTGGATGGTTCAGGCTGTTTCAGGCGCTTTCAGTCAATTCCACGGGTTACCTGCAATTTGTGGGTAAGATTTTTGGTATTGAAGCCCAAATGCGCTAAGTTACCTGCATGTTGAGCGACGCATCCATTCGCAGCCTCAAGGCTGGACCAAAACCCGCCAAATACGCCGATGGCGGTGGCTTGTTCATTCTCGTCAACCCAGACGGGAAGAAGCACTGGCGTCTGACTTATCGGTTTGCTGGCAAGCAGAAGCTGCTTTCGGGTGGGCCATACCCCATCGTGAAATTGGCCGATGCCCGCAGATGGCGCGATGAGGCCAAAGGTCATTTGCTGGAGGGGCGCGATCCAAGCACGATCAGGAAGGCCGAAAAGAAGGCGCTGGCCGCACAGGGCCAAGACGCGTTCGAGATCGTGGCCCGCGAATGGCTCCATACCCGTTCGCGTGTCTGGTCCGAACGCTATGCGCGGATCACGACAACCCGACTGGAGCAGGATATTTTTCCGGTGCTTGGGTCCGTCCCGATTGCCGACATCGACCCCGTGATGCTGCTAACCGAACTCCGCAAGATCGAGCAGCGCGGCTCGGTGGAAATGGCGCACCGCATCAGAAATCACGTTGGCGAGGTTTTCCGCTACGGGATTGCCACGCAAAGGTGCCGGAGTGACCCCAGCCGCGATATTGCGCCTGCCATGATGCGTCCGGCACCGGTCAAACACCATGCGAAGGTCCATGCACGAGACTTGCCCGAATTCTTCGCCAAGCTGACGCAAGACGAGGGGACGCGCATGAGTCACCTCGCGCTGCGCTGGACGATACTTACAATGGTGCGGACGCAGGAAACGCGATTTGCCGCGTGGAGCGAATTTGAAGGGCTGGACGGCAATCAGCCACTTTGGCGCATCACGCCAGAGCGGATGAAGATGCGCAGCGAACACATCGTCCCGTTGTCGCGTCAATCGGTTGCGTTGCTTAAGGAAATCGAGGCCGTAAACGTGTTTCGCACGGCGGGAAACGAGCGGCTGGGCAAATTTCTGTTTCCCGTCGCTACCAGCAAGAGCAATGTGATCAGCGAGAACCGGATGCTCGACATCCTTTATCGCATGGGACTGCGCGGCAAAGCGACCGTCCACGGCTTTCGCGGGCTGGCAAGCACGGTGCTGAACGAGTCTGGCGAGTTTGAACCCGACTGGATCGAGGTGCAGTTGGCGCATGTGGCGCGCGGCGTTCGCGCGGCTTACAACTCGGCCCGATACTTGGCCCACCGGCGCAGCATGATGCAGTGGTGGGCCGACTATCTTGAGCGGGCCGAAAAGGCGGGCCTGCCTTTAAATGGTCAGGCCGAAAGGTGATCGGTCGAAGCGGCACGATAGGCCGGGGGATCAGCGATCCAGCGGTTAAGTTCGGACTCCTTCCATCCAATACCGTTGATGCCGACCTTGAGCCGCAGCGGAAACGTGCCTTCGTCCATTTTGCGATAGACGGTCGAGCGGGACAGGCCGGAGCGGTGGAGGACTGTCTTGAGCCGGATGATGCGGTCTGGTTCGGGCATAGTCGTAGTTCCATTTATTGAGCGTTGATGACACCCCCTGCGAACAATCTTGGCCGTGCCGCGCACAATGAAAAGTGCCTTTTCGGTGCATCGAGGTGCGGCGTAGAGAAACTGGCACACGGCGGTTTTGGCGAAAGGCTCTCCCCCGCGAGAACCATCGCAGAATCGCACAAAATCGTATGGTGTCACTTGACGCCGAACGAATCATCGGATAGGTAAGGCTATGAAGATCAGGAACGTGATCCACAAAGGGTTGCGGCGCTTCATCGAAGACGATGACGCCGGCGGGTTGCAGCCCGCCGTTGTCGTCAAGGTGCAGCGTATCGTCTCTTTCCTCCAAGACATGGAGCAAGAGGACGAGCTTCGTACCTTGCAGAGCTGGAAAGCCCACATGCTGACTGGCGACCGCAAGGGAACGTGGAGCCTTTCCGTCACGCGAAACTGGCGGATGACGTTTCGGATCGACCGCACGGAAATCGAGATCATCGACCTCGATTATGAAGACTACCACTAGGAACTGGCACTAGGAGCTGGACATGAGCGCGATTGCAGGCATCCGCATGAAGAACCCGGCCCATCCGGGCGGGTTCGTGAAGTCCGAAATCATTGAGCCGCTGGGTCTGTCAGTAACGGCGGCGGCGGCGGTGCTAGGCGTCACCCGCGCGACGCTATCGACGCTGCTCAATGAGCATTCGCAGCTTTCGTCCGAAATGGCGCTGCGGATCGAAAAGGCGTTTGGCGTGTCGATGGACACATTGATGCGAATGCAGAACAGCTACGACATCGCGCAGGCCCGTAAACGCGAAGGAGACATCAAGGTTGCGCCGTTCAAGGGGCTGTCGGGTGACCCTGCGCTCGCAGCTGCACATTAAGAGTTGGGCAAGCAATGAACAAAGTTCTCAAAGCGGTTCCGTTCCCGGCAACTGTGCTTGTATGTTCTTATTATTGAGTGATTATCGCGATTATGGCTAAGGGGGCATCTATCGATCAAATCAATGCGCGACATCGCGACAAAGCTAATGATGTGATCACTAACGGGGTTAGCATCGTTCGTCATGCCGATATGGGATATGGTGCATGAGGAAAGGACGCTCGAACGATCCATATTTCAAGAAGAGCATCGCCGAATTGGAAGCGTTGGTCGAACAGCACCGTGACAACCGCGAAACGCTGGCGACCATCGCATTCGAGCTTCAGCACCGGGACACCGACAGAGCCGGTAAATTGAAGCGGCGTGTGACGTCTTTGAGCGACGGCCTAGAATTGCCACTGACGAACGGCGCTGCCCCGGCTCCCGTCGTTTCGCGCCGTTTTCGCGTTCGGCAGGCGATTGCCACCGTTCAACCCGCAGAAACTGCCGAAAACAGAACAATCTCACCCCCATTGTTCACCGAGGCCGAAACACCAGTGCATTTTCCAGATGAAACAACAGATCCAGCGCCCCGTCCATTCTTGGCAGAACCAATCACGAGCGAACCGCGTGTAATCCGCCCCGCTGATCTTTCGCCATCGCGAAAGCTGGTTATCCTCGACCCGGTGCGCGTGCGGATGCTTGCCTTGATCGATTATGTAATTGCGGTCGAGAAAGACAAATTGAAGCCCGTCACCGATATTGCTGACCACAAGGGATTTCACGAGCCGCACGAAGCACTGCGCGATCTGCCGGGAGTGACTCTCGGAAAAATCGATGGTGACGATATGGTTTGGTTGCATGTTGAGCGACTGACCAAACGTCCTCCACCTCATTCGGATGACGCACTCCTTTCCGCTTGGATTTTGCTAACCGATGCGCCGGGGCAAGAGCCGAAACTGCGAACGTCGCTTACTGCCAAGCAGCTTGAAGAAGCAGGGATTGAGGCTGCGGACGCGAATGGCGTTTCGCTTGATGATTTTGCCCGCGCCGATGACGTGCGGGCTTCATTCGATGCCTATGTTCATGGCGCGTGGACGGCATGGAGCAATGCAGAAGCTCCGCGCAGGAAGACGGTTGCGCTCTATTCCGCATTGTTCACGCTTCGCCAGACTATGGCCGTCGTTGATGGCATACCGATGGAGCTTGTTTGCAGCATTGGTTATGCAACCCTTCTACGCGGAAGACGACTGCGCTATCCTCTGCTTACAGTTCCGATGGAAATCGAACTCGACGCGCGCAGTCAGGCGATTGAGTTGCGGCCAAGGCTGGAGGGCAGGATCGGCGTCGAAGCCGACCCTCTGGATATCATGGCGCTGGCCAACGTCGATGAGTGGCGCGCATCAACTCAAGCGGCACTCGACGCGCTTAACGACGACCCGCTATCGCCTTTCGCGCCCGAAACTTACTTAGGTGTTCTCCAGAACGCAGTTGCCGTTTTGGACCCCGATGCAAGCCTCATGTCGGACGAGGCCAGACATGTTTCCGTTCCGTCGGTCGGCGCAGAACTTGTAATCGCCGACGCGTTCGGCTTTTTCCAGCGCGAACGGCGAGCCACCCAGTTGATGGACGACCTTCGGGCGTTCCGCTCAATCGTTGAAGACCCTGAACGCGAAATCGACATTCCGCCCGCCATCGCGGCTTTCTTTACTGAGCCATCGGATACGCCTCCGTCCGAAGATTTTCCGATGTTTCGAGGCGTGTCCAGCATTTCCGGAGTCACGTCGTCCGATGGAGGCGGCGAAGACTTGTTTTTCCCGAAGCCGTTTAATGGAGAGCAGGTTCAAATCGTCCAGCGCTTGGCTGTTCGCGACGGAGTTGTCGTGCAAGGGCCGCCGGGAACAGGCAAGACGCACACGATTGCCAACATCATCAGCCACTACTTGGCTAAGGGCAAACGGGTTCTCGTCACCTCACAGAAGTCACCGGCACTAAAAGTCCTTCGCGAACAATTGCCTGAAGCTGTGCGTCCGCTTGCCGTGAGCCTACTCGACAGCGACCGCGAAGGGTTGAAGCAATTTCAAGCGTCGGTCGATACAATTTCAGAACGCCTCCAGCATCAGCGTCGGGACGTTCTTGAGCGCGAGATTGCGACGCTCGATACACGAATCGATGGGGCGCACCGCCTTTTGGCCGTAATTGACCGAGAGATAGATGAAATCGGTCGTCAGGCGCTGTCAGAAATCTCGATTGATGGGCAGAGGATTTATCCGCTTGAAGCCGCGCGAGATATCGTTTCGTCATTTGATGAAGCTCATTGGCTTGACGACCCCATTGATGATCGGAGCGAGCATGATCTCCGGATCAGCGAGGAAGATTTCGCTCGACTGCGCGAGGCTCGCGGCGCGCTAGGCGATGACATCTTCTACTTGGGTAGAGCAATCCCAGATGCCGATCTCCTGTCCAATCGTGACGCAATCCTCGACGCACACGCTGCCCTCATCGAGGCCGCCCAGATCGAAGCCGATATTGCCACGGGTGCGATCATAGGATTGCGCGACAGGAAAGAGGAAACGCTGCGTCGCGCAATCGAGTTGGAGAGACGGCTGTTGGCGTGGCGCGATGCCAAGCTAAAAATGCAGCGCGGAGCCGTGGCTTGGCAGATCGAACTCGCAGATCGGCCCACATTGGGGGATGATCCAGTATTCTCTGCGTTGGAGGGCTTCGCAGAACAGGCAAAGGCACTGGACGCCGACTATCGGCACTTTGTCGCTCGACCTGTCGAGTTGCCCGATGATTTCGCTGGCGATGCGAAGTTGGCCGAAGTGATTGCAGAAAAGGCGCACGGAGGAGTCGGTCTCGGTCGGCTGGCTGCCATCTTCGCAGGCAAAGTCAAGGCGAAGCTCGCCCAGATCAAAATCTGCGGTGAGACTCCGACAATAGCTGAACACTGGGCCGAAGTGCTACGGTATTGCGAAGGGCTCACCAGCGCGAAACGGCTCGCACACAGTTGGAATCATGCCTGTCGCGGCCATGTCATTCCGATGCTTGAAGCTGACGGCTTGTTTGTTGGACGAGTTGCCGCCGCAACTTTGGACACGTTGAACCAAATTGAGGCCATTCGGTCCGAAGGAGATTGGCTCGCCCGGGAAACCAAGGAAATTATGGCGTGGCGCGGCGACTTCGATGAGCCGGGAATTCAGACCTTACTTGACGCTTTGGCGAAGCACAGCGCGCTTGGCAGGCTGGCTGAAGCTCGTGGTCTTCATCAGAGGCTGTCTTCACGCGTTGCAAGGCTTGAAGGTGACATCGCCGATGGCTTGAAGAGCTTGTTGAGTGATCGGCTTGGATTGGCGGGCATTTCACCGAAGGAAGTCGATGCTGAAGTAGGTCGATTGGCGGTGCGATTGGCTGAAGTTCACGAGAAGGCTGACGCGTTTGCTGTCATCGAACGCATTGCGAGCCTGATCGCCGAAAACGGAGCGCCGATTTGGGCGAAACGTCTTCGAAGTGAAGCCGCAGCAACTGTCGATCCGTTGATGCCAGCGGACTGGCGGCGTCGTTGGCGTTTGCGACGGCTTGTGAGTTGCTTGGCTCGCTCCGAAAAACACGACCGCCTTCGCGAATTGCATGCCAAGCGCGGGGCTGCCGAAGCCGATCTCCGGCATGACTACACCAAAGCTATCGAAGCCAGGACTTGGCTTGAATTAAAGAAGCAGGCGACATCGAGCGTTCTAACTGCGCTTGCGGAATATGGCCGAGCTGTCAGCAAGATTGGGCGCGGAACGGGAAAGAGTGCCAACCGCCACCGCAAAGCAGCGCGTCGCGCGGCAGACGGGGCAAAATCCGCTTTGCCATGTTGGATCATGCCTCACTATCGAGTGTCCGAGTCCCTTCCTGCCGAACTCGCGGCGTTTGACCTTGTTATAGTCGATGAGGCCTCCCAATCGACGATATCGGCATTGCCCGTGCTTTTTCGAGCCAAGCAAATTCTGGTTGTCGGCGACGACAAACAGGTAAGCCCGGACAATGTGGGGCGCGAAATGGCGCGCGCTGACATGCTCGCAAACCGCCATCTTGCCGCACAAGTCGCGCTCCACGCTGGTGCGATGCGAGAGGAATCGTCACTTTATGATTTAGCAAGCGTAATTTTTGGCGCGGACAAACTGATGCTCCGTGAACATTTCCGCTGTGCGGCACCGCTAATCGAGTTTTCAAAGCGGCAGTTTTACCGGAATGAGCTGAAACCGCTTAGGCTATCGAAGGCATCGGAACGACTGGACCCGCCGCTCATCGACATTCTGGTCACTGACGGATATCGAAAAGGGAAAATCAACCTGCCAGAGGCAGATTGCATCATCGATCAGCTTAGAAAAATGGGCGACGATGAAGCGATCAACGGACGATCCATCGGTGTCACGACCCTGCTGGGAACCGAGCAGGCCGCCCACATCTACAAAAAAGTAGAGAACGAGCTGGGCATCAATTTCATTGAACGGTTCAATCTGCGTGTTGGCGATCCCACCGTATTTCAGGGCGATGAACGCGACATCATGTTTCTTTCCCTCGTCGCTTCGCCTGGAGAAGCTGCGGCCTTGTCCGGCCTCGCATTTGAACAGCGGTTCAACGTAGCGGCTTCGCGCGCGAGAGAGCGGATGATTTTGGTGCGGTCGGTTGCACTCGACCAACTCAGTCCCAAAGACACGCTTCGGCGGGCGCTATTGGAACATTTTTCTTCGCCGTTTCCGCAAGAACCTGAAGACGCATCTACTGCGAGGGGACGTTGCGAATCTGACTTCGAGCGCGAAATGTTTGACGTGCTGGTGGAACATGGATTTGCTGTCGAAACTCAAGTTCGTGTTGGCACTTACCGTATCGACCTAGTGGTCGAAGGCGACGAAGACCGACGGCTTGGAATCGAATGCGATGGTGATCGCTATCATGGACCGGCTGAGTGGCCCTCGGACATGCAACGACAACGGACGCTTGAGCGAGCGGGTTGGACAATTTGGCGTTGCTTCGCTTCCCGTTTCGTTCGTGAGCGCGCGGCCGTAGTTGCGGAACTCCTTGGAGAGCTGAAGCGAATGTCAATTTCGCCAAGGCCTGCGACAGCGCGATCAATTGTCTATTCGCAACATCATACTTGGTCGTCGGTTGGAATCGACGATTCGACCGCCGATACATTGCCGCCCGCGCTAGAGAATGAAGAACCAGCAGTCGTTGTGATGGAGCCTGAACCTGAGCCTGCGGTCGAACCTAAACAAAAAAACGAAGCGCCGTCCGGAAGCAGGATGACCGAAACGGACATACAGGCGGCAATCCTGCATTTGATGAGCGACGGGAAGGTCTGGACAAACGCGGAACTGAAATTGGCAATCAATGCGAGACTACCGTTGTCAGCGGCTGATCGGTCAAAATCGCCGTCGCGACCAAACGAAGAGAAGTGGGAGGAGCTTGTCAATAATGCTCTCACGCAACTAGGACGGTCAAATTCACTCTATGCCAAGGGCCTCGTTGTGAATGTTGGTCGAGGGATGCACCGCTTGAGGGAGCGCCCGGCAACTTAGCGACGCGCCGAATAAATTTGGTTGCATTAGCGCTGCCCTTCGGGCGACCCGCTCTATCCGCTGGCGCGGACCGGGTCTTTAGTCCCGGCCCATTGGGGTAACGATCGGGAGCGGGGAAAGTGGAGCGGGAGGAGTTGCGGACGCGCTCTGTTCCGCGCTTTGCGCTCCTGAGGGCGCAGCATTTTTGCGCTGACCCGTTGGCGCTCTTGCCTCTCGCCTTGCCGGACGCCCGCTGGCCCACAGGCCCGCGCGCAGGGCCTCCGGCTGCGTTGCGCCGTGCAAGGGTGCCGTTTTTTTCCGCTTCACGGTTGAGGGAGGCTAATCGCCTCCTTTTGTTTGTTGTGTGGGAACACCAAGGGCTTTGCCCTTTCGTTCCCAAAGCGGAAATAGCCGCCCCCGTGTGGCGGGCGTAGCCCGCTGGCCCGTGCCAGGTCGACGATTCCGCTTTTCCCTCCCCAACCCATCCTCGCCGGAAGGCAGTGCGCCGGTGAGTGTTTCGGGATCGAGTGCATCGGCCCCGGTCGCGATAACCAGTTCGCCAAGCTGCAACACCTTGCGGCCTTTGAGTTGCTTTGCCTTCTCGGTCAGGGCTTGCAATTCCGAATCAAAATCTCTGGGTTTACGCATTTTTGGCTCCATCTTTTGGTGATGAAGCCATCATAGATTGGAGCTAACCGCTTGGCTCCAATGTTGCCGGGACAAGCTGACACGCGCCGGTCCCGATCAGGATTTTATCATGTGAGGGCGCGCTTATACGTCGTGCCGACGTCGCTTGAGTGATGTAGCTGGATGGCCATCATGGCGATCTACCACTTCTCGGCCAAAGTCATTTCCCGCGCTAACGGATCGAGCGCGGTAGCCTCGGCTGCCTTTCGTTCGGCTGAACGATTGCACGACGACCGGCTCGACCGCGATCACGACTTCACCAACAAATCCGGCGTCGTTCATTCCGAAGTGTTGTTGCCGGATGGAGCGCCCGAACGGCTTGGCGACCGTTCGACACTCTGGAACGAGGTCGAGGCGACCGAGCTGCGCAAGGATGCCCAGCTTGCCCGCGAAATCGAATTCGCCATTCCGCGCGAGCTGAACCAGCAGCAGGGCATCGAGCTGGCGCGCGATTTCGTGCAGGCCGAGTTTATCGAGCGCGGCATGATCGCCGACCTCAACGTCCATTGGGACATTGGCGCGGACGGCCTCGTCAAACCCCACGCCCATGTAATGCTGACCATGCGCGAGGTAGGCGAAGGCGGCTTTGGCGCAAAGGTCCGCGACTGGAACAAGACCGGACAGCTTGAGCAATGGCGCGAACGCTGGGCAAGCCACGTCAACGAGCGGTTGGCCGAGTTGGATATCGACGCGCGCATCGACCATCGCAGCTTTGCCGATCAGGGCATCGACCTGACCCCACAGAACAAAATCGGTCCCGCCGCATCGCGGATGGAGCGCGACGGCCTTGAGCTGGAACGCATCGCCGATCACGCCGCCATCGCCCGCCGCAATGGCGAGCGGATCATCGAAAATCCGAACGTCGCGCTGGACGCGATAACCCGCCAGCAAGCGACCTTCACAAAGCGCGACTTGGCGATGTTCGTGCATCGACATTCGGACGGCAAGGAGCAGTTCGATCATGCGCTGAGCGCGGTTCAATCATCACCCGATTTGATCGCACTCGGCAAGGACGGACACGGTAACGACCGCTTCACATCGCGCGACATGATCGAAGTGGAAGCGCGGCTTGGGCGGGTGACGGAATTGATGGCGGCGCGTGACCAGCACCGCGTTTCCGACCGTGACCGCGAACGCGCATTGGACAATGCCAATGCGCGCGGATTGCATCTATCAGGCGAGCAGCGCGACGCCTTTCATCATGCCACCGATGGCAAAGACCTGGGCGTTGTCATTGGCTATGCCGGAACGGGGAAATCAGTGATGCTGGGCTTGGCTCGCGAGGCTTGGGAAGCTGCGGGCTTTCAGGTTCGCGGAGCGGCGCTGTCTGGCATCGCTGCCGAAAATCTTGAAGCTGGATCGGCAATCGCTTCCCGCACCATCGCAAGCCTCGAACACCAATGGTCGAAAGAAAACGAACTGCTCACCAGCCGCGACGTGCTGGTGATCGACGAGGCAGGGATGATTGGCTCGCGCCAGATGGAGCGGGTGCTGTCCGCCGCCAACGACGCCGGGGCCAAGGTCGTTTTGGTGGGCGATCCGCAGCAGTTGCAGGCCATCGAAGCCGGTGCCGCGTTTCGCTCGATTGCCGAACGTCATGGCGGTATCGAGATCACCGAAATTCGGCGACAGCAGGTTAACTGGCAGCGCGATGCCACGCGGCATCTGGCAACCGAGCGCACCGCCGCAGCACTGCAAGCCTATGCCGAGCATGACATGGTGCATGTCGCCGACACGCGAGAAGGCGCGCGCGCGGAACTGGTCAAGGGGTGGGAGCGCGCGCGCCGTGCCTTTCCCCATCAAAGCCAGATTATCCTGACGCACACCAATGAAGAAGTGCGCGGCTTGAACGAGCTGGCGCGCGGTAGGCTCCGCGAAGCCGGTGCGCTTGGCGAGGATGTGACGATCAAGGCCGAACGCGGGGATCGCAGCTTCGCACCCGGCGACCGCGTAATGTTTCTGCGCAACGACCGCGAGCTTGGCGTCAAGAATGGCAGCTTGGGAGAGATCGAGAAGGTCACGCCGCAACACATGGCCGTGAAGCTCGACGATGGCCGCAGCGTCAGCATCGACATCAAGAGCTACGCTCATGTCGATTACGGCTATGCCGCGACGATCCACAAAGCGCAGGGCGTCACCGTTGATCGAACGCATTTGCTGGCAACGCCGGGGCTGGATCGCCATGCAAGCTATGTGGCGCTTTCTCGCCACCGCGAATCTGTCTCGCTTCATTATGGCAGGGACGATTTCGCCGATGCGGGCAAACTGGCGCGCACTCTGTCGCGCGAACGCGCCAAGGATATGGCGTCGGACTATGCCCGCGACGCTATCGCCGATCCGGCACAGCGCTTTGCCGAGCGGCGCGGCATAACTTTCCGCGAGCGCGTTGCCGAAATCGTGCGCCAGGTCGTGCCGCAAAAGGCGCGCAGTATCTTCGCGGGCTTTCGGCCACCTCCTGAAACGCAGCAGGACATTGCTGCCGAGCGAAAGACCAAGGCTGGCCCGCTCGACATCGGACGTGGCGTCGAACGCTATGCCCGTGCCGAACAGGACATTGACCGGATGCGACAAAAAGGTTTGTTCCCCATGCCACATCAGGAATCCGCGCTCGATAAAGCGCGCGCTGCGCTCAACGAGATAAAGCCCAAAGCTGGGCGCGATCTTGCAGCCGCATTTAGCCGCCAGCCCGAACTTATAGCGGACGCCGCCAGCGGGCGCACCGCCAACGCTGTCCGCGCCATGCAACTTGAGGCCGAAATCCGCACCAACCCCGCGATGCGCGCCGACCGCTTTGTGGAGAATTGGCAGCGGTTGCACCGCCAGCGCGAGCAAGCGTTTCGATCCAGCAACCACAGTCGCGCCGAGGCTGCCACATCCAGCATGGGCGCAATGGCGAAGGGGCTGGAGCGCGACGCGCAGGTCGATTCCTTGCTGCGCAATCGCAAGATCGAGCTTGGCCTTCACGCCGGTGGGTCGGGCGGCATCGGGCATCAGCTTCACGAATATCTCGGCCTCGGTCGCGGGCGCGGCATTGGCATCGGCATGTAAAGGAGACGAAAGATGGAAAAGGAAAACGTGGCAGCCGCCACCATTGATCCGGCGGCAATGGCCTTCGACGAATTGCGGAGCGAAGTGTTGACGCTTCGCCTTGCCATCCAGCGTCTCGCCGCTGCCCCAAGCGAGATCGAAATCCCTAACTACACCGAGACGCTCACCGAAATTCGCGGCGCGGCGGTGGCGCTGGTCAGTCACTACAAGAAGTTGCGCGACTCCCCGGCGCTATCGGTCACTCCTGACCAGTTAGCCGCTCAGATCAATGCAGCGAGTGTCGAAGCCCGCAAGGCCGAGAGTCAATCGCTCCAGAACGCCGAAACCAGCTTCATCACAATTACCCGCGAGTTGACGGGATTTGTCGAATCGGCCCGAACTTCGGACCGGCAAAACAAGTGGCTTGTGGCGGCGTTTCTGTTTGGGATTGCAACTTGCGGAGCATTTGTTATGCTTGTGACACGGTGGAACAGCACGGAATTGCCTGCGAAGATCGAACCACGCCCAGCCGTGCATAAAGTGCGCTAAAGCGAGTGTTGGTAAGCGTGCAGGTAATCGCAAAAACTGCCCCTAACCGTTTAATTTCATTACAAATTATTAGGCGAGAAGGCGCAGTCCTGTCTCCCCGACCATTATATCGGTGACATGTTCCACAGCCGATGACATCGCGTCAGTCATATCGAGCGAAAGCGGGACACGGACGAGACCGTCGCGTCTCTACGCCATTCTTGTAAACCGAAACGATTGCCTTCGATCTACAAGGATGGTGCGGGCGGTGGGAATCGAACCCACACTCCTTGCGGAACCGGATTTTGAGTCCGGCGCGTCTACCAATTCCACCACGCCCGCGATGGGCATTTTCTATAGCCAGCGATTGACTATCCGCAAACTTATTCTGGGGTGAGTTCATATGCAGTTGGCATTCTGGCGATATTTGCTCTCGCAACTGGAGGGGATTCAAACCCCCGACTATTGCCGTTGAAAGATCGTGCTCCATCCCACTGAGCTGCGCGCGCGCAACGAAAAACATTGAAAGGGAGGAATCAGCGGCTAAGACGTTTGCAGCGGTCAAGCCGATTTCAGCGCCGTTACCGCGTCTGCCGTTCCAGCTTGTCCTTGCGCGCCAACCAGTCGGGTATGCGTTCTGCGAGCAGCTTCAAAAATGCTACGCCGTGATCGGGGTGCACCAAATGGCAAAGTTCGTGGACGATCACATAGTCGATCACGCGCACGTCTACCTCGGCAAGTCGGCGATTGAGAATCAGCGCACGACCGCCGGGTGTGAGGCTCCCCCACCGTTTTTCCATCGGGCGGACAATCAGCCGTGGTCGGGCATCAGGACATGGCAACGTGCGCAATAGCTCCCAATATCGTGCGCTCATCACCGCGCGGCCTTCGCGCTGATACCAGTTCTGGATGCGGTTGCGCACGCGATCGGGTTCATCGGCAGCAACGCCACCGACGATCAGGTGCGTTGCGGTCAGTTCCATGCCGACGTGGCGTTCTGGTTCGACCCGCAGTCTGTATTCGCGACTAAGGAACCAATGCGTTTCGCCACTGACATATTGGCGAGGCGGCGTGCGGGGGCGGAGGAGATCGAAGGCGCGGCGGGTGCGGAGGATCCAAGGACCTCGCCGCCGCAGTCGCTCAAGGATCGCATCATCGCTTGCATTGTAAGGGGCCGTCACCGACAAACTACTGTCGGGATTGACGGTGATTCCTAACGTCCGCCGACCACTACTAACAAGCGTAAAGGATATGCGCTCGGTGCCGAGCATTACGGTCGTGGTCATTCGGACAGCTGCCGCCGTGCGATGGCAATTGTACGGTCTATCAGGACGTCCATTATTTCTACGTCGAGGCCAAACAGCCCGCGTTTCCCCTTGATCTCGTCATCCAGATAATTGTCCATCGCGTTGCGGATCGCGTTTTCGATGTCGGGATCGTTTTGCCAGCCGACGCGGCGATAAGAGCGGACAATTATTGACAGTTCCACGCCGACTTCGACCGCGATGGAGGCCGTTTCTAGTCCGGCGACAGGCTCAAGCACCTCACCAGCCACGCGCCAGATCGCGCTGGCCAGATCGTCGCCCCGCACGCTTTCGGGCACGTCTTCGCTTGCCCCCTGTTTCACAACCTGTTCGCGGATGTCTTTCACCCGCGTCAGATACGCCTCGAAACAGCACGCCGTGCGGGGCGATAACCGCGACGCGCCCTTCATGCGGTTTCGCGCTCTCGATCATGTGACTGATAAAGGCATAGTCTCTGCGCGACTAGGGCGGGATACCGCGATGATATCGGTGGAACCGGTCGTTCCCCGCCGTCTCTGCACCCCATTTGTCGAGGCTGAACGGCGGGTTGGCAAGCACGGTGTCAAACCGCATCAGCGCATCGCCAGTGATCAGCTTGGGCGAATTGAGCGTGTCCGCCCATTCGATCTGCGCACTGTCGAGTCCGTGGAGGAACATATTCATTCGGGCCAAGGCTTGCGTCTGGCGCGTGGCCTCTTATCCGAACAACTACACATCGGCCTTTGCGGTTTCCACACCCTGTGCGCGAGCGACATGTTCGGCGGCACGGATGAGAAGAGTAGATGACCCGCAAGCCGGATCACAGATACGCGCACCCGGCCGGGGGTTGGCAAGACGGACGAGTAATTCGCTGACCTTGCGCGGGGTGAAAAACTCGCCGGCCTTTTTGCCTGCGTCGCTGGCGAACTAGCCGATCAGAAAGATATAAGTTTCTCCGATGACATCCTCTGCTTGGCCATCTCCATCAAAGCGTGAGGGACGGAAGTCGAGTTTGGCGTTGTTAAAATCTTTGAATAGCGATTGCAGGCGGCGATTACGATCGGCGGTTTCGCCCAGATTGTTCGTCGAATTGAAATCGACGCCGGTCATCACGCTTTCAAGCTTGCCTTTGTTGCGATTCTCGATTGCCAGAAATGCGATGTTGATCAATTCGCCGATATTGTCGGCATTGCGCAGGGCATAGAGATCGGTGAACGATGTGCGTTCAGGCAAAATGAACCGCTCGCGCTCCATCCGGCGGCGCACGCGCTCCTCATCCTCATTATACCGCTTGCGATAAGTATCGGCATGATCGGTCCACGTGTCGCTGATATACTTCCAAAATAAGAATATCAGGATGTAATCCTTATATTGCGACGGATCGATGATCCCCCGGAAGGTTCCACAGGCCTCCAATGCTGCATCATTAACGGCATTTTGGTCAGTTACAGCCACAATTCTGATCTCCCATAACGGGCCAACGGCGGCGTTGCTCGTCGATAAGGCGCTTGCGCGCCACCTGAATCTGTTCGGTCATTTCTTGCGTGCGCCGCCTTTCGGCGGAAATGGCAATGACTCTGTTTTGACGCGCGCAATTTGGCGAAGGCACGTCAAGCTGTCGCAACGCAGATAGGGGTAGACGTGAAATTGCCGATTCTGAGCCCGGTGATTTCTGGTGCAATTCGACAACTGCTCGCGGGAAGGCAATAATCATCGGCATCGTAGATACAGACATGACTGGCCTAAACCCAGACCAAGACAAGCCGTGGCCGTCGCCATTGCAAAGTTGGTCATGCAAGTGCACGTTCGACTGTCCACGCGGACGTGATCGGTCAACAATTCTCGCGGAAGAACGGCGGCTTTCCCATAGGCGGGACAACGAGTTGCTATAGTCTGGAATATAGTCTTCCCGAGCAACTTTTTTAGAACTCGATCTGGGCCCTAAAAACGAGGGCATCGACGTTGTAAGTTCGGTCAAGGAGCGACAGAGTGCTGTCAGGAACGACTTGGCCTGCATTTGGTCCGCCAGTGATATTCAGACGGCTATACTGGCCCGTGAAGCGCAGGAAGTCAGTTGGAAAATAATTGATCGCGATGAGATAGCCGAGTTGGCGTCCGCCGTTGACGACACCGTTCACGATCCCGCGCCCCGTGCCGCCAACGGCGCTTTCAAGATCGAGATAATCAACACGCGCGGCAAGTTGGAGGCCGCCGAAGCCGCCTTCGGTAATCGGATTTTTGATTGTCGTGCGGCCAAAGCGCCCGCCGCGATAGCCGCGCGTTTCTCCGGTCAGCCAATAGCCGACTTCGCCATAGACGGCCGCGAACTCGGGATTGCTTTCAAGCCGGGTGCCCGTTGTCGCGTTGCGGCCTGTCAACACTTCGGCGGGCGTGATTGCATCAACGGCGACATAATGCGCTTCGGAAGCGAAGTGGAACGGGCCAAGGATGCCAGCGAGTTCGACGCCAAAGACTTGATCGCCGCTGGTTGCGATGCCCGGCGTGATGCTGCCGTCGGTTGTCGCAGGACCTGTGCCAACAAAGCGGATATTCGTTGTCTGGTTATAGGGGCGGGCGCGGTAGAGTACGCTTTGATCTTGTGCGGGGGTGCGGCGATATTGGTAGGTGCCAGCGATGTGGAATTGTCCGCCATAGGCTTTGGGCGACCAAACGGCGCGCGCTGCGAGCGAATATTCAGTGTTGGTCGCGCTGTTATTGATGAAGCCATTGAAAACGCCAGCGTTAAACATCAAGTCGCCAGCCTTGTTCATGAGCCCGAACGACGCGCCGATGCGGCGGTTTAGAGTGAAGGCTTCGTTGGCAGATGCGCGCTCGACGAATGTCGTCGCCCGACTGCTTGTCATATTTTCGAGACTGCTGAACGGATAATGATTGCCGATCTTGATTGAGTATGGCTCGCCCTTTGGTTCCCATGAGAGAGTGACATCTTCATAATCCACCAGTTCGCGGGTGAGATTAAATTCGAGATTATATCTGAAATCGCCGGGGATGCTGCCTCGAACACCAATGTTGAGGCGCCGAGCTGTCCCATTGAAGCCTAGATTGGTGGTATCGATCCGGTCGCCAGGATTTCTCGTAAAGCCGACATCATATTGAATTTGGCCAAATGGTTCGATTGTCGCCTTGCTGCTCGCGAGGGCTGGCGGCACTGATTTCCCCGGAATGGGGTTCGGTGAGGCTGTGGCGATTATCGGCTGTGTGTCGGCTTTTGCGGCGCGCAAACGTGTGACTTCACCTTCAAGCGCATCAATGCGCGCGCGCATGGCGCGAAGCTCTTTCGCCATGGCTTCAACTGTTGTCGCCGTATTGGCAGTTTGCGCCGCCGCAGTGTTGCCCAACATCAATGTCGCCATCAGGCCAAGCGTGGCGATAATCTTCGCTGAACGGGCGGACAAGAACGTCATTTTATCTAGTCCTGAACCTTGGCTCGGTCTGCGGCAAGGCTGACCGTAAGTGAGCGCCCAATCCGTT
Organism: Sphingomonas sp.; assembly: GCA_031417655.1. Lineage (GTDB taxonomy): Bacteria > Pseudomonadota > Alphaproteobacteria > Sphingomonadales > Sphingomonadaceae > Sphingomonas_O. Next base: position 55,247 of record JANOVZ010000027.1, on the reverse strand, counting down.
AGTTCAAAGCGCTTTACTGTCAAGGAAGGCCCCCGTGATTAGACATCTTGATCGGCCCTGCGCATAGGGGCGCATGGATTTTGAGCCTGGCATTTTCGCACCCGTGCTAGCAGACGCCGTGCCGCGCGACCTTTGTACGGATTGTGGAATTTCACGGACGGTTGAGGCCAAGCGTTGTGGGACGGCGTGTCAATTCATCAACCCTGACTATGCGGCGCTGGAGACCAAGGTTCATGGCCGCGTGCGCGACCCGGAGCGCGTGGATGAACTCTATTTTGGGCCGTTCCGGCGGATGGTGAGAGCGCGATTGGCAGCGCCGTTAGCGGGCGCACAATGGACAGGGATCACGACACGTCTGGGCGAGCGTTTGCTCGAAACGGGTGCCGTCGATGCGATTTTGACATTGGCTGCGGACCCAAAAGATCGCTGGTGCGGTGTTCCTGTCCTCATCACGAAGCCCGACGGCATGGCCGCGACGCGCGGGATGCGGATGGGGTACGCGCCGTTGTTAGCACTACTCGAACCCGCGCGAGCCGCTGGCTATAAGCGCGTCGGTATTATCGGAATTCCATGTCAGATCCACGCGTTGCGTGCGCTAGAGGAAAGTCTGGGATTCGAACGATTGTATGTGATCGGTACGCCGTGTTCGGACAATACAACGACCGCGCGGTTCCACGAATTCCTCGCGCTGCTTGACGAAGATCCTGACAGCATCACCTATCTCGAGTTTCGTGCCGATTATTATGTCGAGATTCGCTTCGCCGACGGGCGCGAGCGGCTGATCCCGTTCTTGCAATTGCCGATTTCGCAGCTTCCGCCCGATTTCTTTCCCCTGACCTGTCGGACATGTGTTGATTACACCAATGTGCTTGCCGATGTGACGGTGGGTTATATGGCGGGGGAGGGCGACCAGTGGCTGATCGTACGCAATGATCGCGGCGAGGAGCTGGTGGCGCTGCTTGGTGATGAGCTGAAAACCGAGCAGCTGGGCAGCGCAGGCAAGCGGGCGGGGCCCGTTAAAGGCTTTATCGCCAATGTAGAGCGCGCGGCAGGCGGGTTGCCGCTGCGACGGATGCCCGATTGGGTGCGGCCCATTGTTAGTTGGATGATGCCGCGCTTTGGCCCGCGTGGTCTAGAATTTGCGCGGACGCGGATCGAGATGAAAGCGGCCGAGACCATTATCCACTTGCGGCGCGAGCGGCCACGGCGGGTCAAGTCGATGGTGCCACCGCATGTCTGGGCGCTGCTGGCGCCTTATGGGATAAAGCGCGGAGAGAATGAATAACAGAAAAGAGGCACCCGATCCGAAGACCGAGTGCCCCAATTCTGATAGCAAAGAAAGCCTATGGCTTACTTGGCAACTGCGTCCGTCGCATTGCCAACAGCAGCAACAGCGTTGTCGGTCGCGTTGGCGACGACTGCGGTTGCGTTGTCAGCAGCGTTGTCGACAGCAGCAACAGCGTTATCGGCAGTTGCTTCGAGGTTGTCGGCAGTGTTCGCGATTTCGCTCATGGCGTTGTCGTCAGCGTCGATCACGTTCTGTGCTTCAGGAGTCTTGTTGCAAGCCGAAAGGGCGAGCAGGCCAGTGGCTGCGAGAACGAGGGTGAACTTCTTCATGTCGGGTTTCCTTGGGAAAGACACACATGCGGGCGGCCCAATGCCGTCGCTGGGTGCCTAAATAGTGCCACAATTCGCCGCGTCAATGCCTAATTTATACTTACGATTTCTGTAAGTAACTGGTTTTGCTGCGAATATGAAAAAAGCCTACTTTTTTACTGTGGTTTGACCAAGGTTTTCAGTTGCGTTAGCAACGATAGAGAGCATCGTGGTCCACGCGGCGACATTCTGGCGCAACTGCGCGGGGTCGATCCGCTCCAGCGTGTCTTCGGGCGTATGGTGATAATCAAAATAGCGCTGGCCTGACTGGTCGAGCGTGATCGTGCCCACGCCGCGTTCCATCATCGGGTCAATGTCACCACCACCATCGGCCACCGTCTTGCCGCGCACAATGCCAAGCGGCGCAAGCGCAGCCGCGAGCCGGTCGGCCACAGGTTTCGCACTGTCGGGTAGATTGGTCCGTACGCGCCAGACATTATCAGCCCCGAAATCCGATTCAGCAGCGACAGCATGGCGTTCGCTGCCATGCGCTTTGGCATAGGCCTCGCCGCCGAAACCGCCGACTTCTTCGGCCCCGAACCAGACAACACGGATGGTGCGGCGCGGTGGTGGTCCATCGATGATGCGTTTGGCCGCTGCGGTCGTGATGGCGAGGCCCGCGCCGTCATCAAGCGCGCCCGTGCCCAAATCCCAACTGTCGAGATGGCCACCGATCAACACAACACCAGCCGCCGGATCGCTTCCCGGCACTTCGGCAATGACATTGCCCGATTCATACTCGCCGGACTGGCGTGGCGTCAGGACAAGTTTCAAGATTATCGGTTTGCCACGCGCGATCATGCGTTCGAGGTTTGCCGCATCCGCAACTGACAATGCTGCGGCCGGGATCGGTGTCACGCCCTTGGCAAAAGTGGTGATGCCGGTGTGTGGTCCGCGACCATGATCCGAGCCAATCGATTTGATGACAATGGCCACAGCCCCCTTGGTTGCAGCGACGTTCGGCCCCGAGAAGCGCGCAAAGCCGAACTGACCATAGGAGGAGCCGTCCTGGGTCGCGACCATCGCATTGGAAACAAACGCAATCTTGCCCTTTAGGCTGCCGACCGGCGCCGCCTGCAGATCAGCCACGCTGGCGAAGTAAACAATTGGGGCGGTCAGCCCTTGCGCCGGCGTCGCTCCCGAATTGCCCAGCGCGGCAAGCCGAAGTTTTTGCGGAAACGGCGATATGACCTCGGCTGTTTCCTCGCCACGGACCCAGACGGGCATCTTGTAGGTCTCGATTCGGACATTTTTAAACCCGAGCGCCGTCAGTTTTGCCGCGCCCCATGACCGTGCGCGCGCTTCGGCTTCGGTGCCTGCGAGGCGTGGCCCGACCTCGGTCGTCAAACCTTCGACGATGTCATAGGCAACGTTATCGCTCAGCGCCGCATCGCGCAGTTTTGCGACGTCAACGGCAATGCCCGCTGATTGGGGGATACTGGCATCCATCGGCGGGACCGATTGAGCATTGGCAAACGAAGGAAGCGCAGCGGCGACCAAAAGCATTTTTTTCATATGAAACCATATCCCTGAGCCTGTCGAAGGGCTGTCCTTCTTTGCGACCAAATAGGCGGAAGGGCAGGGCTTCTACAAGGCTCTCCTGAGCTTGTCGGAGGGCTTCGCCATTCAGTTATCGGCGAGGCTTTCCAAATACCCATGCCTCGGCTATCCGCGCCATCAATTCCAATCCACGTCTAAAACCGAAAGTTCCCGACCGATGGCCGTGCAATATTCCTATGTAATGAAGGGGCTGACGAAGACCTTTCCCGGCGCTGCCAAGCCGATTCTGAACAATATTCACCTGCAATTCCTGCCGGGCACTAAGATCGCGATCATCGGGGTCAATGGCGCGGGGAAGTCGACGCTGATGAAGATCATCGCGGGTTACGACACCGAATTCAACGGCGAGGCGTGGGCAGGTGAGAATATCCGCGTCGGTTATTTGGCACAGGAGCCGCAGCTTAATCCTAAGAAAAATGTTCGCGAGAATGTCATGGACGGCGTGCGCGACGTCGCGGACATGATGGACCGCTTCAACGCGATCTCAACGCTGATGGGCGATCCGCCCGAGGATGCGGATTTCGATGCGCTGCTCGCCGAAATGGGCGACCTTCAGGAAAAGATTGATGCGGTCGACGGGTGGACGCTCGACAACCAGCTTGAGATTGCGATGGAAGCGCTGCGCTGTCCGCCGGGCGATGCGTCGGTGGAGAACCTTTCAGGTGGTGAGCGCCGCCGCGTTGCGCTGTGCCGGTTGCTGCTTGAGAAGCCGGAAATCCTGCTGCTCGACGAACCGACCAACCACTTGGATGCGGAGTCTGTTCAGTGGCTTGAAAAGCATCTGATCGACTATGCCGGCAACGTCATCCTCGTCACCCACGATCGCTATTTCCTCGACAATGTCGTCGGCTGGGTGCTCGAAATTGACCGTGGCAAAGGCATTCCGTTCGAAGGCAATTATTCCGCTTGGCTCGAAGCCAAAGCAAAACGCATGGATCAGGAAGACCGCGAGGACGAGGGGCGGCAAAAGGCGATCAAGGAGGAACTCCAGTGGATCCGTCAGTCGCCCAAGGCGCGCCAGACCAAGAGCAAGGCGCGTATCCGCGCGTTCGACGAACTGGTCGAGAAACAGGCGGACCGGCGACCGGGCGCGGCGCAAATCCTCATCCAGATTCCCGAGCGGCTCGGCGGCAACGTCATTGATGCCGAGGGGCTGACCAAATCCTATGGCGATAAATTGCTGTTTGAGGGGCTGAACTTCACGCTGCCGCCAGGGGGTATCGTCGGCGTGATCGGGCCGAACGGTGCGGGCAAATCGACTTTGTTCAAGCTGATCACGGGGCAGGAAAAGCCCGACAGCGGCAGCATCAAGATCGGCACCACGGTGAAACTCGGCTTCGTCGACCAGTCGCGCGACGACCTCGATGCGAACAAGAACGTCTGGGAAGAAGTGTCGGGCGGCAACGACCGCTTTTACTTCGGCAAGCACGAAGTGAACACGCGTGCCTATGTCGGCGCGTTTAATTTCAAGGGCACCGACCAGCAGAAGAAGGTCGGCCAGCTTTCAGGCGGCGAACGCAATCGCGTCCACATGGCCAAAATGCTCGCGGCGGGGGGCAATGTACTGCTGCTCGACGAGCCGACCAACGATCTCGACGTGGAGACGTTGCGAGCGCTGGAGGAGGCGCTTGAGAGCTTCGCAGGCTGCGCGGTAGTGATCAGCCATGACCGGTTCTTTTTGGATCGGCTCGCGACGCATATCCTGGCGTTCGAAGGGGATTCGCACGTTGAGTGGTTCGAAGGGAATTTCGAGAGCTACGAAGAAGACAAGCGGCGGCGTTTGGGTGATGCGGCGGATCGACCGACACGGTTGGCTTATAAGAAGTTGACGCGGTGATCGCCCTCTTGTTCAACACAGCTACGTGCATCACCGCGCTGCTTGCGGCGGTGTTTTGGTTTATGTCCGGCTTTGCCAAGGTATCCCGTGATGAGGCACATCGTCGAGCACTTGCTCGCTCAAATGCCAGCGATGGCTGGATCGATGCGTCGATAACCATCGACGGTGCCGACCTCGCTGAAACACAAAAGCTGCAATCGAATTGGAATCGCGTTGCTGCGCTAACCGCAGGAGTTTCTGCGCTTTGTCAGTCGGCCAGTGTTGCCTCTTCGATGATACTTCAGCCCTAGCGCCGTCATGCTGAACTTGTTTCAGCATACATCCCGACACGCAACGAATGGTCCCGGCTAGAGAATGGACCCTGAAACGAGTTCAGGGTGACGGCATTTGGGTCGGAGCACTGCCCCAACTCCGTCACCCCGCACTTGATGCGGGGTTTGGCTGCCTTCGCTTCCGCCCAAAGAAAAGCCGAACCCCGGCTCGGGGCCGGGGTGACGGTGGTGGTGGATTATTAACCTCTCCCTGCCCCCATCAGCGCGGCACCATGTAATAAGCGGTATAGCCCCCGAACCGCTTCACTTCCGCCATGCGATAAGCGGTCTGGAACATCACCGGCCAATCGCTGTACCCGTCATTTTCCACCACCATCCATCCCGACTTTCCATACGTCGCAGCGCTCCGCCTGATATAATGCTCGATCATCGGGCGGGGCAGTGGCTCGTAGTTGGCGCGGTTGTTGACGCTGGTCCACCCGGCGCCGGGGATATGCACGGGCATCTGAGCGTGCCGGTCGATGAAGACGACGCCGTCGTCGGTTCGCGTGCGAAGGTAGGTGAGCGCCACGACTGCCTGACGATCGAGAAGCGGGTGGCGATGTGATAATTCGGGTGTGAAGCGAGCGATCACGGGACCAATGCCGACCTGTGCGATGGTCCTGTCGCGCCGCGCTTCGTCCCATGACATTGTGCCAAAGGTTGCGGGACCGGCGACCATGGCCGCAAGCATGAGCGTTACAAATCCGCCCACGAACTTAGCAAAAGGGCGTTCCGAAGACTGGATGACCGCATAGGCAGCGAGCATAGTCAGGATTGTAAACGGCAACAGATTCAATATATTATTGTCATGGCTACGACTAAGATAATAGGTGCCCGCGCCGAGCAGACCAAGAACTGCCGCATAAAGCGTTCGAATTTGTGGGGTCGGTTGATGCTGCGTCATGATCGTTGCCGCGATGGCGATAGCGACCAGCGCGATCCAGATTGGCCCTTTAGGATTGGCGGGCAGTGCGCCGGGCGGATGACTGACATAAGCGAGAAGCGAATCGACGGGTAGCCAGATGCCGTAACACAGGCGGAACAGGATAAAGCCAGCGCTGAGCGCAACGATCAACGCAACGATGCCAAACATGGCTCCTTTGGTGATGGCAATGATCGGCCTTTCGAGCGAACCACCATTTCGCAGCGCAAGATATGGCCACCAGACGAGCGTTCCGAAAAAAGCTGCTTCGGGCGACCAGAGAATATCGATGAACCAGATTATGTGCCCGATCACATCACGGCGCTTTTGCGAATGTTCGGCGTAGAAAATGTGGAGAAGAAGCAAACTGATGGCAAGAAAACGGAGGCCACCAACCGAAGGCGTCATTGTTGGCCCGGTGAAATCGGCCGGGTAACCGGTCCAAAGCAGAGCAGCGCAGAACATCGCGGCGATACTCAGAATACGAAGGCCGCGCGCCATGTTTTGAGTGACCAGAAGCGTACTGACCGCAAGCGATGCGAAATAAATCGCATTTGCGCTGACCGTCACATTATACAGCCCCCGCCAGCAATTTTGACCACAAGCCGCCGATAGCAACAGCGTTGGCCCCAGCCCATATTGCACCGGAAAGTCGCGAAAAGGGACGCCGCCCGCCAAAAGCGCTTCAACCGGCGATAGATAAGCGCCCCAATGATGCCATGTTGTCGAGGCCACTTGAACGCTGTTCAACGGTGCTGTGAATAGCCCCATAGCAATGCCCAGAGGCAGGAAAATCAGTGCCGTGATCAACAATAACGACCTTTGGCCATAAGGGCGGTCCGGCGACGCCAACCACAGTGGCAAGAACGGGAACACGCCAGCGCACGTGGCAAATATCACGATCTGTATGACGCTCGGCGGCGGCACTTCAGGCGCCCACCATCGCACGGTACTGAACAAAGCGATGGCCGTGAGCCCACCGATAATCGTTGGTGTATTGCGCCGAACAAGCAGCGGCAGGATTAAAACAAAAGCCAATGGCATTGTTAGGCCGCCACGCGAAATCGTAAGGGTGATGGCGCAAAAGGCAACCAGCCAAATCACCCACGTCGTGTTTGGCGTCGGCAAGGCCGGACCAAGCGAAGCGAGCCGTGCCGCATAAGGCAGCAATAGGAATATTGTCACCAGCGCGAGATAAGCCAGAAGGAGCAGATTGGACATAATGCGCTGTAATCTCGCTTGACGTGTCCGCACGGCGCGGGCTGTCCTATAGCAATGCAGCTAGCAAATAAGGGTTACGATAGTGGTAACCACGTGGTGATCAAATCAGTCGGGCATTTCGTTGTTGAGCCGCAGCGCTTCACCCGCGAGGTATAGCGAGCCGACGATCAAGATATTGTCGTCGATCCCCGCCAATGCGGCCTCGAGCGACGCCGCCGCTTTCCCGCCCCATTGCGCCGCCAGCGCTTCGGGATCATGGCTGCCATGATCGGGCACCGCGACGAACGTCAGGCTGAGCGCTTTGGTGGCAAGGGGGGCGATGATGCCACACGCGTCTTTGTTGGCGAGGATGCCGAGGACGATGTGCATGGGGCCATATCCCGCCAGATGAGCGCCAAGCGCGTCCGCACAGGCGGGATTATGCGCCCCGTCGAGCCACACTTCGCGGCCCTTGGTCAGCGCTCCTGCGCGCAGCTTCTGGAGCCGTGCGGGCCAGTGGGCGCTAGCAATACCGGTACGGATGATGGCAGCATCTGGGATGCCAGCCTGTTGGGCCATCCGTGCCGCCAGATTGGCATTTCTTAGCTGGTGCGCGCCCACCATTGCAGGTCGCAGCATTCCGTCGATCTGCCAGTCGCGGCCTTCGAGGCGCAGCGGCGCTCGGGCGTTTGCGGCAATGGCTTCGATGGCTGCAAGGGCTTCGGGTGGCTGCGACAGGCAGATCAGAGGCACCCCTGCCTTGGCAATCCCTGCCTTCTCACCTGCGATTTCCGCTAGCGTCTCCCCAAGAAACGCCTGATGGTCGATGCCGACTTGGGCAATGCCACAAACCAGCGGCGTTATGACATTGGTTGCGTCGAGCCGCCCACCGAGGCCCACTTCGATCACGCAAAAGTCCGCTGGCGTGCGGCTGAACGCGAGCAATGCTGCGGCGGTAGTGGCCTCGAAGAAACTGGGGCCAATATCATAGGCTTCGGCACGGTTGAGAACCTCGGATAATAAGGGCGCGAGGTCTTCGTCCTCGATCAGTCTGCCCGCAATACGGATGCGTTCGTTGAAGCGGACGAGGTGTGGGCTGGTATAAACGTGAACGGTCTTGCCCGCCGCTTCGAGAATCGCGCGGAGGAAGGCGCAGGTCGAGCCCTTGCCGTTGGTCCCCGCAACATGGAAAACGGGGGGAAGACGATCCTGTGGATTGCCCAGGGTGGCGAGTAACGCCGTGATCCGCTCAAGGCCCAATATGTCACGACCAGGCGATAACTGTGCAAAGCGATCCAGCTGCGCCTGAACGGCGGGATCATCCGAACGGGCGTGGTCGGCCATTAGGAAAGCCCGATGTAGCTCCCCTCCAGCCCTTGCTGGAGGGGCTGGGGGTGGCACTTCTTCGGCAATCGCGAAAGAAGAACCACCCCTAGCCCCTCCACGAAGGCGTGGAGGGGAATGAAGTTCGTCATGCCGCTTTCCGCTTGTCCACCAGATAGCCGATCAGCATCCCGAGCTTTTCAGGAAGTTCGGCACGCGGCACAACCATGTCGAGCATGCCGTGATCGAGCAGATATTCGGCGCGCTGAAATCCTTCGGGGAGCTTTTCGCGGATCGTCGATTCGATGACGCGCTGGCCCGCAAAGCCGATCAGCGCGCCGGGTTCGGCAATCTGTATGTCGCCGAGCATGGCATAGCTTGCCGTTACGCCGCCAGTCGTCGGATCGGTCATCACGACGATATAGGGGAGCCCCGCCTCGCGCAGTTCGGCGATGGCGACGGTGGTGCGCGGCATCTGCATCAGTGACAATATGCCTTCCTGCATCCGCGCGCCGCCCGCAGCCGTGAAGATAATATAGGGCGCGCGGTCGGCAATTGCGGCGCGGGCACCAGCAACGAATGCCGCGCCGACGCCGACACCCATTGACCCGCCCATGAAAGCGAAATCCTGCACGCCAACGACGGCGTTGCGCCCGCCGATTTTGCCGCGCGCGTTGATGAGCGCATCATGCTCGCCAGTGGCCGCGCGGGCGGCTTTGATCCGGTCGGTATATTTCTTGGTATCGCGGAATTTCAGCGGGTCTTCGGCAACGCGCGGCGTGGGCAGTTCGGTGTAGGTTTCGTCGAAAATCTGCTCGAAGCGCGCTTTCGGCCCGATGCGACCGTGGTGATTGCATTGCGGGCAGACGTTGAGATTTTCGTCATACTCGCGCGCGAAGATCATCTGCCCGCACCCGGGGCATTTGACCCACAGATTGTCGGGCGTCTCGCGCTTGGCGATGAAGGGGATGCTATTGCGAACGCGATCGAGCCAGCTCATGCGTGTTCCTTAGCGTGGACCGCGTCGGCAAGCGAGCGGACATAGGCTTCGACATATGTCGGTGCATTTTCGCCGTGCTGTGCGATGATCTCGACAATGGCCGAGCCGACGACGACCCCATCGGCGACCTGTGCAATAGCCGCCGCCTGCTCGGGGGTGCGGACGCCAAAGCCGACGGCGACGGGGAGGGTGGTTGCGGCTTTCAGTTTCGCAACGGCGGTTTCGATGCTGGTTTGCGCAGCTTGTTGCAGGCCAGTGATCCCGGCGACCGAGACATAATAGAGGAAGCCCTGCGCGCCGTCGAGGACGGTGGGCAGGCGCGCGGCGTCGGTGGTCGGCGTGGCGAGGCGGATAGGCGCGATTCCGGCGGCACGGAGGGGGGCGGCGAGTTCGTCTTCTTCGGGCGGCAAGTCGACGCAGATGACGCCGTCTATGCCCGCCTTAACGCATTCCGCCGCGAACCATAAGGGGCCGCGGATTGTCATCGGGTTGGCATAGCCCATCAGGACAAGGGGGACGTCCGGGTGCCGCGCGCGGAAATCGGTCGCGAGTTTGAAGATGTCAGCGGTCGTCGTACCGGCGCTCAGGCTGCGCAAATTCGCCGCCTGAATCGCGGGGCCGTCGGCCATCGGGTCGGTGAACGGCATGCCAAGCTCAATCACATCCGCACCCCCTGCAACGAGCGCGTCGAGGATTGCGGGGGTGGGTCCGTCGCCTGCGGTGACGAAGGTGACGAGGGCTGGGCCCTTGGCAAAAGCGGTGGCGAGACGGGTCATCGGTCCGTATCTCGATTCCACATGACTATTGCTTGCAAAAAACAAGCCCCACCAAACACAATTGCCACCCAGTCCCAATTGGTCAACGTGTGGTTTGCATTGAAATAGCGCCATCCAACGGGAACTAGTAACATGACGCCAAGCCACACGGATAACATCGTCCGTTTGAGTCGGGCACTCACAACGTCACCCCCAGCGCCTCTGCGACGGTAAAGATGTCCTTGTCCCCACGCCCACACAAATTGGCGATGATCAACGCATCCTTGGGCATCGACGGTGCTCTCCGCATGACGGCGGCGATGGCGTGGGCGGGTTCGAGGGCGGGGATGATCCCTTCGATGGCGCACATCAGTTTGAAGGCTTCGAGCGCTTCCACATCAGTGGCACTGTCATATTCGACGCGGCCGATTTCTTTCAGCCAGCTGTGTTCGGGTCCGATGCCGGGATAGTCGAGGCCTGCGCTGATGCTGTGCGCTTCGTCGATCTGGCCGTCTTCGTCCTGCAACAGGAAGGTTTTGTTGCCGTGGAGGATACCGGGGCGGCCGCCCGCAAGGCTCGCGGCGTGTTGCTTGTCGAGGCCGTGCCCGCCGGCTTCGACGCCAACCATCTTGACGTCGCTGTCGTCAAGAAAGGGGTGGAACAGCCCCAGCGCATTCGATCCGCCGCCGATGCAGGCGACGAGCATGTCGGGCAGACGGCCTTCACGCTCCAAGATTTGCGCGCGCGCTTCTTTGCCGATCACGCTCTGAAAATCGCGGACGAGTTCGGGATAGGGGTGCGGGCCCGCTGCAGTCCCGATGATGTAAAACGTGTCGTGAACGTTGGCGACCCAGTCGCGCAGGGCCTCGTTCATTGCGTCCTTCAGCGTCTGCGCGCCGCTCGTCACGGGGACGATTTCGGCGCCGAGCAGCTTCATGCGGAAGACGTTGGGCGACTGCCGCTCGACATCGCGCGCACCCATAAAGATGGTGCAGGGAAGGCCAAAGCGCGCGGCAACGGTGGCGGTCGCAACGCCATGCTGCCCCGCGCCGGTTTCCGCGATGATCCGCGTCTTGCCCATGCGTTTGGCGAGGAGGATCTGGCCGATGCAATTGTTGATCTTGTGCGCGCCGGTGTGGTTCAGCTCGTCGCGCTTGAAATAGATTTTCGCGCCACCAAGATGTTCGGTGAGCCTCTCGGCGTAATAGAGCGGCGAGGGACGACCGACATAATGTTCGAGCAGATCGTCGAATTCCGCCGCGAACGCCGGATCCTTCTTCGCCGCGCGGTAATGCGTTTCAAGATCGAGGATCAGCGGCATCAGCGTTTCGGCGACATAGCGCCCGCCGAACTGGCCGAAATGGCCACGGTCATCGGGCTGGGCACGGAGTGTGTTTGCAATGCTCATAATCTGCTGGCCGCTTTAAGGAACGCTGCAATCTTGTCCACATCCTTCACGCCCGGCGCGGTCTCGACGCCCGAAGAGACGTCAAGCAGCGGCGCGCCTGTGATCCGAACAGCTTCGGCGATGTTGCGTGTGTCCAGTCCGCCCGAAAGTGCCCAAGGTAGCGGATGCCGATGCCCGCGTAACAACTCCCAGTCGAAGCGCAGACCGTTACCGCCGGGCAGGTCGGACCCAGCGGGTGGCTTTGCGTCGTAGAGGATCAGCGAGGCTGCCCCGCGATATTTCTGGGCTTCATTAAGATCACTGGTCGTACGAACCGCGATTGCCTTCCAGACTTCCAGCCCATGTTTCATTCTCGTCTGCGAAACGACCGCAGGCCGCTCGTCACCGTGCAGCTGAATGATGTCGAAATGCACCTGCGCACGAACACGGTCGATGTCGTCGGTAGTGGGATTGACAAACAAGCCGACGATCTTGGCTTTGCCCTGAACCCGCGCGGCCAATGCCGCAGCGTGGTCGGGCGTTAGGTTGCGCGGGCTTTTCGGGAAAAACACGAACCCGACATGGCTCGCCCCACCTTTCAACGCCGCGTCGATGGTTTCGGGCGTGGACAGACCGCAGATTTTGATATGGACGGGCATTGTGCCCGCCTAGTCGGTTCGCCTTACGCTGTCATCCGAATGTCGGTTGCATGGTCGGGATAGGGCGCAGTTGTCTTGGGATCCACTGGCTTGCCCCCAATCTTGCTGGCAAAACCGTGATTGACGTCGCGGTGGTGGGCTTCGTCCTGCCGGACGATCAGGACAACATCACGCAGCGTCGCATCGTCAGCCATTTTCCAGTAATGTTTTGCGATGGCTGGCGCGGGGACGTTGGGTGAGCGGCCTTCGTCGATTTCCTGAAGATAAAGCGTATAGCTCGTCACGGCTTCTTCCTCGAAATAGCCGACGACGCAGTGCGCGGTCTTGGCGGACACGAGATAAAGGATCGAGAAACCTACCAGAAACACAGCCTGAGCGAGCAAAATGACCATGCGTTCAAACCATGTCGGTTTCGCGATTTCGATGAACGTCATCAGGTGCATGCGTTCGTTTTCCGCTTCCTCCATTAACGTGCGTATCCAACCTTCGTCGTCGCGCATCCAGCGCAAGGCGTGGAGATGCTGGAACATCGCGCCGACCATGCCGGGAACGGCAGCGACCGTTTCCAGAACGATCGCGCGGTGGCCATATTTTTTCGCGAAAAACGTGTCGACACAAAAGCGCAGCAGCTTGGTGAACCCGAGCGCAAAACGGTCGGAAAAACCACGCGGCACATGGTGGATAACGGGTTCGGCGACGCGCTCTTCATCGAGCGCTTTCCGGTCGGGTTTCAGAATGTCATTGGCCATCGTCTCGGTCCTTTCGGGACACGCCTCAGACAGACAACCTCTCAGAAGACGAGATGGGTGCGCCTTCCCTAAAATACAATCGCGCTAAAGCGTTGCTTCAATGGCTCTGACAGCGCTGTCGGGATCATCTGCTTGCGTTATCGGGCGACCCACCACGAGGATACTCGCGCCGTTGTCAAGTGCCTGACGCGGTGTCACGATACGTTTTTGATCGCCGATTTCGCCGTTGGCAGGGCGGACGCCGGGCACAACAAAAAAACCACCGGGCCAGAACTTGTGAGCGGCTTTGACTTCATTGCCCGAACACACGACGCCGTCGAGGCCAGCTTCACGCGCGGCGGCGGTAAGGCGCATGACCTGGTCGTGGGGGCTGCCGGTCACCCCTGCTGCGGCGAGGTCGCTTTCGTCGAGACTAGTCAGCACAGTGACCGCGACAACCTTTGTGCCCGTCGGGGCGGCGGCTTTGGCATCCTCCATCATCGACCGGCCACCGGCGGCATGAACCGTCAGGATCGCGGGGTCGAACGGGCGCAGCGCCTGCACTGCTTTCGCCACCGTATTGGGGATGTCGTGGAGTTTCAGGTCGAGAAAGATCGGCAAGTGCAGCTTTGCCATTTCATGAACACCGCTGCGTCCGTTGGCGGCGAAAAATTCAAGGCCGAGCTTGATGCCGCCGACATGCTTCGCCACGCGTTTGGCGATCGCTTGCGCGCGCTCCAGATCGGGCGTGTCGATGGCGACCCAGATCGGACTGGTCATAGCATGACCGGGGGCACCGGATCGACACGCATCGGCTCGGCGACCGCGCGGGTTTCGGTCAGGTTGCGGTTCGCAGCGTCGAGCTTGCGGTTGAGGCTCCAACGTGTGGCGCGGTGGAGGAGCAGGGTTGGCAGTAGCCCAAGCATGAACACCACGAACAGCAAAATGGGCAACGGCGTATCAACGATGATATCACCCCATAGTTTGATACTGACGATCTGCCAGTTGTTAAAGCTAAAAATGACGCCGACGACAGCGAGCACAACCCAGAAGACAGTGCGCAGAAATTGCATAAAAACGACCTTTCGAGCCCCGCCTTCAGTCTATGCCCGTCATGGCCGCAACTTCAAGGCGCAACTGGAGAATGAGTGGGGTAATCGCAGCGCAACGCAGAGCTTCCTCGTCAAGGATGGCATCGAAAATTGCCTGTTTTATCGAGGCGATTCTCTTCGCTGGTAGCTCGCTTCCGGTTGGCAGTGTGGAGAGTGTTATATCGATAAGCCGCTCAGCACCGTGCAGGCGGCCCCAGATATAATCATTCTCCCTATAGGCCCGGCTAAAAAAGGCACCGAAACTATTGAACTGTATGCCTTTTAGCGTTGCACGTGCACCTCCTTTGCGGATCGACTGTGCTTCATCAGGGGAGATGCGATCAACCTTGATCGTGTCGAATTCATCGAGACCTTCGCCTTGCAGAAGTGGGTAGGTCGCGACGTCGTAAAAAGGGAAACCCAGATAGGCGAGCAGCGGCGCACGCCGTTCGGTTCGGGGGCAAGCGGCAATGGCAGCCGCAAACACAGCGTCGGTGTCGGTGTCGAATTTCGGCAAGTCCGCCTTATTATTTTGCATCTCGAACAGTTTTACCAATTGGCCAAAGACCGCGACCCGAATAGGCTCATAGTCAGCTTCTGGCTGCGCTTCGGCGAGCGTTGCAAGTTGGCGTGACAGAAACCGCAAACGTCGGGTTCGATAAGCGATATCATAGGTATGAAGGAACGCCACTGCATCCCCTTCATTGCCGCCCGCGTTTTCGACGCGCAGGCGTTGGTAGGCGGACCACGCATGCCCCGAAGCTTGCGCCGAACGCGCTTCAGCCACCGCGCGCCATTTGGCCAAACGCGCGGGGTTCGGGTTCGTCAGGAAGAACGTGTAGCCGAAGAGCTGACCGACTGCGGTTTCGATTTCGGGGCGGATCGCCTCAATAATGCGGCGCGAGCGCTGGATGCGGTCCGAACGGCTGGCGATGGCATCGAGATTGTCGCGGATCGGCTGTTCACGGGGTATGTCCGACAGGGCACCGAAAATAGTTGTGAAAAAGCCGGGCACTTCGGCGGCACCGCGGCGGTTGATCTTGATGCTGTGGATGCCCGGTTTGGGGTCGATATAGACAAAACGCCGGTCAACTTCGCGACGGGCAGGACGGCTGTGTAGGGCATCGATCGCAGGGCGAAAGGGTGCGTTGGCAAGGACCGATCCGTCGATAAGGATGGTTGTCTCGCGACCGGGGAGAATGCGTGACAGGAATTTGTCGCGGTCGGGCCACTGGCGCTTGTCTTCGTCGAGCACGCGGTCGAGTTCGGCAACGGTGAAGGGCGGGAACGCGCCGGGGAAGCTCGCTGTGGCGCGCGCGGCAAACACCAAGTCATGCAAGTTGCCCAGCGTCGCCGGATCGCCCGGCGCATCGCGGAAGTTGAATGTAAGGCGATGTTCGGTCTCGTTTATCTCGGGCGGAGAGTTCAGACGGAGCGTTTCGGGATGGCCGCGAAAATCGGTGACAGTGACGAAGAGGTCGAGCGGTTGCTCATCGGGGAGGAGGCGCGGGCCAATCGGCATTGCCGCCATGGCGTCAAAGGCACGGATCAATAAGCGGCTGAAGACTTCGCCGCCAAACGGCGGTTCGAACCAGCGGCCCCGAATGAATCTCGTCAGCTTGTCATGGATTTCGCCGCGCGTTTCGGAGTCGAGATCGTCGTCCCAATCTGCGCCCTGTTGATTGGCAAAGGCCCAGACCAGTGGCGTTGCCCAAATTTTGGAAAAGCGGCTCGACATTTTAGCTTGTGGATCGACGAGGTGGTCGACATCGGCATCCTCAAGCCAGAGATCGGTGAGAGGATCGAGCGACTGGCCAGTCGCGATGGCCTGTGACAGGAATATCCCGTTGATCCCACCGGCGGATGCGCCCGCAATGATGTCGGCAAGGATGCGCAGTTTGACACCGCCCTGCGCCTCGATTTCCTTCAGGAGTGAAACATAAATTGCTTGGCTTGGACTCGTCGGTGCTGCCCTATCGTGGAACGCGCGCGATGCGCGGGCGAGGTGCCACACCTCCTTGGTGATCCCGTGCATGTAAACCGCCAGGCTGATCCCGCCGTAGCAGACCAGCGCGAGGCGCAGTTCCTTTTCGCGCATAAGCTATGTCGTCGCACGGCGGCTTGACGAAGGGAAGAGCGCGGACCGACTCAATGAACGGCTGAACGGTCATGCTGTGGATCGACTGCGGATCGAAATGCGTCACGTCGATGCCGAATTTGATCGGTTGTCGTGTGAGTTCGGGCATGGTGAAAGTGCCAAACAAGCGGTCAAACAACGTCAAGCAATTGCCGAAATTGCGGTCATGATGTTCGGGTGCGATTGAATGATGGATTTGGTGATGTGCGGGACCGAGAAGCCAGCGACCCCAGCGGGGGCCAAAGGTGATCCAGAGGTGCGAATGCTGAATATGCGTAATGAATATGCCGCTGAGCAATGCGAGGACGTTACTACCGAATAGCGTTGCGGGAGAAGCCCCAGCGCCCAAGACATAGCCCAAGATACCGCTCGTCGCGCCCATAATCAGGGCAACCAGATTATAGAAGCCGATCGTTTCAACCGGATGCACGCGGGCTATGGTCAGCAACGATAGTGATTCGGCGCTGTGGTGAACCTGATGAAATGCCCAAGCCGGTTTGAAACGATGCATCGCCCAATGGTCGAGCCAATATGCAAATTCATAGGCGATGAAGAGGCAAATGGTCGTTAGCGCCACGACGAACCAAGCGGGTAATATCGTAACAGATGATTCGCCGAAGATTTGCGTCAGGCCGCTCACTAAACGGGTTGCCACAAACGAACTTACGATGATGGCCCCGCCGAACATCGCGCCGCCGCCCAAAACACTAAAGGCAAACCAGCCGATGTCAGCACGACCTGACCGCGTGTTCCAAAGGCGGCGCGGAAACAGAGTGCGGACCAAAGTTTTAAGCCGCACCGAACGACTGCGGATCACCAACATGGCCGCGACCAAAAGCGTCAGCCCGAGCGCGCCGAACGAAAAGCTCGATCCCGGCGCAATGAACGTCCCAAGGAGCTGGTTTTGCCAGAAACCCGGCAGCGTTGATAGGAAATGGGCAACCGCGTCCATCATCCGGCCTTAGCGGCAGCGCGGTAACAGTCCGTTAACGTCGCCGATGCTGGTTTAGTATCTCATAGGCCATGACGGCGGTTGCGACGGCTGCGTTTAGGCTGTCCGCCTTGCCTCGCATTGGCATTTTAACAAGCAAGTCGCATTCGGCTTCATAAATTGGTGGAAGGCCTTGCGCTTCATTGCCGACCATCAGAAAGACGGGTGCGGCATAACTCGGTCGTTGATAATCGATGTCGGTATTGAGGCTGGTACCGATGAGTTGGCCGGTTCCGCTGCGAAGCCAAGGGAGAAAGTCTTCCCATCGAGCTTGGACGATTTTTTGGGTGAATATCGCGCCCATGCTCGCTCGGACGGCTTCTACTGAAAAAGGATCGGTACAGTCGTCGATCAGAATCAGGCCGCCAGCACCAACAGCGTCGCCAGTGCGCAAGATCGTACCGAGATTACCGGGATCGCGTAGGCGTTCGGCGACGATCCAGATATCCGCCGATACGCGGTCAAGTGACGCAAGCGTCGAGGAGTGCTCCCGATACACACCAATGATGCTGCCGGGATTGTCCTTGCCGGATAATTTAGACAGGATGTCAGGGCTGGTCACGAGGACATCGCCGCGCTTTTCCTCGGCCGCAGCGACGAGGCGCTGGACGAGCGGATGGTTCTCGCTATCGGGAGCGTACCACAGCATTTCGGGGACAATGCCGGCGTCCAAAGCTTCGGTCAGAATTCGAAGACCTTCGGCAAGGAACATCTGCTCAATGCGACGATATTTCTTGTCGCGAAGCGCGCGGACTTGTTTGACTAGAGGGTTGGAAAAACCAGTGATGAGACGGGGCATTAATCTTCCCCGAACTTGGCCTCGACCAATTCTGAAAGTGCGGTGACTGATTGTTCTGCACCGTCGCCAACGGCGCGGATCGTGATATGATCACCGATTGCCGCGCCGAGCATCATCAGGCCCATGATCGACGTGCCAACGACACTTGATCCGTCCTTTTCGACCTCCACTTTGGCGGGAAGGCCGCTGGCCATTGTTACGAATTTGGCGCTGGCTCGGGCGTGCAGCCCGCGGCGATTTGTAATGAGGACCGTCTTTTCGATCACGCCGCTTGTTCACCGAGCACTTCGGACGCAACCGAAATATATTTGCGACCGGCCTCGCGTGCGGCGGCAACGGCATCAATGACATTCATTGTTCGGCGTGCGCCCTCAAGGCGGATGAGCATTGGCAGATTGATGCCCGCGATGACTTCGACCTTGCCGGGCTTCATGAGCGAAATTGCGAGATTTGATGGGGTGCCGCCGAACAAATCGGTCAACACGATCACGCCCCGCCCGCTATCAACTTCGGCAATCGCGTTTGAAATGTCGGCACGGCGAGATTCCATATCATCATCAGGGCCTATACAGATCGGCGCAATGGCGCGCTGCGGCCCGACCACATGCTCCATTGCGACAACAAATTCGGTGGCGAGCCGTCCATGCGTCACCAGCACCAGCCCGATCATTGCGACTCCATTGTCGTTGTTGTCCTGCGTCCATCTACCCGCGCGCCCTCTGTTGAGTCGTCGGGACGGCTCGCCAGATCGCGATGCGTGACCGTGGGCGAAAATCCGGCTGCGCGCAACCGTTCTCCAACGCGTTCGGTCACATGAACGCTGCGGTGCCGTCCGCCGGTGCATCCAAATGCGATCGTGACATAGGCTTTGCCTTCGACCTCGTAACGGGGGAGTAGAAGAAGCAACAGGTCTTCGATGCGCGAAACAGCGTCTTCATAGGTCGAGTCTGCGGCGATATAGTCAGCGACCGGCTGATCGAGGCCGCTCATTGGGCGCAGCGCATCATCCCAGTGTGGATTGCGCAGGAAACGCATGTCGAACACAAAGTCAGCATTGCGGGGAACACCGCGCGCAAACCCGAAGGAAATCACCGACAGAGTTGGAGCAGATGACAGCGGTTCGCCAAAGCGAACGCGCATTTCAAGACGAAGGTCGTTGCTCGTGGAGCTTGAGGTGTCGATGACATGGTCGGCCCAACGGCGCAGCGGAGCGAGCAATTCGCGCTCGCGGGCAATTCCGTCGGTCGCCGGACGGTCGAGCGCGAGCGGGTGGCGGCGGCGGGTTTCGGAATAGCGACGTTCGAGTTCGCTGCCCCCGCAATCGAGGAAGACCGTCGATATGTCATCGCCGCGTTCGCGCAGCGCCTTTATGCGATCAACGATGGCGCGCGCATCGAACCCGCGCGTCCGGCTGTCAATGCCGACGGCAAGAGGCCGGTCATCGCTGGCTCCCTCAGGTAATTTGGTGACGAGGAGCCGGTCGAGCAAGAGAAGCGGCAGATTGTCGACGGTTTCCCAGCCCATATCCTCAAGCGATTTGAGCGTGGTTGATTTGCCCGCGCCCGACATACCGGTAACGAGTAAAATGCGGTTCGGCTTTGATCGCTTCATAACAGACCGCGTGTCTTCAGCATGAGTTCGACTTTGATCGGGGCCGACGCCTCAAGGGGAGCGACCAAGCCTGCTGGGACTGCAACGCCAGCAATCGTTCGAATATTTGCATCATCGGGCAGGCGGACAACGGCGCTTGATATGGTCACAATCAACGCCACGGGAATGTCGTTTTGAAAGGGCATGGGCACGAGGCCTACGCCACGCACTTCGATCAGGCCGGCAATGTTGGGCGGCGCACATGCAGCGAGTTTGCCCGCGATGCGGCGGACAATCGTATAATCGTCGCTGACGAGGACAGCGCCACGATCAATGAGTCGCAGCGCAAGATCCGATTTTCCCGATCCTGAAAGCCCTTCGATCAGGACTGCGCGTCCGTCGACTGCGACACACGATGCATGCAATGTTTCGGATGATAAGACGGTCATGGCGTTCCTCCACGCAATGGCAGCGACACGGTAAAGCGGGCACCACCCGGCTCCGAGTCGCGGTCGGTGACCTCAATCATGCCATTATGTCCTTGAACAATCGTTTTGGCGATGGCGAGGCCGAGGCCCGAATGCTTGCCGAACTGGTCGCTATCGGGCCGGTCGCTGTGAAAACGATTGAAAATCGCTGCGCGAGCTTCAACCGCGACGCCGGGGCCATCATCCTCAATCCAGACAATTGCGTTATCGCTTTGCCGCGCAACGCCGAGCCGGATTGGCGTGATCGGTGGGGCGAACGATAAAGCGTTGTCGATTAGATTGTTGAACACACGGGCGAGCCTTGCTTCGTCGCCTTGCACAACAACCGCGTCATCGAGCTGAACAAAGCGAAATCGCTTTGCAAGCGTCGGATCGCGTGCCACGCGGGCATCAATCAACGACTGGACGAGCGCACCGAGATCGACGGCCTCAAACGCCGACCGGCTCAGTTGTGCATCGAGCCGCGAGATTTCAGCAATGTCGGTGATTAGGCGATCCAGACGGCGGACATCATCACCGATAATTGCGAGCAATTGTTTGCGGAGGTCCGGATCGCTGACCCGGTCGAGGCTCTCAACAGCAGAAGACAATGAAGCGAGCGGATTTTTGAGTTCGTGGCTTACGTCGGCAGCGAACGCTTCGACAGCGTCGATCCGGTCGCGCAATGTGCCTGTCATGTCAGAGAGTGCACGGGCAAGTTGACCAATTTCGTCATTGCGCGCGGGCAGGCGGGGGATGATCACATCGCGCGCGCGACCCTGGCGAACCCGCACCGCGGCGGCGGCGAGGCGGCGAAGGGGCTGGACGATGGTCCTGCCGAGGAAGAACGACAAAGCGACCGACAGCAGGAGCGCCAGCGTCACGATGATGAAAAGCCTGAACCGTTCTTCACGGACAAGCGTCGTGACATCAAGCGCGTTTTCGACGGAAAGCAGGTAGATTGGCCGATTGCCGACGCGTGTGGCTGCCGTGATCATTGTCGAGCGGTCAGGGGCCAAGCGGACACGCGAGGCGATGTGGGCATTGCCCGATAGAACTGCCTTTAGTTCGGGCCAGTTTGTCGCGTTTGATTGACCCTGATCGATATAGGGCGGGGGTATTTGGGCGCGGACGATGCGGTCGACGACGGCGTCCATCCAGCGGGCAATGCGGCTATCCCACGTTTCTGTTGCCGGATCGACCAACCGAAACGTGCGCGGGCCGAGTCGCCAGCTGTCGAGGGTAATTTTTCCTTCGGCATCATAAGTTCGGATGCGGTCACCTGCCTCTTGTCCCAGTGCCCGGACGATTGCGGCGTGTGCGCTGTCAGGGGACGACGCAAGGACCGTCGCGACCAGTTCAAGCTCACTTTCCTGTTGCGTCCGCCGCTCCTCAATCAAGCGGGTCCGAAAGCCGTCGAGATAAAAAATACTGCCGCCGACGAGCGCAAGCGCAATGATATTCACCGCGAGAATGCGCCGCGTCAGCGATCCCTGAAGCGGCCAGCGCGGCAGAGCGTCGCCATCAGGCGTCGGAGAAACGATAGCCCGCCCCATAAAGTGTTTCAATGGCGTCGAATTCGGGATCAACCTGCCGGAACTTGCGTCGCAAGCGTTTGATATGGCTGTCGATCGTGCGGTCATCGACATAGACATCGTCCTGATAAGCGACATCCATCAACTGGTTGCGGCTTTTGACCACATCGGGTCGTGCGGCCAGCGCTTCGAGGATCATGAACTCGCTCACCGTGATTGCAACATTTTTGCCATCCCAGTGTACACGGTGGCGCGCGGCATCCATTTCGAGGCGACCGCGAATGATCGGTTCGCTGTCACCAGTTTCAGGGTCGGGGGCGGCGCGCGCAATCTCGACGCGGCGCAGGATGGCGCGGATACGGGCGATGAGCAGCCGCTGAGAAAATGGTTTGGCGATATAATCGTCGGCCCCCAGCGCAAGGCCAATTTCTTCATCAAGCTCGTCATCTTTCGAGGTTAGAAAGATGACGGGCAACGAAGATTTTTCACGCAGCCGTCGCAGCAATTCAAGGCCATCGAGACGCGGCATTTTGATATCGCAAACCGCCAGATCAGGCGGATTGTCGAGCAGCGCCTTCAGTCCTGTCTCACCGTCGGCATAAACGCGCGTAAGAAATCCTTCCGCCTGCAGCGCGATCGACACCGACGTCAAAATGTTGCGATCGTCGTCGATGAGGGCAATGGTGGCGTTCACAATGTCCCATTCTAAAGCAACGGCTTCGGCGCAGCAACCGGACGGTGTTTGACGCTTTTGAAACTGCCGCCTAAGCGCAAATGCATACGAATGTCATGCGGGTCGCTAGCCGCAAAGTTTATCGCATTGGAGAGTTTATCGTGGCCGATCGTGCCCCCAATTTCACGCTTGCCGCTCAAGGCATTGCGACCGAAGCTGCCGTTCACTGGAACCTGACGACGGCCCCGCTGTATGAGCACGCGCTGCGCAATGGCGAAGGGGTACTGGCGAAGGAAGGCCCGTTGGTCGTCGCCACCGGGCAACATACCGGGCGGTCGGCGAAGGACAAGTATTTCGTCCGCGACGCCGAGACGGAAACATCGATCTGGTGGGGCAAAACCAATGTCGCGATGACGCCCGCGCATTTTGCCGCGCTCAAGGCTGATTTTATGGCATCGCTTGCCGCTACGGATACACTTTACGCGCAGGACTTGTTTGGCGGGTCGCAGCCTGAATACCGCGTCAATGTCCGCGTCATTACCGAATTGGCGTGGCACAGCTTGTTCATCCGCACGCTTTTGGTGCGGCCCGAAACGGCGGACCTTGCGGCGTTCCTGCCCGAATTCACGATTATCGATTTGCCCAGTTTCCGTGCTGACCCCGCGCGCCACGGCTGCCGGTCGGAAACTGTCGTCGCGGTCAATTTCACCGAGAAACTGATCCTGATAGGTGGCACAGCCTATGCCGGTGAAATGAAGAAATCGGTGTTCGGCATTCTGAACTACAAGCTGCCGTTGCAGGGCGTGATGCCGATGCATTGTTCGGCCAATGTCGGCGCGAACGGCGAAACAGCGGTCTTCTTTGGCCTGTCGGGCACAGGCAAAACAACCCTAAGCGCCGACGCCAGCCGGACACTCATCGGCGATGACGAGCATGGTTGGTCAGACACGGCGGTCTTTAATTTCGAAGGCGGTTGTTATGCCAAGATGATCCGCTTGTCCGCCGAGGCCGAGCCTGAGATTTTTGCGACGTCGAAGCGGTTCGGCACGATCCTCGAAAATGTCGTCATCGATCCGGTGACGCGTGAACTCGATTTCGATGACGCGTCGCTGGCGGAGAACAGCAGGGGTTCATACCCCATCGATTTCATTCCGAATAGCAGCGAGCATAATCTGGGCCCAGTGCCCAAGAATATCATCATGCTGACGGCGGATGCCTATGGCGTGTTGCCGCCGATTGCGAAACTGACGCCGGATCAGGCGATGTATCACTTCCTTTCGGGATACACCGCACGGGTGGCTGGCACCGAAATTGGCGTGACTGATCCCGAAGCGACCTTCTCGACCAGCTTCGGTGCGCCGTTCATGCCGCGCCACCCCAGTGTTTATGGCAATCTGCTCAAGGAACGCATTGCCAAGGGCGGCGTCACCTGCTGGCTGGTTAATACGGGCTGGACTGGCGGCAAGGCAACGATGCCGGGCATCAAGCGCATGCCGATCAAGGCGACCCGCGCGCTGCTCAATGCCGCCCTCGACGGCAGTTTGAACAATGCCGAATTCCGCACCGATCCCAATTTCGGGTTCAAAGTGCCGGTTGCGGTCGAGGGCGTCGACAGCGGCATCCTCGATCCGCGTGCGGCGTGGGCCGACAAGGCGGACTATGACGCAACGGCGAAGAAGCTGGTCGGCCAGTTCATTGATAATTTTGCTCAATTCGCCGATCATGTCGACGAAGGTGTCCGTCAGTCGGCGCCGAAAGCTGCTTAGGAGACGACAGCCATGAACATGATGGACATATTGAATCAGGCCGGCGGCATTGGCGCGATCGCGCGCGAACTGGGCGTTGACGAGGGCACGGCGGCAACCGGTGCGGCAGCATTGCTGCCAGCGATCTTAGGCGGGTTCAAGGGGCAGGCACAGGCACAGCCCGAGGGGCTTGGTGGACTGATCGGCATGCTCGGCGGCATGGGCGGCGGCGGTTTGCTCGCGAACGTGCTGGGCGCGGGGCCGAGCAATGTTGATGCGGGCAACAGCGTGCTCGGCCAGATTTTCGGATCGAAGGACGTGAGCCGGACGGTGGCGGCCGATGCCGCGACGAAGACCGGGATTTCGGGCGATCTGCTCAAGAAAATGCTGCCGCTGATCGCGATGGCGGTCGCGGGGTATATGGCGAACCATGCGGGCGGGGCGCAGGAGGCTCCGGCACAGGATTCAGGCGGCGGCCTTGGCGGGATGCTAGGGGGTGTGTTTGGCGGACTTATAGGTGGTGGTCAGCAACAGGCCGCGCTTGCGCCTGGCTTGGGTGGCCTCGGCGGGCTGCTCGACATGGATCATGACGGCAATCCGTTGAACGACATTATCGGCATGGCGGGAAAGTTCGTGCGTTGATCAGGAATGCGGTATGACGCGGGTTCACTCAAAGGAGACGACTCATGGGAATGCTTGATGGATTGCTTGGCAAGATTTCGGAGCATGTCGACATCGCGAACCTCGCCACCAAAGTTGGCCTGACGCCGGAACAGGCGCAAGGCGCGGTGGCGGCGCTGGGCCAATCACATGGCGAAGCGGGGGACACGGTTGCGCTCGCGGCGGAAAAGACCGGCCTTCCGACTGACAAGTTGCAGGAAATCGTCGGCCAGATCGGCGGCGAAGGCTCGCTGGCCAGCTTTGCATCGATGATCGACAAGGACGGCGACGGCAATCCGTTGAACGACATCACCGGCATGTTGGGCGGCTTGTTCGGGAAGAAATAGCAGCGTTCGGTGTGTTTGCGGCGGTTCACGCGAAGGCGCCAAAAATCCTGTGGTAAGTTCACTAAGTTCACAGGGTTTGGGTGTTTTGGGTGAATTTAAGCGAAAGCTTTGGGCGACTGTGCTCCGGGCTTGACCCGGAGTCCTGCGACCTGAGCGCACTTATTCTCGCAAGGCTCCGGATCAAGTCCGGAGCACAAGAGGTGTCGGATTTCTTTACGAAGGTTACAAAGTTGACACGACAGTGCCTACGCGAAACGCGCGGGCGCCGGGGTTTGGGATCGACAGGTAGTTGGGTGTTTTGGGTGAATTTAAGTGAAAGGTTTGGGCGACTGTGCTCCGGGCTTGACCCGGAGTCCTGCGACCTGAGCGCACCTATTCTCGCAAGGCTCCGGATCAAGTCCGGAGCACAAAAGGTGTCGGATTTCTTTACGAAGGTTACAAAGTTGACACGACAGTGCCTACGCGAAACGCGCGGGCGCCGGGGTTTGGGATCGACAGGTAGAAAGAGCCGACGCGCAGGGTAGCGCGCGGGGCGCGTGTAGGACAGCCGCTTATTTGTCGAGCCCAGATTTTGCCCTCTCCCCTCGCGAGCGGGTGAGGGGTGGTTGATTCCCCAATTTCGTTACCCCGACCTCCGCGCCGGGGTCAGGCTTTTCTGAAAGCAGTGTCGAAGGGAGCCAAACCCCGGATCAAGTCCGGGGTGACGGTGGTATTTGTGAATGCGGGTTGCACCCAAAGTCCGTCACCCTGAACTTGTTTCAGGGTCCATTTTCAAACAAAAGCCGTTAGTCGCGTTACGCGATAGATGCTGAAACAAGTTCAGCATGACGGCAGTGTTTCTGAGAAAACAATCACTCACTCAGTTAGTGACGAGCTGCATATTGGTGGCTAGCAACTAATATAATGTTGGAAGCGCCAGCGTGGGGAGAAAATTGTGGCAGCATCAAATTCAGTTGACACCTTGAAGTCTTGCTTTGTCATTTCGCCCATTGGTGAGGGCGGCTCCGAAACTCGAAAAAGAGCGGATCAAGTTCTGAAGCATTTGATTCGGCCAGCGGTCGAGTCACTCGGTTACAAGGCGACCCGAGCGGACGAAATTGACAAACCAGGCATGATTACAAGCCAAGTAATTCAATCTGTCGTGAATGATGACCTCGTGATTGCTGATCTGAGCTGCTCCAATCCAAACGTATTTTACGAACTCGCTATCAGACACGTAATTCGAAAACCGCTAATACAAATCATTCAGAAGGGCGAGATAATCCCATTTGACGTTGGTGGGATGAGGACTATCTTTTTTGACCTTCAAGACTTGGATAGTGTCGCTGAGGCAAAGGACAACATTACCAAACAAATCGGTGAAATGGAGGAAAAGCCAACAGAAATGGAGACCCCAATTTCAATTTCCATTGAGCTTCAGCAACTTCGCCAGAGTGATAACCCCGAGGATCGGAGCTACGCAGACATACTTGCTGCTATTTCTGACGTTAGGGGTGATGTTCAGGCCATCAGCTTAAGGACTGAGGAGATTGGTGAAGCAACGGCGCGTGCGGTGACGCGCAGACTATCGGACTATCAAAACATTAGATCACCGTTGTTATCTCGTCGAATGCACCCCGGCATGATCGAGGAACTTGCAATGGAGCAAGGCGAGGACTCAAAAGAGGCCATGCTCGCCGTAGTTGCCAGCTTCTACAAAGATCTTGCGCCGTGGGTTTTCGAATTGGGGATGGAGGCTTACCGGCAATGCGTGCAGCATCCATCGAGAAAGGCCAACGCTGCATTTATCGATCGTTTTGTGCAGTCAGCAAAAAACCTGTCTCGACATCCCTTCTATCGCGATGAACTTCGAAACGACAAAATGAACTACCGAGCTTTGGAGTTTGCAGAGCATATGCTGTTCCGGTTGGAGAGTCGTTGATACCACCCCCCACCTAGCGCTCCCCCCACCCCCGCGCTAAGCGGGGCCGCACGACTCGCGACAGGTGCATACCCCACATGGACATCCCCCTTGGTCTCACGTTTGACGATGTATTGCTGCAACCCGGCGCGTCGGACGTTTTGCCCAGTCAGGCCGATACGCGGACGCAGCTGACCAAATCGATTTCGCTTAACATCCCCATCCTGTCGTCGGCGATGGATACCGTGACTGAGGCCGACATGGCGATTGTCATGGCGCAGCTTGGCGGGATCGGGGTGCTGCACCGCAATCTTTCCATCGAAGAGCAGGCGGCGGCGGTGCGGCAGGTCAAGCGCTTTGAAAGCGGGATGGTGGTCAACCCGATCACGATCCGCCCCGAACAGACGCTGGCCGACGCACGCGAGATCATGGTGCGGCACCGGATTTCGGGGATCCCGGTGGTCGAGGCGTCGGGCAAGCTGGTCGGTATCCTGACCAATCGCGACGTGCGCTTTGCCGAAAATCCCAAGCAGCCGGTCAGCGAATTGATGACCAGCCAGAACCTCGCCACGGTCAAGGAAGGCGTGAGCCAGGAAGAAGCGCAGCGCTTGCTCCACCAGCGGCGGATCGAGAAACTGCTCGTCGTCGATGCCGATTTCCGCTGCACCGGCCTGATCACGGTCAAGGACATCGAGAAAGCCGTGACCTATCCAAACGCGACGAAGGACGGCACGGGGCGGCTACGCGTGGCAGCAGCGACGACGACGGGCGATGCGGGCTTCGAACGCACCGAAGCGCTGATCGACGCCGAATGCGACCTGATCGTGGTGGATACTGCGCATGGTCATTCGAGCATGGTTTCAGCGGCCGTCGAGCGCATCCGCAAGCTGAGCAATAAGGTGCAGATTGTCGCGGGCAATGTCGCGACGAGCGAGGCGACACGCGCGCTGATCGGGGCGGGGGCGGACGGGATCAAGGTCGGTATCGGGCCGGGGTCGATCTGCACCACGCGCGTGGTCGCGGGCGTGGGTGTGCCACAGCTGACCGCGATCATGGACTCAGCGAACGAAGCGGCGAAGTCGGGCATTCCGGTGATCGCCGATGGCGGGCTGCGAACGTCGGGCGATCTGGCAAAGGCGCTGGCAGGCGGGGCGTCGACAGTTATGGTCGGGTCATTGCTGGCGGGGACGACAGAGGCACCCGGCGAAATCTTTCTGTATCAGGGGCGTTCGTATAAGTCCTATCGCGGTATGGGAAGCGTCGGCGCGATGGCGCGCGGATCGGCGGACCGTTACTTCCAGCAGGACATCAAGGACCAGCTGAAGCTGGTGCCTGAAGGGATTGAGGGACAAGTCGCCTACAAGGGCCCGGCGCGTGACGTTATCCACCAGCTTGTCGGCGGCGTGAAGGCCGCGATGGGTTACACGGGTTCGCGGACGATTGCCGACCTTCAGGCGCGGGCAAAGTTCGTCCGCATTACCGGCGCGGGCCTGCGCGAAAGCCATGTCCACGACGTGTCGATCACACGCGAAGCCCCGAATTACCCGACGCAATGACGCCTTCTGCACGGGTTCAAGCGTCGATTGAAATACTCGATCTGATCATCGCCTCGGTGCGCGACAATGGCGCTGCGGCCGATGTGATCGTCGCCAACTGGTTCAAGACGCGACGATTTGCGGGGTCGGGCGACCGGCGGGCGGTTCGCGACCTGATTTATCAGGCAATCCGGACGTTCGGCGATGTGCCAAAGTCAGGGCGGGCGGCGATGCTCGGGCTCGCGGCGGACGATGCGGACATGGCGGCGTTGTTCGATGGATCGCAACATGGGCCGCCAGCGATTGGTGCCTCTGAACGCGCGGCGGTGCCGAGTTTGCTGCCCGGCTGGTTGGCGAGGATCATCCCCGAGGAGGAGCATGCAGCGCTCCTCGAACGCGCGCCGTTCGATTTGCGGGTGAACACGCTGAGAACGTCGCGCGAGTTGGTCCTGCCAATGCTTGACGGTGCCTTACCGATGGAAGGCACGGCAAATGGCCTGCGCCTTCCCGATAAAATCCCGCTCGCCAATCGGCCCGAATTAAACGGCCTCATCGAAGTGCAAGACGCAGGCAGCCAGATGATTGCCGAAGCCTGTCACGCCAAACCCGGCCAGACCGTCATCGACCTGTGCGCCGGCGCAGGCGGCAAAACGCTGGCGCTGGCAGCGGATATGGGCGGGGAGGGGCGGCTTTACGCTTGTGATACGGATCGCGGACGATTGTCGCGGCTAGTTCCGCGTGCCGAAGTGGCGGGAGCGAGATTTGTCCAGACGCGGTTGCTTAACCCGAAGCGCGAGACTGAGGCGCTCGAAGACTTGCGCGAAAGTGCGGATTGCGTGTTGGTCGATGCGCCCTGTTCGGGCACGGGCACATGGCGACGCAACCCTGAATTACGCTGGCGGCTGACGCATGCGCGGCTTGATGCAGTGATCGAATTGCAGGCTTATCTGATCGAGCTGGCGGCAACGCTGGTGAAACCCGGGGGCGCGCTCGTTTATGCGGTTTGCTCGCTGATTGGCGAAGAGGGGCAGGCGCAGGTGGATGCGTTCCTTCGACATCAAAGCGGATGGACCTTGGAGACTGCCCGCACGTTAACCCCATCGCGGGACAAGACTGATGGTTTTTTCGTCGCGCGGCTCATCCGGGCGTGCTAGCCCATCCTAGTAAATGCTTATGGAGACCCTGATGCGCCTGACGCCCCCTGCGATTGCGATTGCTGTCCTGCTTGCGACGGTATCAAGTGTCAGCCATAGCCAGCGCC
This sequence comes from Sphingomonas sp., assembly GCA_031417655.1. Taxonomy (GTDB): domain Bacteria; phylum Pseudomonadota; class Alphaproteobacteria; order Sphingomonadales; family Sphingomonadaceae; genus Sphingomonas_O. Next base: position 25,175 of record JANOVZ010000027.1, on the reverse strand, counting down.
CCGACAACCAAATTGATGCACGGTCGCTCATGCTGCTTCGCATGGGCCAGTCGGAAGCTGCTTCCGGTCGGTTCGAGCCCGCGACTGATGCACTAGAAAGCGCGCTTGCGGTCGATCCGAAGAACCGTTCGGCATTCCTTGCGCTTGCCGATGTTGCAAAGAAGCAGGGACTGCCCGGCAAAGCGATCCGGCTTTACCGTGAAGCGTTGTTGATCGAACCAAACGACGTTGCAGCGCTCGCCGGACAGGGCGAAGCATTGGTGGCCAAGGGCGCAGTGACGAAGGCGAAGGAAAACTTGGCGAAGGTACGCACGCTGTGTGTGACGGCTTGTCCCGAACAGGTTTCACTCGCAGCGGCCATTGATCGTAGTGGTACAGGTCCGGCCATGTCGGCCCAGACAGTGACACCGCGTCCGGTCGCGACCGTGGGCAAAGCAAACTAGATCAGTCGTGCAAGAGCGATAAAATCACTGACATTCAGCGTTTCGGCACGACGGGTTTCGTCGATGCCGAGCGTTGCCAATGCCGCCAATGCTTCCGGAACGCCTTTGACACTTTGACGCAGCATCTTGCGGCGCTGACCAAAAGCGGCGGCGGTCAGGCGTTCGATTGAGGCGCAAGTGACATTTTCGGGCCGTGCCGTGGGCAGGATGTGAACCACGGCAGACATGACTTTGGGTGGTGGTGTGAAGGCCGAGCGGTGGACTTTCATCGCGATCCTCGCGCTGCTCCGCCATTGCGACAGCACGGCAAGACGACCGAAAGCCGATGTGTCGGGTGTCGCGATGATGCGGTCGGCGACTTCGGCTTGAAACATGAGTGTCAGCGATGCCCAGCGTGGTGGCCAGACTTCGCCGGTCATCCATTTCACGAACAGCGCGGTGCCGACATTGTAGGGCAGATTGGCGACAATGTGCCCACCGGGTTCGATGACATCGGCCAGATCGATGGTCATGGCATCGGCCTCGATGACTTCCAGCTTTCCGGGATGGGCTGCACCCAGCTCGTCAAGGGCTGGCAGGCAGCGACGGTCGCGCTCGACGGCGGTGACGTGCGCGCCGGCATCGATCAGTGCGCGGGTCAGGCCGCCGGGACCGGGACCAACTTCATACACTGACTGCGAAGTCAAATCTCCCGGAACGGCAGCGATCCTGTCGAGCAACTGGCTGTCGAGAAGGAAATTCTGGCCGAGTGCCTTGCTTGCCGCCAGCCCGTGTCGTGCAATGACATCTCTTAAAGGCGGGCGTTCGTTCACGCGGCTTGTTGGGTGCAGGCCTGTTCCGCGCGGCATGTTGTGGCCTGCGCTGCCATTTTAATCGCCGCAATCATCGCGCCGGGGTTGGCGATATTTTGCCCTGCAATGCCAAATGCGGTGCCGTGATCGGGCGCCGTGCGGACAATTGGAAGGCTCAGCGTCATGTTGACGCCATCATCAAAATGCAGCGTTTTCAACGGGATCAGTGCTTGGTCATGATACAGGCAGATAGCAACATCATATTGCGATCGTGCGCGCGAATGGAACATCGCGTCGGCTGCGGTTGGGCCGGTTGCGTCGATGCCTTCACTACGCAGTATTTCGATGGCCGGCATAATGAGGTCGATTTCTTCACGACCCAAGGCTCCATTTTCGCCCGCGTGAGGATTGAACCCGGCAAAAGCGAGGCGTGGATTTTCGATCCCAAAATTGCGTTGCAGGCCACGCGCGGTGGCGCGTCCAGTGCTGACGATCATCTCGACTGAAAGTGCGGCAGCGACATCGGCGAGCGGCAGATGCGTTGTGACGGGCACGACTTTCAGCGTCGGACCCGCGAGCAGCATGACCGCATTCTCGCTTGCCACGCCGCAGCGTTCGGCAATAAACTCAGTCTGTCCGGGATGCGAGAAGCCGATGGCGTACAGCTGAGTCTTTGATACCGGGCCTGTGATGAGCGCGCGCGCTGCGCCGGACCGCGCAATGCCGACGGCCAGTTCGAGCGAATCAAGCGAACAGCGCGCACCCTCGAGGTTGGGTTCGCCCGGCGTAATTGATCCGGCATCTTCAAGCTGCATGACCGGCAGGGCGTGACCGAATGCCGCGACCGACTGGCGAGGATCATCAATGGCTTCGACAGGGCCAAGCCAGACAGCTTGAATCGCCCGGACGTCCCCCACGGCAAAGAAGGGCGAGAGACCAGCACGATCGCGCTCGACCCAAGCCTTGGCGATGATCTCTGGCCCGATGCCTGCGGGATCGCCCATCGCTACCGCGAGCGGGGCATCGGCGGAATAAAGACTAGCGATATTCCACCACCGCATCACGACGAAGGTCGCGCAGATAGCGCTGGGCGCGCTGATTGACGCGCGTTTCTTCCATCTGCGACATAAGCTGGTCGAATGAGGGGCCGCCCGCCGATTGCGCCTCGTCGCGGCCGCACAAGACGAGAACGCGAACGCCCTCGGCCTGCGACCCGAACGGCGGTGTTGCTTCGCCGATGGACAGTTTCAGAAGCATATCCTGAAGCTGCGGTGGCAAATCGCGCACTTTGACCTGATCATTGTCGATCACTTCGGCTTTTTGTTCAGCGGCCACTTCGGCCACCCGACCACAGCCGCCCATCGTTTGCGTCGCTTTGGCAAATGCTTCGGCGCGGGCCGTGGCAGCAGCAGGTGCCATGCCGGGGTCGAACTTGACCGACATCTGGCGCAAATTGAGGAGTGAATCGCGTGGGTCCGACGTCAAAACCTGACGGCTATCAACGAGATACATGATCGAAAAGCCACCGGGGACGGCAATTGGTCCGGCAAGCTGACCCACTGACAATTCCTGTGCCGCCAGTGCCAGCGCGTCGGGCAATTGCGGTGCGCGCACCCAGCCAAGATCGCCGCCGACCGCTGCCGTTGAGGCTTCGGAGAATTGACGGGCATAGGCCGCGAATGATCCGCCCTGACGGATCTGGTCAATGATCTTCTTTGCGTTCGCAATCACTTCGTTCGAATTTTCGGGTGAAGCAGAAAGATATATTTCACCGATGTGAAATTCCTTTTGCCCCTTCGACGCTTCAAGCCGCGCCATGATAGCCTGCACTTCTTCGCCACTCACATTGACGAACGGTTCGACCTTTCGGCGGAGCACGCGGCTCCATGCAAGTTCGCCCTGAATCTGACGTTTGATCGACCGATCCGACGATCCTTGTTGACGCAGATAGGCCCCCATTGTGGCAGGGGTGCGCTTGAATCGTTCGGTGATCCGCGCGTAGCTCGCGTTGATTTCGGCGGGCGTAATCGTGATCTCGTTTGCCTTGGCTTCCTGAATCTGGAGCGTTTCGTCGACCAGATTGCGCAGCACTTGCAGGCGCAGACGCTCTTTCTCCTCTGGCGATACGCGGCCGCCATTGGCGACAACAATCAGCGCGAGGCGTTGATCAATGTCGGTACCGGTGATGATGTCGCCATTCACAATCGCCGTCGCTTTGCGCAAATGCGGATCGACTTTGCCGAACGTCGTCAAAACAGAGGGCAAGTTCAGCCCGGCATTGTTCGGAACGGGTGTTTGTTCAGGGACGGTTTGGGCCAAACCGGTGGCGGCCACGAGCATCAATGCGCTTACGGTGGCAATGCCCTTCAATCGGATAGTCACGCGTCGATAAATCCTTGAGTTGACCTGCCGGGTCTTTGCCCGTGCGATGGTGAACGCAGGCTTAGCGACCCAGCCTGCGGAATACCAGCCTTAGCAAATAGGAGTTGCCCGCGCGCGCATCGCCCGTCGTGTCATAGTCGCGTCGCCAGGTCAGCCCGATATCGAGGCATTCGTCGGTATAGGCAATCCCAAGGCGGTGACGGATCGGCTCATAGCCAGTGGCCAGAGAAAGTGGATCCTCGGCGCGGTCAGTCAGATCGACCACAGCAGAGCCGAAAACCGATATAAACTTGGCAATCTGAACCCGCCCGCCAACGCGGATTTCCTCGCGGTCGCGCAAATCCTCAAGCTCGGGGCCGATGTTGCGGTTGAGGCGCAGGTAGCCGATCGTGGTATACGTCGAACGGTTGCCGATGGTCGCATCGAATTCCTGCCGGCGCGGTGTGAAATTGTCCTTGTCGAGGCGGAAGCGATAGGTGGCGCTGACCATATCGCGGTAACGAATGGTGGTGCGACCCACGATGTCGGATACCTTGTTGCTAAGGCCGGTGCCATCAGGGAGGAGGGTGTTGGTGTTGGTCAGACGGTAGCTTTGGCCGATATTTGCCGTAACGGCCCAACCGGGTGCATCAAACGCATAGTCGAGACCATAAGTAACCCGCGTGCCATCTTCCCAGCGGTCGTAACCGGGAAAGCGGTTAAGCGCGAACAAGTTGCTGTCTTCCAAGTCGACCGCGCGCGCATCTTCATTGGGAATGTTGAGGTTTGAGGTGCGCGGCGAGGCAACGATCTGGACACGCGGCGTGAGGCGTTGCGTCCCGCCCAGCGTCTGTCCGATGAACGGCCAGCGCATTTCGGCGGCGAGCGCCCCAATACCGCGCGATTGATAGCCAGTTGCGCCGCGATAGAGCGCGGTTGTCGTCGAGAGATTTTCGTCGCTGTGGTAAAGATCGCCACGCGCATAGGCTGTAAACAGCACTTCTTGTCCAAAACTAGTGAGTTTGCGCAAATCCCAGCGGACGCCTGCAAACGCGCGCTGCGTATCCTGTCCGACCGTCCGCCCCAGCGCGAGCGCGTTCAGCTGAACATCGAACTTTCCGCCGAGCACCGGATCGTTGATCCGTCTGCGATAATCCACTTCGGGGAGAGCAACGGGGATTTGTCCCTGAATATCACCGCTGCGCAACGTCTGGATCGACCAACCGTTTAATGAGAAATAGCTTTTATTGTCGATCCGCTCGAGCTTCAAGTTCGAGCGCAACCGGTCGTCGCGCGAAATATCATAACGGCGCAGGAAAGTGCGATCGGTCACGCGGCGGATCGATCCACTGACGCTCCACTGAGGATCAAGCTGGAACCGACCACTCGCATCGAGATAGCCACGGAACGCCCGTTGCGCCGTGCCACCCGTCGTGCTTGTGGCAATACGCGAACTATAGGTCGCGATACCGCCAATCTGGTAGGCACCATGCTTCGTCAACGCACGATATTGCCCCTCGATTGCGGGCAATGTCGAAGAGTAAATATGCGGCGTGATCGTCAGGTCGCGGTTCGATTTAAGCCGCATGTAATAGGGCAGCGATATTTCGAGGCCGTTGGTGCGTGTGTATTGCAGGTCGGGAACCAGAAACCCGTTACGCCCGTCGGTGCCCAGCGGCTGTGACAGGGTCGGGACGACGAACAACGGCACGCCGAACATTTCGAGGCGAGCGCCCTTGAACACGATTTCCTTGCGGATTGGATCGTGGATAATGCGGACGGCCGAAATTTGCCAGCTGGGTTTGCGCGGGCAATTGTCACTGTCGACAACGGGGCAGGGCGAATAGGCCGCGTCGTTGAGTGTCGTTACACCGTTGACCTGTTTGCTCGTCCGTGCCGCCAAACGGCCCCCGTCGGCCAGAACGAGCAGCAGGTTTTCGACGACGCCGTCTTTCAACGTGTCGGTCAGGATCGCGACATCGCCATAGACCGTGTCGCCGTTGGCGTTGACGGCGGAAACATTGCCCTCGGCCCGGACTTGGCCCGTTTTGCGGTTCCAGATGATTTTGTCGGCGCGGACACGATCCATCCCCCGCACCATGCGGACATCACCGGTCGCTGTCACAATGTCGGCGTCGTTCTCGTAAGCCAAAGCATCAGCCGCAAAATCGACTTCGTTGGTCGCGGCAACGGGCGGCGTCACAACCTGCGCACGCGCGGCGGCGGCTGTTATCAGCGCAACCGACATCGAAGCCAGCAAGACAATCGCTTTGCGTATCACGCGGCTTCCTATCGCTGACCAAAGTTAATTGGTCGTTAACCCCCTTGGCGTCCGCCTATCGCACGGCGGCTCCCACTTCAATCACAGCTTTGCGCATTGCGGCGGGCGCGGCTAACAGCGGAGTTATACTGAGTCCAATCAGAAAGTTTCCCATGCGCGTTACACTTCTGCCGAACCGACCCGAAGATTACAGCTCGCTGGCGTTGCTGGTCGGCAAAGATGCGCCGTTGCCACAAATCGATCTGCTCGGTGCGGCGGCAAAACTTGGGCGGTTTGAGGGTGATGCCGGGACATTGGTCGAGCATGTCTATGCCGATGGCGATAAGGCGCGGCGGTTGCTTGCGGTCGGAACCGGCAAGGGCAGTGTCGAGGAATACGAAAAAGCAGGCGCGGCGCTGACCGCAAAACTGCTAACGTCGGGCGAAACGAGCCTGGTCATCGATGCGGGCGGGTTGGACGCCGAAAGCGTCGCACGATTGGCGACCGGTGTTGTTCTGCGCGGCTGGCGGCATGATCGCTATCGCACCAAGTTGACGGTTAAGCAGAAGCCGACGCTTGAGGATCTTTCTATTGTCACAACCGACCCCGGCTCAGAAGCAGCATGGGTCAAAGCGCAGGCCATCATCGCGGGCGTATCTTTGACCCGCGAATTGGTCAGCGAACCGGCGAACATCATTTATCCCGAATCGTTCGTCGAGCGTGTCCGCCATCTGACAGACCTCGGCGTCGAAATCGAAGTCCTCGATGACGACGCGATGCGCGCACTCGGCATGGGATCGCTGCTCGGTGTGGGGCAGGGGTCGGCGCGCCCGTCGCGGTTGCTGTGCATGCGCTGGGACGGGACCGACGGCGCTGTGAAAACGCCGGTGGTTTTTGTTGGCAAAGGTGTAACCTTCGATACTGGCGGCATTTCGCTCAAGCCGCCCGGCGGTATGGAAGATATGAAGTGGGATATGGGCGGCGCGGGTGCCGTTGCGGGTGCTATGCTGGCGCTCGCCGGTCGCAAGGCCAACGCGCATGTCGTTGGCGTCTGTGCGCTGGTCGAGAATATGCCCGACGGCAATGCCCAGCGCCCCGGCGACGTCGTGACGTCAATGTCGGGGCAGACGATCGAAGTGATCAACACTGATGCCGAAGGGCGGCTGGTGCTGTGCGATGCGATGACCTGGGTCCAGCGCAAATATTCGCCGAAAGTGATGGTCGATCTCGCGACGCTCACCGGTGCCATGATCGTTGCGCTGGGACATGAATATGGCGGGATGTTTTCGAACGATGACGGGCTGGCGGCGCAGCTGACGGCGGCAGCGGCTTCGGCAGGCGATCCGTTGTGGCGCTTCCCATTGGGCGATGCGTATAACAAGCTGATCGACAGCCCGATTGCCGATATGAAGAATGTGGGGCCGCGCGAAGCGGGATCGATCACTGCCGCGCAGTTCCTGCAACGCTTTGTCGATGAGGGCGTGAAATGGGCGCATCTCGACATTGCCGGGATGGTGTGGTCGGCAAAGCCCGGCGCAGTGTGGGACAAAGGCGCGACGGGTTATGGCGTGCGGCTGCTCGACCGGTTCGTCGCGGACAATTACGAAAGATAGAAAGAACCACCCCCAGCCCCTCCACGAAGGCGTGGAGGGGAGCCAACTGCACTCTGGCTCCCCTTCAGCCCTTGCTGGAGGGGCTGGGGGTGGCCCCTTTCTGCTGTCCTTGCCTTGATGCTTTCACCAGCCTAAAGGCGCTGGCAATCAATCAAACCAAACTCATGGAGTTACGACCGTCATGGCCGCGACACGCACCTTTTCGATCATCAAGCCCGACGCCACCCGCCGCAACCTGACCGGCGCGGTCACCAAGATGCTCGAGGAAGCGGGGCTCCGGGTGGTTGCGTCAAAGCGCATCCATATGACCCGCGACCAAGCCGAAGGCTTTTACGCCGTCCACCGCGAGCGGCCGTTTTTTGGGGAACTTGTCAGCTTCATGATCTCCGGCCCCGTCGTCGTGCAGGTCCTCGAAGGCGAAAACGCGATGCAAGCGAACCGCGACATCATGGGCGCCACCAACCCCGCCAACGCCGAACCCGGCACGATCCGCAAGGAACTGGCAGAGTCGATCGAAGCGAATTCGGTGCACGGATCGGACAGCGACGAGAATGCAGCGATCGAGATTGCCTATTTCTTCAAGCCGGAAGAGATTGTGGGCTAAATAAGGAAATCGTCACCCCGGACTTGATCCGGGGTTAGGCTACCTTTGCTGCTGTGCTTGACCAAGAAAGCCAAACCCCGGCTCGGAGGCCGGGGTGACTAGGATGGGGTAGATCAAAACTCCCCCACCACATCCATCAGCCGCATCAGCTTCTTCGGCGCCACCGCGCGCCAGCTTTTGCTTAGCCATTCGCCGATATGGTCCCAGTCGGTGTCGCCCAGATCGAGCCTGATCCCTACCCAGCCGTCACCGAAATAAGCGGGGCGGTAGTAGCGGTCAGGGTCGCTCTCGATCAGCATCGCCTGTTCCTCCGCACCGCTGATCTTGACGAGCAGCGCGGTTTTGCCGTCGCCGTGATGGTCCATCGAGACATAGGCGAATTTCTTGGCCAGCCTGATCCCGAAACACGGCATGCCGTGCGACAGCGTCTCCTCGGCCTCGGGCTGTGCCATCGCCCGTTCGCGGACGCGGGCGACGAGCCAGTCGGGGTTGGCTTCACGCGACACATAATCGGCGAGGACACGAGGGTAGAGTTGATGCTCGGCAATCAAAACCCGCGCCGCCAAGGTTTCGGGCGTGTCACCGGGCAGGATGGCGACTTCGGTCTGCCCCAGCACCGGCCCGTCGTCGAGTTCAGCCGTCACAACATGCACCGAACAGCCCGCCACAGTGTCGCCGTTCGCCAATGCGCGTTCGTGCGTGTCGAGGCCTTTGTAAGCGGGCAGTAGCGAGGGATGGATGTTGAGCAGGCGATCCTGCCACTCGCTCACGAATTCGGGCGACAGCAGGCGCATATAGCCCGCAAGTGCGATGTATTCCGCGCCGTGATCGCGCGCGGCGGCACTCATCATAGCGTCAAATGTCACGCGCGGGGTGCCCTTGTGGCTGTGCGCAAAGGTGGCGATGCCCTCGGCCGCTGCCAGTCTCAGCCCCGCCGCCTCGGGATCGTTCGCGGCGACAAGCACGACCTCATACGAACAATCCGCAGCCTTCGCCGCATAAAGCAACGCCGCCATGTTCGAGCCGCGGCCCGAAATGAAAATCGCGACTTTGGCTTTCATATTTCCCCTCCCGGCCTTCCGGGAGGGGTTAGGGGTGGGGTTCTTTGTGCCGAGTGGGCTGTATTGGTGTCACGGAGAACCCACCCCCGACCTCTCCCGGAAGGCCGGGAGGGGAGATTCAACAGATTAGCCATGATGCGTTGCACTCCACACCGCCTGCGCGCTCCACGTTTCGACCGAGCCCGAGACGGTGCAGCCCTTTTCGCCCTTTGTCACAAGACCGATCCGGACAACGCTCTCACCCGCCGCAGTGAGACCAGCGGTGACCGCCTCAACATCATCCTCTCGAACAAATACGGCCATGCCGAAGCCACAATTGAACGTCCGCGCCATTTCCTCGGGCTCGATATGCCCCTGTGCTTGCAGGAACGCCATCAGCCGCGGCTGTTCCCATGCATCGGCATCAACATGCGCGTGGAGGCCTGCCGGGAGCACACGCGGGATATTTTCGAGTAATCCGCCGCCCGTGATATGCGCCATCGCGGTGATCTGCCCCGCGCGAACGAGGGGAAGCAATGACTTCACATAAATCCGTGTCGGCGCCATCAACGCATCGATCAGCAGGACGTCCTGATCAAAGATTGCGGGCCGATCCATCCGCCAGCCCTTGTCCGCCGCCAATCGGCGCACCAACGAAAAGCCATTCGAATGCACACCCGAAGAGGCCAGGCCCAGAATCACATCGCCTGCCGCGACCTTGTCCGCCGTCAGCACTTGGCTCCGTTCGACCGCGCCGACGCAAAAGCCCGCCAGATCATAATCGCCATCGGCATACATGCCGGGCATTTCTGCCGTTTCGCCACCGATCAACGCACATCCGGCAATCTTGCAGCCCTCGGCAATGCTCGCGATCACGCGCTCGGCCACAGCCGAATCGAGTTTGCCGCTTGCATAATAATCGAGGAAAAACAGCGGCTCGGCACCTTGGACGATCAGATCGTTGACGCACATCGCGACGAGATCAATGCCGACGCCGTCGTGCCGGCCATGCTCGACGGCAAGTTTCAGCTTGGTGCCCACCCCGTCGTTCGCAGCGACCAGCAGGGGGTCGGTAAACCCCGCCGCTTTCAAATCAAAAAAGCCCCCGAATCCGCCAAGATCAGCGTCTGCCCCGGGGCGTCGTGTTGCCTTTGCCAGCGGCGCGATCAGGCGCACCAAGGCGTTGCCCGCATCAATGGAAACGCCCGATTGGGCATAGGTATAGGGGGTCAAAGGGGCCTTGGGATTGGTCATGATTCATGCGCCTAGCGACAAGGCGCTTGGATTTCCACGGGCAAGGCGTCAAAAGGCCGCCCGTGAAGTTGCGCTTTATTCTTATTGTCCTGCTCGTCGCTGCGTTGAGCGTCGGCGCAATCGTCTATGCTCAGATCGAAGGCGGTGATCGCGGGGTTGCGCCACTCGATTCGTCGGGTAGCTTTGAAGTCACCGGTATCGATGTTGATGTCGCCGCGCGAAGTGCCCAATCAGCGCGGCTCGGCGGCTGGCGATTGGCGCAGCGCAAGGGCTGGAAAATGCTTTGGGCAAAGATGCATGGCGGGAGCAGCGGCGCACCAGGATTAAGTGATTCGGCGCTTGATTCGATTGTTGCGGGCATCGTTGTCGATGATGAACAGATTGGCCCGAACCGGTACGTCGCGAAACTTGGCGTTCTGTTTGATCGTGCCCGCGCCGGGCAAATTTTGGGCGTGAGCGGCAATGTATCGCGCTCGGCTCCGCTGCTGGTCATTCCGATCCAGTGGTCTGGAGGAACGGCGCAAAGTTTTGAATCGAAAACCGAATGGCAAAAGGCATGGGCACGCTTCCGCGCGGGTTCCAGCCCCATTGATTATGTCCGCCCGAGTGGCACTGGTCCTGATCCGTTGTTGCTAAGTTACGGCCAGACTTTGCGACCTGGACGCCTTTGGTGGCGCTCGTTGCTTGATCAATATGGGGCTGCCGACGTGCTGGTGCCGCAGGTTCGGCTTGAACGGATGTATCCGGGTGGGCCCGTCATTGGTCATTTTGTCGCGCGGTTTGGCCCCGACAGTCGTGAGATCGCATCCTTTGCGCTGCGCGTGAATAGCAGTGACGCGATCCCGGCGATGTTTGATGAAGCAGTCAAGCGTATGGACTCGGCCTATGCCGGTGCTCTTGCTGTCGGGATGCTGCGCCCTGATCCCTCGCTCGTATTTGAAGAACCAATTGATCCATCCGAACTTGTCACCAACCAAAGCGAAACGCTGCCCGTCGAGGGACCAAGCGACTTGATTGAAAATGGCAGCGCGCCAGTCGCCGGGTCGTCCGAATCGACGTATACGGTGCAGTTCGAAACGCCGGATGTTGGATCGGTGAGTAGCACCGAATCGTCGGTGCGCGGCGTTCCTGGGGTTAAATCGATCAATACCACGAGCCTTGCGCTTGGTGGTATTTCGGTGATGAAGGTTACATTCGACGGCGATGTCGGTGCACTTCGGTTGGCGCTTTCGGCGCGCGGTTTCCGTGTCGAGGAAGGCGGCGGGACATTGCGTATTCGCCGGTCGGCACCCGCCAATCCGAAACCGCCGACATCGCCCCCCGCGACTGAGCAATGAACCAGATTGCGCTGCCGCTCGACTGGCCAGCAGAAGATGCAAATCTTGCCTTCATTGTAACGGCGTCAAATGAATTGGCGGTCCGCCGCATTCAAGCATTTGGGACATGGCCGGTTTGTACCATGATCCTGTCCGGTCCGCGTAAATCGGGACGTAGCCTTTTTGGGCGATTGTTTGCCGCGCGGTCGGGTGCGATGTTGATTGATGATGCCGAGGGTCGTGACGAGACTGAGATTTTCCATGCGTGGAATGAAGCGCAGGTGCGGCGGCGACCGTTGTTGCTCGTTGCTGATGCTCCGCCGCCCTTATGGGTGATCAAACTGCCCGATCTTTGCTCGCGGCTTTCGGCAACACCGGTCGTAGCCTTTGGCGATCCTGATGAAAATCTGATTGCACAATTAATCGCCCAGCTTCTCGAGCGGCGCGGGATTGCGGCGACACCTGAACTCATTGCGTATCTCGCGCCGCGCGTCGAACGCAGTCATCATGCCGTCATCGCGCTTGTCGACAAGCTTGATGCCGCTTCCTTGTCGCGCCACCGCGCGGTGACGGTGCCGCTGGCGCGCGAAATGCTGGCAGTCGACGATCTTGATGCGACGGGTTAGGGAGTTTGGATGGCCACGGTTCCCGACAGCGCGCGCTATTTCAATCGCGAATTGAGCTGGTTGGCATTCAACCGTCGCGTCCTCGAAGAATCGCAAAATCGTGCCCATCCGCTTCTTGAACGGCTTCGTTTTCTGTCGATTTCAGGAAATAACCTCGACGAATTCTTCATGGTTCGTGTGGCCGGACTAAAGGGTCAGCAGCTTCAGGATATTGACGAGCGTTCGGTTGATGGTCTCACGGTCGGGCAGCAGTTGACCGCGATCAGTGCCGACGCGGATGAATTGATGGGGAGCCAGCAGGCGATTTGGGAAACGATCCGCGAAGAAATGGATGCAGCGGGTGTCGTCGTTCTCGACCAGCAAGAAGTCGAAGGCGAAGCGACGGATTGGCTCGAACGGCATTTCCGCGACCAGATTTTTCCCGTGCTGACCCCACAGGCACTTGACCCCGCGCATCCGTTTCCGTTTATCCCGAATCAAGGGCTGAGCGTTATTTTCGACTTGAAGCGCCTTGATGATGGCGAACCGATTCGCGAACTGGTAATGTTCCCCGCAACGTTGCCGCGCTTTATCCGTTTGCCCGGCATTGCTGCGCAGTTCATGACACTCGAAAGCGTGTTGCGGCGGTTTACGGGGCTGCTTTTTCCTGGCTACGAAGTCGTTGCTGCCAGCGCGTTTCGGATTATTCGCGATAGTGACATCGAGCTTGAGGAAGAAGCCGAAGATCTCGTCCGCTATTTCCGCACTGCGATCAAGCGGCGTCGGCGGGGACGGGTGATCCGCCTTGAGCTTGAAACAGGCGCCGCACCCGAACTCGAAGCGGCCATCAAGAATGAGCTTGGCGGCGCGGATGCGATTATCACGGAAACGGCTGGCTTTCTTGGCATTGGTGCTCTTGAGGCGTTGGTCGAGGAAGAACGGCCCGATCTGAAATTCCCGCCTTATGTCCCGCGTTTTCCTGAGCGTATTCGCGAACATGGTGGTGATTGCTATGCTGCAATCCGAGCCAAGGACATCATTGTCCACCACCCCTATGAGACGTTCGATGTAGTGCTGTCGTTCCTGCGTCAGGCCGCAGCCGACCCCGATGTCGTGGCAATCAAGCAGACGCTGTATCGTGCAGGCAAGCAGTCTGCGGTCATTCGTGCGCTATGCGATGCGGCTGAAGCCGGGAAATCCGTCACCGCCGTTGTCGAGCTCAAGGCGCGTTTCGACGAGGAGCAGAACCTGCTCTGGGCCTCGCAGCTCGAACGTTCGGGAGTTCAAGTCGTTTACGGGTTCGTTGAATGGAAAACGCATGCCAAAGTGTCGATGGTGGTCCGACGCGAGGCCGATGGCTATCGCACCTATTGCCACTTCGGCACGGGCAACTACCATCCGGTTACGGCGCGGATTTATACCGATCTCAGCTTCTTTACCGCTGACCCCCGCCTGGCACGTGATGCGGCGCAGATGTTCAACTACATCACCGGCTATGTCGAACCGGCCAATCTCGAATTGCTGACGCTCAGCCCGAAGAGTCTGCGATCTACGCTTGCCGATCTGATCGATGCCGAAATTGCCAACGCGCGTGACGGGAAAAAGGCTGGAATCTGGGCCAAAATGAATTCGCTGGTCGATCCGGCGATCATCGATAAACTTTATGAGGCGAGCGCAGCGGGTGTGCCGGTTGACCTGATTATCAGGGGCATTTGCTGCCTTCGTCCCGGCGTCCCCGGTCTGTCTGACACGATCCGCGTCAAATCGGTTGTCGGACGCTTTCTGGAACACAGTCGAATCTGGGCGTTTGGTAACGACAAGGCGCTGCCAAACGATGGCGCGAAAGTCTTCATTTCGTCCGCCGACTGGATGCCGCGCAATTTTGACCGTCGCGTGGAATATATGCTGCCGATTCTAAACGCGACCGTGCATGATCAGGTGCTCGATCAAGTCATGGTTGCCAATCTGATCGACACCGAACAAAGCTGGGAATTGCAAGCTGATGGTTCATACACCCGCGCAGAGACGTCGCATCGACCATTTAATCTTCATCGTTACTTTATGACAAACCCGTCACTTTCGGGTCGTGGCGCGGCGCTTGAGACGAGCGAATCAGTGCCAACACTCAGCCTAGGGCGGCGCTGAGTGCCCACAGAATCACTGACGGCCATTATCGACATCGGATCGAATTCAGTCCGTCTGGTTGTCTATAGTGGACCGCATCGCGCCCCTGCGACCGTGTTCAATGAAAAGGTCGCGGCGGGCCTGGGCGGGAGTCTCGAACGTGGCGGCACGCTCGACCCTAAAGCGGTTGCCGTTGCATTGCGCGGACTTGCCCGCTTTCGCGCTGTCACGGAAGCGATGGCCATTGCAAGCGTCCGCACTGTCGCGACCGCTGCCGTGCGCGACGCCAGCGACGGTGTGGCGTTTATCGACGCTGCATCAAAACTCGGCGTCAAAATTGAATTGCTCAGCGGCGAAGCCGAAGCGCGGGCAGCGGGCGAGGGTGTCATTTCGGCTATCCCGATGGCGGACGGCATTGTTGGCGATCTCGGCGGTGGCAGTCTGGAACTGGTCAGAGTCAAAAATGGACAAGTGCGCGACCGCATCTCGCTCCCGCTTGGCGTCCTCCGCCTGCCACCAATCCGTGCGAAGGGGCGGCGATCGCTCGACACGCATGTCACAAAGCTACTGACGAAAGCGGGTTGGAAAAACGTCGAGCGCGAGTTACCTTTTTACCTCGTTGGCGGATCGTGGCGGGCGCTGGCGCGCTTGCACATGCACTTGACCGATTATCCGCTTCCGGTCCTCCACCATTACGCAATGCCGCCGCAAGCCGCCGTCCGCCTCGTCCGTGCCGTTTCACGCATTGACCGCAAGGCGCTGAAGGCCATTGAGGCGCTGTCGAGTACGCGGATTCCAGCGCTGGGCGATGCCGCGGCTTTGCTGGCAACACTGGCGCGGCAATTGGGATCGTCAGCCCTTGTCGTGTCGGCATTCGGGCTGCGCGAGGGGCTGCTCTACGCCGACCTTAGTGCGGATGAGCGTCGTGAAGACCCGCTGATTGCGGCAACGCGCGCTGCGGGTGCCCGACAAGGCAGGTTTGATGAGCACGGTGACATCCTCGCGCGTTGGATTGCGCCCTTGTTTGCAGATGATAGCGCGGACGACGCCCGTCTTAGACATGCTGCGTGCCTGCTTGGCGACGTTGCGTGGGCTGCCAGTCCAGAATTCCGTGCCGAACGCGGGCTGGAAGTCGCACTGCATGGCAATTGGGTTGGCGTCGATGCGCGCGGGCGAGCGATGATGGGGCAAGCATTGTCAGCGAGCTTTGGCGGTGGATTGTTGGCATCGCCAGTTATCACGCAGCTGGCGTCACCGGAAGATCTCGCTCGGGCTTCTGTCTGGGGATTGGCGATGCGGCTGGGGCAGCGGCTGAGCGGCGGCGTTGCCGAACCACTTTCAGCGAGCAATTTGGCGATGGATGAAAAAAGCCTCACGCTGGTTTTACCAGACGATCAACATGCCCTTTATGGCGAAGCGGTCGAGCGGCGGCATCGCCAACTGGCAGCGTTACTGGGGCGCGTTGCCGCTCTCGGCTGAAGGCGCGTCGATGTTTTCGGTTCGTGTCATTTTCATCTTGCCGTTAATGACGGCAAATGCCAGTCGCCCCTCGACAAGATCAAGGGCATCCCGACCAAATTGATCGTACCGCCAGCCGGTCAGAATCGACAGATTGTCGCGCACGCCGGCTGCGAGCAGTTCTAGATCGTCGGTTCGGCCGAGAAGGCGCGGTGCGACATTTGATTCCTTGGCACGAATTTTGAGAAGCAGCTTCAACAGATCGGCCACCAGCGCGCCATCCTTGCCCAGCCCCGGTTTGCGATCTTCGCGCGTTGGCATCAGTTCGGCAGGGAGCGGCCCTGCATTCGCCAGCGCCGCCATCATTCGCCCACCAATATCGTTCCCGGCCCACGATGCCGACAGCCCGCGCACTTTCGACAAATCGCCCTGTGTCCGTGGCGGGTGCATCGCAAGATCGCCAAGCGTCTCGTCCTTAACAATACGCCCGCGCGGCAGATTTTTGCTGCGCGCCTCGCTTTCGCGCCATGAGGCAAGTGCACGCAACCGACCGAGCACTTCCGGTTTGCGGCTGGCGATCTTCACGCGCAGCCACGCATCGCCAAGTTCTGTGACATAGTTCGCAGGGTCGGCGAGCTTTTCCATCTCTTGGTCGAGCCAGCCGCCGCGTCCGGTTTTGATGAGCTTGTCGAGCATCATCGGGAAAATTTTCGCCAGATGCGTCACATCGCCAATCGCATAATCAATCTGTCGGTCATCAAGTGGCCGTCGCGCCCAGTCGGTAAAACGCGCGCCTTTATCGAGTGATATGCCGAGCCACTGATCGACAAGGTTCGAATAACCGACTTGCTCGCCTTGCCCCAGTGCCATCGCCGCAATTTGCGTATCGAATAGCGGGTGCGGCGTTTTGCCGGTCAGATTATGGACGATTTCAATGTCTTGCCCACCTGCGTGAAAGACTTTCAGGACGTCCTCGTTCTCGGTCATCAGGTCGAGCAACGGTTTGAGGTCAATGCCCGCCGCCATCGGATCAATGGCGGCGGCTTCGTTCTCGTCCGCCACCTGAATCAGGCACAATTCCGGCCAGAACGTATTCTCGCGCATGAATTCGGTATCTATGGCAACGAAACTGGACTTCGCCATACGCTTGCAGAAATCGGCGAGCGTTGCGCTGTCACTAATCAACGGATGAATCTTCATCGCATCCCCATAGCGACCTTACGCGCCTTGACAATTGACGCTTGCCCCTGTGTTAGCCCTGCGCATGACACAACATGCTTATCGTTCGCATAAATGCGCCGAACTGCGCGCCGCAAATGTCGGCGAAACCGTCCGTTTGTCGGGCTGGGTCCACCGCAAGCGCGACCACGGCAATCTTCTTTTTGTCGATCTGCGCGACCATTATGGCATCACGCAGATTGTCACCGATACCGACAGTGCGGCGCATGGGGTGCTGGACCGGTTGCGCGCGGAATCAGTGGTAACAGTCACGGGTGTTGTGGTTGCGCGGTCCTCCGAGACTGTGAACGCCGGTTTGCCCACCGGCGAAATCGAAGTGCGTGCATCGGAAGTCATCGTTCAGTCAGCGGCGGCGGAACTGCCGATGCCGGTTTTCGGCGATGCGGAATACCCCGAGGAAATCCGGCTGAAATACCGCTATCTCGATTTGCGGCGCGAGCGGTTGCACGCCAATATCGTCCTGCGCTCGAATGTGATTTCGTCGATCCGGAGCCGCATGATCGGACAGGGGTTTACCGAATTCCAGACGCCGATCCTGACCGCGTCGTCGCCAGAAGGCGCGCGCGATTATCTCGTGCCCAGCCGCGTCCATCCCGGTAAATTCTACGCGCTGCCGCAGGCACCGCAGATGTTCAAACAGCTGCTGATGGTTGCGGGCTTCGACCGCTATTTCCAGATTGCGCCGTGCTTCCGCGACGAAGATGCGCGGGCGGACCGCTCGCCGGGTGAATTCTATCAGCTCGATTTTGAAATGAGTTTTGTGACGCAGGACGATGTTTTTGCAGCGATTGAACCGGTTCTTCACGGCGTGTTCGAAGAGTTTGCAAATGGACGCAGCGTCAGCGCCGCGCCGTTTCCGCGCATCCCTTACCGCGAATCGATGCTGAAATACGGGTCGGACAAACCCGATCTCCGCAATCCGATCATCATCACGGACGTTTCGGATCATTTCAAAGGTTCGGGCTTCGGCCGCTTCGCATCGATGGTCGTGGCGGGCGACGTCGTCCGCGCCATTCCTGCGCCGGGAACCGCAGAAAAAAGCCGGAAATTCTTCGATGATATGAACGCTTGGGCGCAATCCGAAGGCTATGCTGGCCTTGGCCATATCACGCAAAAGGGCGGCGAACTCGGCGGTCCGATCGCCAAGAACCACGGCGATGAAGCGACGCGCAAACTGGTTGCCACGCTCGGCCTCGGTCCCGATGACGGTATTTTCTTCGCCGCTGGACCCGAAGCAACTGCGGCCAAACTCGCAGGGGCAGCGCGCACCCGCATCGGCACTGAGCTCGACCTGATCGACAAGAACCGTTTCGAATTCTGCTGGATCGTCGATTTTCCGATGTTCGAATATGACGAGGACGCCAAAAAGATCGATTTCAGCCACAATCCCTTCTCGATGCCGCAGGGCGAGATGGACGCGCTCGAAAACATGAACCCGCTCGATATCCTTGCCTATCAGTATGACATCGTCTGCAACGGCATCGAGCTGTCATCGGGCGCAATCCGCAACCATCGGCCCGACATCATGTACAAGGCGTTCGAGATCGCAGGCTACACACAGGCGCAAGTCGACGAGAGTTTCGCGGGCATGATCGGCGCGTTCAAACTCGGCGCGCCGCCGCACGGGGGATCGGCGCCGGGCATTGACCGCATCGTCATGCTGCTCGCGGATGAACCGAATATCCGCGAAGTCATTACGTTCCCGATGAACCAGAAGGCCGAAGACCTGATGATGAACGCGCCCGCGCCCGCCACGCCGAAGCAATTGCGCGAGCTTGGTATCCGTGTGCTAGACCAGCCTTCTTGAACGAGGGACGGATATGGCCATTGACCTGAAAGATTTCGAAGACGGCAAATCCTATGATGGCGATTATGACCATGACCTGCTGAAATTGCAGGACCGTCTTGCTCGTATCCAGATTGCCTATGTCATCCACAAGCAATCGGCGATCATCGCGTTCGAGGGCTGGGACGCGAGCGGCAAGGGCGGCACAATCTCGCGTATGACGGGCCAGTGGGATCCGCGTTATTATGAAGTCTGGCCAATCGCCGCACCGACCGAGGAAGAGCGGGAGCGGCATTTCCTGTGGCGCTTCTGGAAGCGCTTGCCCGCAAAAAGCGAAATCAATGTGTTTGACCGGACATGGTATGGCCGCGTGCTGGTCGAACGTGTCGAGGGGTTTTGCTCGGAGAAAGACTGGAAGCGCGCTTTCGACGAAATCAATGAATTCGAGGCACAGCAAAAGGATAATGGCGTCACGCTGGTCAAAATCTTCCTTCACATCACGCAAGCTGAACAGGATGAACGGTATCAGCACCGCCTGAACGACCCGTGGAAGCGCTGGAAAACCGGCAAGGATGACTACCGCAACCGCGCGCGCCGTGACGATTATCTGAAGGCCTATTCGGACATGTTCGATCGCACCGATACGCGCTGGGCGCCGTGGTGCGTTATCGACGGGAATAACAAGAAATCGGCACGGATTGCGGCGCTTACCTATATTGCCGACCGGTTGGAAGCGGGTGTCTCGATGACGCCACTTGAAGCCGATCCGGAAGTCGTGGCGTTGGCCGAGGCCGCTTTCGGCAAGAACTAAGCACGAAGCAGTGTGAGCTTCGCCTTGCCGTGCATGCGTTCGACATCGAGCTCGAAGCCTTCGACGACCACCATTTCCTTCTTCGTTGTCTCGACGCTTACGAGCGCGCCCGGCGCAACCCAGCCCAGACGCAGGAGCCGTTCCAGCGCGACGACTCCAGCACCGCTTTCATACGGTGGGTCAAGCAGGATGAGGTCGTAGGGCGCAGGGGCTGGACCGAGCGCCATAACCGATTGCGCGCGGACATCGGCACCTTTTGCACCCAATTTGGCGATGTTGGTGCGCAGGCAATCGAGTGCGGCGCTATCCTGTTCGACGAAAGTGCAACTTGCCGCGCCGCGCGACAGTGCTTCGAGGCCGAGCGCGCCCGAACCGGCGAACAAGTCGAGCACGCGCAAACCTTCGAAACTGCCGAGGCGGCTGGTGAACATAGAGAAGAGTGCCTCACGGGTTCGGTCGGCAGTGGGACGAGTCGTGTCGCCCTTCGGCGCTATGATCGGCCGACCGCGGTAGAGCCCTGAAATAATCCGCATTTATTTGGGTCTTCCGCCACGCGGAGGAGCGCTCGGGCGGGTTGGTTTCTTCGGACCATCATACCAATGCTTGCGCTTGACCGGCGTTGCGGCCGCTTTTTCGGCAGCTTCGCGTTCGAGCTTTGGCGCATAATTGGCGGCGCGGGCGCGGCGGGGGGAGAGCGCGGGTTCAGCGACTTTGGTTGGCGCGCGCGTCGCAGGTGCAGGGCGAGGACGCGGCGTATCATCACGACGTCGCGGCTCACGTCCGACCGGCTGTGTCGGGTTGCGATCAAACGATACCGTCTTCATGCCCTTCATGTTCTTCATGAATTCAACGACAATGTTTTGTTTGATCTCGTCAACCGCGCCCGACGGCATGTCGGCGAGCGGGAAGGGGCCATAGGCGGTGCGAATCAGGCGGCTGACTTGGAGGCCGAGATGTTCGAGCACGCGGCGGACTTCGCGGTTCTTGCCTTCGGTCAGGGTCATCTCGATCCACTGGTTGGTGCCCGTGCGCCGTTCGAGATTGGCATTGATGCTGCCGTAGCGGACGCCCTCGACCTCGACACCTTCGATCAGATCCTCGAGCTGCGCCTGACTGACTGGGCCGTAAGTCCGCGCACGATAGGTGCGGGGGATGCCGGTCGACGGCAGTTCGAGCAGCCGTTTGAGTTCGCCGTCGTTGGTAAGGAGCAACAACCCTTCGGTATTGAGGTCGAGGCGACCGACGGGCACGACGCGGGGGAGTTCCTTTGGCAGCTTGTCGTAAATCGTCGGGCGACCCGTAAAATCGCGCTCGGCGACCAACAATCCTGTGGGCTTGTTGTAACGGAATAACCGCGCCGTTTCAGGCGGGGCCACGGGCTTGCCGTCTACGGTAATGCCTTTGAGCGACTTCAGGATCGTCGCGGGCGTTTCCAGCGCAACGCCGTTGAGCGCAATCCGCCGGTCCTCGATCATGCGCTCGATTTCGCGGCGGCTTGCCACGCCTGCCCGGGCGAGCAGTTTGGCGATGCGGTCACCCTCACGGGGATCGGTCTTTTCGGGTGTCTTCATCCCGCGGCGATACGCGCCTCGACTGAATCATGAAACAGGCGAATGCCGGTTTCGAGCGTGCCGAGCGTAATCTGGTCGATTGCGCCCGAGGATAAACCCTGCTGCCCCAGCGCGACTGCGCGAAAATCTTCGGCACCGAATACTTGCCCGTCGAGCAAATCCCAGCTGCGCTGCCAGTGATCCTGCGCCTTTTCGGTCATCGGCTTTTCAGGGATCAGCATGAAATCCTCGACCAGCGTGCGCCCTTCGAATTGCGGCATCAGGACCATCAGGTTGATGTAATCGGGGCTGACGACCAGCACGCATCCCGGAAACATTTGGTAAGTAAACGTCATCGCGCGGCGGACGGCGGGCCAGTCGTCGAGGTCGATGGCGCTCAGTTCTTCGGTGCGGCCCACGGCGGCGCGTCGATGATCACCGATGGTGTCGCCCGCCGTGATGCCGTCTTTAAAGAACGACCCGATTGTGCCGCTGTGCAAGCGCTGGACATGATAGCTTTCGAGGAAAGCATCCATGATCAGTTTCCAGTTTCCCGCGACGTCATGGGTGCGGCGCGCGAACAGGTGCATGTCGGCCAAGCCGAATGCGTCGAAGTCAGCCCCGAGGATTAGGGCCTCCTTGAAGTCGGCGGGTTCGAAGGCAAACCATATGAGACCGCCTGCCTCGGTGCTCGGCAATTCCTTCAACCCATGCGCGGACTTGTCGAGACCGGGAAACATCTCGGGACGGGGCAAAGCGGCGAGGCGGCCATCGAGTGTGTAGCTCCACGCATGATAAGGACAAACGAGCAGTTTCGCGCAAACAGGTCCATTCCCCTCGACAAGCCGCGTGCCGCGATGTTGGCAGACGTTCAGGAAAATACGGGCCTTTCCCTCCTTGTCGCGCGTAAGGAGAAGGGGTTTGCCGAAACCATCATGCGGGAGAACTGTGCCGGGCGTGAGTAGGGCTGACGGCGCAATCACTTGGGGAAGGGTGTTAAAAAGCGCGCGCTGCTCGGCGTTGAACCGCTCCGGGCTGGTGTAAGCACTTGCCTCGACATGGGTCACGCCAGCGCCGCGTTTTCCAATTTTATCGACAATCATCTGCGCGAGTGCGCGCTGTCCGAATGTGGGGGCGTTCATACGGAGGCTTTCATTGGCCGAATATGGCGTTAGGAATGCTGCCAAAATCCAAGGGGAGCAAGCATAGTGTCAATCGACTGGATCCGATTTCTGATTTTTGCATCAGTCCTTGGCGCATTGATGCTGCTCGGCTCGTTCATTCCCGCATTCCGGCCCTATTTGCGCAAGCGTCCGATCGTGACGTTCCTGCTCGGTATTTCAAGCGGATTTCCGCTGACTTTGCTGGTTGGCACGATGGCATTCTGGCTTGCAAAAGTCGGGATTGATACCGCAACAATCGGGTTCGTCATCGCGCTGGGCACGCCGTACACGATCAAGTTTCTATGGGCGCCTTTGATCGACAGAGTGCCGTTGCCAGTCCTGACAAAAATGTTCGGCCAGCGGCGCGGTTGGCTGTTTTTCGTTCAAGCGCTGCTGTTTATTGCCATCTGGCAGTTGGGGGCGAGTGACCCGCAGCCTGGTCATCTTGGACCGTTTGCGTTGTGGGCGTTGTTTGTCGCGTTTCTTGGTGCGACGCAGGATATTGTGATCGACGCCTATCGCATCGAAATTCTAGAGGATGATGAATTCGCGCATGGCACCGCAACCAATCAGTTTGGTTATCGCACGGGCAATTTGATCGCAGGTGCAGGGACGGTTTATTTCGCCTCTGCTGAAGGATTGGGCCTCGGCTGGGCCACGGCTTATGGCATGACCGCATTTTGCATCGTGCCTGCCATCATCGGCGCATTCTGGGCAGGCCCCGGCAAATTCTTTGATCGCTATGCTGACGCCAAAGGCATGTCGCCGGGGCAATGGTTGATCGATACGGTGGTCAATCCCTTTCGTGAGTTTCTTGGTCGCCATGGTGCATTTCTCATTCTCGGCTTTGTACTGGTTTACAAGGTCGGTGATGCGATGGGGCAGGCGATGCTCAACCCAATGATTGTATCGCTGGGCTTTTCCGATCTCGACTTTGTGTCAGCGAACAAGCTCTGGGGTTTTGGTGCGTTGATCATTGGTTCTGCATTGGGCGCACCGTTTATATTGTGGCTGGGCATGGGTAGGGCACTGCTTTTTTCTGGCCTGATGATGATGTTGTCCAACATCATGTTCATGGTGCTCGCGGCGACGGGCAATAACTACTGGATGCTGGTTGCTGCGGTAGGAACCGAAAACCTGACGAGTGGCATCGGCCTGACTGTCTTCACCACCTATTTATCGGGGCTGTCGAGCCTGGCTTACACAGCGACCCAATTCGCCCTGCTATCATCTTTTGCCGGTGTCGGGCGGACGTTCATGGCCGGGCCCGCCGGGATCGTGGCGAAGGAGTTTGGATGGATCGGGTTTTGGGGGTTTACTGTTATCGCTGCGGTACCTGGCATGCTTTTGCTCTGGATATTGTGGCGCAAGGGCTATGTCGTTCAATCGGTGCGCCAACCGAGCACCGAGGATGACGGGCATTTGGCGAAGACGATTAGTTAGCGCAAAGCCAATCGTTGAAGACCTGGCCTGACTTTCAAGAAAGCAGTGTAGGCGCGTTCAAGGATTGCGAGCACGACGCCGTTCCGCGCGATCAGGCCAAGCGGCCTCAGCATCGGAATCGCCCGCCACATTGCAGCAAAGGCAGCAGCTCCACTTAAGATGGGGCCGCATGGTTCCTGTGCATGAAAGCGAGCGAGAAGGAGTGCGCGGTCGATTGGGTAGACGGTATCGACAGGCGCTACATCCACGAAATTGATGACGCGGCGTTTGTCGAGGCGGCGCATCAAGGCAATCTCGTGAATGCACAACGGACAGGCACCGTCATACCAGACAGTCAGGTTGTTCATGGGATTAGCCATTCGCCCGTCCAGCTATCATCAGTGCGCGTAAACGCGGCACGGCGGTGGCCGGTTGAGGCGAGGTGCAGCCATTCCAGGCGGACGAGCGTGACCGGGACAATGGCGAAGTTGGCGCGACCCGCTTCACTTTCGATCAGGCTTGGCACAGTCTGTTCGAAGGCTGTGGGCAGGCCCGATGTCGCGGTGTCGCTTACGCTGCCGGGCGCAAGCGTAGTGAGATAGCTGCGCCGACCGCTGGCGGATGTACTTGCCCAGGCTCCATTCGCTACCGTACCGATGTGAACGATGGTTGCAATGCCGCTGGCGCGCAACTGGATTTTTGCACCGGCATCATAGCCGAGGACGCTGACCACATTATGGCGACTGACTTGAACTGCTTTCGCGCTTCGCCGGTCGGTATGGAAGCGCAAAGTGCTGCTGGCACGGCTTGTTTTGCGTAGAACCATGACACGTTGTTCGGGCGTGCCACTTTCGCCAATTGAACCGACGACCGGCGTGTGGAACGGGGATCGCCGGTCTGCCGCGCCGCGGCCCCAGCGGGTCCAGATGTCGTTCAGGATAGTGTCGAGGTCATCGGGTACGGGAAACGGGTCTGGCATTGCCATTACGCTTTAACGTATTGCATTCAAAAGTCACACGAAAGTCACACGAATAAAGCTAGGTTTTCCGACAATTCCAGTGGATGGCCAATATCGTCGAGCGCATCGGCCAAAGCCTGCGCAACTGAGACAGCAGCAAGGCAATCAAGCGTCCCGGCCATGCGCGCGAGAGCATTGCGGGCCTGCTCCGGGCGGTCGCGGGCAACATCAATTACTAACAGGAATGCTGCCTCGCCTTCGGTCATGCGCGGGCAGCAGCAGGGTGCAATGGGGATCTGGCGCTCGGCGATGCGCGAGACTTCACCCATTAGGACGCGGAGGAACATGAGGGGGCGGCGGTAAGCCATGCCGAAATC
>JANOVZ010000026.1:0-23787 GCA_031417655.1 Sphingomonas sp. | reverse complement strand
ACAGTCAAGCGCATCCGCGCGGCGGTGTCGGCGCTGACGGGCGGCAAACCGTTCGACGTGAAGCTGATCCAGATGGTCCGGCTGCTGCGCAACGGCGAGCCGGTGAAAATGTCGAAACGCTCGGGCAATTTCGTAACGCTGGCCGACGTGGTCGAGGAAGTCGGCAAGGACGTCGTCCGCTTCACGATGCTGACGCGCAAGGCCGATGCGCAGATGGATTTCGACTTCGCCAAAGTTGTCGAAGCGTCGAAGGACAATCCGGTGTTCTACGTCCAATATGCCCATGCGCGGATTTGTTCGCTGGGGCGCAAGATTGCCGAGGCAGGCATCGAACCCGGAACCCCGGACCTGTCGCTGCTTGACGCCGAAGATCTGGAAATCGTTAAATTCGCCGGACAATTCCCGCGAATCGTGGAAGCCGCGGCGGCGAGTCGCGAACCACACCGTATTGCCTTTTATCTTTTTGATCTGGCGGCCGCATTTCACGGCTACTTCAATATGGGCAATGACCGGCCTGATCGGCGCGTCCTGATGGTTAACCGTCCCGAATTGACACAGGCACGACTATATTTAGCGAATGGTATAGGACAAATTATCCGTAATGGTCTGTCGATCATGGGGGTCCGGGCCGCCGAGGAGATGTAATTGTGACCGAAGATACGCGCGACACACTGCCTTTGCAGGACGAAGACCGGCTCCCGTGGCTTGAAGCTGTCGACGATGACGCCGAAGATGAAACGATCTCGACCGGCAAGCTCATCGGCTTTGCGATTGCCGCGATTGTTGCGCTGGGCGTGGTCATCGCCGGTATTTCACTGTTGCGCAACCAGCCCGCACCGACGGGTGACGGCAAACTGATCGCAGCACAGGAAGGCGACTATAAGGTTCGCCCCGATGCGCCCGGCGGCATGAAAGTCGAAGGTCAGGGCGACAGCAGCTTTGCGGCGTCCGAGGGAGCTGAAGCGAACGGCAAGATCGACACCAACGCAGCATCCGAAACGCCTGTAAAGGGTGCCAAAGCCGTGCCGCCAAAGCCCGGTTTCAGCGGCGCGCCCGCCAAACCTGTCGCCACCGCATCGGTTCCGGCATCGGGCGGTAAGTTGGTGGCCGCACCGCCTGCCAAGCCTTTGCCCAATGTGGCGATGACGGCGGCGAGTGGATCGCTGGTGCAGCTTGGGGCGTTCGGCTCGGAAGCCAAAGCCAACGAAGCGTGGACAACACTGGCCAAGCGCTTCGGTTATTTGTCGGCGCTGCCCAAATCGGTTGTAACCGCGCAGGTCAACGGCAATCAAGTGTATCGCCTCCGCGCCAATGCCGGCGGCCAAGCCTCGACGATCTGCGGCAAGCTGAAAGTAGCGGGCGAGAATTGCATGATTGTGAACTGACCACGGCGCGGGCAAGGGAGCGGGCATGAAGCCCGTCATCTTTGGCCTTTCCGGTCCGGTTCTAACGCTTGAGGAACGCACCTTTTTTGCGGGCGCCGATCCCGCGGGCTATATTTTATTCAGGCGTAATATCGTGGATTGCGCGCAAGCCCGCGCGCTGACTGATGACCTGCGCGCGCTGCATGGCCGCGATGTGCTGCCAATCCTGATTGATCAGGAAGGCGGGCGCGTTATGCGCATGGCCCCCCCGACATGGCCCGATTTTCCTGCCGCCGCTGCGTTTGATGCTTTGTATGATCGAGCGCCGATTTCTGCACTCGAAGCTGTGCGCGTCAATGCGCGCGCCATCGGGTTGATGCTGGCCGACGTCGGTATCAACGTAAATATTGCGCCCGTCCTCGATGTACGCCGCGCCGAAACGCATGCAGCGATTGGCGAACGGTCGTTCAGCGGTGATCCCGTGCGTGTTGCGTCGATGGGCGCTGCGATGCTTGATGGAATGCGCCAAGCAGGTGTTGTCGGCGTGATCAAACATATGCCGGGGCAGGGGCGCGCGGACGTCGATACGCATCACCATTTGCCGGTGATCGACGCAAACGAGACCGAATTGGCCGACGATCTGCTGCCCTTCGAGCAGTTGCACGACGCACCGATGGCACTGACCGGGCATGTCGTTTTCAACACTTGGGACAGCGAGCACCCTGCCACGATGTCGGCAATCGTCATCCGTGACATCATTCGCGGGCGGATCGGTTTCGACGGTCTGCTGATGAGCGATGATCTCGACATGGCGGCGCTCTCAGGCGATATTGCGTCGCGGGCTGTGGCTTGCCTTGCGGCGGGGTGCGATATCGCGCTGCATTGCTCGGGGAAGATGGCTGATATGGTCGCGATTGCGGAGTGCGCGCCCGATATAACAGACCGTGCGACCGAGCGTTTGGCGGCGGCAATGGCGACCGTCACGCCCGTGGTTGATTATGACGAAATTCCCGCGCTGATCGCCAAGCGTGACGAATTGCTTGCGCTTGTCTGACGCGGACGGCCTCACGCTCGATCTCGGTGCTTGGGAAGGGCCGCTTGATTTGTTGCTCGCGCTTGCCCGCGCTCAGAAAGTGGACTTGCGTGAAATTTCAATCCTCGTTTTGGTCGATCAGTATCTTGAATATCTGAAGCGCGCCGGTGCCATCGCGCTGGAACAGGCGGCGGACTATCTCGTGATGGCGGCGTGGCTCGCTTATCTGAAATCCTGCCTGTTGTTGCCAAAGGCCGAGCAGGAAGACCCGAGCCCCGAAGAACTGGCGTTCCGCTTGCAACAACGCTTGCGCCGCCTCGATGCAATGCGCGAAGCGGGCGCGCGGCTGATGGCGCGTGACCGGATTGACCGCGATGTTTTTGTGCGCGGACTGCCAGAGGGCCTTGCAACAGATAAGAAAACCCTTTGGCAGGCGAGCCTTTACGATCTGCTTGGCGCTTATGGACGAGTGAACGCGCGGACCGCGCCGATGCTGCATCAAGTCTTGCGGCGGCCTGTCATGACGCTCGAGGCGGCGATGCAGCGGATCGAGGCTATGCTCGGGCGGATCGGCGACTGGACCGCGATTGCGGCGTTTCTGCCGCGCGACGGCAATCCTGATTTCAGGCGCTCTGCGTTGGCATCGACCGTGGTGGCAACACTCGAAATGGCGCGCCGCAGGGTGGTTGATATTCGGCAGGATGATGCATTCGGGCCGATATTAGTGAAAGCAGCGTGATGATCTCCGAACAGGCCCGCGCCGTCGAAGCGCTGCTCTTTGCCAGCGAGAGCCCGTTGGCAATTGATGACATCGAACGAAGGCTCGATCATGAAGGCGTGCAGATTGCGCTTGCGGAACTGACAGATGCCTATGCCGGTCGCGGAATCAACCTCGTCGAGCGTGGCGGGCGATGGCATTTCCAAACCGCGCCTGACATGGCGCACCTGCTCCGCGAAACGCGCGAAGCCTCGCGCAAACTCTCACGCGCCGCCGTTGAGACGCTTGCGATCATCGCCTATCAGGAACCCGTCAGCCGCGCCGAGATTGAGGCCATTCGCGGCGTCCAAATTTCAAAAGGTACGCTCGACGTCTTGATGGAAGCAGGCTGGATTACCCCCGCCGGGCGAAGGCAAGTGCCGGGTCGTCCGTTGACCTATGCGACGACGCCCGACTTTTTAACGCATTTCGGTTTATCGGACCGACGAGACCTGCCGGGTATTGATGATCTGCGCGCGGCGGGCCTGCTCGACCGGGTTTCGGACGATGATTTCATCGGTGATCTGGAAACGGTGGATGAAGAGGACTAGATAGAGTTAACACCGAGGGAGATTCGTGATGGGTGGCCTGAGCATCTGGCACTGGCTGATTGTTGGCGTGATGGTCCTCTTGCTATTCGGCAAGGGACGCTTTTCCGACATGATGGGCGACGTTGCCAAGGGATTGAAGAGCTTCAAGAAGGGCATGGCGGACGAAGAAGAGACCGCCGCCGCCAAGCCCGCGCCGTTGATCGAAGGCAAGTCAGCCGCCGATATCATTGCGGAGCATGAAGCGAAGAAAGCGGCAGCGGCGAAGGACGCGGCGGCCTGATCCCCTTGCGTTAGTCTAGGATAAAAATGTTCGACGTCGCCCCCACTGAACTTCTGCTCGTGGCGGTCGTCGCGCTGGTCGTGATTGGCCCGAAAGACTTGCCAAAAGCTATGCGCGTCGTCGGCAATTGGGTCGGCAAGGCACGCGGGATGGCGCGTCATTTCCGCAGCGGATTGGACACGATGATGCGCGAATCCGAGCTCGCGGAAATGGAAAAAAAGTGGAAAGAGGAAAATGAGCGGATCATGGCCGCCAATCCGACGCCTGCTTTGGAAGCGCCCGTTGAGCCGGTCATCGACGAGAAACCTGCGTGAGCGACGACCTTGACGATAGCAAAGCGCCACTGCTCGACCACCTAATTGAGCTCCGACGACGATTGCTTTGGTCGGCGGCAGCACTGGCGGCGGCATTTGGCGGATGCGTTTATTTCGCGCGGCATATTCTGGAATGGCTGGTTGCGCCGATGCTTGCCGCTGGACAAACCAAAGTTATCAATACTGAAGTGTTTGGCGGTTTCATCACTGAAATTAAAGTCGCGTTTTTCGCGGCGATGATGATTGCCTCGCCGGTGATCGCCAATCAAATCTGGCTGTTCGTTGCGCCCGGACTCTACAAGAAAGAGCGCAAGGCAATGCTGCCGTTTATGATGGCGACGCCCGTGCTGTTCACGGCGGGGGCCAGC
This sequence comes from Sphingomonas sp., assembly GCA_031417655.1. Lineage (GTDB taxonomy): Bacteria > Pseudomonadota > Alphaproteobacteria > Sphingomonadales > Sphingomonadaceae > Sphingomonas_O. The sequence goes on along the minus strand of JANOVZ010000026.1, from coordinate 19,120 downwards.
CTTGCCTATTTCATTGCCGTTCCGCTCGCACTTAAATTTCTGTTCGGTTTTCAGGGCAATCTTGGCGGCGTGACGCAGGAAGCATTGCCCGACATCGGCAATTATCTGAAATTCATGATGCAGTTCATGTTCGGCTTCGGCTTTGCGTTTCTGATGCCAGTGTTGCTGATGCTGCTTGAGACTGTCGGAATTGTGACGCGCGATCAGCTGGTGAATGCGCGGCGCTATGCCATCGTCGGGGCCTTTGCGATTGCCGCTGTGCTGACCCCGCCTGACATTGGGTCACAGCTTTTGCTCGCCGTGCCGCTGTGCCTGCTTTACGAACTAACGCTGATCGCGACGTGGTTCACGCAGCGCCGTCGCAGGCGCGATGCCGCGAAGGAAAAAACCGAAACGGCTTGAAAATTATTGAGCCCGAAAGCGCGTCTTGGGGGGTGACGACGCTTCCGGGCTCATGTCTCGGACAGCGAAAGCGGGGGGGCAAATGCTCGCTGTCCGAACTTCAAAACGGATGATCGTAAAAAGGGTTCCCGCCACCGCAGCATTTTTTTCAATTATTTTCGCGGGCGTCCATCACGGCAAAATCGATGCTGTAACGTCCGGCTTTTTCATCATGCAAAAGGGGCGCGCGAAGCTGGCGCGACAGACCCTCGATCACACGGGCATAGCGGCCCGAACGGCGCTCGGTCATTGTCGGGCTGGCACGTAATCCTGAAGATGTCAGCGACAATATCGCTCTGTCACTGCTGCCATCTGACCTGATAACAATTGCAATCGACGCGGCGGGGTCGATCGTCATCGAAAGTTCGACGAGTTCGGTGATCAAAAACGCGATCGCAACCGCGCTATCTTGTCGCACGCCGAGGCGTGGCGCGTTGATCGAGATTGCTGGCGCCGAATTCCCTGCTCCGGCGCGCAAATTGGTCGCGAGTTCGCCGAGCAGCGCCTTTATATCGATGCCGCCCGCGTCGAGTTCGGCATAATGGTTGCGGTGGACAATAGACAGCGCATCGACGCGGCGCTGGATAGCAGCATACGCTGTGATGGCGTCGGGCGAATGCGGCCCACGCGCATGAAGCGAGATGAGGCTGGCGATGATCTGAAGATTATTCTTCACGCGGTGATGAACCTCGCGCGTCGCCCTAGTTTGATCGGCAAGGGCGGCCGCAAGACTGGCCTCGTGCTTGCTGATTTCATCACCAAATTGCGCGAATGTCTCCCCGAGTTCGCGAATTTCGCGCGCAGGCGTGCGGACGGGGGGCAAACGAAAGATGGTTCCCGGCACATGACCGGCGACGGCCAAGCGCAGATTTCGCAAAGGACGAATAAGAAGCCGATCCACGACGAAGAAGCCAATAAGTGCCGCCGAAGCCCACATGAGCAGCGGCAAGTATGTCAGTAATGCCTCGGTCGCACCGAAGGGTACGTCAGCTGCGGCAATCGACAGATTCAGGCCAAGCAAGCCAACCGATGCCCCCACCGTCTCTGATCGAAGCGGAATGCCACCGTCCAGCACGCGCAACGGCAGTGTCGCGCTGTCGATGGCGATGGACATCGCATAGGGTACCGCGAGGGTCGACGGCTGTGCAAAATTTGCAAGCGTAGATGCGGGATAGCGGACAAAAACGACAGCCGCACCGCGCTGCGCTGGCACGAGCACATCCAGTGTATCGGCAGCAAGCATTGCTTCGGGGCGACTATCAGGATTGAGTGTCGACGGGCGCGGCGGCGCAAAGGCCGACGATGCGCACAATGGCGCGCTAACTGGGCCAAATACCGCATATTGTGCAACGCGGCGGACATGGGGGGCGACGATAGCGGACAAGCGCGCGCAAACATCCTCGGGCGGGACTCCACCCGCAATGGCATTGGCCGCGCTGCGCATCGCGCTGACATCCGACGCGAGTTCGGCACTTAACTTGCGGGTGCTTTCGGTGAGCGCGACGCGCAGGTCAGCGCTGCGTTGCAGGTCAGCCGTCCGAGAGGCCGCAAGCGAAGCGAACAGAGCAATCAGACCAAGAGGCAGCAGCGCCAGCGTGATGATCGAAAACATCTTGAGGCCCGTTGAAAGCCGCCCGAACTTTTCTGCGAAAGGCGGCACGAGCTTCTCCGGTAAATAAAAACTCAGCGGAGCTTACTTAATAAATCAAGCATTTCCGGGGGAATCTCTTCGTTGACAGCGCTGTCATACGCCGCTCGCAATGCACCGCCGATGTCATGTTCGCGGCTTCCAGTTTGGCGCGTGCGGTCGTTTGTAACGGTTCCAGCGGCAGGCGCGGATTTCGGATATTTGCCTGACGCCACTGCAACCGTCCCCTTCAAGCGCCCCCGCGCTTATCCCAATTTTCAATCATGGCGCCGCCTGATCCTACTCTCAACGATCTAAATAGTATCGTAAAATCTGTTGCGTGCATAAGCAAAAGAAACAATTTCGCTACTCGTTTGTTCCAATCTTACGGACCAGTTTACCAAAGACGATGGCTTTGCCCGGAAAGGCCGCTTGCATAAGTGGCGAGGCTGGCCGAAAATCAACGAACTTCAGGAGGATTGCATTTTATGTCGCTTGGCCAGCAAATCGCGCCGTATCTTGCGTTCCTTCGCCGCTACGCCCGCGCTTTGACGGGTAGCCAGGGACATGGCGATGCCTATGTCCGTGCGACATTGGAAGCGATTGTTGCTGCGCCCGATGAATTTCCGCGCGAGGTCGATGTGCGGTTGGGACTTTATCGTACATTCCACGCGATCTGGAGCTCGGGAAACCTCGGCAGTGACACAGACCTTGGCGCCAGTGACCGCGAGCAACTGGCCCAGGCGCGGCTGGCGCGGATTACGCCGCTGTCGCGTCAGACACTATTACTGACAGCAATGGAAGGCTTCACGCACGATGATGCCGCCTACCTCATTGATGTGCCGCCTAGCGACATTGCCGACCTTCTCGATGAAGCGCTGAGCGAAATCGAGGCGCAGACACGGTCTGACGTATTGATTATCGAGGACGAGCCGATGATTGCGATGGACCTCGAAACCATTGTCCGCGATCTGGGCCATAATGTGACCGGCGTTGCTGTCACCCGCGACGAAGCAGTGACGGCCGTGCGCGAGCGGCGTCCGGGGCTGGTATTGGCGGACATTCAGCTGGCCGATGACAGTTCAGGTATTGATGCGGTCAAGGACATTCTCGCCGAATTTTCGGTGCCAGTCATTTTCATCACTGCGTTCCCCGAACGCCTGCTGACGGGCGAGCGGCCAGAACCGACCTTTCTCATCACAAAGCCATTTCAACGCGCCACGGTGAAGGCTGCAATTGCCCAAGCGTTGTTTTTCGACGCCGAAACCGTTCCGGCGGCGTGACGGAACTCGCCAAGCGGGCTAAGCGTTGCGGTTAGGTGAAGCGGGTAGCATAATATGCAGGATGAGGCCGATAACGGCATCCCGAGCGAGCGGACCGCATTGTCCGACAATGATTTTAAGACCCAGCTTGCTGTGGTCATTCCCCAATTGCGTGCTTTTGGCCGCTCGCTTTCGGGCAATGTCGATTCGGGTGATGACCTTGTCCAGGAAACACTGCTGAAAGCATGGGCGGCGCGCGATCGTTATGAAGCGGGGACAAATATGCGCGCATGGACCTTCATAATTCTGCGCAATCTGTTCTTGTCGCAGATGCGACGTAACCGTTTTCGCGGCGAGTGGGATGATCTGGTCGCCGATAAAATCCTGTCGGCGCCTGCGAACCAGGACAAGCATGTCGAGCTCGGGGATCTTCAGCGTGCGCTCCAGTTCCTGCCTGAAAGCCAACGCGAGGCGTTGATTCTGGTGGGCGCAGGCGGCTTTGCTTATGAAGAAGCAGCCGAAATCTGCGGCGTTGCCGTCGGCACGATCAAAAGCCGCGTGGCGCGCGGACGGGTTGCGCTTGAGGCCGTGATGATGGGAAGTGATCTACCCTCACGCCGGACCGATCCCGATAGCGAAGGCGTGTCCGCACTCGACACGATCATGGATCAGGTAAAAGTGCTCAGCCGGGGTCGCTGATGACCAATGGTTCGTCGATTGCCGACAGCAGCCTGAGCATGTCGGGTGGGACTTGGTCATCATCGGGCTGATAAGTCTGACGCAGCGCACAGGCGACACCATCGCCGCGATATGGCAAGGCCACCTCATGCGGGTTGGCGGTCAAAATTTTGGAGATAGGTGGATAGGGCGTTGCCATGTTTTTGTAACGTGCAAGCCACGGGTTGGTTGCCTGAAATGACCTCGAATGCTTTCGAAAATGCGATGAATAGAGCCATATCGCATGCGCCGTTTCTCGCCGGGGCAATGGCGCGCAACCCGGGTTTGACCGAAATGCTGCGCGGTGATGCGTTTGATGCGGCGCTTGTCAACGCGTGGGCGATCAAGGGCAACGGGGTTCGTCAGACATTGCGGCGGCGGCGCGATGCGTTGGCTCTGGTTCTGGCGATCGGTGACTTGGCGGGACAGTTGTCGCTCGAACATGTTGTCGGCCATTTATCCGACTTTGCCGATCAGGCGCTTGATGCGGCGATCGGTGAAGCCATCCGACTGCGCGTGCCGGACGCCGAACCGCGAGGGTTTTTTGCCATTGCACTGGGCAAACATGGCAGCCGTGAATTAAACTATAGTTCGGATATTGACCCCATCCTGTTGTTCGATCCCGAAACAATGCCGCGTCGAGAGCGTGATGATGCAGGTGAAGCAGCCGCGAGGGTAGCGCGCAGTGTCGTCGATCTGCTCCAGACACGCGATGCCGATGGTTATGTCCTGCGCGTCGACCTGCGGCTGCGGCCAGCGTCGGAGGCCACGCCGCTGGCGATACCCGTGAACGCGGCAATCTCGCACTATGAATCGAGTGCGCTGGCGTGGGAGCGCGCCGCCTTTGTCCGCGCACGGGCGGTGGCGGGGGATGTTGCGCAGGGCGAACAGTTCCTCAAGACAATCCAGCCATTCATCTGGCGGCGCAGCCTTGATTTCGGTGCGGTCGAGGACTTGCGCGCGATGTCGCGACGCATCCGTACTCATCATGCTGGCGGGCAGGCGTTTGGCCCCGGCTATGACCTGAAGCGGGGACGCGGCGGCATCCGCGAAGTCGAATTTTTCGTACAAATCCATCAATTGATCCACGGGGGCCGTGATCCGGCACTTCGGGTGCCCGATACGCTTGGTGGCATCTCGGCGCTGGCCAAGGCAGGCTGGATCGATGCCGACGCTGCCCGGATGCTGGCCGATGCCTATCGCTTGTATCGAACAATTGAACACCGCCTTCAGATGGTCGAGGACCATCAGACGCACAGCCTTCCAACTGACCTCGATGCGCTAAATTCTGTCGCGCAATTGCATGGGCTGGCAACGGGGGCGGCGCTGCTCGACATGCTTGGTCCCCATGTTGTTGCGGTTGGCGCGCTTTACGATGGCCTTGATGGCCCTGCACGAACAGCGACGCCAAGCGGCGGTGATACCCTTGACGAAGCGCTGAAGACGTTGGGGTTTACGGATCCCGCCCGCGCAGCCGCGCGCATCGGCGAATGGCGCAGCGGTAAATTGCGAGCCGTGCGCAGCGAACCTGCTTTCGCTGCACTCGAAGCCGTATTGCCGCCGCTGTTAACCGCATTTGGCGGCGCCCCCGATCCCGATGCGGCACTGGCCGCGCTCGATGTGCTGCTCGAAGGGCTGCCGACGGCGCTTAATCTGTTTAGGCTGCTCGAAGCACAACCGGTGCTGCGCGAACTACTCGTCGAAATCATCAGCCATGCGCCGACGTTGTCCGATGCCCTGGGACACAATGTCGCGCTGCTCGACCGATTGCTTGATGCGAGCGCGTTTGATCCGGTTGGCAATGTCGCGGCGCTCGCGGCAGAGATGACGCGCAACGGGGTCGAACTTGAAGTACAACTCGATCATGTACGCCGGATTGTCGGCGAGCATCGTTTTGCCTTGGGCGCTCAGATTGTCCGGGCGGCGGACGATCCACTGACCGTAGCCAGTGGTTATGCCCGCGTTGCCGAAGCTGCCGTACAAGTCGTTGCCGACGCCGTGATTGCGCCTTTCGTCGCGGCGCATGGACAGATTGCCGAGTCCCAACTGGTTGTTCTTGCGCTTGGGCGGCTTGGTGGCGGGCTGCTCACGCATGCTTCGGATCTTGATCTGATTTACCTATTCACCGGCGATTTCGCGGATGAGTCCAACGGGTCGCGCCCGCTTGGCGGCTCGCACTATTATAATCGGCTGGGCCAGCGACTCAGCAGCGGCCTGAGCGCGCCGACCGCCGCTGGCGCACTTTATGAAATTGATACGCGGCTGCGTCCGTCGGGCGGGGATGGCCCGCTTGTTGCCTCGGTCGACAGCTTCGCGCGTTATCAACGAGAGAGCGCTTGGACGTGGGAGCATATGGCGCTGACGCGGGCCAGAGTGATTTATGCGAGCGCCGACGCGCGCGCTGAAGTGTCCGCCGTTATCGAAGATGCTCTTCGCAAGCCTCGAGACCGCACGGCGCTGGCTCGCGACATCGTCGCGATGCGAACCGAGATGGCGGCGCACAAGCGGCCGCTGGGGCCGCTTGACGTCAAGCTGGCCAGCGGTGGCCTCGTCGATCTTGAGTTTGCAGTCCATTTCCACCAACTTGCTCACGGTGTTGGCCTCAATCCGAATCTGCCGAAAGCGATTGCGGCGTTGGCCGACGCAGGTTTGGTCGATGTTGCTCTCGGCGATGCGCATGATTTGCTAACGCGCCTCATTGTAACACTTCGGCTGGTTGCGCCGGGAATGCAGGCTCCTGGCCCTGCGACCCAGGCCATCGTTGCGCGGGCCTGTGGTGCGGACAATTGGAATGATCTGCTTGCGCGCGTTGCGTCCGCGCGGATATGCATCAGCGCACACTGGCAAGCAGTGGTAGATGAAGCGGGAGAAGCATGATGGTCGATGTTGGTGATATCGTCCCCGATGCCGCATTCGACACCGCCGACGGCAAGCGCGCGAAGATTAGTGATTGGCGCGGGCAAAAGCTCGTCATCTATTTCTATCCTAAGGATGATACGCCGGGATGCACCAAGGAAGCGCAGAACTTTACCGCATTGCTGTCAGAATTCATCAAGGCCGACACCGCCGTGGTCGGCGTTTCGAAGGACTCGGTAAAGAGCCACGTCAAGTTTGCCGGAAAATATAATTTGGACATCACCCTCGGCACCGATGGCGACGGCAGTATGTGCGAGGCGTTTGGCGTTTGGGCTGAGAAATCTATGTACGGCAAAAGCTATATGGGCATCGAACGCACGACATTTTTAATTGGCGCAGGGGGGAGGATTGCGCAAATCTGGCGCAAAGTAAAAGTTGCCGGACATGCCGAATCGGTCCTCCAAGCGGTTCTCGCAACCGATTGACAAGGGGCATCGCCTTCACCTGACATCAATTCCCCTATCGTTCATCGCATCTTTTAACGACTCAACGCGCGGTTGCTGCAACCTGCCCCGTCGGTCTTCTGACAGCCTTGTCAGTAGCGACTTCATGTTTCACCTGTGTGACCGAAAATGACGGGTGGGCAATCCAGTCATCTTGAAGAATTAAACTGCTGCGCTGTCAAAAATGATGTCGCAGCCCCTTTGGTCGCACGGGGATTGGAATGTTGGGTATGCGCTTTTCAGCGGAAGATGGACTGTTGTCGAAGCTTCGCCGTGTTTTCCGGTCCCGTGAGATCTTTGTCCATGATGGTGCAACCATGCGCCGCGTCCATGTTTCAACACGCGTTCAAGCCATAGCGGCGTCGGTGACGACGGCAGCAATTGGTCTGTCGATCCTTGGCACTGCACAACTTACGGGCGCTGCGCCTGCGGTCATGGCGGCTGTTTCGCGTGAAGCTGTGGTGATGTCGATGCAGAGCCGCATTAACGCGATGCGTTCCGATGTTGCCGCGATTCGCAAGGAAGCGACGGCACATGCCGCTCGGCTTGAACAGCGTCAGGCCTTTCTTGATGCCGTGCTGACCGGCAAAGGAACGCCTGCACTGCCTAGCGGAGCACAGAAAATTTCGTCGCGCGCTGCTGATACGGTCTCGCCGTTCAACGCCGTTGAAGCTAAGCAGGTTGCGATGGCAAGCCGCGTGAAAGCCGCTGTTGAGGCACGGTATGCGACAACCGAAGCGACTTTGGCGCAATATGGCATTCCCGCCGCTCGAATCAGCAATGATACTGCTGCCATGGGTGGCCCCTATGAGCCCATTGACACGACAGCCGTCAAGGCTGCACCCGATCCTGCGTTTCGCGCGCTGTTTCAGTCGTGGAAACGGCTTGACCAATTGCAGCAGGGCATTGTGGCGATCCCATCACAAAAGCCGGTTGATACCGTTGATTTCACCAGCGGCTTTGGTGTGCGCAGCGACCCATTTCGTGGCGGTGCGGCAATGCACGCCGGCGTCGATATTCGCGGTCCCTATGGAACCGCTATTTATGCAACGGCAGACGGCGTTGTCGGTCGTGCGGGGCGTGCGTCGGGGTACGGCAATCTCGTCGAACTCGACCATGGCCGTGGCATCCAGACACGCTATGGCCACTTGTCGTCAATTCTTGTGCAGCCCGGGCAGCGTGTGAAGCGTGGTGACCTGATCGCGCGCATGGGGTCGACCGGACGCTCGACCGGCAACCATCTTCATTATGAAGTTCGGCTCGACGGTAGCGCTGTGAATCCGATGCCCTTCTTGCAATCGTCAAACTATCTGATCGCAATGCAGGCGCGCGGCAATGTAGCGGTTGGCGGACCAGCGCAACCCGTCAAATAAGCGGTCCTTGCTGGCGCGGGCGTCTGCGCCTATCTTTACGTCATGACTGTTGATCTTACCCCCAGTGCGGCGGCGCGCGTGGCCGCGATTGCCGCCAAGCAAGCCAAGCCTGCGATCCTGCGCCTATCCGTCGAAGGTGGGGGATGTTCGGGATTTCAATATAAGTTCGGATTGGCTGACGCGGTCGAGGGTGATGATTCTGTCGCCGAAACTAATGGCGTGCAACTGGTGGTCGATCCGATGAGTCTTGATCTCGTTGCGGGTGCGGCGGTCGATTATGTCGAATCGCTCGGCGGGTCGGCGTTCAAAGTGACCAATCCTAATGCCGCGTCGGGCTGTGGCTGCGGATCGAGTTTCTCTGTTTAGCAATCCCCGTTTGTCCTGAGCCTGTCGAAGGGTTGCCCTCACTTTTGCAACGCCCGCAAAGAAGGACAAGGCTTCGACAAGCTCAGCCCGAACGGATATGACGTGTCCAATGAAAATTGCCACTTACAACGTCAATGGGATCAAAGCGCGCTTGCCGCGTCTGATTGAATGGCTTGATGAGACCAAGCCTGATGTCGCCTGTCTCCAAGAATTGAAATCAAGTGACGAGACCTTCCCCGAAAATGATATTCGCGACGCGGGCTATGGCGCGATCTGGCATGGGCAAAAGGGCTTTAACGGCGTCGCTATCCTTGCGCGCGGCAATGATCCGGTCGAGCGATTGCGCGGGCTGCCGGATGATCCCGATGACCTGCACAGTCGCTATCTTGAAGCCGACGTAAACGGCATCGTCATCGCCTCGATCTACCTTCCCAACGGCAATCCGCATCCGGGGCCGAAATTTGATTATAAACTCAGCTGGTTCGAACGGCTGAATGCACGGGCGGCATTGCTCCTGTCCGAAGAAAGGCCCGTCGTGCTGGCGGGCGATTACAACGTCATCCCGACGGATGCGGACGTCTGGAAGCCCGAAGCAATGGCGTCGGATGCGCTGATGCAGCCGCAAGTCCGCGCCGCGTTCCGGCGGCTCGCGGCACAGGGTTGGACTGATGCATTGAAAACGCGACACCCAACCGCGCCGATGTGGACATTTTGGGATTATCAGATGAACGGTTGGGCGCGCGACGCCGGGTTCCGCATCGACCATCTGATGCTCAGCCCTGAAGCCGCCGACCGCCTGAACGACGCCGGGGTTGATCGTGACCACCGGGGCCGGGAAAAGGCGAGCGACCACGCACCGACGTGGATAACGCTGCGCTAAATTCTCGTTGTCATTGCGGGGGCGCAAAAAGGGTGGGGTCGACCGGCCCGTTAACGACCGTCCGAGTCCAGTAAATCTCGTTTTGCTTGATGCCGTTATAATAGAGCGTGATCTTACGAGCCTGCAGCCAATTCGGGTTTTTAAGGCGAACGAAATCTTCGTAAGTCCGCACGTGCCAACCCCGTGGCGTGGAGAAACCCATACTGCGGATGGCATAGCTGCGCTTGTCGATACCGAAAAGCGTGATGCCGCCGGTTGGGTCGGTCAGACGCACGGTGTAAGTGGCATGCCCATTGACATCGGTGTCGGCGACACGGTCGGCCCGGAATCCGGGGTCTAACGCGCGACGAATGATGCCAAATCCAAAGTTCGATGCCCAGAATTTGGCAGCATCTTCGGCAGGGATAACGCCTTTCTCGTTCCAAGTTGTTGCGCCGTCAAAACCAACTGTCCAGATCGGTCGGCCGCTATTGTTCGCCACAATGCGCACTTTGCCCTCGGCGGCATGCGCGGCTTTTCGGGCATGATCGAACACCCGCCACATCCGGTAATCGTCGACGGTGGAGCGTGGCGCGGCACCATCCGGTCCCCAGAAGATGGCATGACCCGAAAGCACGAGCGAAGTGGCATTGGCCCATTCGCTGCCGCCTGCGGCTTTGGTGGCACGGGTCAGGATATTACGACCATCGGGTACGTCGGTGGCGTGCGCATTGGGAGCGACCATGACGAGTCCGAAGAACACTAAACGCATCGTCATTCTCCCAAAATTTGTCCGGACATATTTGCATTTCCGCAACGATAGTCTAGCCCTATTGCGATCACGGGGATTCGACGATGCGCCTGCTCATATTGTCTTTGGCATTTTGTGCGACTGCAGCGGGCGCCGCTTCGAAGCTGCCAGTCGGCACCTATACCAACGAAGAGGAAGTTTATTTCGACAAGGAAGCGGGTCGGAATGCCGCCCCTTGGGTCGGCGTCAGAGTCGGCACTGACGGTATCTGGACTGGGAACGATGCCTATGGCGATGACAATTACGGGATGACGGTGAATGTTGAAGCCGTGGCACCCGAAAGCGCTGATCGCGTGATTGCGACGCTGAAAAACGGACGGAAGACCACTCTGCGCCGTTCTCGGGCCGTGACCTGTTGGGGCTCGGTGCTTAAAGCCGCGAAGAAGCCCGATGGCGCGGATGACTGGCTTTTTGTCCCGGGACTCAAGCTCCATGATCAAGGCGGGCGGGTCGCGTTCGGAGGTGATGACACGGGCGCACCGCCGGTCGTGCTCAGGATGCGCAACGTCGTGTGGCCGAGTGGCCCGAATAAGCCGAGTCTCGTCCTGTATGTCCACAAGCCCGAAATGCCCAACCGCGCAGAAAGCTATAGCTGGGCGGACCCCGAGGCCAAGCGGATTGGTATCAATTTGCGCTGGATGCAGGCGAGCTGCACCGTTGATTAAGAGGAGATGATCATGAAGCCCATCAAAGCCATTCTGCTTGCGTCCGCATTCATTGCCAGCGTGGCGCAGGCGCGCATGCTGGACCCCAAAGTTTCCGCCGATGCATTTGAGATATCGAAGCGAACGCAATGTGGCGACGCTGACGGGAAGCAGGCAGTCTATCATTTTGCGGGCAAAATCTATTCGCGGGTCGAGGGCGAACCCGACCGGCTGTTGTTCATTGCCGAGGGCATGAACGTGCGCCAGTGCGTCGCGGTCGAAGACGCCAAGCGCGGCAAGGGCTATCGTCTCGTCAGTCGTGAGGTGCTTTTCTATATTGATCCCAAGACCGGACAGATTTTGCACCAGTGGGCAAACCCGTGGTCGGGTGAAACGGTCAATGTCATGCACATCCACAATGATCCGGTAAATTCACGACCCAGCTTCCCGAGCGGTGCAGACGGCAAGCCCGCAACCTTTACCGGACGGCGCGAGGGCAAGTGGTTGTTCATGCCATTCGAAGTGCCATTGTTTTACGAAAATGTGCTTGGCGGTGCTTATCAGGATTATGTCGGTGGCAAATATCACGCGATGGAGATTTTCGATTTCGTCGCCGATGCCAATGACATGCTCGATACGAAAAATGCGACGTCCTATCCCAGCATCTCGTGGGTGCGGGTATCCGACTGGATGCCGTGGATGAAGCAGCGTGGACGGCAAGGGCTGCTCGTATTCAACGCGGTCGGATCAAAGCTCAGATCGTTCGATGAACTGCCAAGTGTCATGAAGGCCGAGATCGCGCGTAATTATCCGATCTACACTGCGCCACCACCGGGCGACGACCCGCGCCCGAATGCGACAACCTGGACTGTATTCAAGGCACAGGTTGACGCAGAGCGAGCAGCGGTCGCCGCACCGAAGCCCTAGAACTTATAACCGACCGTTGCCCCGATCTGGCGGCGGTCGGCCCCCTGGACATAGGGCGATGCCACTGCAAAGTTGACTGAGTCGAAGAAGCGCACGCCCGCCGTCGACGTGTCATCGTCGAAAACATTGTTGGCGAAGACCTGAAAGCTCCAATTGTTGCTGCGGACAGTCGCGCGCAGATCGACGACGGTCCGTGCGCCAAAGGACTGGAGGTTGTCGGCGCGCACGAAGCTCTTCGACTGGTAGGACACATCGCCACGCGCATCGAAGCGCCAGTCGCCGCCCAGCGGAAAGCTGAACGCGGGGCTGATCACGAACTTGTGCTCGGGAACATAAGGGAGCGAGCGCCCCACGAAATTATAGGGCGGCAGGCCCGCGAGCGTCCGTGCGGCGGCAAGTGAGTCATCGACAAACGCCCTGTATTTCGCGCTGGTGTAGGCATAGTTGCCTGACAGCGTGAACCAGTCGGTGAGCTTCATGACCGTGTTGGCCTCAAGCCCCGCAATCTTTGCTTTGCCGACGTTGCAAACATAGGTCCGCTGCGTCGACGATCCGCCGAACGTCACAGGATTCTGGCAGGCGACCTGTTGGTTGCTCCAGTCGGTGATGTAGCCCGAAAGATTGAACAGCAGCCGCCCGTCAAGCCATGTCGTCTTGAGGCCGGCTTCGTAATTCCAAGTCGATTCAGGGGTATAGGTGCGCTGCGCAAAGGCGATGTTGAGATTGGTATTGAATCCGCCGGTCTTTTCGCCGCGCGCAAGGCTGGCGTAGAGCATCGCATTGTCATCGAACTTCCAGTCGAGGATGACGCGCGGTGTGACGAAGCGGAAATCCTGTTTAAGGTCGAACACGGCAGATGACGACACTGCGGGTGCAACCGTCGGGTTGGTTATACTGGGGACGACTGCTGGATTCGTCGGGCTTTGACGGAACCCCTGCTTTTCATATTCATAACGCATTTCGCCCGTCAGCGAGACTTGCCCGAATGTGTAGCCATAGGAGCCATACCAAGCGAAACTTTTTGTCGTTGTCGTAATTTGCGGAAAGCCAAACGCATCGCGCGATGCCACCGTGATCGGCGACAGGCTGCGACCGAGGCTGGTTGATTTATTATTGTAGTAGAACACACCCATCAGCCATTTGACCGGCCCAGAACCGTTCGACGACACGCGAAGCTCCTGACTGAAATCGACGAAATTCTCTTTTGCGGACGACAAACCGAAATCACTTTTGCCCAGCGCAAAGTTCGGCACGAACGGCGCGCCAAATGTGGGACAGCCGCCGGCGATGTCGCAAACCGTGTTGTCGCCATCGAGCGTAAAATCGGCTTCGCGTTCGAAATAGGCCGTGATCGAAGTCAGCGTCGCGCTGCCGAAGTCATATTCCATCGCGCCACTGACACGGCGGGTTTCCTGTTTCTGGCCATAGAAACTGATTGCGGCGTCGGCGGGCAGATTGCCCGATGCTGTGGTTGCGGCAAGCGAGACGGGGAGCGTGTTAACGGTCACGCCAGCGCGCGGAATGTTCGGCACCTGACCGATGTACAGCAGGTTGCGGACGGTGCCGACAGGTGACCCAGCAGGACGCGCAGGTGCCGCATTGGTGCGGATGACATTGGCGGCGGGCTGCCCAAGATTTTCGTTTGAATAGGCGCCGCGCAAGGTCAGGATAAATTCTTCGACCGGTTGCCATTCGACGGTCGCAATGCCGCCATAGGTTTTGGCGAAATCAACTTTGCCGCCATCGACTGAGCTTGTGTACCAGCCGTCAAAATTGCGATAGAATCCGCCGACGCGGACGCGGATGGTGTCCGACAGCGGGCCCGATACGCTGGCAACGCCCTTGAACAGATTGCGCTCGCCGCCGGTCAACTCGACGCTGCCGGTCATGTCCTTGGTCGGACGCTGCGTGACATAATTAATGGCACCGGCGAAGGTATTGCGACCGTAAAGCGCCGACTGCGGCCCCTTCACGATTTCGATGCGCTGCAGGTCGTTGAGTTCAAGATCGGCTGACGCCTTGCCCGACAGATAAATACCATCAAGGAACACGCCGACATTGAGCGCGCCAAAGGTTTGCGCCGCGCCGCGGATGATCGGCAACTGGTTCTGTGCACCAAACAGCGGCGCAAAGCCAAGGCCCGGTGTAAGCTTGGCGACATCGGACAGCTTCTCGATGCGCTGCGCCTTGATTTCCTCGGTGCCGTAGGCCGTGACGGCAATCGGCACATCCTGAAGCCGTTCCTCACGTTTGCGCGCCGTGACAACGATGTCGGTGCTTTCGATGGCAGCGTCTGCGGGGGGCGCGTTCTGGGCAAATGCAGCGGCGGGCACCAGCGCACTGAAGCCCAACAGGCAAACTTTGATCGAATGTCTCACGCAATTATTCTCCCCGAAACATAAATTGGTTGCATCAGTGCTCCCATTGTGACGATAATTTGTCCAGACAAATTCTGTCCACGGCGAATCAATCGGGTAAGCTGTTACTTATCTGCAACAGAGGGGAACGCGGCACATGGACCAATATAACCGACGCGATGTTTTTGGTGCGGGGCTTGGGCTTGCCGCAGGGGCGGCACTGCTGCCCGGCGCGGCGGAAGCGGTGACAAAGGGCACAAATCCGCTGACGATGCAGACTGACGGGCGCTACCCGACCGTGCCGCTATCGAAAGATGTCTGGACGCTCGGCGTTGTGCAAAGCCGCGTGCTGGCCATCGACGCCGCCAATCCGGCGAAGGGCCGCCGTGACAATGTCCAGCATATGTGTGACCTAATCGACTATGCCAGCGGCTTTACCGGACCGAAGGACATGCTGTTCTTCCACGAATTTCCGATCACTGGCTATAACTTCAAATGGAACCTGGCCGAAGCACGCAAGGTTGCTATCGAACTGCCCGGCGAAGAGACCGAAGCACTGGCGAAAAAGGCGAGGGCCTACGGGACGTGGCTGGTCTTCGGCTCCTACGTCCGCGATCCCGACTGGCCCGAAAGCTTGCTGTCGATCACCACGATCATGAATGACAAGGGTGAGATCGTCGACAAGCACTGGAAAGCCCGCAACATCAAGGGCGTCTTTCGTTTCGAGCTATTTACGACGACAATCTACGATGTGCTCGACCGCTATGTCGAGATGTATGGGCAGGATGCAGTCGTGCCCATCACGCGGACGCCGCTGGGCAATTTGGCGACAAGTTCGATCCAGCGCGAGCCCGAATATTTCCGGGCAATGGCGATGAAGGGTGCCGAAGTTATCCTGCGCACCGCATCGGGTGGTTTCACCCCTGCGGACATTGCCGCGACGTCGCTTTACAATCAGGTTTACACGGCGATCGCGAACAATGCCGCGACGCCGAACAATGGCTTGTATTTCGAAGATGCCGGCGGTGGCGATAGCGCCATCTATGGCCCCGACGGCAACGCAA
The DNA here is from genome assembly GCA_031417655.1 of Sphingomonas sp. Lineage (GTDB taxonomy): Bacteria > Pseudomonadota > Alphaproteobacteria > Sphingomonadales > Sphingomonadaceae > Sphingomonas_O. The sequence goes on along the minus strand of JANOVZ010000026.1, from coordinate 3,313 downwards.
TGAACACCGCGCCGACCGCGTTCGAAACGCTGGTCACGGCGCGCATCCCCATCAAGGAATTCCGTGCGCGCCACCGCCAGCCGATTGTTCACACCGAACTCGTGATGCCAGTATTTGAGGCCTATCGTTCGCGCTACGGCCCCGGGTTGTTTTCGAAATACCAACCCAAGGATCTCGAGGAGTCATCGCGCTACCTCGCTGATAAAGCACGCTGGCCCAAATAGGAGACGTCGATGCCTGCCTACATGATCGTGACTGCGAGCATCAAAGATCGTGATGCCTTCATCAACGGTTATGGCGCGGCGGCGGCTAAGCTTGTCGCGCAATTCGGCGGCAAATATGTGCTGCGCGGACCCGGCGCGGAATTGCTTGAAGGGAACTTTGGAGACGGCGCTTCAATGGTCATTTCCGAATGGCCCGACAAAGATGCGGCGCGGGCGTTCTGGAACTCGCCCGACTATGCCGAGGCCAAGAAGCTGCGCGCCGACATCGCCGATTGTCAGGTGCTGCTGATTGAGGCGGCCAGAATCAATGACTGACATTTTGCGCCGCACGACGTTGATGGTGCGCGATGCCGAGGCTGCGGCGCAATGGTATGAAACGGTATTCGGCATGACCCGCTGGATGGATACGCCGTTCACGCTGTCGGGAACGCAACTCGCAGCAGGCAAAAAGGGGGACCAGACACGCCTGATTATCATGAAATGCGAACATGATTTTATCGGGATGCTTGGATTGCTCGAATGGACTGATCCGAAAATGAAAGCACCCGCCGTACCATCAAAGCGGATCGCATTCGGCGCACCGATATTTGTGGTGCAGGCGGTCGAGTGCGCCGCCACGGTTGAGCGGGCGCGCTCGACTGGCAGCCGCATCCATGCCGAACCGCTGGCGTGGACAGTGACGGGTGCGGACGGCAAGGCAGTGGATATGGTCGGAGCGAGCTTCTGGGATTTGGACGGCTATTTCTTCGAAGTGAACCAGCGCGTTTGAGCGGCTTCGACGCTTTTGTTGGGCACCGCATTGATGATGCCGCCAATTATCAGTGGCGCGTGGCGCGACGCCCGGTTGGTAATGTCGTGCCCGATGATTTTGAATGGGCAGCAAGTGAAATTCCGGTGCCCGGTCCGGGTGAAGCACTGCTCAGAACGCATTACCTCGGCGTCGTGCCGGTCATGCGGATGTATATGCTGGGGCTCAGTCCGTCGGGCGAAACGCCGCTGGCGATTGGCGATGTGATCCACGGACGCGGCGTCGCGCAAATCGTGAAGTCGCGCCATCCCGACTGGGGTGAAGGCGAAATGGTGCAGGGGCAATTGGGCTGGCAAACCTACAAAGTCACCGGGTTCAGTCCCCAAGAAAAATTCTTCCGGATGCCGCCAAACGGCTTGCCTGCCGCGCTCGGATCGGGCGTGCTCGGCATGACGGGCTTGTCGGCATGGGCAGGCCTGTTCCCGACCGGCGAACCGCGCAAGGGTGATCTTATGGTGCTGTCGGGCGCGGCGGGCGGTGTTGGCTCGATAGTCAGCCAGATCGCGGCGAACGTCGTTGGTTGCGATGTCGTTGGCATTGCGGGCGGACCGGAGAAATGCGCGTTCACGCTCGCGCATGGCTGTTCGGCGGCGATTGATTACAAGAATGAAGACATTGCTGCGCGGCTCGACGAACTCCGTCCCCACGGGATTGACCTGTATTTTGACAATGTCGGCGGCGAGACATTGCAAGCATGCATGGAGCGCCTTCGGATGCACGCGCGCGTCGTGCTGTGCGGGTCGATCAGTGAATATACCCGCAATGTGCCGTTTGCGCTGCCCAACTACACCCGGCTGCGCGCGAAGGATGCGCGGATGCAGGGGTTTTTCGTTTATAACCACGTCCATAAATGGGCACAGGTCATGGACGAGCTGGCGGGCTGGATTCATGACGGCAGACTCAAACCCGTGCAGGATGTCGAGCCGGGATTTCAAAACATGCCGCGTGCTTTGGCAAAACTCTATGATGGCAAGAATGTCGGCGTGGCCTGTTGCAGCGTGCGCGGCGAACCGGGGGATTGGGTATGAGTCGGCAAAAAAACAAAGGAATTCGTTTTCAGCGGGGCAATTATGTGGTCGCGGATTTGCCGCGCGCGCTGACGTTTTATCGCGATGTGCTGGGTTTCGACGTGACGTTCATCCTACCACCCAATCCTCAGAGCTATAGCTATCCTGTGTTCGACATATCGCGTGCGGCGGTGATGCAATTCTGTGTGTTGTCGACCGACGGCCAAGAACGGGTTATGGCGCTGACCGAGATCAAGGGGATCGAATTGCCGACCGTTCCACATCCCCGACGCAGCGCGATCGTGTTAGAAATTGACGATCCCGATGCCGTCGTCGCGGGCTCGCTTGCGCTCGGCCTGACGGTCTACGATGAAGAAATTCTCCACACCAAAGACGGTCGCGTTGGTCGCGAGATCGGCATTGTCGATTTTGATGATAATCTGGTGGTGATTTACAAAATTACGGGGGCCGCATGAGCGAAACGCCGATCTATCCCTCGTCGCGTACCGGCTGGACGCTCACGATCCTGCTCACCATCGCCTATATCTTTTCTTATATCGATCGTTCGATCCTCGGTTTGCTCGTCGATCCGATCAAGGCCGACTTGAAGCTCACCGATGCCGATATCGGTTATGTCTCGGGCATCGCCTTTGCTATTTTCTACGCGACAATGGGCTTGCCGCTTGGTTGGTTCGCCGACCGGACGAAACGGACGCGGCTGGTCGCGGGCGGCGTTGCGCTGTGGTCGCTGGCGACGGCGGCATGTGGCCTTGCGGGGACATTCTGGCATTTGTTCCTCGCGCGGATGAGCGTCGGCGTCGGCGAGGCGACGCTGGGTCCGGCGGCGATGTCGCTGATCGGCGATAGCTTCCCGCCCGAACGGCGCGGCAAGCCCGTTGCGCTTTACTCCGCCGCTCTCGGCCTCGGCGCGGGGATCGCGGGCCTCACCAGCGCCGCGATTGTGGCGTGGACCAAGGGCAGCGCAGTTATCGCACTGCCGTTGCTAGGCGACGTGAAGCCGTGGCAGATGACATTCATCATTGTCGGCTTGCCCGGTCTGCTGATCGCGCTTGCATTCCTTTTCGTGCGCGAGCCGCCGCGCCAATCGGCCGGAACCGCCTCAAACAGCATTGGGGCCGCGCTCGGCGAAGTTGGTGGCAACATCAGTGCTTATGCCGGCCTTACGGTTATGGTCTGCGTTATGACGATCACTGCTTATGCTCAGGGTTATTTCGCACCATCCGCATTCACGCGCGCCTATGGCTGGCCGACTG
>JANOVZ010000025.1:0-4655 GCA_031417655.1 Sphingomonas sp. | reverse complement strand
GCGGCAAGCGGACTGGCCAAGGTCGCCAATGATGTCGCGCGCGGCGCGCTGGCCAATGCCGCAACGCAAGGGGTCGCCACGGCAACGGGCCTGCAGGACAGGTTCGACTGGACCGGCGTTGCGGTGGGCGCGGTCGTCGGCGGCGTCACCGGTGCAGCCGGGCGCGGTTTGGCGAACGCAGGCCTCGGCGGCACCGGCGCATCGACATTGTCGAACGCCGGGAACAGCCTCCTCACCGGCGCCGCCGCCGCCATCGCCGGTGCCAGCGCCCGCTCCCTCATCACCGGCACCGACTTCGGCGACAACATCATCGCGACACTCCCCGATGTGATCGGGAGCACGATTGGGAATATAGTGGCGGGGAGCGTGGCGGGCAAGTTCAGCGGTGACCCAACCAACAGAAGATTCAAGGGAAAAACGGTCGGAGAGATTACTGAGTTAAGAATCAAAGATGCGGCAAGGGCCAGCGGTGATCGACGAGCATTCCTAGCACAAATCGATGCGGATTCTGATCTGCGCGGGGTCTTCACAAAAGAAGCAAGGCTGATCGCAGCGGCGCGAGACGCCGGACTCTCGCTCGCAAATCCGCAAAACTTGATCGGAAGGGCGTTTGGCTCGGCCAAATCCGCCACACCTGCTACCGGGTCGCCGGAAGACATCGTTGTCGAGGGTGATCGGACTTTTGGCGACGCGGTGGCCAACACCTTGGTCAAGGCGCAGGCAACGATCAACACCTACACCGAGAAGACACGCGACGTTATTAGATATGGCTTGGCTGTGCTTCGGGGCGGCCCCGTGGGGGCGGTCGGCGGGTACGCCCTTAATAAGGCCGCAAGTCAGACGCTGTCCGAAACTGGCCTCGATCAGCAGGTTCAAAAGCTAGTGACGCTCGCCGGATCGACCGGATTGTCGATCTTAAGCTCCTCAAAAATCAGCGTCGAGCAACAGCAAGCACGAGTCAACGGTGGCGCTGAAACAAGCCTGATCGTTGAAGCTGGATCGACCATCCTTGGGATTAGTGCGCTAGGTCGGCTAAAGCGCACCGGTAAGCCATTCGATGTTGGCCCCTACAACGAGATCAAGGGGAACCTGCCGGGCTATGACGGGCACCATGTCGGGCAAAAAAAGTGATGCAGAAATTGATACCGAGTTACGATCCAAATACCGCACCCGCTATTCTTGTGCCTCAACGCGGACATACCCGAAAAGACCTCACGACCGGCATTGTTTCTCGCAATACAAATGGGCAAATCACGCCGCGCGGTGTCGTTGCACGCGACATTGCGGAACTTCGACGAGTTTATCCAGATGTTCCCAACTCACAGCTACAAGAGCTGATCCGGGCCAACAAAGCGTCCTACCCTGACGCCTTCAAAAAGAATTGAGCCAACTATGACACCTGAATATTTTGCTGCTGGAATTTTGCAATTGGTCATAAAAGACGGAATGGAAACTTATCGTCATATGTTCAGTAACACCCAGCCAGAAAAGTCCAAAGACCCGTATGGCAAGCGAGCGCTAACCCTATTTAGCCAATTGTCGGGGAATCAACGCGAGGTTCTGTTCGACATAATCCGGCAGACAAGCGTGGATACAGTTTCGTGCGTTTTGGGCGTGGTGGACGGCGTATGTTTCATTGAGGGCGAAACCGATAGCTACAAGCTAACCTACGGTGGACAGGATCTAGGCAACGACCTTCAAAGCCTGTTTTTGGTCGAGGAAGAGCGCAGAACAGACTGACGCCAGATGCAAAGCTCGCTTACCATTAGCGCATCGCCCGCAACGCAGAGCTTCACCTATGACGCCGCGAGCCAGGGCATCGCATCCACGCAGAGCTTTGGCGGCAGCAGCTGGACCGACAATTGGTACCGGATGGGCGGGACCAACATGTGGCATTACTCGAACCGCAACGGCTTTGATGCGCAGCGGGGCGACGGTGCGGCGAGTGCGTATAAGGTGCGCGGCGGCGATACGCTGCGCAGTGTCGCACAGGCGGTCTGGGGCGATGCTGATCTGTGGTACAAGCTTGCCGAGGCGAACGGGCTGACCGCCACCAGCAGCCTGAGCGAAGGCCAGTCGCTGACCATCCCCACCGGCGTCTGGCGCACGCACGAGAGCGCCAGCACCTACATCCCCTATGATGCGCAGCGGTTTCTGTCGCTCACCGACCCCAGCCCGGCGTATCCCGCCCCCGCTCCCGTCAAAGCCGACAAAGGCTGCGGCGGCTTTGGCGCGATCCTGCTGGTGGTGATTGCGGTGGCGGTCGCGGTCGTTCTGCCCGAGCTTATCCCAGCTTTGGCTCCAAGCGCACTCGGCGGGGGTGTTGGCGGTGCCGTCGTAAGCGGTGCAATCGGTGCAGCAACGGGCTCTGTCGTTAGTCAAGCGGTTGGCGTCGCCACGGGCATCCAGGACAAATTCAGCTTCAAGGACGTCGCGCTTGCGGCTATTGCGGGCGGTGTCGGCGGCGGCGTTGGCTCAATCGGTGGGCTCGGCAAGGCAACGAGCTTAATCGGCAAAATCGAACAGGGCATCGCGCGTGGCACCATCGGCAATGTTGTCACGCAAGGGGCCTCGATTGCGACGGGACTGCAAACCAAGTTTGACTGGGTCGGCGTTGCGGTGGGCGGGATTGTTGGCGGGGTCACCGCTGGTCTCGGCAAAGCGCTCAAGCTTGCGCCGATTGCGGGCGAGGGTGGCAATCGCAGCGTTGGCAACATCGGCGCCACGCTTGCCACCGGCGCCGCCGCCGCCATCGTCGGCGCCAGTGCGCGCAGCCTCATCACCGGCACCGACTTCGGCGACAATGTCATCGCCGCGCTGCCCGATGTGATCGGGAGTACAATTGGGAATCTGGTGGCAACGGGGATTGCGGGGAAAGGGGTGCCAAGGGCGGGGAAGCCGGGCACGCCCCCCTTCCGCGGCGGCAATCAAGCGACCAGCCTCGCTGACCCCGGCGCGCTGATCAGTGTCGGCCCCCTCGATCCCTCAAGCCTCACGCGCACGCTCCCCAATCTCACCACCAATGCCCAAGTGAAAGCTGCGGTGAATGGCGCGAGCCGGACCGTCGTCACGCCCGCGCTGCTGGTCGACGCCAACGCCGACGGCACCCGCACTTATGCCAACGCAACCGGCGCATGGAACGGCGACGATCTCGTCATCACGGCCAAACCGGGCGAACGGGCACTGGTCCCCGCAGGCGGGTTCAGCATGGATTTTACGTCGTTGACGGGCGCCAGCGTTGCCCAAGTCATGGCCAATGGCGCGCGCCAACTACAACCTTTGCAGCGATCAAGATTCTTCAATGATTTAAGCGCTCGCATGGCGCAAATCGATGGCAATCGTTCGGTTTTCAAACCACCGCGCGGTGAACCCGGAGAAGCTGGTGCACGGGTCGGCATTGCTCTTATGGCTGCGGCCGAGAATGCCCCCCAAATACGAACCAATCTGACTGCAAAATATCACGAAGTCAGGACCAACGGTGTTACATGGCAGGAAGCTGGAAACATTGGTCTCGCTGCAATCGCCGCTATGGCCCCACTGGGCAGTAAGCGGGCTGGAGAGAGGAGTCCAGTTGCACCAATCCATAAGAACTCTTTGAAATATGTCGGCGATACGCATGTTTATGTAATCCGTGGCCCTGATGGTTCTCTGTTCAAAGTTGGTGAGAGTGCCCAAGGCGTGAGAGTTGGGGACGGCTCGTCTATTCGCGCCGAACAACAAGCGCGAGCACTTCTTAGAGAGACTGGTGACCGATATCCAACGCAAATTCGTCAAACCTTTGGCGGGAAAACCGATGCACGCGCTTATGAAACCAAATTCATTCAGACCTATGAGCGGCTCTACGGCAAGCGCCCGCTGGGTAACCCGTTTGATCGATAGGAATTGAACATGGCACATAATCGCAAACTTGCCATCGGGAGTGTAGCACTCACGATGGCGCGCGTTCCTGCAAAGCCCATGACTAGCGCCGCAAATAGGGTCCGCGATGAGCTGGAACAAGAAGTCATTCAGTCCGGTTATCTTGATAACGCGCCATTCAAATGGGTTGGGCTGATCATTAGGGAAGGCTTGGTGGACGAAATCGAACCGCATTATCAAAAGATCAGCGCAAAGCATGGTGACCTTCCTCTTGCCATTGAGATTGACGTGCATCGGCTATTGGACGCGACGGAAGACGAGATGGCGGCAGTTTACCGAAAAGCCACGCTCATCGCGCTTGCTCATGCGGGGACGAAGTATAAACTGAATACAGCTAGAATTGATCAGCTGCTTGCAGAGGCAGCGTGACCCCCAAAAGTTTGATCCGGAATTATCACGGATGCGAACGGGGTTTACTTGGGCGGCCAAGTGGGCAGTATCACGGCGGTGCAGGGTGCAAACATTCAGACGACAAGCTATGGCTTTGACTGGTATGAGGGCGCAGTGAAGACATCGGCCCTCGTCACGGGCACGGGTCAGGCCTCGCCGGGCACCTCGAGCTACAGCCTTGATCCGTTCGGGCAAGTGATCAGCGCGGTGACGACGGGTGCGACGCCCGCAACGCAGAGCTTCACCTATGACGCCGCGAGCCAGGGCATCGCATCCACGCAGAGTATTGGCGCGAACAGCTGGACCGACAATTGGTACCGGATGGGCGGGACCAACATGTGGCATTA
>JANOVZ010000024.1:0-15098 GCA_031417655.1 Sphingomonas sp. | reverse complement strand
GGCGATGTCGTTCGCATTGCTGCCGAGCTGACCGACGGCAAGACGGGGTTCAGCAAATGGTCGAACACGCTTGACCGCACTATGGCCGATATTTTTTCGGTGCAAAGCGAGATTGCGCGGGTCGTGGCCGAAGCCCTGTCGGTGACGATGGCAACGGCGTCTCCGGCACCCGGCGGCACGAAGAATGTGGCGGCCTACGAAGCGTTTCTGAAAGGGCGGGCGGTGTATTTCGATTCGACTGACGAGGCGGGTGAGCGCGCGGCAGTGGCCCTTTTTGATCAGGCACTGTTGGCGGACCCCAAATTCGCCGACGCGCATTCCATGCGGTCGCACTTGTTGCGAAGTCTCGCCTCTCAATATGCAACGGGCGAGGATTTGCCGCGGCTGTATGACGCGTCGATTGCGGCCGCGCAGACGGCGGTGTCGCTGGCACCCGACCTCGCCGATGCCCAGATGGAGTTGGCGGAAGCCATCTGGACTGCGCGGATGAGCGCATCGGCGGCACGGCCTTATTTTGACAAGGGCTATGCGCTTGGCCGCGGCGACGCCAATATCGCCCTCATTTACGCGCGTTTTTGTGCACGCACCGGTCGCGATAATGAGGCGCGCGAGGCCATCGCGCGCGCGCTCACGCTCGATTCGCTGAATGCGCGGGTCCACCGCGTGGCGGGCATCGTGAATTATGCGGGACGGCGCTATGCAGAGGCGCTGCCCCCGTTGCGGCGCGCGCTCGCGTTGAAGCCCACGATTGGCAACGGTCATTATTACCTTGGCGCTGCGCTCTATCAGCTCGGGCAGTTTGCGGAGGCACGCACCGCCTTTATCGCCGAGCCACAACCGCTGTTTGGCCAGTCAGGCTTGGCGATTGTCGAACACCGGCTGGGCAATGTCGCTGCGGCGAAATCGGCAATGGCGCGGCTTATCAAGGAAAACGGCGACGCCGGACTTTACCAGCAAGCAGAAGTGCTGGCGCAATGGGGCGAGAGCGATGCCGCGCTGACCACGCTCGAACGCGCGCTTTCCGTGCGCGATGCCGGGCTCACCTATATGCTGACCGATTCGATGCTCGACCCGGTGCGCAAAAGCCCGCGCTTTGCAGCGCTTTTGAAAGTGACGGCTTAAGAATCGGGCGGCTCAACCCGCCATGCTATACGGCCCGCCACGTTCCAACGCGCGTTTGTAGGCATCGCGCGCCTGAAAGCGTTTGACCCAGGCTGCAATGTTCGGATGCGTTGCGAGGAGGCCATAGCGACCGGCAATTTCACCGATGAAGCTCATCTGGATGTCCGCACCCGATAGCGCGTTTCCGACGAGCCAATCTTTTCCCGCGAGTGCGCTTTCCACATAGCCGAGATGATTGGCGATCTCGCTGTCGATGCGCGGTTGCAACGGGGCCGCGCCTTCGCCGAGCATCCCGCAATAGAGTTTGAGCATCAGCGGCAGCATCGCTGAGCCTTCGGCATAGTGCAGCCATTGCACATACGCCTCATAATTGGGCGTATCCATCGCCGGGGCCAACGCGCTGCCGCCATGTTTGCGGATCAGGTGATCGATAATCGCGCCCGATTCGATGATCGTGCCATGTTCGTCGCTGATCACGGGTGATTTGCCCAAGGGGTGCACGGCTTTTAATTCGGGCGGGGCGAGCCGCGTCGTCGCGTCGCGCTGGTAAAATTTGATGTCGTACGGCGCACCGATTTCCTCGAGCAGCCAGAGAATCCGCTGCGAACGCGATTCGTTGAGATGGTGGACGGTGATCATGGGCAAGGCTCCTGTTTTGTCCTTCGTGCCCTGCGCGCGATCACTTGGCAATTGACGCTACGGCTGCTGCAGTGCAGCACGCACCGATGGCCTCAATTGCACAAAATCCCGACATCCGTTTTCTTGGTCGCATCCTTGGCGACGTGATCCGCATGCTGGGCGGCGACGCGCTGTATCGGCGGACCGAATATATCCGCTCGACCTCGGTCGACCGGCATCGTGGCGTGGCGGGCGCGGACACCGTGGATCGTGGGCTGGACGCACTGACGCTCGACGAAACGCTCGATTTCGTGCGCGGGTTCATGCTGTTTTCGATGCTGGCGAACCTAGCCGAGGACCGGCAGGGTGTGGCGGTCGAAACCGGCGCCGACGTCGCGCATGTCGCCGCACAACTGGCCGAACATGGCATGGACGGTGCCGCCGTGTGTGAGATGCTGAGCGAAGCGCTCGTCATGCCTGTGCTGACCGCGCACCCGACCGAAGTGCGGCGCAAGTCCATGATCGACCACCGCAACCGGATCGCCGCGCTGATGGAATCGCGTGACGCGGGCGCAACCGAAACCGAGGACGGCGATGCGGTCGAAGCCGCGATTGCGCGCCAGATCGCGCTACTTTGGCAGACGCGACCATTGCGGCGCGAACGGTTGTATGTCGAGGACGAGGTCGAGAATGCGCTGGCGTGGCTGCGTGATGTATTCCTTCCGACGCTCCCGGCACTTTATGCGCGGTGGGACCGGGCGCTTGGGCATCGGACCGCGTCGTTCCTGCAAGTTGGGAGCTGGATCGGCGGCGACCGTGACGGAAATCCAAATGTCATAGCAGATTCGTTGCATCTGGCCCTAGGGCGGTCGGCAGAGACGGTACTCGGTTACTATCTCGACGCGGTACATGCGCTGGGCGCCGAGCTTTCGATTTCGACCGAGTTGGCGGAAGTCGATGCCAGCGTAATTGTGCTTGCCGACGCCAGCGGTGACGACGCGCTCAGCCGCGCCGATGAACCCTATCGACGTGCGGTTTCAGGCATTTATGCGCGTCTCGCGGCAACGTTTGAAATGGCGATTGGTAAAGCACCACCACGACCATCGGCGCTGCAGGGTGAGCCTTATCCCGATCCTGCGCAGTTCCGCGCTGACCTGCGCACGCTGGCAAAAGCATTGAGCACCGGACCACTGGCGACAGGTGGGGCGCTCGGGCGGCTGATCCGTGCGGTTGATGTGTTCGGCTTTCATCTGGCAACCCTTGATCTGCGTCAAAATAGCGATGTCCACGCGCGGGTCGTGGCCGAGTTACTGAAAGTTGCGGGCGTCGAGGCGGATTATGAAGCGCTCGACGAACCAGCGCGCGTCGTGTTGCTCCGCCGTGAACTTGCCAGTCCGCGTCCGCTGTCGGGACCGAACCTCAGCTATGGTGACGAAACCAAATCAGAAATGGCAATCTTTGCCGCCGCTGCTGCGGCCAAGGCGCGCTACGGCGACGCAGCCATTGCCCGCGCGATTATATCGAAAGCCGACAGCGTTTCGGACCTGCTTGAGGTTTACATCCTGCTGAAGGAAGCGGGACTGTATGCACCGGGTCGGGCGGACATCATGGTCGTGCCGCTGTTCGAAACCATTGGCGACTTGGAAGCCGCGCCTGCGATCATGACCGAATTTTTTGCGCTCCCCGAAATGGCTGCGCTGGCGGTCTCGGCGGGGCATCAGGAAGTGATGGTGGGCTATTCGGATTCGAACAAGGATGGCGGCTATCTGACGTCGACCTGGAGCCTGTATCAGGCAAGTCTTGCGCTCCTGCCCGTGTTCGAGAACGCAGGCACGGCAATGCAGTTGTTCCACGGGCGCGGCGGCGCGGTCGGGCGCGGCGGCGGATCAAGCTTTGCCGCAATCCGTGCGCAGCCGCCGGGCACGGTCAGGGGCCGCATCCGCGTGACCGAACAGGGCGAAATCATTGCCGCGAAATACGGTAGCCGCGAAAGTGCCGCGATCAATCTCGAAGCCATGGCCGCCGCGACGATCCTTGCCAGTATGGAGCCCGAAGGGGTGAGCGCGAGCGATGCAAAGCGCTTTGCGGGCGCGATGGACGAAATTTCGGGCGCGGCGTTCAAGGCTTATCGCGGGCTGGTGTATGACACGCCGGGGTTCCGCACGTTCTTTCGTCAGATGACGCCGATTGCCGAAATTGCAACGCTGAAAATCGGATCGCGCCCTGCCAGCCGGACGAAATCGGACGCTATCGAAGATTTGCGCGCTATTCCCTGGGTGTTCAGTTGGGCGCAGGCGCGGGTAATGCTGCCCGGCTGGTATGGTGTCGGCGCGGCGTTTGAGGGGTTTGCAGACAAGGGGTTGTTGAAAGCGATGGCCGAGGGCTGGCCGTTCCTGCAGTCAGTGCTGGCGAACATGGAAATGGTGTTGGCGAAATCGGATATGGGGATTGCCGCGCGCTATGCCGAATTGGTCGAGGACCACGCAATGGGCGATGCGGTGTTCGGGCGGATCAACGAAAGCTGGCAGCGTTCGCATGACCAGTTGTTGCTGGTCACCGGCCAGTCGTGCTTGCTCAAAGCCAACCCCGCACTCGATGCGTCGATCCGCCTGCGCACGCCCTATATCGAGCCGCTCAACCTGCTTCAGATTGAACTTCTCAAGCGCCATCGCAGCGGCGAGAACGATCCGCGCATTGCCGAGGGGATCCAGTTGTCAATCAATGCGATTGCGACTGCACTCAGGAACTCGGGTTAAGGTAAGACTGGGTCATTATTGTATAACCGTCACCCCGGCCTCCGAGCCGGGGTCCCGCTTTTCGTGCGTGCACTGATGAGAAGAAGCGGGACACCGGATCAAGTCCGGGGTGACGAAAGCTTTAGGATCAGCGTCAGACCGTTGCCCGCTTGCTGGGGCGCATCGCCCAAAATCCGCGTTGCATCGGCCCGCGCGCGGTCGAGGATCGCGACAGGAATATCGGCGTTGTGGTAAATTGTGGTGGCCGAAGCGAGCTGGCGGGCCTGACGCAGGGTGAGGTCATCGGGGTCGGATGATGTCAGTCGAATATGTTCCGTTCGCCCTGAGCTTGTCGAAGCCTGTCCTGAGCTTCGCCGAAGGGGGCTGTCCTTCTTCGGCATTGAACTCAAGGAGCAGGACAGGGTTTCGACAAGCTCAGCCCGAACGGAATTAAGCGAGGGATTAAGGGGATCAGCAGGACCGCCTTCGCTCAGCAGACCGTCAATTGCGTACCGACGCTCAACAGCATCTGGAAACCTCGTGCGCAGAGTTGTCCGAAGTTCCTTCAACGCCAGCGCTAGTTCGCCCAGCGATTGCGGGAGCAAAGCTTCAAGCCGTTGCCGCAAGGCCTTTGCCAAGCCTGCCGACGCGCCGCCGGTCCCGATGGCAATCAGCACGGGGGCGCGATCAACGATAGCGGGCAGCGTGAAATCGCACAGCGCGGCGCGGTCGACGGCATTGACCAATATCCCACGCGACCTGAGGCGAGCGACCGCTGCTTCGGCCTCGGCGTCATCCTCGACCGCAACAATCGCCAGCACGGCCACTGCGTCTTCGGCGACCACGATGGCACCGGCACGATCCAGCAGGCGGCGTTTGGCTTGTGCCGCCTCGCCATCACCGATCAATATGACATTGCGCCCCGTCAGCCGGACAAAGAGCGGCAAGCTATGCACAGATTACGGCCCGACGGGCGCGTGCAGGCTGGTCGCCGTGCGGTTGGCGCGCAGGCCCCAATTGCCGTCGAAGCTGAAGGTGATGAACTCCGCACGGCCCCCGATATTTTCATAAGGTATTGCGCCGCCAAGGCCGCGGTTTTCAAGCGGCACGCGGCTATCGGCGGAGCGGTCGCGGTTGTCGCCCATCAAGAAGACATGGTTCGCCGGGATCGTAACCGGCGCAAAATCATCGACGCGCCAGTCATAGCCCAAGTCGATCGTATCATAGCTGCGGCCATTGGGCAGCGTTTCGCGGTAAACAGGCAACTGGCACCAGCTTTTGCCCGCACTGTCGCGGGTCAACGCACCGGGATATTCGCTATCATTGCACGGCTGGTTTGTATCCACAGGAATACGCAAATAGCCTTTGTCGACGCGCTTCACCGGCTTGCCGTTGAGGATGATCACGCCACCGCGAACCTCGAGTCGATCGCCAGGAAGGCCGATGACGCGCTTAATATAGTCTTCGGATTTGCCCGGCGGCGTTGCGATGACGACGTCCCCACGCTCAGGCAGATTACCGAACAGGCGACCTTTGCTGGGCGCGAATTGCACGCTCCAGCTCGGCACGGATTCGCGCAGGACAAGGCTTTTGAAAATCGCCGATGGATTGGGTACGGTCGGCGAGACAAACGACCAGCCATAGGCGAACTTGCTGACCACCAGCCGGTCGCCGACGCGTAGGCCCGGGACCATCGATTCGCTTGGGATATAGAACGGCTTTGCAATGAAGCTGTGAAATCCGAGCACGGCCATGATCAGCCAGAAAATGCTATGCGCCTCGTGCAGCCAGTTGGTCTTTGGCTTGGGCACGGCGACCGGGGATTCGAGAATTACGGTTTCGGCAGTCACTGGGGGTCTTTCAGAAGGGCTTCAATGATGACGAACGCCTGTGCCCATGGATGATCGTCGGTGAGCGTTAGGTGAACATATGCGTCATACCCGTCGGGTGTGATCGCGTCGAGCCGCGCTTTTGCGCCGCCACTCAGCGCGAGGGTCGGCGCACCCGATGGCGCATTGACGACGCCGATGTCGCGCATGAAGACCCCGCGCTTGAAGCCAGTGCCGACGGCTTTCGAAAACGCCTCTTTCGCAGCGAAACGCTTGGCATAAGTACCGGCGCGGGTGAACGGGCGGCGCGCCGCCTTGGTGCGCTCGACTTCAGTAAAGACGCGTTGTTCAAAGCGTTCACCGAAGCGGTCTAGCGACGATTGGATCCGCTCGATATTACAGAGGTCAGAGCCGAGGCCGATGATCATAGTCTTTCCCTGCACGCTTCGTCGCCCCCACGAACGAGCGGCTGCGGTTGTCTATAATCTTGGGTTCCTAAAAGCCGAACGAATAACGCACCGCGCCGCCAACATCATCGGGCGCGGCGGCGAAATTGCCGGGTTGCTGCCGCCAATAGCTGTTGATCGTCAGCCAGCCCGGCCCCAGCGCGCGGGCATAAACCGCCTCGAAATCGCGCTCACGACCCGATGGCGCCAAGCTGATTAGGTCGAGACCCGTCAATGCAATGCCCCCATTTGTTACGCGCAGCGGTTCTGACCAGCGGACGGAAAGGCTGTCGTCGCGCGCAAAAACTGCCGTCCGCGTCACATCAAAAGCAAATGCCTGCGTCGCCAGCGTCGAATTGCCGCGTGCGGCGCCCGCCGGAATCAACGTCCAACCGCGCCGATATTCCGCACTCAACCGCCATTTGTTTGCTGGCGGGAGCGTCGCGCGCGCATCGGCAAACCAGGTTGTCGCGCCGCCGCCGCCGAGCCCACCAAGGAACCGCGCGCCAAGTACAGTCTCGGCCTCCGTCATCCGTGTCAGCCGCCCCGCCATCGACAATGGCCCGACATTGCCGTCCGCGCCCAGCATAACCGATCCATAGCCGTAGCGCTGATAGCGATCCCCGCGCGGCCCGATCTCGCCGCGTTCCCAAAGCTTTATGTCGCCGGTTTCCGCCGCCAGCGTGACGCCAATACTGCCGACCCGGTGGCGCAGGGCAAATGCTCCTTGCGGTGCCTTGTCAATCCCACGCCCGCTGCTGGCCACAAGGAATGCTGGTGTCGATTGCGCCGACAAACTTTGGTCCAGCCCATCACTCCCGCTGGCAAAGCCCAACGCAAGGGATGTATCGCGCCCGATCCGCGTCGCCACCGACGCGGCAAGCGCCCGCGCATTGCCGGTCTCGCCGGATGACAGCAGCAGCCGTTCGGGCGTCCGCTCGGCAACCGACAACGCCATCGTCATCGCGCCGCTGCGGGCGTTCAAATGCCGCGCGCTATTCGTAAGTGCAGGAGACAATTGCAGCGAACGCGGCGCCCGCGCCAACGTCGGCGACAAATCGACGGTGAAGTCGCGGCCATAGGAATCGCGGATCACTGTCGCCATGCCACCCTGACCCGCATCGCCCATCGGCGCGGAGAGTGTGCCATTATTGACGAGCGAAACAGCAGCACTCGACGCCCCAAGCGACGTTTGCCCCTGCGGACTGAACGCCTTGGCAATATTCAACTCGCCGCGCCCGTAAATCGCATCCGTCCCAGCGGCCCCAAGATCGGTTGTCGTACGCAGAAGCAGATCAACAATCTGCGCGCCCGTCAGGCTGGGGAATGCTTGCGCCAGCAATGCCACCGCGCCTGATACAACCGGCGCGGAAAACGATGTGCCACTCCAGCGATAGGCGGTGCCGGTTTCGTCATTGGCCTGCACCCGAACGCCGAGCGCCGTCAGATAAAAGGCCGATCCATTGCCCGCCTTGTTCGAAAAATCAGCAAGCACTTTATTCGAATCGGTCGCGCCCGCGATCAAAACCAGCCCGCGCGAAATGGGATCCGTCGCGATTTGGGCGAACAGATCAGGGTTCACGGCATTGGTCGGGTCGGTAACCCCGGCATTGCCCGCCGAGATTACAATGATGATGCCCGCCGCCGTCGCTCGGCCGATGGCCGCGCGCAGGTTTGAATTGGGCGGTGATCCGCCCAGCGACATGTTGATCACTCGCGCTCGTGCCGTAATGGCAAGATCGACCCCGCGCGCGATATTATTGTCATTGTGCGAACAGCCCGAATCAGGGCCAGTCGTATTGGCACAGCTGCCCGGTGTGTCGGTCCGTGCCACCAATAACGTCGCGCCGAGTGCCACGCCATGAATGCCGCTATCGTTCTTGCCCGAAAGCAGAACGCCCGCAACGGCAGTTCCATGGCCACCTTCGTCCTGTATGCCGCGCGATGCCGCAAGGTCGGTCGACAAGCTGCTGATCCGGCCTGAAAACTCGGCGCTGCGCGCATCGACACCGCTATCGATGACTGCGGCAACGACGCCCGCGCCCGTCGCGCCTGCCTGATACGCGGTCAGGGCTTGCGCTTGCACGGCGGCATTCGAGCGCTGGTATTCAGCCGTGTCAAAAAGCGATGCCACGGGAGGGGGTGGCGGTGGTGGCGGCGGTGATACCGAAGGCGTCGGCGGCGGCGTTGACGCGACACTCGTGTCGCTCCCCCCACATGCTGACAACAGCATCAGCGGGATTACACTTCCCGCCAGTAAAAGGCTCCGCACCTGCATCCGCCGACTCCAACCCTATTTATGGTGACGCTATAGGTGGCCAGTCCTTGTGCCAAGATTAACGTGTTGCAGCGTGACACGGCTGCGGTAAGGGACGCGACCATGCTTCCTGCTTTTGCCAAAATCGACGCGTGGATCTTCGATCTCGACCTGACGCTCTACGCACCCGAACACAATATCATGGAACAAGTTCGCGACCGGATCGCGCTCTTCGTCGAGGATTATTTTAAGATCGATAGTGAAGCGGCGCACAAAATCCGTCACGCTTATTGGAAAAGCTATGGCACGACGCTCGGCGGGCTGATGGCCGAACATGGCGTTGATCTGCATACCTATCTCGATTTTGTGCACGACGTTGATTTGTCGCTGCTGAAACCCTGTTCCCGGTTGCGCGCGGGGATTGAGGCATTGCCGGGTCGCAAGTTGATTTTCACCAATGCCGATGCACCTTATGCCGAGCGTATCTTGGCGGCGCGCGGGCTGGAAGGTTTGTTCGAAGGGATGATGGACATCCACGTGATGAACCACAAGCCAAAGCCCGAGCCCGCGAGCTACGAGAAATTTTGCGCGATGTTTGATGTCCAGCCCGCCTGCGCATTATTCGTGGAGGACTCAGTCCATAATCTCGAGCCTGCGCACGCGATGGGCATGACCACCGTCTGGATCAACCACAACAGCGATGGCGAAGCGGGCGGCAAGGAACGCCCCCCGTACGTCGATCACGAAATTGCCGATGTGGCCGACTGGCTGCACGAAGTCACAGGGGAATATGCATGAGCCTTCAGACTACCATCGACGCGGCATGGGACGCGCGGGATACGATCAGCGCCGCGACCACGGGCGAGGTCCGCGATGCAGTGTCCGATGCGCTGAACATGCTCGATGATGGCAGCGCGCGGGTCGCCGAACCTGTGAGCAACGGGTGGCAGGTCAACCAGTGGTTGAAGAAAGCGGTCCTCCTTTCTTTCCGTCTTAATGATAACAAGATCATGCCCGGGCCGGGCGGAGCAAACTGGTGGGACAAAGTGCCGTCCAAATTCGCCAATTGGGACGAAGGGCGTTTTCGCGCCGCCGGGTTCCGTGCCGTCCCCGGCAGCATTGTCCGCCACGGCGCACATATCGCCAAAAACGTCGTCTTGATGCCGAGCTTCGTCAATATCGGCGCGCGCGTCGGCGAAGGGTCGATGGTCGACACATGGGCCACCGTGGGCAGCTGTGCACAGATCGGCGCAAATGTTCACCTGTCGGGCGGCGTCGGCATCGGCGGCGTGCTTGAGCCGCTTCAGGCGGGACCGGTCATCATCGAAGACGACTGCTTCATCGGCGCGCGCAGCGAAGTCGTCGAAGGTGTCCACATCGAACGCGGTGTCGTCCTGTCGATGGGCGTCTTCATCAGCTCGACGAGCAAGATCATCGACCGCGCGACGGGCGAAATCTTTGTCGGCCGCGTTCCCGCTTATTCGGTCGTCGTGCCGGGAGCGCTACCGGGCAAATCGCTTCCCGACGGATCACCCGGCCCGAGCCTGTCCTGCGCGGTGATTGTCAAAAGGGTCGATGCTCAGACACGCGCCAAGACAGCGATCAACGAGTTGTTGCGGGATTGAACGTCCCGCCCGACTGCCATTGCGCCCCTCGACTTCGGACAGGATGACCGGCATGGCTTTCATAATGTCGCGCGCCGAACCCCCTGCTTATGATGCCAGCCTGACCGACCACGGGTTCGAACCCCTGGTTGCTAAAGGGCTAACCTATCCTCTGGGCGACTATGCGCCGGGCTATGGCGATGTGTTCCCGATTGCCGAGGGTGTCGGCTGGACACGGTTGCCGGTGCCGGGGTTGCTGAAGCATATCAATGTCTGGGTGCTTGAAGACGACGGCGGCGTGGCGATTGTCGATACCGGCCTGAACATTCCCGCTAGTAAGGAAGCGTGGGAACGTGCGCTCGGCGGGCGACGCGTGACGCGCGTTTTCGCAACGCATTACCACCCCGATCACATTGGCTGCGCAGGCTGGCTGTGCGCAACGCATGGGGTGCCGTTGTGGATGAACCGCACTGAATATCTGCTGACGCGGATGCTGATGGCGGACGTGCGTGACGAGCCGCCGGTTGAGGCCGTCGATCAGCTTATCGGTGCCGGCTGGAACGAGACCCAAGTTGCGGCGATGAAGGCGAAGGGTTGGGGCAATTTCGCGCGGATTGTCTCACCGCTTCCCGTCGGTCATATCCGCATGACCGAAGGTGATGTGATCCGCATTGGCAGGCGTGACTGGACGGTGTGGGTCGGCAGTGGCCATACGCCGGAACATGTCTGTCTGGTCGATCACGACGGTGACCTGATGATCGCGGGCGACCAGGTGCTCCCGCGGATCACGTCGAACGTGTCGGTCACGATTACCGAGCCCGAAGCGGACCCGCTGGGTGAATGGCTCGCGTCGATCACGAAATTCCGCGCGCTTCCCGACAGCTTGCTCGTGCTGCCCGCGCATGGTGAACCGTTCAGGGGGTTGCACGCGCGGCTCGACCGGCTGGAGGAGGGGCACCGCGTCAGTCTTGACCGGCTGCACTCGCGCCTCGCCGAGGAACCGCGTCGCGCCGTCGATTGCTTCAGCGTTCTGTTTGCGCGCGCAATTGATGACAGCATTCTTGGTCTGGCGACGGGCGAAGCGCTTGCGCATTTGCGGCATCTCGAAGTGACAGGACGCGCGGTCAAGGAAGACCGTGAGGGGGTCTATTTTTATTCAGCGGCCTAGCTTAGACCTTTTCCAATGAACGAACGGTCGAGTGTCTGGCGAGAGCATTATGTGCATCCGTCGGCATGGGACCGAAAGTTTGCCCCGATGACACTGCCCGCGATGTTTGCCGCGAGTGCCGCGAAAACACCGACAGCGCTTCTCACTGACTTTATGGGTGCGCAGTCGAGCTATGCCGAAATTGCTAAGCGGGCGCGTGATTTTGCGGGCGGTTTGCAGGCAATGGGAATGGCAAAGGGTGACCGGGTTGGCCTGTTTCTGCCCAATGTCCCTGATTATCTGGTTGCTTATTACGGTGCGCTAATGGCGGGCGGTATCATCGTCAATATGTCGCCGCTTTATTCGGTTTCGGAGCTGTCGCATCAAGTATCCGACAGCGGCGCGCGGGTGATTGTGACCAACGATGTCCCCCAATTGATCGTCACGGCGGCCACGCTGCTCGATCAGGGATTGATCGACCGGATCATTGTGGGCGCGATTGCCGATGCGCTGCCGCCGTTGAAGCGGACGCTTTATAAGTTGTTCAAGCGCAAGGACATTGCGGTCCTGCCCAATGATGCACGGGTCGTGCGGATGGATTCCGTGACAGGGGCCTTCAAGCCCGTCGAGATCGACCCCGGCGAGGTCGCTCTGATCCAGTATACCGGTGGCACAACCGGCGTGCCCAAGGGCGCGATGCTCTCGCACCAGAATATGACAGCGAATGCGCGGCAGGTTCACACGCTCGATCCGCGCGCAGGTGAGCCAGACCGGATCGTCGGTGTGCTGCCGTTTTTCCATGTTTTTGCCAACACCTGCGTGCTCAACCGCACGGTGTTGGCGGGCGGGATGATTGCCATGTTGCCGCGCTTCGATGCCAAGATGACGCTGGCCACGATTGCGCGGATCAAGGCGACGGCGCTCCCCGGCGTGCCAACCATGTACCAAGCGCTGCTTGATCACCCGACGATGGGAAGCACATCGTTCAAGAGCTTGCGTGTCTGTATTTCGGGCGGTGCACCATTGGTCCCTGCGCTCAAGACCAAGTTCGAACGGGCCACCGGGGCCCGCGTTGTCGAAGGCTATGGGCTGACCGAAAGTTCGGGCGTCGTCGCGTGCAATCCCTATGACGGGATCAACAAAACAGGCAGCATTGGCCAGCCAGTGCCGGGCACGATGGTGCGTCTGGTCGACCGCGAAGACTCGACGAAGCCTGCACCCGACGGCGAACCCGGCGAACTTGTGTTTTCGGGGCCACAGACGATGCAGGGCTATTGGGGCAGGCCCGATGCCGACGCGGACACCTTCGTCGATGGTTTCCTGCGCAGCGGCGACGTCGCAACCATCGACGACGATGGCTATATCCGCATCGTCGACCGATTGAAGGACATGATCGCGGTCGGCGGGTTCAAGGTATTCCCAAGCCAGATCGAAGCCGTGCTTTATCGCCATCCGTCGGTCAAAGAAGCACTCGTGATCGGCATCCCCGACGCGTACCACGGTGAAATGCCCAAGGCGTTTGTGACTTTGAACGACGGCGCAGACGGAACGGGATTGAAGGAATGGCTCAACCCCCAACTCGGCAAGCACGAGCGCGTCACCGATGTTGAAATACGGTTGAACCTGCCCAAGACACTGGTCGGCAAACTCAGCCGCAAGGAATTGGTGGCGGAAGAGCGGGCGAAATTGACAGGGTAGCTACCGGTAGCTACTACCCTTCGATGGGTATAGAAATTCCGATCAAGGCGGCAAAGAACCAATTGAGCGCTTTAGTCCGTGAGGCAGAGCGGGGACGTACGTCAGTAATTACGCGCAACGGGAAGCCCGTTGCCGACATCGTTCCGCACATTGAACGCAAGGGCGGATTTGATCGAGCGGCGCTTCAGCGCTGGAAGGCGGAGCGTGGCTATGCTCATGTAGCTGGGCCCGCAGTCGGCAACTTCGACGATCCATTCGAAGAAGACGTGCTGATAAAGCCGTTAGGCTGATGAGCGATTTATTGTTGGATACGCACGTCATGCTGGGTCTCGCCGAACCCGAATATTTTCCATTGCCTGTTAAATTCCAGCAATCGCTCGACGACTGCTCGGATAAATTTTTCGTGAGTTGCGCGTCGCTTTGGGAGATAGCCATCAAGCATCGACTTGGTAAGCTTCCGCTGACGGTCCCGCTGTCAGAATGGCCAACTCTTCTGTTCGCGACGGGCCTGCGTCTCATCGATGTGGTCGCGGACCATGTTCTAGCCGATCTCGATCCGGTGCCTGACACCAAAGATCCATTCGACCGGTTGTTATTGTCGACAGCGGCTGTTGAGCGGCTGCACTTTGCGACGATCGACTCGGTTTTACGTGACCATCCCCTCGCATGGCGTCCCTGAACCATCACCTTGACCCCCGCGCCGCCGCCCGCCACTAAGCGTCCCATGGCTGAAGACCTGACTGCCCTGTCGTTCGAAGATGCGCTGAAGCGCTTGGAAACCATCGTCCAGCGTCTGGAAAGCGGTGATGAAAGCCTCGACAGCTCGATCAAACTTTACACCGAAGGCGACGCCCTCAAAATGCAATGTGAGCGGCGCTTGAAGGATGCGCAGGCGCGGATCGAAAAGATTAGTCTCGGCAGCGACGGCGCGCCCGTCGGCACGCAACCTTTCGACGGGAGTTAAACACGCGATGGGGGTGGTTGCGCCGATATTGGGCGATGCGCTGGCCGACATCGCGCGCGACGTCGACCGACTGTTCGACACGTTGCTGCCGGTTCCCGACGACCAGCGCGCGCCGCTGTTCCATGCCATGCGACATGCCAGCATCGGCGGCGGCAAACGGTTGCGTCCCTTGCTGGTCGTGGCTTCGTGCGCGCTGTTCAATGTCGACCGTGCGGCGGCACTCCGGGTTGGCTGCGCGGTCGAGGCGATCCACGTCTATTCGTTGATCCACGATGACCTGCCCTGCATGGACGATGACGATATGCGGCGCGGCAAGCCGACCGTGCACAAGGCATTTGACGAAGCGATTGCGGTGCTTGCCGGAGATTCGCTGCATGCCCTGGCGTTCGAACTTGTTGTCGATGAAGCGGTGAACACCGATCCGTTTGTGCGCATCGAACTGGCCGAGGGGCTGGCGCGGGCAAGCGGTCCGTCGGGCATGGCGGGCGGCCAGATGATGGATATTGCAGCCGAAACGCAGACTTTCGACCTCAACGGTGTGACGCGGTTGCAGCAGATGAAGACCGGCGCGCTGATTGCGTTTTCGGTCGAGGCGGGCGCGATCATGGGCCGCGTGCCGCCGGAGGGTCGTGCATCGCTGCGCGGCTATGCCCGCGACGTCGGGCTGGCGTTCCAGAT